>JBFXAT010000012.1:0-82304 GCA_050183995.1 Vicinamibacterales bacterium
CGCTCTTCACCTATCCGTTGGTGCGGATGATCGGAGGGGGCTATGCGGTGGGGGGGAGCACGCTGTACCCGACCATCGCCGCGCCGCTGGTCCTGGTCGGCACGATGATGATGGGCGGCCTGCGGCACGTCGATTGGGAGGATCCCACCGAAGCCATTCCGGCGTTCCTCACGTTGATCATGATGCCGCTGGCGGTCAGCATCACCGAGGGCGTCGCGTTCGGCGTCGTTTCCTACGTGCTGCTCAAGCTCGTGGCCGGGCGGCGGCGCGAGGTGCACGGCCTGCTCGCCGTGTTCGCCGCGCTCTTCGTGCTGCGCTACGCGTTCCTCCGCTGAGCCCGGCCGAAGTGTTATGATTTGGGTTTACAGCGCCCCAGGTGGGCAACGCATGGTGCAGGAGTTTCAGAAGACGATGGACGTGCAGGTGTACAAAGACGCCCTCCTTCGGAAGCGTACCGAGATTCTCGGGACTGGTGGCATCAAGCCGCTGCAGGCCTCCATGGAGAACAACACGCGCCAGGGCGACATGGCCGACCAGGCGAGCGGGAACAACGAAGTCCACATCCAGCTGAAGCTGAAGCAGACGGATGCGAAGATTCTCCAGGCCATCGAAGAAGCGCTGAAGCGCATCGACAATGGGACCTACGGGGTCTGCCGGGACTGCGGCGAGCCGATCGCGCCGGCGCGGCTGAACGCCATTCCCTGGACGCGCGTCTGCATCACGTGCAAGGAGAAGCAGAACTCGTGACCGACCTGCTGCCGCTGCTCCAGGAGTTCTATCGCGACAAGCTCGATTCGGTGCTGCGCCATCAGGCTGCGGCCCGCTACGTCGCGCAGTACGACGCGAACAACACGTATCAGTACATCATCAATCGCGAGGATACCCAGCTCGCCTGGGTCGGGCGCGCCATCGTCGAGCTTGGCGGTACGGTGCCGGCCGATGTACCGGAGCCCGATCGCAAGCCAGCCGGCAGGGGCAAGCGCGGCTCCGGCGCGAACACGCTCTTCGAGGAGGACGCCCGCGACGCGCAGGCGTTCATCGACCGCTGGACGCCACGCGTCGACACGATGAACAACGCCAGGCATCAGGGGATGCTCCGCGTCATTCTCGGCGAGACGGTGGAGCAGAAGCGCTTCTTCGAACAGGCGCTGGCCGGCCGGACCGACCTTCTCGGGCGCCGCACCGCGGACGTCGGCGAGCTGGTCGGAGAGGTGCTGCCCACCCGCTGGGTTGAATAGCGCCACAGTCGTCGCGATCGCCCTGGGATCCAACCTCGGCGATCGCCGGACCCACTTGGAGTTCGCGATCGAGCACATCGGTCTCCTGCTCGACGCCCCGCGCTTCTCCAGCTTTCACGAAACGTTGCCCGAGGGCGGCACCGCCGACCAGCCGCTGTACCTCAATGCGGCAGCGGTGGGCGGCTGCCGGCTGGCTCCCTTGGATGTGCTGGATGAGCTCCTGAGGATCGAGGCGGCCCGCGGGCGCGTGCGCCCGTTCCCGAATGCGCCGCGAACGCTCGATCTCGACCTCATCCTGTTCGGCCAGGAGCGTCTCGATCATCCGAGGCTGACGATCCCGCATCCGAGATTTCGCGAACGTCGGTTCGTGCTCGAACCGCTGCGGGAGATTGCGCCGGAGCTGATCGACCCGGTCAGCGGGCTGAGCGTCTCGGCGCTGCTGCAGCGGCTGAATCGAAGCGGAGCCGGCGCGCGCGGATGAGGCAGAGCCGCTGAACGCGCCTCAGGGCGTGGACTCGGCCGGCAACGCCTCGAGCTCGTCTTCGGCCAGACGCCGGCTGAGGATCGTGCGATCGGCCACGATCAGGCCGTCACGACAGCCGATCGTGCGCGTGCCGTACTCCGCGATGTCCGGTTCGTGGGTGATCACCAGGACCGTGAGCCCCTTTTCCCGGTTCAGACGCTGGAAGATCCCCATCACCTCGATGCTGGTGCGCGTGTCGAGATTGCCGGTCGGCTCGTCGGCGAGGAGGATCGACGGGCTCGTCACCAGGGCACGGGCGATCGCGACGCGCTGCTGCTGTCCGCCCGAGAGCTGATTGGGATGGTGCCCGGCGCGATCCGCGAGGCCGACGGATTCGAGCGACGCCAGGGCGCGGCGCCGCCGCTCTGCCGTGCGCAGCTTGGCGCCGCTGTAGAGCAGCGGGAGCTCCACGTTGTCGGCCGCGCTCGTGCGCGAGAGCAGGTTGAAGCCCTGGAAGACGAAGCCGATCTTCCGGTTCCGGATGTCGGCGAGCTGTTCGCGCGACATGCGCGAGACGTCCTCCCCGTCCAGGAAGTACTGCCCCGACGTGGGCCGGTCGAGACAGCCCAGAATGTGCATCAGCGTCGACTTGCCGGACCCGGACGGCCCGGTGACCGTCACGAACTCGCCGTGCTGCACGTCGAGGTTCACGCCGCGCAGGGCGCGGACGTCGACTTCGCCGACGGTGTAGGTCTTGACCAGATTTCGCGTCGAGATGACGGGAACGGGTTCGCTCATTCGAAGCGCAGCGCGTTGATCGGATCCAGATGGGCCGCCTTCCGCGCCGGATAGAAGCCGAAGAAGACCCCCACGGCGGCCGCGAATCCGAATGCCATGCCGACAGCGTCGGGCGGCACGCGGGTTGGCCAGGACATCCAGCGCGTCATGCCGTCGGCGATGCCGAAGCCGACGGCGATGCCGATGCCTCCGCCGATCAGGCTGAGCGCGATCGCCTCGACGAGGAACTGAAGCAGGACGTCGCGGCTCTTCGCGCCGACCGCCATGCGGAGGCCAATCTCACGCGTCCGCTCCGTGACCGACACCAGCATGATGTTCATGATGCCGATCCCGCCGACGATCAGCGAGACGCCGGCGATACCGGCCAGCAGGGTGGTCATCGTCCCCATGGCCTGCGTCCGGATGTCGGCGATCTCCTCGGCGGTGCGGATCGTGAAATCGTCGTCCTGACCCGGGAGGATTTGGTGGCGCGTGCGCAGCAGCAGCGCGATCTGGTCTGCCACCGCGCTCGTCTCCTCCGCCGTTTCAGCAGAGACGGTGATGTCCCTCAACGCGGTCACGCCGAGCATCTTCTTCATGACGGTCGTGTAGGGCACGAGGATCTGATCGTCCATGTCCGGCCCCATCCCCGACTGTCCCTTGGCCGACATGACGCCGACGATGCGGAACGGCTGATCGCGGATGCGGATGATGGTGCCGGTCGAGTCGTAGCTGCTGCCGAACAGGATCTCGTTCACCGACTTGCCGAGCACGGCGACCCGCGCGGCGCTCTCCACGTCCTGCGGGCTGAAGAACGTGCCGTAGTCGACCGGCCACGCACGGATGATCGGCAGGTCGACATCGGTTCCCTGGACGCGCGTGTACCAGTTGGACGCGCCCGCGATGACCTGTGCCTGGGTGAGCACGCCGGGTGCGACGTACTGGGCGCCGGGGACCTCGCGCCGGATCGCCTGCGCATCCTCGATCGTGAGGCGGCTCGACGTCCCGGCGCCGCCGCGCACGCCTCCTTGCGAGAAATTGCCGGCGTTCACGGTGATCATGTTGGTACCGGCGCCCCGGATCTGTTCCTCGATCATCGCCTGTGCGCCGCTGCCCAGCGCCACGAGCGAGATCACCGCCGCGACGCCGATGATCATGCCGAGCATCGTCAGGCCCGTGCGCATCTTGTTGCGTCCGAGCGCCTTCAGCGCGATGCGGAGCGTCATGAAGGGGGACACGCAACGGCTCCAGCAGATCAGCGGCCGCCGCGGCCCCCGAAGCCGCCGAACCCGCCGCGGCCCGGTTGTCCGAACGGCGACGGCGTCGTGGCGGCCGGGCGGGTGGTCTGGCCGGCGATCACGATGTTCGTGACGAGCTCGGCACCGTCTGTGAGCGCGCCCTCGATCAGTTCGGTGGTCTGACCATCGGAAATGCCGAGCCGCAGGCGCACGGGCTGCAGCTGTCCGTCGGTGAGACGCCAGGCGCGCCCCACGCTCTCGACGCGGGCCAGTGGAGCGAACAGCGCGTCGACCGTCGTCGCGCCGCTCGACGTCAACGCCGGGGCGTTGGCCGGCGCCGCCGCGGGGTTCTTGCTGCTGGCGAAAACCGGAGCGGATCCGTCAGCGGCAGTTTCGCGCCTGCGTCGTCTCGGTGCGCCGTTGCCGTCGCCTGTAGCGGTCGGGTCGAAGCCGCGCGCGCGCATGCGATCGAGGGCGGCGGCGCGTTGCTCGTCCGACATCCCTTCGAAACGCTGTCCGAAACGGCCGCCGCCCGGCTGGCCCGCGCCGGACGCTTCGCCCGCGGGTCGACCTCGCCCCGCATCACGGGCGGGCGCTGCCGCGGCGCTTCCGGCGGCAGCGTTGCCGGCGATGGGAGCCGTCGGCTGGGGTGCGGCGGCGCGAGGCGGGAAGCCGGCTGCCTCGCCGCGCCCTGCCAGTGGCTCCGGTACGGGCTGCCCGAGCGCCGCGAACATCTCGCTCGTGGGCCGAAAGCGAAGCGCGCTGTTCGGCACTCGAAGGACGTCGGTCGCGCGAGCGATCTCGACGCTCACGGTGGCCGTCATTCCGGGCTTCAGCCTGAGGTTGTCGTTCGGCACGTCGATGACCGTTGCGTAGGTCACGACGTTCTGCAGGACCTTCGGTTCGAGCCGGACCTGAGACACGATGCCGCGGAACGACTCGTTCGGATAGGCGTCCACCCGGAAGGTCACGGGCTGTTTCGGTCGAATCCGCCCGACGTCGGACTCGTCGAGGCTCGCGACCACCTGCATCTTCGTGAGGTCTGCGGCGAGCACGAACAGGGTGGGCGTCTGCATGCTGGCCGCGACGGTCTGACCGACATCGACGCTGCGCGAGATCACCAGTCCGTCGATGGGCGACCGGATGACCGTGTGCGCGAGGTTCACCTGGTTCTGGTTCAGCGAGGCCTGTGCCTGGGTGACCTGGGCTTCCGCGGAACGGATCTGGGCTTCCGCGGCCCGGACGTTCACCTCGGCGGTCTCCAGGTCGGTACGCGGAATCAGCTGCCTGGCCGAGAGCTCCCGTGCGCGCGTGAGCTTGGTCTGCGCGTCGGCGAGAGCGACGCGTAGGCCGTCGAGCTCGGCCTGCGCGCGAATCAAGTTCGCGCGCGCCTGTTCGATCTGGGTCTGGAAGAGCGACGGGTCCAGGCGTGCGAGGACCTGGCCCTTCGTGACGATCGAGTTGAAGTCGGCGTAGAGCTCCTGGACCGTGCCGGAGACCTGCGTCCCGACCTGGACGGTCGTGACCGCCTGCAGCGTTCCGGCGGCTCCGACGGTCTCGACCACGTCACCGCGCGTGACGACCGCCGTCGTGATGGCCGGCGGCTGCGGGCGCTGACGGTAGCGGTAGTACGCGTACCCGCCGGCGCCTGCGAGCGCGAGCACGACGAGCGAGACGAGCGCCCTTCTCACGATTCACGTCCCCATGGGATCACACATCCGCGCCGGTCTGCGCCTCGGCGACTTCGAGCTTCTTCGACCGCCGGAACGGATTACGAACGCCCTCTTCGAACAGGGTGTAGACCGTCGGGACGAGGACGAGCGTGATCAGGAGCGACGTCGTCAGGCCGCCGACCACCACGCGGGCCAGTGGGACCTGGAGCTCGCTGCCTTCGCCGATACCGCTGGCCATCGGCACGAGGCCGAGCGCCGTGGCGATCGAGGTCATCAGAATCGGGCGCAGACGTGTGCGGCCGGCCGTCTCGACCGCTTCGCGCAGCGGCAGACCGTCGCGCCGGCGCAGCACGTTCGTGTAGTCCACCAGCAGGATCCCGTTACTGACGACGATGCCGGCGAGCATGATGATGCCGATGTAGGCCTGCATGTTGAATGCGGTGCCGGTGAGCTTGAGCGAGAGCACGACGCCGATTGCGGCCGTGGGCACCGAAAACATGATGATGAACGGGTCTCGCAGCGACTCGTACTGCGACGCCATGACGGCGTAGACGAGGACCAGTGCGAGCAGCAACACCGTGCGCAGCTGGTTGAACGCCTGGGCCTGCTGCTCGACTTCCGCGCCGAAGCCGATGGAGAAGTTTTCGGGCATCAGCGGCCGAAGCTCCGGCAGCCGTTCCTGAATGGCTGTGACCGCCTCGCTCAGCGTGGTCTCCGGCTCGGCGCCGACATACGCGATCCGCTGCTGGTTCTTGCGCTGGATCTGCGTCGGGCCCACGGCGTCTTCCACGCGCATCAGGCTCTTGGCCGGAATCACCAGGCCCTGCGGCATGCTGATCAGCACGTCGTTCACGTCGGCGACCGCCTGGCGCTGATCCTCTTTGAGCCGGACGACGATCGGATACTCGAGCCCTGCCTGCCGGAACATGGCGGCCTGCGTGCCGGCGACGTTGGTGCGGATCGTATTGGCGACCGCGGTCGCGCTTACGCCCAGCAGCGCCGCCTTGTCGCGGTCGATGCGGACGGCGAGCTCGGGACGACCCTCGTCACGTCCGAGCGTCGGATCGGCGACTCCGGGAACCGTGGTCAGGAGATCCTTCGTGGCAACGGCGAGCTTGTACGCCTGGTCCAGATTCTCGCCGCGGATCTCGAGCGTGAGACGCCCGCCGGCCGTGCTGCCGCCAGACAGGAAGCGATTCAGCTGGTTGTTGCCGCCCGCGGCGCTGGCGCGAATCGCGACGCCGGGAATGCCCGCGAGCTGACGCCGCAAGTCGAAGGCGATCTGCTCGCTGCTCCTGGTGCGCTCGTCCTTCGGCTTGAGGAGCACCTGGATGTTGCCCCGGTTCGTGTTCTGAATGAAGGGCCCGAAGCCCGCACCGCCCGCGCTCGTGATGACGTCGGTCGCCTCCGGCACGAACTGGCCGATCGCCGCCTCGATCCGCTGGAGCACCGGGTCGGTGACCTCGATGCGCGTGCCCTGCGGCAGATCCGCGATGATCTGCACCTGGCCTTCGTCAGTCTGAGAGGAGAGCTCGGTCGGCAGCGTCTGCAGAATCATCACCGCGATGACGACCGACACCGCCGCCAGGCCGATCACGGTCGGGCGGTGCGCCAGCGCCAGGTGCAGCAGCTTCCGGTACCCGTTGTCCATTCCCTCGAGGAAGCTCTCGCTCATGTTGTAGAGCCGTCCGCCGATCCCGCGCCGTTGCTCGACGGGCGGCGGAAGCACCAGCAGCCGGGAGCAGAGCACCGGTACGAGGGTAATCGCGACGAAGAGCGACATCAGGAGCGAGAACACCACGACGAACGAGAGCTGCCGGAACAGGATGCTCGACACGCCGTCGAGGAAGAGCAGCGGCACGAACACCGCGATGTGCGTGAGGATCGACGCCAGAATCGCGGACCAGACTTCCTCGCTCCCGTCGATCGCCGCCTGCATCCGATCCTTGCCGTGATGCTCCATGTGCCGGAACGAGTTCTCCAGCACGACGATCGCAGCGTCCACGATCATGCCGACGCCGAGCGCCAGACCGCCGAAGGTCATCGTGTTCAGCGTGAAGCCGCCGAAGTAGAGCAGCGCGAAGGTGCCGACCACTGAAATCGGAATCGACGTGCAGACGATGAGCGTCGAGCGGAAGTTCCGCAGGAACAGGAAGATGATGAGGACGACGAGCACCGATCCGACGACCACGTGCTCCTTCACTGCGGAAATCGAGCGCTCGATGAACTTGGCGCTGTCGTCGAGCAGCGACAGGCGGACGCCGGGCACCTCGCGGTTGATGCGGTCGATCTCGGCGCGAATGCCGCTCGCGATCTCGACGGTATTGGTGCCCGACTGCTTGGTGATCGACAGGCGGACGCCCGGCCGGCCGTTGATCCGCAGGATGGATCGCACGTCTTCGGTCGAGTCGACGACATCGGCGATGTCGCGGACGTACACCGGCACGCCGCCCTTGGTCAGCACCACGGTGTTGGCGATTTCGTCGATCGTCTGGTACTGCCCCTGGCTGCGCAGCAGCAGCGCGCGATCGCCCTGATACACCTCGCCGATGGGGATGTTCTGGTTCTCGTTGCGCAGGACGGTGACAACGCGATCCACCGACAGATCGAGCGCGGTGATCTTCTCGCGCGAGAGATCGACGTGGATCTGACGCCGCAGGCCGCCGTTCACCGTGACCGCCGCTACGCCAGCCACGCGTTCGAGCCGCTGCGACAGCACGTTTTCGGCGAGCTCGCGGAGCCCCACGCGGTCGAGCGTGCCGTCGGTGCTCTCGAGCGCGAGCCCCATGATCGGCGCGGCGTTCGAGTCGAACTTCTGCACGATCGGCGGTTCGATGTCCTCCGGCAAGCGCGGCCGCACGCGGTCGATGCGCGTGCGGATCTCGTCGGTCGCCTCCGCCAGGTCCGTTCCCCACAGGAAGTTCAGCTGGATGTTGGCGTTGCCTTCGTTCGCCGTGGAGTTCAGCTGGTCGAGCCCGGTCACCGCGCTCAGCTGCTGCTCCAGGGGCCGGACGACGAGCTCCTCCATCTCGAGCGGCCCGACGCCCGTGTAGTTCACGCGCACGTTGATCGTCGGGCGCGTGATGTCGGGCAACAGGTCGACCGGCAGCCGCGACAGCGAGATGCCGCCGATGAGAACGATGATCGCGCTGATCATGCTCATCATGACCGGGCGCTCGATGGCGAAACGCGGAATGCTCATGCCTGCTCCTGACCGACGATGCTCGAGTTCCTATCGCTCACTGCGCCGCTCGGCCCGGGCTGTTCGCCGGGCCGCCCGTGATCGGGGCGCCGCCGCCGATGGGGGCGCCGCCGCGCTGACCCGCGGGTCCCCCCGCCGGCGATCCGCCTGGCGCGCCGCCGCGGCGTCCGCCGCCGGCACGACCGGCCTCGCCCTGAGCTCCGCGCCCGCCTTGTCCCAACAGCACGATGCGATCGCCTTCGCGCAAGGCCGCCGCTCCGGTCGTCACCACCTGCGTGCCCTCGGCCAGGCCGCCGGTGATCTCCACGCGGTCGGGCTGCACCATACCGAGCGTCACCGGCTGGAACTTCGCGACGTCCCCTTCATCGGGAAGGAACACGCCCTTGCGGCCGCCGACATCGACGATCGCGTTGGCGGGCACGACCAGCACGCCGTCACGCTTGTCGACGACGAAGTCGACACGCGCATACATCCCGGGCTTCAGCCGGAAGTCCTCGTTCTTGATATCCACTTCGACTTGCGCCGTTCGGGTTGCCGGGTCCAGGACGGGCGCCACGTGAGCGATCCGCCCCGGAAACGTCTGGCCGGGGAACGCATCCACGGAGACGCTCGCGGTCATTCCCTGCGCGATCCGCCCGAGGTCCTTCTCGACGATGTTCGCCACCATGCGGACGACGCTGACGTCGACCACCGACAGGAATGCGGAGCTCGGCGTCACCCACGCGCCCGGGTCGAGTGCGCGCTTGCCGATGAACCCGCTCACGGGCGACACGATCAGGGTGTTCGCGAGGTTGATGTTCAGCTCATCGAGCCGCGCCCGTGCCTGCGCGTGCTGCGCGCGCGCGAGATCGAGCTGGGCGACGGCCGCCTGATAGCGCGCGTCGGTGTCGTCGTAGGTCTGCCGCGGAATCAGCTCGCGCTCGAAGAGGTTGCGCGAGCGGTCGAGGTTGGTCTGCGCCAGCTTCAGGTCCGCCTCGCGCTGCCGAATCGTCGCCGCCGCCACGTCGAAGGCGGCCTGCGCCTGCTTGACCTGCTCGGAGATCTCCTGATCCTCGATCTTGGCGAGCCGCTGTCCGCGCGTGACCTGATCGCCCAGCCGCACGTAGACCGTCTCCAGACGCCCGCTGATCTTCGGGACGGTTTCGACCGTTGCCAGGCCGATGAGATTGCCGACCACGGCCAAGCTCTCCGACATGTCGGCCCGCGCGACCCGCGTCAGTTCGACAGTCATCGGGAGACGTGGACCCGCGCCGAAGCCGCCAAAGCCCCCGCCGCCCGCCCGAGCCTGGGGACGTGCGCCGCCAGCCCCACCGGAGGCGGATGTCCCCGCCTCGGTGCCGCTCTGCCCCGTGTAGTAGTAGTAGCCGCCGGCGGCAGCCGCGAGGATGACGCCAAAGATAATCGCGCGCTTCATGGTAGTCGTATGGCTCCCGGCACCGTTGACGAACTCACGATCGTGATGTTGGACGAGCTCAATGAGGTCTGCTGCAAGCGCTCGAGCTCGACGAGCGATCGCCGGTAGGCCAACACGGCCTGCAGTTCGTTGTTCTGCGCAGTGGCGAGGTCGCGCTGGAACTGCACGACGAAGTAGTTGGTCGACATGCCGACCTCGAACTTGCTCTGCTCGGCTTCGAGCTGCCGCTCGGCGAACTCGCGCGCCGCCTGTGCCGCCTGCACGCGCTCGACCGCGTTCTGCACCTGCGTAGCGGCCGTGGTGACGTCGGTGGCAATCTGCAGCTCGATCTGACGCAGCTGCGCCGCGACCTGGTTCTGCTGGACCCGCGCGCGCGCCACGCTTGCTTCGGCGGCACTCGTCCCCAGCGGGTAGCTGACGTTCAGCTGCAGGTTCCACTGCGGGTAGTTGTTTCCGAAGAGCGTGCTGAGCGCGTCGCCGTACCCGCCAGGAATCGTGCCGAGCACCTGGCGGTTGACGCCGCTGCCCGACGTGATGAACTGGGTGCCGCCCAGGCCGACGAGTCCGTACCGCGCGACCAGATCCATCTGCGGCAGCGCCTGGTTGCGCAAGTACCGCACCGTCGTGTCGTTCACCTCCAGGTTCTTGCGCGCCTGCTGGAGGTCGGTGCGGCTCTCGAGCGCCCGCCGCACTGCCGCGGCGACGTCAATCGGCTCGGGGGCGAATTCGGGCTGGTCGACCGGATCGATCGTCAGGCTCCAGTTCGGATCTTCCGTTCCGCCGACGATGAGCCGCTTCAGCGTAAGCTCGCTCGTCCGGCGGGTGCCCTGGGCCAGGGCGAGATTCTGCCGCTGGGTGGCGGCCTGCGCCTGCGCCTGGACCACGTCGATCGGCGCCATCGTGCCGATCTCGACGCGCGTCCGGTTGTCGCTCACGAGCTGCTCGGCCAGATCGACCGAGCGCTTGGCGACGTCGACCGACTGCTTTGCGAACACCAGATCCCAGTACGCGTTGCGTACGTTCGAGACGGTGTTGATGATCGCGGCCTGCAGCTGAATCTCGCTGATGTCCTGGTTCAGCCTGGTGACGACAAGCTGCTGGCGCGTATTGTCGATGCGAAAGTTCCGCAGGAGCGGCTGGGTGAACTGCGCTGCCCAGTTGGTGTTGTAGGTCGGATTGAAGACGGCCGTGAGGCTCGTCGTCGTCTGCTTGTTGTTGTTGAGCGTGACCTGCAGGTTCCCGCCGCCCCACGGCAGGCTCTGCGCGACGCCGCCGTTGAACACCGACGAACCGACGACGATGCCGCTGCCGGCCGCGGCACCCGAGATCGTCTGCGTCGAGGGATTGGTGAGCGACTGATGATTGATCTGCGTGGAGAGCGTCGGCCTGTAGTTCGAGCGGAGGCTCGCGACCGAGAAGTCGAACGTCGCCGGGTTCAGGCGCTGAACGGCGATGTCCAGGTTCCGGTCGAGCGCCAGCTCGACCGCCGCGTCCAGGGTGAGCGCGAGCGTACCCTGGTCCGCCGCCGCCGGCGCCTGGGAGGCCGACGCCGGCTGAGTCGCGGGCACGCCGGCGCGCATCGCCGCCGCCCGCACGAGCTCTTGAATGTGTTCGTCGGTGATCTTCTGGGCCAGCGCCTCACGCGAACCAAGCGCGGCGGTCGCGAGGAGCACGACCAGGAGTGTGTAGCGTCTCATTCCAACTGTTCCTTGCTTCGACTGCAGGCGATGACGGGAGTAGGCGTATCAGCGGCGCCGGTTGCGATCCGCGTCGGGATCGCGACGATGCTCGTCCCGCCAACGCGCGTGCAGCTCGTTGAACCGTGTGCGTTGTGCCGGGGTGAGCACCTTCAGCATCTGGACGAGCATGAGCGTGCGCGTCTTGCTGGCGTTGGCCCGCGCCGTCTCCACGCGATCGATCTGCCGCGAGAGGACCGCCTCGTCCGCGTCGTTCTGCAGCATCTGGGAGAGCTTCTTCTCGAGCTGGGACAGCTCGTCCCACTCTTGCCGGAGCTCCGGCCTGGTCGTCTCCCAGATCTTGCCGATGCGGGTGGACTGGTCGGCCGTCAGACCGAGGTCCTTCACGAAGGCCTCGGCCTTCCACCACGCGAAGGACGGCGCTGGCAGTACGGAAGGACCTTGCCCCTGCGCCAGCCCTGGGCCGGCGGCCGACAGCGCCAATAGCGCGGCCGCCAGCACCGGCCGCAGCCGTGGGACGTTCATCATGCTCACCATTCGGAAAGGTTGCTCTGAGATGAAATACGATGGCCGGCGCTGCTCTGTTTAGTCGGGTCGACGCTTTTTTGCGTAATCGCCGCCGGCGGACCGTCGCAAAGACTTCGCAGAGACGGGCGACCGGGCTGAGGCTTCAGGAACGGGAGGCTTGCAGGAACGGATGTCGGCCCGATGGCCAGAGGGCGCTCAGGCGCAGAACGCTTCGAGCGTGGCGACGGTGGCGCCGACCAGGTTGTCCGGAGTGGACGCGCCCGAGGTCAACCCGATGGCGACGGGCCCGGACCGCGGAAGCCAGCCGGTCGTCGAGATTTCGCCCTTGGACCCGATCGGACGGTGCCGGATCTCGTCGGCCGACACGAGGCAGTGGGGATCGGCGACGTGGTAGGTCGGACGGGCGGCCGCGCAGATCCGGGCGAGATTGGCCGTATTGCTGCTGTTGTACCCGCCGATGACGATCATCAGGTCGATGTCGGCGTCGCGAAGCAGGTTGACGACGGCGTCCTGCCGATCCTGCGTGGCGCTGCAGATCGTGTCGAACGCCTGGTAGTGGGCCGCCAGCGCGTCGGCGCCCCATCGATCCTGCATCGCCTGTTTCAGCATCTCGCCGATGGTCAGCGACTCGCTCATCAGCATCGTGGTCTGATTCGCGAGGCCGATCCGGTTCAGGTCGCGCGCCGGGTCGAATCCGGGCGACACGGCACTGCCGAAGCGTTCCAGGAATCGTCCAGCGTCCCCGTTGGTGCGGATGTGCTCGCAGACCGCCTCGGCTTCGTCGAGGTTCAGGATCACGAGATAGGCGCCGCCCCTGGCGAGCGCCTGCGACGCGGTCGCCTGCGTCTCCTCGTGCCACACCTTGCCGTGGATCACCGAGGTGTAACCGCCTTCGGTATAGCGGCGCACGTTCTTCCAGACGTTGAGCACCGAGCCGCAGGTCGTGTCGACCAGCGTGCACCCGCGCGCGTCGAGCTGCTGCAGCAGCGTCACGGTGACGCCGAACGCCGGCAGGATCACCACGTCCTCCGGCTGCAGCCGATCGATCGCCTGGTCGGGGTCGCTGAGGAAGCGGACGTCCATCGCGCGCAGCTTCTCGTTGACGTGCGGGTTGTGGATGATCTCGCCCGTGAGAAAGACCCGCTGGTCGGGGAACCGCGTCCGGGTCTGATAGGCGTAGTCGACCGCGCGATCGACGCCGTAGCAGAAGCCGAACTCGCGCGCCAGGTAGATGGTCAGGCGGCCCGCCTCGTAGCGATAGTCGTTCGCTTTGATCTGCTCGATGACCTGGCTGTGATAGTTCTCGGCCAGAATCCCGGAAACGGCGGCCCTGAGGTCGAGGCCTTTGCGGAAGATGAGTGAAGGCATCCGGACGCGGCCACAGTGGCCAGCGACGATCCTATCGCACGCGGGCCGAGATTTCGCGTACGTGCGGCGTCAGCGCCTCGAATGACTGCAATTCGCGCAGTTGGGGGCTGGGGGTCGCCAGGGCTGCCTCCAACTCCATCAGGAACGCATCATCGTCGCGAAGATCGGCCGCGGCGCTGAGCGATGGGACGGTGTTCGCCGCCGGAGCGGCTGTGGTCTGCGTGGCCGCCTCGGGCTGGCCACGGAAGGTGCCCGTGCCGAAGAAGCCGCCGAGGGCGACGCCGATGAACAGCCCGGCGGCTGCGGCGCCGGCCAGCCAGCGGGACGGAATCCGGGACGGCGCGGACGCCGCCGCCGACGCCTGGGAAGCGGGGAAGGCGATGACCCGGGCCGTCCGATGCACGTGCGCCAGCCGCTGCATGATCTGGTCGTGCTGGTCCTGCAGCCGATCCAGCGGGAACAGCTCGTCCACCTCCGCATCGGCCTCGGCCCTCACCTCGGTCATCAGGCCCGTGAGCTCGCGATAGCGAGCCGCGCACTCGCCGCATCCGGCGAGGTGCTCCGCGTCCCTGATGTCCGCGGCCTCGCCGCAGCGGGAGGCGAAATAGCACTCGAACAGGCGCTCGTCGCTCGGGTGAATGCGGCAATCCATCACAGCCGACCTCCCAATATGCTCCGAAGCTTCCGTGCGGCACGAAAGAGATGCACGCGAACCGTCGATTCGCTGATGCCCGTCATCGCGCTGACCTCGCGTGGCGTGCAGTCACCGTAGTGGCAGAGCATGAACACCGTCCGCTGGCGACCGTCGAGCCGATCGATCGCCGCCGCGAGACGGCCGCGGCGCTCCCGCGCCAGGAGCCGGGCTTCGGGATCGGGTGGAGCCGTCCCGCCGACCGTGGCGGACGCATCCTGAAAACCTTCGTCGGAGGGCACGATCCAGCGCTCGCGCCGTGCCCGCGCCTTCCGGCGATCGAGACAGCCGTTGATGAGGATGCGGGTGAACCAGACCTCGAACGGCCAGGCTTCCCGATACGAGGCGATATGGCTGAACGCCTTGACGAAGGCGTCTTGCACGGCTTCATCGGCTTCGCTACCGTCGCGAAGGTACTGGTAGGCGATGCGGAGCGCGCGCCGCTGCTGAACCGAAACGAGCGCTGCGAAGCGGTCACGCGCTTGGTCGAGCATCCCGTGCTCGACGAGGCGGCGGATGTCGACCGCCAGGCGCGTGTCCTCCGACAGCTCGGCCTTGGGGACATCGACCGGGGTTGGGTCCGGCCCGCCGGGGTCCGCGGCGTCCTGCAGGCGTTGGCGGCGCACGTTCTGGTGATCACTCATGGTGAATTACGTCGGCGGTGGCGGCGCATTTACAGTCTACCGCAAGCGCGGTCCCCTGTTGACTTCGGCCGGAACGGGCGGCTACGATGCCGGTTTTCCGTGTAAGTTTCAGCGTGACTGTGCGTTAGGAGTTGGCGATGACTTCGACACTCGACCCAAAACGTGCGCTCGATTCCGAGGGGATCCAAGAGGCCCGGCCGCACTGGAATCTCTCCGAAGCCGTGCTCTACGAGCACGCCGTCCGGCGCGAAGAGGGGCTGCTGAGTGCCGAAGGGCCGTTGGTGTGCCGGACGGGCCATCACACCGGCCGTTCACCGAATGACAAGTTCATCGTCCGCGAGCCGTCGAGCGAGGCGCACATCGCGTGGGGCGGCCCGAACCGACCGATGGACGAGGTGCACTTCGATCGACTCCATCAGGACATGCTCGCCTCGCTGCGCGGCGCCGAGCTGTTCGTGCAGGACTGCTACGCTGGCGCCGACGCGCGCCACCGCCTGCCCATCAGGGTGGTCACCGAATACGCCTGGCACAGCCTCTTCGCCCGCAATCTCTTCATTCAGGACGATGTGAGCGAGCACCGCCCCGAGCTGACGGTCATCGACGCGCCGTCGTTCCGCGCCGACCCGGCTCGCCACGGCACCAATTCGGAAGTGGTGGTCGCGCTCCACCTGGCGAAACGCCTGGTGCTCATCGGCGGCACCAGCTACGCGGGCGAGATCAAGAAGTCGGTCTTCAGCACGCTGAACTACCTCCTTCCTCTGCGCGGCGTCCTGTCCATGCACTGCTCGGCGAACATCGGCGCGATTGGCGACGTCGCGCTCTTCTTCGGGCTCTCGGGCACGGGCAAGACGACGCTCTCGAGCGATCCCGAGCGGAACCTCATCGGCGACGACGAGCACGGCTGGAGCGACGAGGGCGTGTTCAACTTCGAGGGGGGCTGCTACGCGAAGACGATCCGGCTGTCCGCGGAAGCCGAGCCGGAGATCTATGCGACGACGCGCCGCTTCGGGACGGTGCTGGAGAACGTGGTGATCGACCCGCATACCCGCCGCCTCGATCTGGACGCAGACCAGTTCACCGAGAACACGCGGGCGGCCTATCCGATCTCGTTCATCAGCAACGCCGTTCCAGCGGGGCAGGGTGGGCATCCGACCAACGTGGTCATGCTCACGGCCGACGCGTTCGGCGTCCTGCCGCCCATCGCGCGGCTCTCGCCGGCCGGGGCGATGTATCACTTCCTCTCCGGGTACACCGCGAAGGTCGCAGGGACGGAGAAGGGCGTGACCGAGCCGAAAGCGACGTTCAGCACGTGTTTCGGCGCGCCGTTCCTGCCGCTGGCGCCGAGCCGCTATGCGGAGATGCTCGGCCAGCGGATCGCGCGTCACCAGGCGCGAGTCTGGCTCGTGAACACCGGATGGACCGGCGGACCATACGGCATCGGCACGCGCATGCGCATCCGCTTCACGCGCGCGATGATTCGCGCGGCGCTGTCCGGTGCGCTCGACGGCGTGCGCTACGAAACGGACCCGGTCTTCAATCTCGACGTGCCCACGTCCTGCCCGGACGTGCCGGCGGAGGTGCTGGCGCCGCGGGGGACCTGGGCCGACGCGAGCGCCTACGACGCGCAGGCCGCCAAGCTGGCGCGCATGTTCGTGGACAACTTCGCGAGCTTCGAGTCCGGTGTCTCGCGGGAGGTGGTGGCGGCGGGGCCCAGGCTGTGACGTTCGAGCCGGTCATCGGGCTCGAAATCCACGCGCAGCTCCGCACGGCGACGAAGATCTTCTGCGGGTGCAGCACCTCGTTCGGCGCCCCGCCGAACACCAACGTGTGTCCGGTCTGCCTCGGATTCCCTGGCGTGCTGCCCGTGCTGAACGCCGCGGCCGTCGATCTGGCGGTTCGCGCCGGGCTCGCGCTCGGCTGCCGCATCAACCCGACGTCGGTTTTCGCGCGGAAGAACTACTTCTATCCGGATCTGCCGAAGGGCTACCAGATCTCGCAGTACGACCAGCCGATCGCAGTCGAGGGCTCGGTCGACGTGGCGGGCCCAGACGGCCCACGTCGGATCCGCATCACGCGCGTGCACATGGAGGAGGACGCCGGCAAGTCGCTGCACGAAGGCTTCGGCGACTCCGACCGCAAGACCTACGTCGATTTCAATCGTGCCGGCACGCCGCTCGTTGAAATCGTGACCGAGCCCGACCTGCGATCCGCCGCGGACGCAGCCGAGTTCTTCGAGCGCCTGCGTGCGATTCTGGTCTGGCTGGGCGTGAACGACGGCAACATGGAGGAGGGGAGCCTGCGCTGCGACGCCAACGTGTCGGTGCGTCCCGCCGGCAGTCAGACGCTTGGCACCAAGGCGGAGGTCAAGAACCTCAATTCGTTCAGGTTCCTTCAGAAAGCGCTCACCTACGAGATCGATCGCCAGGTGGACGTGATCGAGCAGGGCGGGCGCGTGCGCCAGGAGACGAGGCTCTTCGACGCCGCGGCGGGCGTGACCGTGTCGATGCGCAGCAAGGAGGAGGCGCACGACTACCGCTACTTCCCCGACCCGGATCTGCCGCCTGTCGTCGTGGACGCCGCGCGGGTCGACGCCATCCGCACGGCGATGCCCGAGCTGCCCGCAGCACGGCACGATCGCTTCATCGCCGCGTACGCGCTGCCGGAGTACGACGCGCGTCAACTGACGCACACGCGCGCGGTCGCCGATTTCTTCGAAGCGACCGTGCGAGCGGGCGCGGCGCCCAAAGCCGCCAGCAACTGGATGATGGGCGAGCTCGCACGGCTGCTGAACGAGTCTGGACGCGACATCGAGGCGTCGCCCGTGACGGCTGAGGCGCTCGCCGGACTGCTGGCGCTCGTAGACAAGGGGACGATCAGCGGGGCCCAGGCCAAAGGCGTCTTCGAGAAGATGTTCGCGACCGGCCGCAGCGCCGACGCGATCGTGGCCGCAGAGGGGCTCACCCAGATCGACGACGAGACCGCGCTGCTCGCGTCCATCTCGCAGATTCTGAGCGCCAACGGCGACGCCGTCGCGATGTATCGCGGAGGTAAAGCGGCAGCGCTCGGGTTCCTCGTGGGGCAGGTCATGAAGGCGACGGGCGGGAAAGCGAATCCGAAGCGGGTGAACGAGCTCTTGAGGCGTTCGCTCGACGCGACGCCGTAGGCCGCTCGTGCGTGCTATACTCGCGCTCTCTTCCACCGCCACACAGGTTCAACACCGCCGCGGGGCACAGGTAGCGTGATAGAGACCTATCACCTTTCCAAGGTCTACTACAGTCGGGGCGTTTACGCGCTACGTGACTTGACGCTCTCGATCGGCAAGGGCGACTTCCTGTTCCTGACCGGACCGAGCGGCGCGGGCAAGTCGACGCTGCTGCGGCTCCTGTTGCGCGAGGAGCTCCCGACCGAGGGACAACTGAAGGTCGCCGGCCGCATCGTGAGCGATCTGACGCCGGTCGAAGTCCAGGCCTACCGCCGCTCGATCGGGTTCGTCTTCCAGGACTTCAGGCTGATCCCTCGTTTCACCGTCTTCGAGAACATTGCCTTCGTGATGCGCGTGCTGGGGGTCGATCTCGCGAACCGCCAGCGCAAGACGTTCCAGGTGCTCAAGTGGGTCGGCCTGCAGCACCGGATGAACGCGTTGCCGCAAGAGCTGTCGGGCGGCGAGCAGCAGCGCGTCGCCATCGCCCGCGCCCTCGTGAACGACCCGCAGATCATCCTCGCCGACGAACCCACCGGTAACCTCGATCCCGACCTGGCCCTGGACATCATGAACCTCTTCCGCGAGATCAACGCCCGTGGGACGACGGTGCTCGTGGCGACGCACGATCGCGAGATGATTCGGCGGGTTGGGCACCGTACGATCACGCTGGAGAACGGCCGCCTCGTGGAGATCAGTTGACGTGCGGTTGCTGCGCTATGCGTTCGACGAAGCCCTCTCCAGCATCTGGCGGGGAAGAGGTGCGGGTCTGCTGTCCACGGCGACCATCGCCGTCGCCCTCTTCGTCCTCGGCGCCTTCCTGATCGTCACCTCGAACCTGCAGCGGCTGACCGACGAATGGAGCTCCGCGGCGGAGCTCTCGGTGTATCTCACCGACGACGTCGACGAGGCTGCTCGCGCGAGCATCGAACAGCAACTGAAAGGGGACAAGGTCGTCGCGGCCGTCGAGTTCGTGTCGAAGGGCGGAGCGCTCGATCGGTTCAAGGAGACGTTCGACGATCTCGCGGACACTGTCTCGGCCCTCGAGCACAATCCGCTGCCGGCATCATTCGACGTCCGTCTGCGTGCCGGTGCGAGCCACGACCAGGTCGAGGCGCTCGCTGCAACTCTGCGCGGCAAGAAGGGCGTGGACGACGTCCGGTACGACCGGGACTGGATCGATCGGCTCACCAGCGCGATCGGGCTGCTACGGCTCGTTGGCTTCGTATTGGCCGGCATGCTGCTCATGGCGGCTGCGCTCACGGTCGGCAACGTCGTCAGCCTCGCGCTGGTCGCGCGCCGCGACGAGCTCGACATCATGGAGCTCGTTGGGGCTCCAACCGCCTACGTCCGCGGTCCCTTCGTGATGGAAGGCGCGCTGCACGGAGGGCTGGGAGCGGTGCTGGCGATCGGCGCCCTCGGCCTCGGCTTCTTCGCAATCCGGGGGCGGCTCCTGGCACCGCTCGCGGAGGCCATTCACATCTCCGGCTTCTTCTTTCTCGGATGGGCCACCTGCGTGCTGCTCGTCATCGGCGGGCTGGCAGTCGGGAGTCTCGCCGGTCTCCTGGCCAGCCGGCGGGCCTGAGCCCCGCAGGGTCGGCCTGAGCCGCACGAGCCGCGACACCCCCGTGCGATTGCCTCGCGAAGCCGGTTACAGAATCTTGACAGTCCTTTTCGGCCGGTTCTACACTGGACTCATCTCGGAAACTACAGTCTCGAGGAACTGCATGCCACGCTTCGTGACCGATTCCAGGCCGATCAGCGCGCTGCACCCGATCACCGAGTTCTACCGACAAGAGTTCGCCCGACACCATCGCTGCCTCCAACAGCAGCGAGCATATTTTTCGGAGAGCGCCATCACCGACGTCGAAGCCGCGCTCAGCCGGATCATGAACGAGCTCGAACAGCTGTGCTCGCGCGACAACGCGGGCGAGCTGGTCAGTAGCCTCCTCAAACAGATCGACGGCGTCACCGGCCTCTCGGCGTCCTCCGACAGCAGACAGAGTCACTGACCCAATCCCTCACGACACTCCGAACAGACGCACTCGAAATCGCCGCGGCAGCCATCCGCGCCGTTGACGCGCGCGCCCTCGTCGCCGCCGCCTTGCCGCGCGCGGTCGACGCCGCGCCGGTGTGGATGATTGCGGCGGGAAAGGCGGCCGTGCCGATGGCACTGGCCGCCTGCGACACGCTCGGAGGACAGCTCGCTGGCGGGCTCGTTGCCGCACCGATCGCATGCGACCTCCCGCCGCCGGTAGCGATGATCACGGCCGAGCATCCCGAGCCGGGGCTCGGCAGCGAAGAGGCTGGCCGTCGTGCTCTGGGGCTCGCGGCCGCTGTGCGCGGCGGCGAGCGCCTCCTGGTCCTGCTGTCGGGCGGCGCGTCGTCGCTCCTGGCCGCACCGGCTGAGGGGGTTTCGCTGGCGGAGAAGCGCGATACGACCCGGGCGTTGATGCGCGCCGGCTCCGACATCCATGCCCTCAATACCGTCCGCAAGCATGTGTCGGCCATCAAGGGCGGTCGGCTGGCCGCCGCCTGTGGCGGCGAGTGTCTCGCTCTCGTGCTGTCGGATGTCGTCGGGGACGATCCCGGGGTCATCGCATCGGGTCCGACCGTCGCCGACAGCTCGACGTACGCCGACGCGCTCGGCGTGCTGCGGCGCTTCGGCGGGGTGCATGCCTATCCCGCCGCGGTGACCGCCCACATTGAGGCCGGAGCGGCCGGCGCACGCGAGGAGTCGATCAAGCCCGGAGATCCACGCCTGTCGCGTACGAAAACCGTCGTGGTGGGAAGCCGGCACACGGCCATGCAGGGAGCCGCGCTCGAGGCGTCGCGCCGCGGGTACGCGGTGGTGGTGCTGAGCGAGCCTCTGACGGGCGAGGCCCGCATGGCCGGCGCGGAGCTCGTCCGCCGGGCCATCGATCGGACGGTGCCATCCTCTCGCCCCGTGTGCGTGGTCTCGAGCGGCGAGACCACCGTGCGGGTCGTGGGACGAGGACGGGGAGGACGGAACCAGGAGCTCGCCCTCGCGGCGGCCCTGGCTCTGGCGGAGCGGCGCGTCCCGGCCGTGCTTGCGAGCGTCGGCACAGATGGGATCGATGGCCCGACCGACGCCGCCGGAGCGCTCGTCGACAGCCAGACGAGCGACCGCATGGGCCGCGCCGCAATCGAAGCGAGCCTCGCCGACAACGACGCTTACACCCTGCTCGGTTCGACCGGCGACCTGGTTCGGTGGGGACCAACCGGGACCAACGTCGGGGACCTTCAGATTTTTCTGCTAGCCTGAACCGGATGCTCACCCGAGACGAGGTCCTGCAGCAGATGCGGGAACGCGTGCACCATCCCGCCGGCACACGAGAGCTCCTGCAGCTGCTCAAGATTCCCCGCGAGGAGCGCGTCACCTTCAAGCGGCACCTGAAGGCGCTGGTGTCGAGCGGCGACCTCATCCAGATTCGCGGGCAGCGCTTCGGCCTGCCGGAAAAGATGGACCTGTACGTCGGGCGCCTGCAGACCCACCCGGCCGGGTACGGGTTCGTGGAGCCGGAGCGCGGGCTCGAGCACGGTGGCGGCGACATCTACATCGCCGGGCAGCACCTGAGCGACGCCATGCACGGCGACCGCGTCGTCGTCCGGATCGAGCGGGTGAAGAGCGACGGTCGAGTCGAGGGGCGCGTCATCCGGATCCTCGAGCGGAACAATACGTGGCTGGTCGGCCGCTACGATCGCGACGAGCAGGGCATGGGCTTCGTGGTGCCTTTCGATCGGCGTGTGCTGATGGACATTCTGGTCCCGCCGGGGCAGGAGGGCGGGGCTTCGCCCGGCGAGATGGTGAGTCTCGAGCTGACGCGGTGGCCGACGGCGAACCGCGGCGCCACCGGGCGGGTTGCCGAAGTGCTGGGCGACATCGATGCGCCCGGCGTCGACACCGAGATCATCATCAGGAAGTTCGGCATTCCGGACGCGCACTCCGACGAATCGATCGCCGAAGCGCGCCGCCTCGGGACGGTCGTGGCGGAGCGGGACCTGGCGGGCCGGAGCGACTTCCGCGATCGGCCGACGGTCACCATCGACGGCGAGCACGCCCGCGACTTCGACGACGCGATCACGATCGAGAAGCTGCCGAACGGGAACTACTGGCTCGGCGTGCACATCGCGGACGTGTCGCACTACGTCCAGGAGGGCAGCGCTCTCGACCGGGAGGCGTACGAGCGGGGAACGTCCGTGTATTTTCCGGAGCGCGCCGTCCACATGTTCCCGGCGGAGCTCGCCACCGGCTTGTGCAGCCTGAACCCGCACGTGGATCGTCTGGTGCAGTCCTGCTTCATGGAGGTGAACCGGCGCGGCGAGGTGGAGCGGGCGGAGTTCCACGACGGCGTCATCAACAGCGACGAGCGTATGACGTACACGGACGTCAACGGCATTCTGACTACACGCGATGCCGGCCTCCTTTCGCGATACGAGCCGCTCGTGCCGATGTTCGAGCTGATGCGCGAGCTGTTCCAGGTTCTGAACGATGCGCGCCACCGCCGCGGGTCGATCGACTTCGATCTGAACGAGGCCGAAGTGATCATGGATGCGGGCGGCGCGGTCGAGGCGATCATCGCGCTCGAGCGCAACGTCGCGCACCGGCTGATCGAGGAGTTCATGCTGCTGGCGAACGAGACGGTGGCATCGCATCTCGAGATGCACGACGCCCCGGCGCTGTACCGGATTCACGAGGAGCCGGACCCGCTGAAGGTGGCGAAGTTCGAGGAGTTCGTGACGAGCTTCGGCCTGAGCCTCGGCGCGCCGCTCTCCGCGCTGCGGCCGCGGCATTTCCAGAAGCTGATCGAACGGATTGCGGGCAAGCCCGAGGAACGGCCGATTGCGTTCCTGATGCTCCGCACCATGCAGAAGGCGAGATACTCGCCGATGAACTCCGGACACTTCGGGCTCGCGGCGAAGAGCTACACCCACTTCACCTCGCCGATTCGGCGGTACCCCGACCTCGTCGTCCATCGCGCGTTGCGCGCTGCACGGCACGCAAGCCTGTCAGACGAGGAGCGCGAGGCGCTGACCGAGGACCTTCCGGAGATCGCCAGGCACACGTCGGAGATGGAGCGGCGGGCCGACGATGCCGAGCGCGAGCTCGTGCAGTGGAAGAAGGTCAAGTTCATGGCCGACAAGGTCGGCGACGAATTTGGGGGGTATGTCACGGGCGTGGCCGCCTTCGGCCTCTTCGTCGAGCTGGTGGAGCACTACGTCGAGGGTCTGGTCCACGTGTCGACGATGGCCGACGACTACTACCGCTTCGTCGAGACGGTGCACCTGCTGCGAGGCGAGAACACGCAGAAGACCTACAGACTCGGAGACAAGGTCACGGTGCAGGTCGTACGCGTCAACATGGACGCGCGTCAGATCGACCTCGCGCTGGTCGACGTGCTCGAGAGGGTTCGGAAGGGAGAACGGGGTCCGCGCCGCTCGAAAGCGCGGCCGAAGGCCGGGGGCGCCGTTCGAGCGAAGCGTCCGGGCCGGCGCGAACGGCAGGTTCGCCGGAAGAAGCGATAGCTCGCTCGACGCCTAGCTTTTGTGATCGGCGGCTTCGCCCTTGATGCCGTCCTTGAAATTCCTGATGGCGCTGCCGATGCCTTTGCCCAAGCCTGGCAGACGATTGGCACCGAAGACGATGATGATGATGGCCAGAATGATGAGCAGTTCTGGCATTCCGATACGGCCCATGCTGATGCTCCTCCCCGATGAGATGTCGCGCCCCGGGAAGCTCGGTTTGACTGACGGTCGAACACCCGGGATCTTATCACCGCCCTCGGGGCTCGCCCTGGGCATTTTCTCCATCTGCCTGGCTTTCGGCGCGATGTCGGCGGGCGTGGCCGCGCAATTTGCGTCCGGCGTGAACCTGGTCGAGGTCTATGCCACGGTGCTGAACGACAAGGGCGAGCCGGTTCCGAACCTGCCCGCCGAGGCGTTCGTCGTGAAAGAAGACGGCGTGCCGCAGCCGGTTCAGGTGTTCTCGGCCGGGGAGCTGCCTCTGGCGCTGGCGATCGCGGTCGATCGCAGCTTCAGCGTGCCCGCCGCGCGCCTGGAGAACGTGACCGCCGCCGTGCAGCAGCTGCTGGGGGAGCTGCGCCTGCAGGATCAGACGATGCTGCTGGCCATCGGGAGCGAGGTCGAAGAGGTGACGCCGCTCTCGACCGACCACCGTGCGGCCTACGACGCCGTCGGCGCATTACATCGGTGGGGCACGACGCCACTGCACGACGCGATCGTCGCGGCCATCGACCGCATTCAGCACGCATCGGGACGGCGCGCGCTGATCCTGATCTCTGACGGCGGCGATCGCTACAGCGACGCGCGCGCCGCGGACGTCATCGCGATCGCGCGTGCGCGCGACGTGCTGGTCTATCCGATCGCTCTGGGGCGCACGGCGTCGCCGATGTTCGCGGAGGTCGCTTCCGTGACCGGAGGACACTCCTTCGCGGTGCGTGACGAGCGGACGCTTCCCGCGACGCTCCGGACGATCGTGCGCGAGTTGCGGACGCAGTACCTGCTCGGCTATGAGCCCGCCGATCGCGGGGTCGCTTCCGGATGGCGTCGCATCAGCGTGGACGTGCTGCGCGAGGGGCTGCACGCGCGCGCACGAGATGGCTACGTCGCTCCCTGAGCGGCGTCTCGACCGACCGAAACCGAGGACGTCCGATCGACGTCCCAAGAAGAACGGCTCGCGAAGTCTCAAGAGAACGCTACGCAGACATCGCGGCGGCCGAGGCATTCCTTTTGCAGTTGCAGCGTCAAAACACGTGCGCCACAATACTTCTACGACTCAGGTCCCGTTGCCCATGGCAGAGCGCACGCCGCCGGGCGATTCGCACGTCCACGTGCCGGCCGGGCACCTCTCGGTCCACGTTGAAGGCGCGCATCCGCCCGAGGTCACTTTCTCGTTCGAGAAGCAGTCCGAGCGCCTCATCCCGGCGTTCGGTCTCGCCCTTCTGCTCGACACCGCCGTGGTCGTCCTGCTCGTGATGTTGGGGCGCCAGATGGGGGCGCAGACGTACGTCCCCCCAGCCCTTCCCGACGAACTCACGACGCAGCTGGTGTGGTTGAGCGACCCGGGTCCCGGCGGTGGCGGGGGCGGCGGCGGCAACCGCGCGCCGGATCCGCCCCGGCAGGTCGAGATGCCGGGCAAGGACAAGATCAGCGTGCCCGTGGAGCGCCCGCCCACGCTCGAGCCGCCGAAGCAGGCGCGGGTCGAGGAGCCAAAGCCGATCGAGCAGATCAATATTCCCGCAAAGGAGCTCTCCGCGGGCGCCGAATTGCTGCCTGGAGCGATCGACTCTCCGCCGAGTCCACCCACGACACCATCACTCGGATCCGGCACGGGGTCTGGCGCAGGGACCGGTTCGGGATCGGGCGTCGGCGGCGGCACCGGTTCTGGCCTCGGCACAGGCTCTGGCGGCGGCACGGGCGGCGGGGTCTATCAGCCCGGCAACGGCGTCACCTTGCCGCGCATCGTCCGCGAGGTGAAGCCGGCGTACACCTCAGACGCGATGCGCGCGAAGGTGCAAGGGACCGTGCTGCTCCAGTGCGTCGTGCGGCCGGACGGGTCGGTCACGGACATCAAGGTGCTGCGTTCGCTCGATGCCGTGTTCGGTCTCGATCAGGAAGCCATCAAGGCCGCCCGACAGTGGCGCTTTGCGCCGGGCACCCGCATGGGACAGGCCGTGCCCGTGCAGATCACCATCGAGCTCACGTTCACGCTTCGCTGAGCACCCCCGCCCCCGGAATAATCCCCGCGCGCACCGGGTTCCCTCTTACCGTGCGACCTGACTCGACCACGCCATCCATTCTTCTCGTTCTTCTCATTCTGCTCGCCGTGGCTTGGCCGATCGGCGCGCGGGCGCAGGACACGACCGGCGTCGGCACGCTAACCGGCACCGTCGCGACCGCGGACGGCACTCCAGCGGAGTTCGTCACGATCTGTCTGTCCGGAACGGCCCGATGCGTCTTGTCCGCCGCGAACGGCGAGTTTCGCGTCGACGGCATCCGGGCGGGCGACTATCGCATCGAGGTCAGCGCGCCCGATCAACCGTCGTTCGAGACCGAGCCGGTGTCGGTTCGCGCCGGCGTCGGCGTCTCCCTCGAAGTCACGCTTCCACGGCCGCAGACGATCGAGCAGGCAGTCACCGTTGTGGGAGCCGCGGCGGCCGTGCCGCAGGAGATCAAGGCGTCGAGCTACCTGATCGAGCAGCGCCAGATCGGGAAGGATGCCGGGTCGTTGCAGGACGTCTCGCGGTTCCTGCAGTCGCTGCCAGGCGTCGTGCCCGGCTCCGCCGATTTCCGCAACGACATCATCGTGCGCGGCGGCAGTCCGCTCGAAAATCTCTTCATCGTCGACAACGTGGAGGTTCCGAACATCAACTCGTTCGCCAACTTCGCATCGGCCGGCGGTCAGGTGAGCATTCTCGACGCGGCGATGATCCGCGACGTGACGTTTCTCACTGGCGGGTATCCGTCGGCGTTCGCGAACCGCGCGTCGAGCGTGCTGCAAATCGCACAGCGCGAAGGCAACCGGAAGCGGACCGAGGGCAGGGCGACCGTCGGCTTCGCCGGCGCCGGCGGGATCGTCGAGGGGCCTCTGAACGGCGGCAAGGGATCCTGGATCGTGTCGGCGCGCCGCAGCTTCCTCGACTTCTTCACGAAGGACGTCGGGTTCGGCGGCGTGCCGGTCGCCTATACGCTCAATGGCAAGGTGGTGTACGACCTCGGCGAGCGCGATCGCCTCTGGGCCGTGAACATCTCGGGTGTCGACAACATCCGGCTCGGTCGCACCGAGGACACGACGGACGTGGACGAGGTGTTCAATCTGGACATCCGGTACCGCGGATGGCGAAGCGCCAGCGGGCTGAACTGGCAACACGTGTTCGGCGATCGGGGCGTAGGACTCCTGGGGGTGACCCACTCGTCGGCGCGTGTCCGATCGACGGTGAAGGATCTGGTGTCGACCGGAATGCCGAGTGACCTGCCGGCCGATGTGCTCATCGCCCAAAGTCCGGTGGTGTTTCGCGAAGACTCCGGCGAGGACGAAACGACGGTGAAGTACGATTTCACGCGCGCGACCAGGCGCGTCGGCCGTGTACAGACTGGCGGAAGCATCAAGGTCTTCAACGTTCAGTACGACGCGGCCGCCCCCTTTGGCAGCGACAATCCCTTTGCGCCGTCCGGTGACGCCGATGCGTTCGCGATCGATCGCCGCTTGACGACGGCGCAGACGGGTGGGTACCTGCAGACCACGGCGGATGTGAGCCGGCGCGTGGACGTGACCGTCGGTGCCCGGTTCGACCACTACGCGCGATTGGACGCCGCACGGATCAGCCCTCGCGCCAGCGGCAGGATCGCAATCACCTCGAGGCTGTCGATCCACGGAGCAACCGGCAGCTACTACCAGCAGCCGCCCTTCCTGTTTCTGACGGCGTTTCCCGAGAACGAACGCCTGCGGCCGCTGCGCGCGGACCACTACGTTGGAGGGCTGCGATACCAGATCGATCCGCGCACGCGCGTCAGTGTCGAGGTGTATCGCAAGAACTACTCCGACTATCCGGTTGCGCGCGACTACCCTCAGCTGTCGTTCGCCAACATCGGCGACACCTTCAACGTGCGACAGATCCTCTTCCCGCTCGTGAGCGAGGGCACGGGGCGTGCCACCGGAATCGAGTTGTACGCCGAACGGCGAGGTGAGGGCCGGTGGTATGGGCAGGCCAATCTCTCGTTCTCGCGTGCGAGACATGCGGGCCTGGACGGGATCCTGCGGCCCGGTTCGTTCGACTACCCGCTGATCGTGAACGCGACCGGCGGCGTCAGGCTGGGATCGAAATGGGAGCTGGCGTCTCGCGTGTCGTATCTGTCGGGACGCCCCTACACCCCGTTCGACGAAGCGCAGTCGCGCGCGCAGCGGCGGGGCGTGTTCGATCTGTCGCGGGTGAACGGCGTCCGCGCTCCCTTCTACTTCCGCGCCGACTTACGCCTGGACCGCACCTTCACCGTGAACGGGCGGCCGCTGCTCGTGTTTCTCGGCGTCCAGAACGTGACGAATCGGAAGAACTTCACTCAGGCGGTCTGGAACCGCGCGATCAACGGCGTCGATCCGTCCGAGTCGCTCGGGGCATTCCCGCTGGTCGGGATGGAGTGGCGATTCTAGATCCCTGGTTGACATACATAGAAGCGCAATGTATAACGCTACTACGTATGGACCTCAGCAAAGATCTGGTCGCCGCATCGGCGACGCCGCTCGTGCTCGCGATCCTTGCGGAAGGGGACAGCTACGGCTACGCCATCATCAAGCGCGTTGCCGAGCTCTCCGGGGGGCGTCTCCAGTGGACCGACGGCATGTTGTATCCCGTGCTGCACCGGCTCGAGCGCCAGGGGTCTGTGGCTGCGACGTGGTCCGCCTCGGAGCATGGCCGGCGGCGCAGGTACTACCGGATCACCGATGACGGGCGCGCGCAGCTCGAGGCGCAGCGGCAGCAGTGGCAGGTGGTCGACGGGACCTTGCGCGGCATCTGGATGAAAGCGTGTCCGGCGTGACGGCCTTTGCGGATCGGCCGGTCGAGGAGCAGATCGCGCTGTGGCGGGCGTACGTCCGGCGGCGGCGTGCCGTCGACGGTCCGGACATCGAGGAGCTCGAAGGCCATCTGCGCGACGAGCTCGCGGCACTGATGCAAGGTGGTCTCGCGGCCGATGAAGCGTTCCTCGTCGCGGTGAAGCGGATGGGCAGCCTCGACGCGCTCTCCCGGGAATTCGCGCGCGCACACTCCGAGCGGCTCTGGAAGCAGCTGGTCATCGGCGGAGACGCGGTCGAGGCGACCGCTGGCACACCGTCCTCCGAAACGCTCATCGTCTTCGGTCTCGCCGTCGCCGCCGGTGCGGCCGTCAAGAGTCCCGCGCTGCTCGGCGTCGCGATGAGCGAAGCGAACGCGCCGTTCTACCTGCGGAATGCGAGCCTCTTCGTGTTCCCCCTGCTCGCCGGCTACTTCCTCTGGAAGCGGCGGTGGGAGTGGGCCGGTGCCCGCTGGCTCCTCCTGCCCTTCGTCGCCGGTGCGGCGTTCGCCAACGTGTTCCCCTTTCCGGAGACCAGCGACACGCAGGTGCTGCTCGCCATGCACCTGCCGATCGCGCTCTGGCTGGCCGTCGGCGTCGCCTACGTGCGCAACCGCTGGTTCGCCGACGGCGGGCGGATGGACTTCGTGCGGTTTTCAGGCGAGCTCGTGATCTACTACGTGCTCATTGCGCTCGGCGGCGCTGTGCTCGTGGGGTTCACGATGATGATGTTCGCCGCCATCGAGGTGAACGCGGCGTGGCTCGTTCAGGGATGGGTCATTCCATGCGGCGCAGCTGGCGCCGTGCTGATCGCCTCGTGGCTCGTCGAGGCGAAGCAGAGCGTCATCGAGAACATGGCGCCCGTCCTGACGCGGCTGTTCACGCCGCTCTTCACCGTGCTGCTGCTCGTCTTTCTCGGCACGATGGCCTGGACCGGCAGGCCGATCGACGTCGAGAGAGGAGTGCTCATCGGATTCGATCTGCTGCTCGTTCTGGTCGTGGGCCTGGTGCTCTACGCCGCGTCCGCCCGCGATCCGCAGGCGCCACCCGACTTGTTCGACTGGCTCCAGTTGCTGCTGGTCGTCAGTGCGCTCTTGGTGGACGGCCTGGCGCTCGCGGCGATCGCCGCCCGCATCTCGGAGTTCGGCGTCACGCCGAATCGCGTCGCGGCCCTGGGCGAGAACCTGATCCTGCTGGTCAATCTGGCGTGGTCGGCGCGTCTCTATGCGAACTTCGTTCGCCGCCGGGGGCCCTTCGTGGCGCTCGAGCAGTGGCAGGTCGCGTATCTGCCCGTGTATTCGGCCTGGGCCACGCTGGTCGTCATCGCGTTCCCGCCGCTGTTCGGCTACCGCTAGGTTCCGCCGGGAGCGGCGGTGGCTGCCGCCGGGTGACGCCCGTGAAAAGCGAAAGGGCGCGCACGCTGCTCGTGGCAGCGTGCGCGCCCTTGGTTCGGTCTTCAGCGTCTGATCGGGGGCGTGATCAGTACATCCCGCCCATGCCGCCGCCGCCCGGCATGGCCGGCGCTTCCTTCTTGTCCTCCGGGATCTCGCAGATGAGCGCCTCGGTGGTGAGCAGGAGCGATGCGATCGACGACGAGTTCTGGAGTGCGTTGCGCACGACCTTGGTCGGGTCGATGACGCCGGCCTGCACCAGGTTCTCGTAGGTATCGGTCAGTGCGTTGAAGCCCTCTTCGTCCTTCAGATCGCGGACCTTCTGGACGACGATGGAGCCCTCGTGGCCGGCGTTGGTCGCGATCCAGCGCATCGGCTCCTCGATGGCGCGGGCCACGATGTTGACGCCGATCTGCTGATCGCCGTTCAGCTTCAGGCCGCTCAGCGCACGGCCGGCGCGGATCAGCGCCACGCCGCCGCCGGGGACGATGCCCTCTTCGACGGCCGCCTTGGTCGCGTGCATCGCGTCCTCGACGCGCGCCTTCTTCTCCTTCATCTCGGTCTCGGTCGCCGCGCCAACCTTGATGACCGCCACGCCGCCCACCAGCTTGGCCAGGCGCTCCTGCAGCTTCTCACGGTCGTAGTCGGACGTCGTGTCCTCGACCTGCGCGCGGATCTGCTTGACCCGGCCCTCGATGGCCGACGACGAACCGTCGCCCTCGACGATGGTCGTGTTGTCCTTGTCGATGGTGATCTTCTTGGCCCTGCCGAGATCCTCGAGCTTGATGCTCTCGAGCTTGATGCCGAGATCCTCGGTGATCGCGCGGCCGCCCGTGAGGACCGCGATGTCCTCGAGCATGGCCTTCCGGCGATCGCCGAAGCCCGGCGCCTTCACCGCCGCCGCCTGCAGCGTCCCGCGCAGCTTGTTCACGACGAGCGTGGCCAGCGCCTCGCCTTCGATGTCCTCGGCGATGATGAGCAGCGGCCGGCCGGCCCGCGCCACCTGCTCGAGCACCGGCAGCAGGTCCTTCATCGAGCTGATCTTCTTCTCGTGGATCAGGATGAGCGGGTTCTCGAGCGACACTTCCATGCGCTCGGGGTCGGTCACGAAGTAGGGAGAGAGATAGCCGCGATCGAACTGCATGCCTTCGACGACTTCGAGCGAGGTTTCGAGCGTCTTCGCCTCTTCGACGGTGATGACGCCGTCCTTGCCGACCTTGTCCATCGCGTTGGCGATGATCGTCCCGATCTCCGGGTCGTTGTTCGCCGAGATGGTGCCGACCTGGGCGACCATGTTGCCGCTGACCGGCTTCGACATCTTCTTGAGCTCGGCGGTGACCGCTTCGACCGCCTTCTCGATGCCCCGCTTGATGTCCATCGGGTTGGCGCCGGCGACGACGTTCTTCGCGCCTTCGCGGTAGATCGCCTGCGCGAGCACCGTCGCGGTCGTCGTGCCGTCACCCGCCGTGTCCGACGTCTTGCTCGCCACCTCGCGGACCATCTGCGCGCCCATGTTCTCGAGCGGGTCCTTCAGGTCGATCTCCTTGGCGACGGTGACGCCGTCCTTGGTGATCGTCGGCGAGCCGAACTTCTTGTCGAGGACGACGTTGCGCCCCTTGGGCCCGAGGGTCACCTTCACCGCGTCGGCCAGCTGGTTGACGCCGCGCAGCACGGCCTGCCGTGACTGCTCGCCGTACACTATCTGCTTTGCCATTGTGTCGTGTCTCCTGTAGTGCGGACCCCTGGGTCCGCCGTCTCAAAGGCGGTGCCGGAGCGCCGCGACTACTTCTTGCCGTCCTCGAGCACGGCGAGGACTTCGTCCTCACGCATGATCAGATATTCCTCGCCATCCAGCTTGATCTCCTGGCCGGAGTACTTGCCGAACAGGATGAGATCGCCCGCCTTCACGTCCAGCGGGATGCGCTTGCCATCGTCCTTGGCCTTGCCGGCACCAGCGGCGATCACCTTGCCCTGTTGGGGCTTCTCCTTGGCGGTGTCCGGGATGATGATCCCGCCCACCTTCTGTTCGCCTTCCTCGATGCGCTGGACAATGATGCGGTCGTGCAGCGGTCTGACGTTCATGCTTGTGCTCCGTCGTATGGGGGTGGGCCCGACAGGGCCTCACGGTGAAATCCATGCGGGCGAGCGCACCCGTGAAACTAGCACTCGCTCCGATCGACTGCTAATTATAGACCGGCGTTTGGCAGTGTCAACAGGAGACTGCTAACAGAGAATTTGGCGATTGGAGGAGTCGGGGGTGAGTGGTGAGTGATGAGTGATGAGTGGTGAGTGGTGACACTGGTCATCGTCGTCGGAGTTTGTACTCTCCCATCTTCCTCGTCAGCGTGTTCCGGTGGATGCCGAGCGCGTCGGCGGTTTGCGTCAGCGACCCGTCCTTGCTCCGGAGCACGCGCGCGATGAAGCGCTTTTCGAACTCGCGGACGGCGTCTTCGAAGCGGACGCCTTTGTCGACCATGTCCTCGACGAGCTTCTCCAGGCGCTCTGAAATCACGCGAGCTCCCGGCCGGTCAGCCGGCGGTAGGCGTCCACGTACTTGTCGCGCGTCCTGACCACGACGTCGTTCGGAAGGGATGGCACGGGCGGCTGCTTGTTCCACTTGATCGCTTCGAGGTAGTCGCGCACGAACTGCTTGTCGAAGCTCGGTTGCGGGCCTCCCGGCGCATATCCGTCGAGCGGCCAGAAGCGCGACGAATCCGGCGTCAGCACCTCGTCGATCAGGATCAGCCGGTCGGCCGCCGGGCGTCCGTCGTCGGGCAGCAGGCCGAACTCGAACTTCGTATCGGCGACGATGATGCCGCGCGAGCGGGCGTGCGCCGCGCCGTCGTTGTAGACCTGCAGCGTCAGGCGGCGCGCTTCGGCGAGCACCTCCGGTCCGACCAGCTGCTCGGCCTCACCCTCGGTGATGTTGATGTCGTGCCCGGTCTGGGCCTTCGTGGCGGGCGTGAAGATCGGCTCGGGCAGGCGGTCCGACTCGCGCAGCCCGGGTGGAAGCGCGATGCCGCACACGCGGCCGCTCGCCTGGTAGTCCTTCCAGCCGGATCCCGAGAGGTATCCACGCGCGACGCATTCGATCGGCAGCGGGTCGGTGCGGCGCACGAGCATCGACCGTCCACCCAGCGTCGCCCCCTCTGTGCGGGCGTCGTCCGGAAAGTCGGCCGGATCGATCGACACGAGGTGGTTCCGCACGAGCGCTCGCGTGCGCTCGAACCAGAACGCCGAGATCTGGGTCAGCACCTTGCCCTTGTCGGGAATGCCGGAACCGAGCACGTAGTCGAACGCGGAGATCCGGTCCGTGGCGACGATGAGCAGGTGGTCGCCGTAGTCGTAGATGTCGCGGACCTTGCCCTGACGAGCGGGTGCGCGGCCGGCGATGGAAGTGTGAAGTAGGGGTGCGGAAGGCAGCAACGGTTCTCGTCCAGGGAAGCCACCGATGTTACAGAGAGCCTGTCGCGCTGACAACAACAACATATGGCGCTCCGGCGGTCCGCAAGCGGGTAGAGCGGTATAGTAGGAGCGCTCGGCCAACTGTCCCATGCGGTCGCATCTCCGTGCGCTCATCGTCTTGGCCCTGGGGGCCGCTCTCCTGGTCCTGTTTCTGTACAACGTGGACCTGCGCGGTGTGGCCCAGCAGATCGTCCATGCGCGTCCCGGGTGGCTGCTCTTCTCGGTCGGGACGATGGTCGTGAACCTCGCCATCCGAGCGTGGCGCTGGCAATACCTGCTCGAGCCGCTTGGGCGACCTGCGTTCTCCAGTTCGTTTCGCGCCACTGCCGTCGGCTTCGCCGCGAGCACCGTGCTGCCCGCGCGCGCCGGCGAGGTCATCCGACCGTACTTCCTGGCGCGCCAGGAGCGCATCAGTGCAACCGGTGCCTTCGCGACGATCATTCTCGAGCGGGTGCTGGACGTGATTACGGTGCTGGTGTTGCTCGTCACCTACGTCGTGCTGGCCGCTCCACCCGTCACCGAGGCGAATCGCGTTGCGTTCGAGGCGGTGAAGTGGACGGCGCTCACGGCGGCCGGCGGTGCGGTGGCGGCGCTCGTCGTCCTCTTCCTGCTGGCCAGCCATCCCGGGCGTCTCGCCGAGATGTTGACGCGGCTGGAAGCGGTGCTGCCGTCGAGCCTGGCGGGGCTGCTCGCCCGGGTCGCCGAGAAGTTCGCGCTCGGCCTGGGCGTCATCCGCCGGCCCAGCCGGCTGCTCGTGGCGCTCGCGCTGTCGTTTCCCCTCTGGCTGTCGATCGCCGCCGGCATCTGGGCGGTGGCGGTGGCGTTTCGCCTCGCGGTCGGATTCGTCGGATCGTTCCTCGTCATCGCGCTCCTGGTCGTTGGGGTTGCGGTGCCCACTCCAGGCGCCGTCGGCGGTTTCCACGCCGCGTTCAGGTTCGCGGCCACCACGTTCTTCGGCGCGCCGGACGATGCGGCGGTCGGCGCCGCCATCGTCCTGCATCTCTTCACCATCGGGCCGACCCTGCTGCTGGGGTTGCTCTTCGCCGCACACGAAGGGTTGAACATCGCCGGCATGCGGACGCTCGCCAGCGAGGCCGATTCGGGAGGAGCCGTGCCGCGATGAAATGCCCGTACTGCGGACACCTCGGCGACAAGGTCGTCGATTCGCGCGAGAGCAAGGAAGGCGAGGTGATCCGCCGGCGCCGCGAGTGTCTCGAGTGCGGCAAGCGCTTCACCAGCTACGAGCGCATCGACGAGATCCCGTACATGGTCGTCAAGAAGGACGGGACGCGCGAGCGCTTCGACCGCCAGAAGCTCGTCAACGGTCTGCTGAAGGCGTGCGAGAAGCGCCCGGTGAGCCTGAAGTCGGTGGAGGGCATCGCCGATCGCGTCGAGTCGACCTTGCAGGAGCGTCCGGAACGCGAGATCGGGACCGCGGAGGTCGGGGCCTTCGTGATGGAGGAGTTGAAGAAGCTGGACAAGGTCGCCTACGTCCGCTTCGCCTCCGTCTACCGGCACTTCCGTGACATTGGGGAGTTCATGAGCGAGCTCAAGGATCTGTTGAGCGTCAAAGAGTGAGCCCGCGTGCCCGGCACCGTCCCCTCGATCGCCCCCGCGCCTGACGACGCTTCGCCTGCGCACGACCCGCGTCCGCCGTTCCTGGACAACCCGAGACTGATCCTCGCCGGCATCGTGGCGTTGCTCGGCGCGCTGCTGGCCATCGTGCTGGCGGCGAACCGGTCGCCAGGCCTCACGCCCGACTTCCTCGCGGAGTTCGTCCTCTACGCGCTCCTGACCGTCGACCTGACGATGGTCGTGGCCCTGGTGTTCGTCCTCGCGCGCAACCTGATCAAGCTCGTCGTGGAAGGGCGGCGGGGCCTGCCGTTCGCGCGCTTCCGTGCCAAGCTGGTGGCGCTGCTGATTGGGATGACGCTCGCGCCCGCGGTGCTGGTGCTCGGTGTCGGCAGCGAGTTGATCCGCACGAGTGTCGAGCGCTGGTTCAGCACGCCGCTGGACGAGATCCTCTCGACCGCGAACGAGATCGCAGGCGACTACTACCGCGAGCGGCAGCTGCTGGTCTCCGAACACGCCGCGCGCATCGCGCGTACGCTGGCGTTGGAGGATCTGGAGGCCGACGATCCCGAGCCGGTGCGCGAGCTCGTGAGCCGCGAGCTCACGAGCGATCGGATCCAGGCGGTGCAGGTGTTCCGGGTCGTGCCGGGGGCGGAACCGCCGGCGATCGAACCCGTGCTCGCCGTCGTCTCTCCATCGCTGCCGGGCCCGCCACACGAAGGGGCGCAGCGCGTGGCGATGCAGGCGCTGGGCGATGCCACCGATGCCCGCAGCGCGCAGGTGCTGGGCGACGCCGGAGACCTGCTGTTCGGCGCCTCCACGATCCACACGCCCGAGGGCGTCGTCAGCGGCGTCGTCGTCGTGACGGATCATCTGACGGCCGAGCTGGCGGCGCGCGCGAGGCGCATGACGGTCGCCTACGAGCAGTACAGCCAGCTCCGCGTGTTCAAACGGCCGCTCACCGGCGTCTATCTGTCCTTCTTTCTCATGGTGACGCTGATGATTCTGGTCGGCGCCACCTGGATGGGGCTCTACCTCGCCAAACGGATCACGCGTCCGATTCAGCGGCTGGCGCATGCCGCCCGGGAGATTGGTGCCGGGCACCTCGACCAGCGGGTCGAGCCGCAGAGCGACGACGAGTTCGGTTCGTTGACCGAGGCGTTCAACGCGATGGCCGACGAGCTCGCCACGAGCCGCCGACGCCTCGAGCAGTCGACCAGCGACCTGGAGCAGCGCCGCCGCTACGTCGAGACGCTGCTCGAACGCATCACGACCGGCGTCGTCGCAATTGACGCGTCGGGGCTCGTCACCACGATCAACAGCGCGGCCGCCCGCCTCTTGGGTTTGCCGCGAAGCGCGATCGGATCGCCGGTTCAGACGGTGTTCGACCGGCAGGATCTGGAGCCGCTGACGCCGCTGCTCCAGGCGTCAGGCGGCGCAAGGGGCGGCCCGCTCGAGCGCGAGATGACGATGAGCCGCGAAGGGCACGCCGCGCACCTCGCGGTGGTCGCCACGCCGCTGACCGGGGACGGGGGGCTGCACGAAGGGCAGATCCTCGTGGTCGACGACGTCACGCCGCTCATTCGGGCGCAGAAGGTTGCCGCCTGGCGTGAGGTCGCGCGGCGGCTCGCCCACGAAATCAAGAATCCGCTCACGCCGATCCAGCTCTCGGCCGAGCGTCTTCGGCGCCACTTCGCCGATGCCCCGTCCGGAGCCCGCGCGCTGGTCGACGAATGCACGTCGACGATTGTCGGCGAGGTGGAATCGTTGAAGGGGCTGGTCGACGAGTTCTCGCAGTTCGCGCGCATGCCGACGCCACGCGTCGTCCCCTCCGACGTGCATGCGTTGATCGACAGCACGTTGGCCCTCTACGACGGCCTCTTCGCCGACGTGACGTTCGATCGCCGCTTCGATCCCGAGGTATCGAGCGTCCGCCTCGATCCCGAGCAGATCCGCCGCGTGATCATCAACGTGGTCGACAATGCGATCGAGGCGATGGACGGGCAAGGCGCGATTGTGGTCGTGACGCAGCACGACGAGCCGAACCATCTGGTCAGAATCGTCATCGCGGACAACGGCCCTGGCATTCCGCCGGCCGAGCGCGAGAAGCTCTTTCTGCCGTACTATTCGACCAAGCGGCGGGGCAGCGGCCTCGGCCTCGCGATCGTCCGCCGCATCATCGCGGAGCATGGCGGCACGATCGACGCGAGCGACAACGAGCCTCACGGCACCCGCTTTACGATCGAATTGCCGACGTGACGCCAACAATCCTGATAGTCGACGACGAGCCCGGAGTCCGCAGCGCGCTGAGCGGCGTGTTGCGCGACGAAGGGTACACCGTGGAGGCCGTGTCGAGCGGCGAGGCGTGCCTGGACCGCGTCACGCGGGGACCGGTGGATCTGATCGTGCTGGACGTGTGGCTGCCAGGCATGGACGGCCTGGCGACGCTCGCCCGGCTGCGCGAGCGCCAGGTGGACGCGCAGGTCGTCCTCATCTCCGGCCACGGCAACATCGAGTCGGCGGTGAAGGCCATCAAGCTGGGCGCGTTCGACTTCGTCGAGAAGCCACTTTCGCTCGACAAGACCGTGCTGGTCGTGCGCAATGCGCTGCGTCAGCGGCTGCTCGAGCGAGAGAACCGCGCGCTCCGCGCCCGCGTGGACCGCACCCGCAGCATGGTGGGGGAGAGCGAGGCGATGCGGCGGCTGCGTGACCAGGTCGCGATGGCGGCGCCGAGCAACGGACGCGTGCTGATCTACGGCGAGAACGGCACCGGCAAGGAGCTCGTGGCGCGAACCGTCCACGCGCTGAGCCGTCGGCGTGCCGGACCGTTCATCGAAGTGAACTGCGCGGCGATTCCCGAAGAGTTGATCGAAAGCGAGCTGTTCGGGCACGTGCGCGGCGCCTTCACGGGCGCCGTCGCCGATCGGCGCGGCAAGTTCGAGCTCGCGGATGGAGGAACGCTGTTCCTCGATGAGATCGCCGACATGAGCCTGAAGACGCAGGCGAAGGTGCTGCGTGTTCTCCAGGAGCAGACGCTCGAACAGGTGGGCGGGACCGCTCGCATCAAGGTGGACGTGCGTGTCCTCGCCGCCACCAACAAGGATCTACAGGCCGAAATCAGACAGGGCCAGTTCCGCGAAGACCTCTACTTCCGGCTCAACGTCATTCCGGTGTTCGTCCCCGCGCTGCGGGACCGCCGGGAGGACATCCCGCTGCTCGCCGACCATTTCATGGCCGAGTTCGCCCGCGAGTACGGCCGGCGCCTGAAACGTTTCGACGAAGCCGCGCTCGGCGTGCTCCAGCAGTACCCGTGGCCCGGCAACGTGCGCGAACTGCGCAACGTCATCGAGCGCCTGATGATCATGGTCCCAGGGGACTTCGTCACGGCCGACGACGTGAGCTTCCTCGGCACTCACGTCGCCGACGCCGAGGCGCCGCAGGCGACGGCTGGCGGACGGCTGACGCTGCAAGAAGCGCGCGAGCGCTTCGAGCGCGGCCTGATCCTGCGCACGCTTGCCGAGCAGCAGGGCAACATGTCGCGCACGGCCGAGGTGCTTGGCGTCGAGCGCAGCAATCTGTATCGCAAGATGCGCGGGTTCGGGATCGCGCCGTCTCGAAGGCCCGACGGCGAGGTCGACGAGTGATCGTCTAGCGCCCGGCGATGGCCTCGGCGAGCCGGGTCTCGAGCACCTGCCCCGGAGAGAATCCCTCGAGGAGCAGGTCGGCCGGCGTGGTGCCCGCCAGCGCGGCGGCCGGAATCAACCCGATCAGCTCGCTTTCGAGCACGGTCACGCCGAGTGCGTCGGCCGCCTGTCGCACCGCCTCGAACGCCGTCCGCACCGGCGTACGCCGGTAGTTGGTCAGGTTCATCGACACTTGAGCCAGGCCACGATGCGGCAGCAGGAGTCCGAGCGCCTTGACGCAGGGGAGTCCGCCGCTGCTCTCGCGCACCGACCTGGCAATGGCTTTCGCCGCGGCGAGGTCTCCGGTGGCGAGGTTCACGTTGAACGCGACGAGCGGCCATCGCGCGCCGACGACCGTCGCGCCGGCGGTCGGGTGCGGCGCCGCCGGTCCGAAGTCCGGCGTCCACTCGGGCCGGTGCATGCGTTCGGCGAGCCCTTCGAAGCCTCCCTGCCTGATGTGTTCGAGCCGTCGTCGCATCGGATCGACGGCGGCTTCTTCGTACAAGTAGACCGGAACGCCGAAGTGCGCAGCGATCGCGGCACCGACCGACCGCGCCAGGTGCACGCACTCCGGCATCGTGGCGCCATCGAGCGGTACGAACGGGACGACGTCGACGGCGCCGATGCGCGGGTGGACGCCCCGATGCGCGCGCAGGTCGATCCGTGCGACGGCGATGGCCGTGAGGTCGAGGATCGCGCGCTGCAGCGCGTCGGCCGCGCCGACGATGGTATAGACGGAACGATGGTGTGAAGGATCGGCCGAGGCATCCAGGAGGATCGCGCCGGACGTGCCGCGGACGGCCCGCGCGAGCTCGGCGACGAGGGCGAGGTCGCGGCCTTCACTGACATTCGGGATCGACTCGATCACGAGGGGAATTGTAGATTGCTCATCGCGTGCTCCAGACTGGAATCGGTCCCGCACGGGACGCGCGGCCCCGGCCCTGCGGTTGGGACGACAGGTCGGCCGGATAGTGGCGCGGCGATTCGCGGTGCGTCTCGAGCGTTGTATAATCGCCCCGTCACCAACCCTCCTCCCTGATGTCTGATCCGATTCGAAGCGAGGCGTCGCACACGCCAGAGCCCGCGACGAATGCAGATCGCGAGGCGAAGATCGAGCAGCTCCTCCTGGCCGGCCTCGAGCACTATCTCGCCGCTCGCTACGAGCATGCGATCAACATCTGGACCCGCGCGCTCTTCCTCGATCGCAGTCACGCCAAGGCGCGTGCGTACATCGATCGCGCGCGCACGGCGCTAGCTGAGCGGCAGCGCGAATCAGAGGCGCTGCTCCACGACGGAGCCGCGGCGATCGATCGCGGCGACAGTTCCGAGGCCCGGCGGCTCGTGCACGCCGCAATGAACCAGGCGGGCCCCTCGGACGAAGCCATCGTCCTGCTCGAGCGTGCCGCTCGGCTCGACCACGTATTCGACGTCGGGACGGACAGCGATCTCGACGGGCCGCGCCTCACGCTCGACGATGCTGCTCCGTCTCGGTCGCGCGCGGCGTGGCTCACGCTCGCGGCGCTGGTGATCATCATCGTTGCGGCCGGGCTGTTCGCCGCCGGTGCCACGAGCCCCGAGTGGAGCGCGCTCGTCGAGCGCTCGATGAGCCGGCAGCCCGATCCGCACGCGGCCGCGGCAGCGATCCGCCTCGACGAGCTCCCCGCCGTGCCGAGACGCGCGGCGGCGGCACTGGATCGCGCGCGTGCGCTCGTGCGCAGCGGCCGCCTGCACGATGCCATCCCGCTGCTCGAATCGGTCCCAGTAGCGGCACCTGAGCGCAGCGAGGCCGACCGGCTGCGGGGCGACATTCAGCGGCAGCTGATGGCCCTGGAGTCCGCAGCGGCGGGGGCAGCCCTCGGGGCGCGGGGCACGAACCCATGAGCGGCGGCTGCACCTCATGAAGTGCCCCAAATGCGGGTATCTGGGCTACGAGCGCGTCGAGCGCTGCCGCAATTGTGGGTACGAGTTCTCACTGACACCGACCGCGCCGCCAACCGACCTGCGGATCCGCGACGGATCGGCGATGCCGACGCCGCTCGAAGATCTCGACCTCGTCGACTCGCTGGCGCTCGACCGCTCCCGCCCGACTCGCGAAGAGGCACACGCCGCGGAGCCAGCCTCAAACGGGCTGACGGAACTGCCGCTCTTCGGGCCGCCCATCACCGACGACGTGCCGCTCATCACGCGGCCGTCCCGGCCGCGCCCGCCGCTGGCGGTGCGACGCGCCACGCCCGAGGTGCCGCGGCTTCGCCAGGACACACGGACTCCGCTGCTCGAGTGGCCGGTGGAACCGCCATCATCCACCCCCGCCGTGCCGCCCGTCGCAGGTCGAACGCCTGTCCCCGCTGTTCCCAGGCGACGCGGTCACGACGTCAGGACCGAAGCCGCGAGCGCGGAGCCGGCCCAGCGGCCCGCCTCTCTTGCAGCGAGAGGGCTGGCCCTGGTCATCGACCTCGCCGTGCTCGCGATCGTCGACGTGGTGGTCGTGTACTTCACCTTGAAGATCTGCGGGATCGACGTCGCCGACTGGACGTTGCTGCCCCGAGCGCCGCTCGTGGCGTTCCTGGTGGTGCAGAACGGCGGCTACCTGGTCGCGTTCACCGCCGCGGGGCAGACCATCGGCAAGCTCGTCGCCGGGATCCGCGTCCTGTCGGCCGACGGCGATGACGCGCCCGATCTCGGACGTGCCGCCCTGCGAACCCTGCTCTGGGTCGTGCTCACCCTGCCGGCGGGCCTCGGGCTGCTGACCGCTGCGTTCGGCCGGGACGGCCGCGGCCTCCACGATCGCTTCGCAGGCACGCGCGTCGTTCGTGCGGGTGTCTGAGGCGCGGCAATCGGAGTACCCTCCGCTCATGACTTCTCTCGCGCTCGCGTTGTCGACAGCGCTCGGCGTCGGCTACGTGCCGTTCGCCCCGGGCACATTTGGTTCTGCGGTCGGGCTGCTCGTCTGGTGGCTGCTCCCCAAGACCGCTGCGGCGCAGTTGACCGCGGTCGCCGTCACCTTCGCGCTGGGCGCATGGAGCGGCAGCGTCGCGGAGAAGCACTTCAACCGGACCGATCCGGGGCCGGTCGTCATCGATGAAGTCCTGGGCATGCTCGTGACGCTGCTGTTCAACCCGGTGGGGTGGCAGGGTGCGGCAATTGGGTTCCTCTGGTTCCGGCTGGCGGACATCATCAAGCCGTACCCGGCCAACCGGCTGGAGGCGCTGCACGGCGGCCTCGGCATCATGGCCGACGACGGCATGGCGGCTGTCTATTCGAACCTGGCGCTCCGAGCGACGATTCTCGTGTTCGCGGGTGTCTGGGGCTGGGCCCTGTGAACGCGTGGATCGTCGCGGTGGGCAGCGAGATGCTGACGCCGTTGAAGGTCGACACCAACTCGCTCGCCGTCACCACACGGCTCAATGCCATCGGCTGCGACGTTCGCATGAAGGCGATCGTGGGCGACGACGTGTCAGAGCTCGCGGGCGTGCTGGAGCGCGGCATCGGAACGGTGGGCCTGATCGTGTGCACCGGCGGACTCGGTCCGACCGAGGACGACGTCACGCGCGAGGCGGCGGCGCGGGTCATGGACGCGCCGCTCGAGCCGAGCGGCGCCATCCTTGCGCGCATCCGCGAGCGCTTCGCCGCGCGTGGCCTCGAGATGCCCGCCATCAATCAGCGTCAGGCGCTCGTGCCGCACGGCGCGACGGTGCTCGAGAACGAGCGCGGGACCGCGCCCGGGTTGCTCATGGAGCGGGCGGGCACGACAGTGCTGCTGCTGCCGGGGCCGCCGAGCGAGATGGTGCCGATGCTCGAATCGGTCATCGAACGCGTGCTCTTGCCGTCGGCGGCCGGGCGCCGCCTGGTCAGGCGTGTACTACGCGTCTACGGGAAGCCCGAATCCGAGGTCGACTCGATCGCGGCTCCGGTCTATCGCCCGTGGACGCAGGCCGCGGTCCCCATCGTCACGACGATCCTGGCGTCCATGGGGCAGATCGAGCTGCACCTGACGGCTCAGGCCGCGTCGCAGGACGAGGCCGACGCCGCGTTGGACGCTGCGGTTCGCGAGTTGTGCGCGGTGCTGGGTCCGTCGGTGTACAGCACGGACGGCCGGACCATGGAGGCCGTACTCGGCGAGATGTTGAGCCGGCGTGGCCTCACGATCGCGGTGGCGGAGTCGTGCAGCGGCGGGCTGCTGGCCTCCAGGCTCACCGATGTGCCGGGCAGTTCGGGCTATTTCGAAGGCGCAGTGGTCAGCTACAGCAACCGATCGAAGACCGAGTGGCTGGACGTCCCGGCGGCGCTGATTGCCGAGCACGGCGCCGTGAGTGAGCCCGTGGCCACCGCGATGGCCCGCGGCATCCGTGCGAGGACGGGAGCGAGTGTGGGGATAGGAATCACGGGGATTGCGGGGCCTGGCGGCGCGACCCCGGGGAAGCCGGTCGGAACCGTTGCGATCGCAATGACGACGCCCAATGGCGAGGCCGCGCGGACGTTTCGTTTCCCCGGTGCTCGCGACATGGTGAAGTTTCAATCGACGCAGGCGGCGATGAACATGCTGCGGCTCGCACTCGATGGCGAGGCTGTTCACCGCCGTTGATCTGAGCGCGCCGGGGCGCGACGCCATCGTCGAGGGGCAACACGCGATTGCGGCCGCCCTCCGGACCGGCGGCGATGTGTCTCTCCGGTTGGTCCAACCGGCGCATCTGCACGTGACGCTGGTCTTCATCGGCGAAGTCGCCGAGGAGCGCGTCGCCTCCTTCTGCTCGATCATGAGCGAGGACCTTCCGATCGAGCCGTTCACGGTGGAGCTCGACTCGCCCGGCGTCTTTCCTCCACGCGGCGCGCCGCGCGTCCTGTGGTACGGCGTGAGTGCCGGGGCGGATCGGCTCAGGACCCTCCACGCCGCGGTTGCATCGAGGGTGGCGATGCTCGGCGTGCTTCGAGACGATCGTCGATTTCAGCCCCATCTCACTATCGGCCGCTGGAAAGGGGAGCGCGGCCGGCGGCCGTACGGTGCGTTGCCGGCCCTTCCGATTCGTGTTCGCCTGCGCGTGGATCACGCGACACTGTTCCGAAGCCGATTGCGCTCCGCCGGGCCCGAACATGTTCCACTGGCCGTTGCGCGATTGAGCGGAGCGCCGCTCGGTTGAGCGGCACCGCCGTTCGTCCAGGCCGCGCGCTCCAGCGCCCCCGCTCTCACGCGGCTTCGACCGCACGTGGGCCCGATGGGCTGCACTACACTGGTGATCGATGGATGTCCTTGGCGTGATCGCCGCGTACTTCATTGGGTCGATCCCTTTCGCGCTGCTCCTGGCCAGGCGCTGGGGGGCCGGCGACCTGCACAGAATCGGTAGCGGGAATATCGGGGCGGCCAACGTGCTTCGCGCTTCCGGCGTCAAGGCGGGGCTGCTCGTCGCGGCGCTCGATGTCGGCAAGGGCGCCGCCGGCGTGATGGTGGCGGGTCTCGTCGGAGGGCAGGGCACGGTACCGGCCCTCGCGGGCCTTGCGGCCGTCGTCGGCCACATCTACCCGTTGTGGCTGCGCTTTCGCGGCGGGAAGGGGGTCGCCACCGCCTGCGGAGCGTTTTCGGTGCTCGCGCCGATGGCCGCGCTGCCCGTGCTCACGGTGTTCGTCACCGCTGTCTGGTGGACGAAGTACGTCTCCGCCGGGTCCGTGCTCGCGTCCTTGTTGTTGCCGCCGATTGCCCTGCTGACCGGCAGTTCACTGGCGGTGGTCCTCTCGTCCAGCGCGGCGGCCGGGCTCATCGTCTTCCGGCACCGGAGCAATCTGATGCGGATCAAGCTGCGGCAGGAGCGTCGCTTCGGAGCACGCGCGTGAGCAGACGCATCGCCGTACTCGGGGCCGGAAGCTGGGGAACCGCGCTCGCTGCCCATCTCGCGCGCGTCGGGCACGAGGTCCGGCTATGGGCGCGGGCCCCGGCGCTCGCCGGCGAGATCCGACGCCGCCGCGCGAACGCGGTCTACCTGCCGGACGTGCTGCTGCCCGACACCGTGACTCCCACCGATTCGCTCGAGGAGGCGGTTCACGAGGTGGAGCTCTTGATCTCGGCGATTCCATCACATGGGTGTCGCCTGGTCATGCGCGAGGTGTCGCCCCATCTCGCCAGCGGTGCGACGATCGTGAGCGCGACCAAGGGGCTCGAGTCCGACACGCTCCTCCGGATCTCGGAGGTGATTCAGCAGGAGACCGCCGGCGCGCATCCGGTTGTCGTGCTCTCGGGTCCGAGCTTCGCGCTCGAAGTCGCGCAGGAACGGCCGACCGCGATTCTGGCGGCCTCGTCGGACTCCGACGCCGTGGCGCGCGTCCAGTCCGAGTTTCGCGGCAATAACTTCCGGCTCTACGGTTCCGACGACGTGGTCGGGGTCGAGCTGTGCGGGGCTCTGAAGAACGTCATCGCGATCGCCGCAGGTGTCGTCGAGGGCGTCGGCCTTGGACACAACGCCCTTGCCGCGTTGATTACGCGCGGGCTCGCGGAGATCGCCCGGCTGACGTGGGCCGCGGGCGGGCGGCGGGAGACGCCGTCCGGATTGAGCGGCCTCGGCGATCTCGTGTTGACCTGCACCGGTTCGCTCAGCCGCAACCGCCACGTCGGCATCGAGCTCGCACGCGGCCGCCACCTGGCCGAGATCGTCGCGACGATGAAGATGGTGGCCGAGGGCGTGCGTACGACGCAGTGCGCGCTCGCGCTCGGCGCGCGCCATCAGGTCGAGCTGCCGATTGCCACGCAAGTGGCGGCCGTTCTCGAAGGCCGCATCGACGTGCGCGCGGGCGTCGAGTCGCTGATGCTGCGGCGCCAGCGGTCCGAGAGCGAGCCCGTCTAGCCCGCGAGGGAAGGGGCGGCTTAAGATCGAGTGATGGGCTTCTTCGGGCGTATTCGGGAAAGTCTCACTCGTACCACCCAGCAAATCGTCGAGCGCTTCGACGAGATCGTCAGCCGTGCCGACGAGCCGGAGCGGCGATCGCGCCCCGTCGACGTCGAGACGCTCGATGCCCTGGAGGAGCTGCTGATCTCGGCGGACATCGGTGTCGCGGCGACCGAGCGCATCGTGAGCGCCGTCAAGGGGCGACCGGGCTCCGGCGCGAGCCTGCGGGATGTCGTCAAGGACGAGCTGCGCGCGATCTTCGCGGCCGTCGACACGCAGCCCGCCCCGGTTCCCGCACCGCGGGTCGTGCTGATCGTGGGGGTCAACGGCACGGGCAAGACCACGACGATCGGCAAGCTGGCGAACCTCCTGAAGTCGCAGGGCAAGAATCCGCTGATCTGCGCGGCAGACACCTTCAGGGCCGCTGCCGTCGAGCAGTTGGAGATCTGGGCGCACCGCGCAGGGGTCGACATCGTGCGGGCGCGCGAAGGTGCCGACCCGGCGGCAGTGGTGTTCGACGCGATTTCTTCGGCGAAGTCGAAGGGGCGCGATCCGGTGCTCGTGGACACGGCGGGGAGGCTCCACACCCGCGTGAACCTGATGAACGAGCTCGAGAAGATCAGGCGAATCGCGGCGCGCGAAGTGCCCGGCGCCCCTCATGACGTGCTGCTGGTGCTCGACGCCACCGTCGGTCAGAACGGTGTGACGCAGGCGCGCGAGTTCACCAACGTCGCCGGCGTGAACGGCATCGTTCTCACCAAGCTCGATGGTACGGCAAAGGGCGGCGTGGCGGTCGCGATCGCGAGCGACTTGAAGCTGCCGATCCGCTATGTCGGGGTCGGCGAAGGGATCGACGATCTCGTCGCGTTCGACGCGCGGGAGTACGTCGACGGTCTCTTCGAGGAGAAGTGGTGACGATGTCGGACTCGGACTACATGGCTCGCGCGCTGTTCCATGCGGCGCGCGGCCGTGGCAGGACGAGTCCGAATCCGCTGGTCGGCGCGGTCGTCGTGACCTCCGACGGCGTCGTGGTCGGCCACGGGTACCACGCGCGGGCTGGTGAGCCGCACGCGGAAGTGCACGCGCTGGCGATGGCTGGGGAGCGCGCGCGCGGTTCGACGCTCTATTGCACCCTGGAGCCCTGCAGCCACACGGGACGTACAGGGCCGTGCGTGCAGAGAATAGCCGAGGCAGGCGTGTCGCGTGTGGTGGCCGCCGTCGAGGATCCCAACCCGCTCGTGCGAGGCCGCGGATTCGAGTACCTCTCGTCGAGAGGGATTCACGTGGATGTCGGCGTCGGGATGGTGTCGGCCGTGGCCCTGAACCAGCCGTTCTTCACGAGCATTCGGCAAGGGCGCCCGTTCGTGATTCTCAAGGCGGCGATCAGCCTCGACAATTGCCTCGCCGAAGCGCCAGGGCTGCGCACGCAGCTGACCTCGGAGCCGGCCAACCGGCACGCGCATCGTGTGCGGGCCGAGGTGGATGCGCTGGCCGTGGGCGTGGGGACAGTCCTCGTCGACGATCCGCTCCTGACGCCCCGCAGGGTGTTCAAGGAGCTCCCGCTGACCCGCGTGGTGTTCGATCGGCGCCTGCGCACTCCGCCGGAGGCGCAGCTGCTCTCGACACGGCAGGCCGGCCCTGTCATCATCGTCACTACGGCAGAGGCTGCCGCGAACGCGCCGGCGAGGGACGCGCTCGAACGCAGCGGCGCCGAGATTCTCGTGACCGACGGCACGGTCGCCAGCGCGCTGGCCGCGCTTGCCGCGCGGGGAATCACGTCGATCGTCATCGAGGGTGGTGCGGAGCTCCACTCCGCCACATGGGACGCGGGCGTGGTCGACTTCGTCTCCCTCTACGTGGCGCCGCACGTCATCGGGCCGTCCGGGGTGAAGTTCCTGAGCGGACGCGAACTGCCGATTGCGTTGCTGCACGAGCAGCGGATCGAACCGCTCGGGCCGGACGTGTTGATCGAGGGATATGTTCACGGGGCTCGTTGAAGCGGTTGGCGAGATCGTCGAGTCGCATGCGACCGGGGCTGGTCTGCGTCTCGGAATCGCGACGCACCTGGCTGGCGAGCTCACGCCGGGCGACAGCGTCGCCGTCAACGGCGTCTGTCTGACCATTCTCGGTCACGACGACGGGGTGGCGCGGGTCGACGTCGGTCCGGAGACGATGCGCGTCACGACGTTGGGCGCGCTCCCGGTCGGCAGCGCGGTCAACCTGGAACGGGCCATGCGCGCGGACAGCCGCTTCGGCGGCCACTTCGTGCAGGGCCACGTCGATGCGGTCGGACGGATCGACGCGGTGCGTCCGGACGCGGAGTTCCACTGGGTGACCGTGAGCTACCCGGTGGCATTCGCGGCGAACGTCGTGCACCGCGGGTCCATCGCCGTCGACGGCATCAGCCTGACAGTCGCCGGACTCGAGTCCGATCGCTTCGATCTGATGATCATTCCGTTCACGATGGCGCACACGAATCTGCGCGCTGCCAGGGCCGGGAGCCAGGTCAATCTCGAGTTCGACATGGTCGGGAAGTACGTGGCGAGGGCGGCAGAGTTGGCCAGGGTGTCGCCGCGCGCGCCCGGAACAGAGGCGTAGCTGCGGGACCGCCGCCGGGCGGAGGGGTGACGCGATGAAGGATCACATGAAGATTGCCAAGGGCGCACGCAAGCCCGCGAGTCCGTTTGCGCGGGTCGAGGACGCCGTCGAGGCGTTCCGCGCCGGCAAGATGGTCATCGTCGTCGACGATGAGGATCGCGAGAACGAAGGCGACCTGACGCTCGCCGCCGAGAAGGTGACGCCGGAAGCGATCAACTTCATGGCGAAGCACGGGCGCGGTCTGGTCTGCCTGTCGATGACGCCCGAGCGCCTGGACGAGCTCGAAGTGCCGCTCATGGTGACGCAGAACACCTCGCGCTTCGAGACGGCCTTCTGCGTGCCGTTCGAGGCCAAGGGGCGCACCACGACGGGCATCTCCGCCGCCGATCGCGCGACCACGGTCATGACGGCGATCGACCCCGCGACGCGCCCGCAGGACCTGGCGCGCCCCGGGCACGTCTTCCCGCTGCGGGCGCGCAGCGGCGGCGTGATGGAACGGGCGGGGCAGACGGAAGCCGCCGTGGATCTCGCGCGGATTGCCGGCATGTACCCGGCCGGCGTGATCTGCGAGATCATGAACGAGGACGGCACGATGGCCCGCTTGCCGGAGCTCGCGAAATTCGCGGCGAAGCACGGGCTGCTGTTGATCACCATCGCGGACCTGATCAAGTACCGCGTCCGCACCGAGTCGATCGTGAAGCGGCTGGCCACGGCGAAGCTGCCGACCGACTACGGCGACTTCCATGTGCACGTCTTCGAGAACCTGCTCGACAAGAAGGAGCACGTGGCGCTGGTGCGCGGCGACATCTCATCGGGGGAGGACGTGCTGGTGCGCGTGCACTCGTCCTGCCTCACCGGCGACGTCCTGCACTCCGCCCGATGCGACTGCGGGGCGCAGCTGAACGCGGCCCTGCGTCTGATCGCCGACGAAGGGCGCGGCGTCCTGCTGTACCTCAACCAGGAGGGGCGCGGCATCGGACTGGCGAACAAGATCCGTGCGTACGAGCTGCAGGACGAGGGGTTCGACACGGTCGAAGCGAACGAACGTCTCGGGTTCAAGGCCGATCAGCGCGACTACGGCATGGGCGTGCAGATGCTCCGCGAGCTCGGCGTGCGGTCGATGCGGCTGCTGAGCAACAATCCCCGCAAGCTGGTGGGCATCGAGGGATACGGGCTGTCGGTGCACGAATGGCTCCCGCTGGAGATTCCGGCGTCCGAGTCGACGCGCCGCTACCTGAAGACCAAGAAGGAAAAGCTCGGTCACAAGCTCTCCTCCGTTTGACTCTGCGGCACCGTCTCACCTACGATAACGGTTTGCGCTAGAGGACGTTAGCGCGCCTGCCGGGGGTGTCCGGCCTGTTATCACGCGATGTTCGAATCACTCAGCACACGCCTCCAGGATGTCTTCAAGTCCCTGCGGGGCGAGGGACGGCTGACGCCGGAGAACATCGAGGCGGCGCTCCGCGAGATCCGTCTCGCGCTGCTCGAAGCCGACGTCAACTTCAAGGTCGTCAAGGCGTTCGTCGACCGCGTGCGCGACAGGGCGATGGAGCAGGACGTGCTCCGCAGCCTGACGGCGTCGCAGCAGGTCGTCCGAATCGTCCGGGACGAGATGCTGGCGCTGTTCGGCGACGGCCAGGGCGGGCTGACGCAGAGCAGCAAGCGGCCGCGGGTCGTCCTGCTGCTCGGCCTGCAGGGCGCCGGCAAGACGACGACGGCAGGCAAGCTGGCGAAGTGGCTGGCGAAACAAGGGCGCCATCCGTTGCTGGTGTCGACCGACGTCAAACGTCCGGCGGCGATCCAGCAGCTGAACGTGGTCGGCGCGAAGGCCGGCGTGCAGGTGTACGATCCGGCCGGCCAGCTGGATCCGGTTGCGCGTGCCAGCGGTGCGATGGCCGAGGCTTCGAACAAGGGCTTCGACGTCGTCATCGTCGATTCCGCCGGGCGGCTCCACATCGACGACGAGCTGATGGACGAGCTCTCGGCGATCAAGCGGACGACGGACCCGAGCGACCTGTTGTTCGTCGCCGACGCGATGACCGGGCAGGACGCCATCAAGAGCGCCGGGGAGTTCAACCGGCGGGTGGGCGTGACGGGCGTCGTGCTCACGAAGCTCGACGGCGATGCGCGGGGCGGCGCGGCGCTGTCGGTGGTGTCGGTCGTCGGCGTGCCGATCGCGTTTGTCGGGAGCGGCGAACGGCTCGAGGACCTCGAACCGTTCCACCCCGACCGCGTGGTCTCGCGGGTGCTGGGGATGGGCGATGTGCTCTCGCTCATCGAACGTGCCGAGGCCGCGATCGACCAAGAGGACGCGGCGCGGCTCGAACAGAAGATCCGCTCCAACGAGTTCACGCTCGAGGACTTCCGCGATCAGCTCCGGACGATCAAGAAGATGGGGCCGCTCGAGCAGATTCTCGGGATGTTGCCGGGCATGGGCAACATGAAAGCGCTGGCGGAGAACAAGCCTGATGAGAAGCAGATCGGGCGCATCGAGGCGATCATCTCGTCGATGACGCCGGACGAGCGCCGGAAGCAGCACATCATCAACGGCAGCCGCCGCAAGCGCATCGCGAAGGGCAGCGGCACGTCGGTCGAGGAAGTGAACCGGCTGCTGAAGCAGTTCGTGCAGATGCAGAAGATGTTGAAGCAGCTCGGCGGCATGGCCGGGCTCGCCGGAGGCGGCAAGGACGCCCGCCGCCGTGCAATGGAATTGCTGCGCAACCGGCGCTAGGCGCCGGGCTTCGCAGGGCGGACGTCACTCGTGGAGCTCGGCCGACGCCGGAGCTCCGCGCGTTCCGCTCGCGCAGCGTAGTAACCGTTCGGAGCGCGAAGCGCCGGACAGTGATAGAGGAGAGATCGATGGTCGCCATTCGTCTGCGTCGTGCCGGGTCCAAGAAACGTCCGTTCTTCCGCGTGGTCGTGACCGACTCACGTGCCGCCCGCGACAGCAGCTTCGTCGAGATTCTCGGCCACTACAATCCGCGCACCAAGCCGGCGGTCGTGAAGGTGAACACCGAGCGGGTCGACTTCTGGATCAAGCGCGGCGCGCAGCCGTCGGATTCGGTCAGAACGCTCATCGCGCGGCACCTGACCCCGGCAGTCGCCCCGGCCCAGCCGGCCGAAGCAGCGAAGTGAGCGCCGTCAGCGCGGTTGTCGAGGTGCTGGCGCGCGCACTGACCGACACGCCCGATCAGGTGCGCGTGATCGAATCCCAGCACAAGGGCACGACCCTCGTCGAGCTGTACGTCGCCGCGGGAGAGCTCGGACGCGTCATCGGCAAGCAGGGGCGCACCGCAGCGGCCCTGCGTACGCTCGCCTCGTCGGCGGGCGAGAAGGAAGGCAAGACGGTCACGCTCGAGATTCGCGACGGACGGCCGTGAACTGGGACGAGATGGCGGTGGTCGGGCGTATCGCCCGGCCGCACGGCATCCGCGGCCACATTGTCGTGAATCCGGAGACCGACTTCCCGGAGGAGCGCTTCCGCATCGGCGCCGAGCTGTTCGTGAACCGGACAGCCGGTGTCGAAGGCCTAACCGTCACCGCGTCGCGTCTGCACGCCGGTCGTCCGATCGTCGCCCTCGCGGGTGTGGAGGACGTCGACGCGGCGCGCGCGTTGGCGGGTCTCGAGATTCGAGTGCCCGCCGAGTGGCTGACGCCGCTGCCAGAGGGCGTGTTCTATCACCACGAGCTCGTTGGCTCGCCGGTGGAGACGCTCGACGGCGAGCAGGTCGGCCGCGTCGTTCGGGTGGAAGGCGATCACGGCACCAGCCGGCTGGTCGTCGAGGGGGAGAGGGGCGAAGTGCTGATTCCTCTCACGTTGGCCATCTGCACGCGGATCGAGCCTGGAACGAGGATCGTGATCGAGCCTCCAGCAGGGCTGCTGGAGCTGAATCAGCGACCGCGCTAGAGCGATGCGCTTCGACGTGATCACGATCTTCCCCGACATGGTCCGGCAGGCCGTCGGGACCGGGATTGTCGGGCGGGCGATCGATCGCAAGGTTCTCGAGGTGGAGGTCCACGATCTGCGCGGCTTCACCACGGACCGGCACCACGTGGTCGACGATGTGCCGTATGGGGGCGGGCCGGGCATGGTGCTCAAGCCAGAGCCGCTCATGCGTGCGCTGGACGCAGTGGGCCCTCGCGAGGGGGCGCCGGCGGCCGTCGTGATGATGTCGCCGCAAGGCACGCTCCTCACGCAGCGCGTGGTGGAGCGGCTCGCGGCCGGTCCGCGTCTCGTGCTGCTGTGCGGGAGATACGAGGGCGTCGACGAGCGGGTGCGCGCGCTGGTCGACGAGGAGATCTCGATCGGGGACTACGTGCTGAGCGGCGGGGAGCTGCCGGCGCTGGTCGTGATTGACGCCGTTGCGAGGCTGGTGCCAGGGGTGGTCGGCGACGAGCAGTCGGTCGTGGAGGAGTCGTTCAGCCGCGGGCTGCTGGATCACCCGCACTACACGCGGCCGGCAGCGGTGGAACACGGCGGTTCGACGCTGAAGGTGCCGGAGGTGCTGTTGTCCGGCAATCACGCCGACATCCGGCGGTGGCGGAAACGGGAGGCGCTGGCGCGAACGCTCGCGCGGCGGCCCGACCTGCTGCAGACGGCCGAACTGGACGATGAAGAGCGCCAGCTGCTGCGCGAAGTCACCGAGCAGCGGCAGCGCCAGTGAGCGCGCCGGTCATATTGGGACGACAGACGCGAGAACGAACTATCGGGAAGGAGCAGTCCGATGAGTGCGATTGAACAGATTGAGAAGACCCAGGTGGTGGAGCGTCCGGCGATCAAGTCGGGCGACACGGTGCGCGTGCACGTGAAGGTGCGCGAAGGGGACAAGGAGCGCGTCCAGGTCTTCGAAGGGGTGGTCATCGGCCAGCATCGCGGAGGGACCCGTGCGTCCTTCACCGTCCGCAAGGTGTCGTTCGGGCAGGGAGTCGAGCGCATCTTCCCGCTGCACTCGCCGACGATTCAGAAGGTCGAAGTGATGCGGTCGGCGAAGGTCCGGCGTGCGAAGCTGTACTACCTGCGCGGACTGAAGGGCAAGGCTGCCCGCATGAAGGACGCTGCCAAGCCGTAGCACGTCCTTCTCCCATGTCCCGGGTGCCAGCGACGCGTACGCTCGAGAACGCCCTGCGGCGCGTCGGCTTCTGTCACGTCGCGGGCGTCGACGAGGTCGGTCGGGGCTGCCTGGCCGGCCCCGTGACGGCCGCGGCGGTCGTACTTCACCCGGACCGGCACATCCCGGGTCTGGCTGACTCCAAGGCCGTGCCAGAGGACGAGCGAGAGGTTCTCTACGGGCGCATCGTCCAGGCGGCGGTCGCCTGGGCGGTGGCCTCGTGCTCGCCTGGAGAGATCGACAGCCTCAATATCCATCGTGCCTCGCTCGACGCGATGCGCCGGGCGGTGCTCGGGCTCTCGCCGCTTCCCGATCTGGTCCTGGTCGATGCGTTCCGCATTCCCGGCATTCCGATGGCGCAGCGGGGCGTCGTTCACGGCGACCGCCGCTGCGCTGCCATCGCCGCGGCGTCGATCCTCGCGAAGGTGTCGCGCGACCGCGAGATGATCGCACTCCACGCCCAGGACGCCCGCTACGGCTTCGACCGCCACAAGGGCTACGCAACGGCAGACCATCTTGCGGCGCTCATGCAACACGGTTACTCCGAAGCCCATCGCCGCTCGTTCAGGCCCGCGACGCTGTTTGATACGATCGCGTGAGCCGTGGCATTCGACCGCGTCGCCGTACTGCGTCAGGCTGAGAAGCTGGTCCGCCAGGGCAGGCTCGATCAGGCGATCGTCGAATACGCGCGCGTCGTCGACGATCAGCCGAGGGACTGGGCCACGGCGAACATGGTCGGGGACCTGCTGGTTCGCGCGGGTCGCGTCGACGAGGCGGTCGCGCAGTTCGCGCGTTGCGCCGAAACCCTTCGCCTGCTTGGATTCCTCCCCAAGGCGGCTGCCGTCTACAAGAAGGTCCTGAATCTGCGGCCCGACGACGATTTCGCGCTCGTGCAGGCCGGCGAAGTGGCGGCGGCTCAGGGGCTGACGGTGGACGCTCGCCAGTTTCTCGTCGCGGCAGCCGAGCACCGACGCTCTCGAGGAGACCTGGCCGGCGCGGAACAGGTCCGTTCTCGCCTGGAGACGCTTGTCACTGGTGTCGCGAGACGTGCTGGTCCGCCTGCCGATGCGGCCACCGCGTCGCACATCGCCCGCGACGCAGCCGGCGGGGTGGATCGCGATCCCGCGCTGCTGTTCGCGCTGGCCGAGATGCGCCTTCGCACCGGCGACGTGACCGCGGGGCTCGCCGTGATCGAGGCGCTCGTGGCCCGACATGAGCCGAGCGTATCGGCCGCAGCCGACCTGTCGGCACGCCTTGCAGTCGAGCTCCACGACGAGACGGGCTTCGAACTCGCCGATCGGGTGGCATCGGTGTGCGCCGCGCGCGAGGACTGGCCTTTGGCGGTGCGAACGCTACGCCGGTTCATGACGGCTCGCCCGCTACACGCGGCCGGACTGCAGCGGCTTCTCGATCTCTGCGCGAAGGGCGGACTGATCGACGAGGGGCTCGACGCGCAGCGGCGCTACTTCGACGCATTGCTCGCCGAGAGACGTGTGGAAGAGGCCCGAGTGCTGGCGGCGGCGCTGATCCGCGATCGCCCGGACCTCGCCGAACAGACCGCGCGCCTTCGCGCGGCTTTGGTTGCCGCGGGTGCGCCCGACATCGAGCCGGACGCCCCGCAGGCCGCGCAGCCGGCCGGCAACTCCGGACTCGACTCGACGCCGGAGAACGACGAGATCGACGAGATCGACTTGAGCGCGCTGCTGGACGGTCTGCCGTCCGGCTCGGACGGCGTGCCGCAAGACGCCAATCTCGACGACGTGTTCAAGCAGCTCCGGGACGAGGCCGAGGGTGATCGAAGCCCTGAGGCCGCCGAGGTCGCGTTCCAGCGAGGCAAGGCGCTCTATGACGCGGGTGCGCTCGACGATTGTGTCGAGCCGCTGAAGAACGGCGCCCGCCTGCCCGAGCGCCGGTTCGCGGCCGCCTCGGCGCTCGCCCAGCTCTTTCAGGCTCGCGGCCAGATCGCGGACTCCGTACGTTGGCTCGGCATTGCTGCCGACGCGCCTGGGCTCGACCCCGTCGATCGTCACCGGACGATGCTCGACCTGGCGGACCTCCTCGAGCGGATCGGAGAAACCGCCGGTGCGTTGGCGGTGAGCCTCGAATTGCACGCCGAGGCAGGCGACTATCGGGACGTGTCGACGCGAATCGCGAGGCTCGCTGCCAGACAGGTGGGAGGTTAGCCGCGTTGCTGCGTCGACTCCTGCTCGCAGCCTTCTTCGTCGAAGTTGGGCTGCTGCTCGTCGTGTTGCCCTGGTCGGATCTGTGGGAGCGGAACTACTTCGTGTACGCGTGGCCCCTCTTGGAGCCGCTCTTCACGAGCCCATTCTTCCGCGGCGCCATCAGCGGAGTCGGAGTCCTCAATCTTGCGGCCGGCGCGTCACAGCTCGGGTCGCGGCTCCCTGCCGAGTGATCCTGCACCTCGTGTCCGATCGTCGGCGCCTGGCCCCGGAGGCGTCCAGCGGGCAGGCGGAGCACTGCCTCCTCACGCAGGTCCGTTTGGCGGTGGAGGCCGGGGTAGACGTCGTACAGATCCGCGAGCGTGATCTCGATGCGGGACGGCTGGTCCGTTTGGTCGCTGCGGCCGTTCGCATCACGCGTGGGTCGCGCACGCGGATCGTCGTCAACGAACGGGTCGACGTTGCGCTCGCCGCGGGCGCCGACGGCGTGCATCTCCGGAGCGACTCGATGGCCGCCGTCGACGTGCGTCGCTGCACGCCGCCAGGCTTTCTCATCGGCCGTTCGGTCCACTCAGTCGACGAGGCCCTCGTCGCAGGACCGGTCGACTACCTCCTGGCTGGTACGGTGTGGGCCACCGCCTCCAAGCCGGGACGCGCATCGACCATCGGCGTGTCGGGACTTCGCGTGATCTGCGCTGCGTCCGGTGTTCCCGTCCTGGCGATCGGCGGGGTCGACGCCGGCGGCTGCGCGGATGCCGCACGAGCCGGGGCAGCGGGTGCGGCAGCGATTGGCGCCTTCATCGCGGGGCGGGATCCGGGCTGCCGCGCGGCCAGCCTCGTGGACGTCGTGCAACGGCTGCGGGAGCGGTTTGACACTGCCGGAGCCGCCTCCTAACATTGGTCGATCCATCCAGACGAGGCATGGCCGCAGAGCGACAGTCCGCAGATTTCGGTGCCCGCCTTCGCGACGCGCGTGAAGGCCAGGGCGTGTCCCTTCGTGTGATTGCCGACGCGACCAAGATATCCGTGCGTGCGCTGGAAGCGCTCGAGCGTAACGATATCTCGCAGCTGCCCGGTGGGATCTTCAGCCGTGCGTTCGTCCGGGCCTACGCCGTGCAGGTCGGTCTCGATCCGGAGGAGACGATCGCCGAGTTCCTGAACGCCTTCCCTCACGAGTCGGTGGTCCAAGGCCATCCGCGTACGCGCCATCAGGCGATTGAGACCCTCGACCGGCCGCAGGAGCGGACGATCCCTTCGGCCGTGCGCATCCTCGCCGCGCTTCTGGTGGTCGCCGCCATCGCACTTTACTTCGGTCTGGCGGGCCGGCGTTCACCCGTGGCGCCGGGAGAGCCCGTCGCGGAGGCTGCCTCGGACGCCCAACCGCCGGTCGGATCGGTCTCCGCGGTGCTCATGATCGAGCTTCGCGCGAGCGCCGGATCGACCGTGACGGTATCGACCGACGGCTCCGCGTTCACGTCGCACGTGCTTCAATCCGGGGGACGTCTGCAGCTGGGCGCCGATCGGGAGCTCCTCTTCTCGGCGAGCAATCCCTCCGCCCTCCAGTGGACGATCAACGGGTCGGAGGCAAAGCCGCTGACGGGACCCGTACGGTTGACGCCGAGCAACGCCGACGCATTCCTGGCCAAGTGAGCGGCCCAACGTCGGCGCCGCTGCTCGACTTCTTCCGACGGGGCGAGGTTCCGCTCGATGCCCGGCTGCTCGCCGCGCAAGGCATCCTCGCTCCACGCGCCCATGAACAAATTGGCATCCTGATCCTCCTGCTCGAGGACCCGGATTCCGCCGTCAGGACCGCGGCCGCGCAAACCATCGATCGGCTCCCGCTCGAACCGCTGTGCGCGTTCCTCGGACGCGACGACGTGCCGCTCGGCATTCGCGAGTTCTTCGCGGATCGTGGTGTGTTCCCGGCTGAAATCCCGGCGATCACCGCGGACGTACCTCTGCTGGACTTCGAGCCGGATGCGGCAGAGGAGACGGGTGGAGACGCGACGAGTGACGAGACGAGCGACGAGACGAGGGAAGCGCTGTTCCTGCGTCTACAGAAGCTGGGTTTCAGCGAGCGCCTCAAGGCCGCCCTGCGCGGTTCGCGAGAGATGCGCGCGATCCTCATCCGCGACACGCACCGCATCATCCCGGCGGCCGTGTTGAGCAGCCCCAAGATCAGCGAGGCGGAAGTCGAGAGCTTCGCGTCGATGGCAACGGTGTCCGAGGACGTGCTTCGCATCATCGCCGGCAATCGCGCCTGGACGCGGCACTATGGGATCGTGCTCGCGCTGGTGAGGAACCCGAAGACGCCGCTCGCCCTGTCCCTGAACATGTTGAGCCGTCTGAACGACCGCGATCTCCATGCACTGTCCTTGAACCGGAACATTCCGGACCCGCTCAGGACAGCGGCGCGCCGCAAGGTCGTCTTCGGCGAGCGACGATGAGGGGCGTCTAGCGTTTTCGGCCGCCCTGCGGCTTTGCGCCACGCCGCTCGGCCGATGCGCCGGAGGGCTTGGCCCGTTTGCCGGCGGCCGGCGGACGCGACGTCTTCACCCAGTCGCGCCGCATCTCGGCGAGACCCTCCATGAACACCGTCGCGCGCTCCCGCTCTTCCTCGGTCGGCATGGACTTCAGCAGACTCAATGCCTTCTCGAGGTCCCGCTCGATCGTCTGGCGCGTCGTCTCGAAGTACAGGCGTCGGATCTCTGCGATCTTGTCATCGGCTCCGAGCATCTTCAGCGGCGTCGGCGTCATTGGCGGTTCCTGCGCAGGCGGGAGCGGAACGTCTCGAAAGCTCCGGTGTTCAGCACGTCGTCCGGCGTCAGCCACGCACGACGGGCAACGATAGTACCCCACCGAAGGGAACCGAAGGCCTGGCTCGAGTGAGCATCGCTCGAGATCACGAGGGACACGCCGCGCGCACGTGCGGCGCGGGCATGCACGTCCGGCAGATCGAGGCGTTCGATCTGGCTGTTGATCTCGAGCGCGACCTGGCAGCGCGCCGCCGCCTCGATCACCGCTTCGACGTCCATCGTGAAGCCGGGTCGCTTCAGGATCCGGCGGCCCGTCGGATGTCCGAGGACGTCGACGTGGGGGTTCTCGATCGCGCGCAGAAGGCGGTCGGTCATTGCTTGCCGCTCCATCGCGAACGCCGAATGGACGGAAGCCACGACGATGTCGAGTGCAGCGAGGCAGTCGTCCGCGAGGTCCAGGCGGCCGTCGGGCAAGATGTCGCACTCGATGCCGGCGAGGAGCCGAATCCCGTGCCGGCCGTCCTCGGCGCGAACCCTCGCGGCATGCGACAGCGCCCGCGCTTCGTCGAGTCCGTTGGCCATCGCGAGCGATCGGCTGTGGTCCGTGATCGCCAGGTACTCCAGGCCCGCTTCGCGTGCGGCCTCGGCCATCTCGCGGATGGTATTGCGGCCGTCGCTCTCGGTCGTGTGGGAGTGCAGGTCTCCGCGCAGGTGCTCGCGCGAAATCAGGCGCGGAAGGGCGTGTGCGGCAGCCGCTGCAATCTCGCCACGGTCCTCTCGAAGCTCGGGCGGGACCCAGTCCAGGCCGAGCGCGTCGTAGATGCCGGCTTCCGTCTCGCCGGCGATGCGCGCCTCGTCCGACGCGCGGAACAGGCCGTACTCGTTCAACTTCAGGCCGCGGGCGATGGCGCGGTCCCGAAGCGCGATGTTGTGCGCCTTCGAGCCGGTGAAGTACTGCAGCGCGGCGCCACGACTGTCGGGCGGAACGAGTCGCAGATCGGCCTGGAGCCCGCCCCGCAGCTTGACGCTCGACTTCGTGTCGCCGTGGGCGAGCACCCGCTCCACCAGTCGGTACGCCACGAACGCGTCCATCAGCGTCGGCGGGGCATTCGAGGCGAGGACGTCGATGTCGCCGCATGACTCGCAGCCCCGGCGAAGGCTGCCCACCGCCTCGAAGGTCGCGTCGGCCGCGTGACTCTGCAGATGCGCGATCAGCGCCTCCGACGCTTCGTGCGCGGTCGGCAAGAGGTGGCGCCCTCCGTGCCGTCTGCGTTCGTCGATGGCCTTCAGGATGAGCGCTTCCTTCTTCGGTCCCATGCCCCGGAGCGCCCTGACCTTGCCGTCGGAGGCTGCCTGCTCCAGGTCGTCGAGGGTGCGAACCCCGAGCTCCTGATACAGCATGGCCACGGTGCGGGGACCGACGCCCTGGAGGCCGAGCAGGTCGAGGATCGTCGGAGGAAATTCGGCCAACAGCTCTCGGTGGAACTGCGCATCGCCGGTGTCGGCGATCTCGCGAATCCTCGCTGCCAGGTCCTTGCCGATCCCCGGAATCTCGCGCAGGCCGACGAGATCGAGCTGGCTCAGATCGTGAGGATGGTTGGCGACGATGTCGGCGGCGTTGCGGTATGCGCGGATCTTGAAGGGGTTCTCACGCTTGATCTCGAGAAGGTCCCCGATCTCTCCGAGGATGCGGGCAATGGCGACGTTATCCAACCACCAGCCCCTTGTCGTCGATCCGGAACGGCAGGACGCGAGCCCCGCCGGCGGTCAGCGCTGCCGAGATCGCCTCGCGCGCGTCGGGTGGACCGAACGAGAAGAGGCACCCGCCGCCTCCTGCCCCGCAGACCTTGGACGCGCTGGCTCCAGCGGCGGCGGCGCGCGCCATGAGGCCGTCGATCGCCGGCGTGGTCACTCCCGGCGCCAGCCGCTTGCGGTTGTCCCACTCCGTCGCGATCTGGCGTCCCGCCTCGTCCCAGTCCTCGCGTTCGAGCGCCGTGCGAAGCGCTGCAGCCGTGTCGCGGATGCGCTCGAAACAGTCGTAGATCTCGCGGTCGCCATCGATGTGCCGCTTGGTGATCTCCCAGTTGTTGGTGCCCGAGTTCCGCGGTTCGCCGGTATAGGCCAGCACGAGCCGCCGCTCGAGCTCCTTCGGGTCGACCGCGAGCGGCACGCGCCGGATGCCGTCGACGCCCAGTTCCACGGCGGCGATCCCACCGTGGAGCGCGGGACGGTAGTCCTGGACCCCGGTCGGCACACGAATCGTCTGGCACTCGACGTTCATCGCGATCTCCAGGAGTTCGGCAGGCGCGACCGACGCCCCCGTCCAGCGGGCGAGCGCGCCGCAGACGGCAATCGTCAGGGCCGACGAGCCGGCGATTCCCGCTCCGGCGGGAGACTCACCGCGCGTCGTCAGTGTCACGCCCTGGAGGCGATAGTGGCGGGCGAGCAGGGCCAGCAGTGGAAGATCGCTGTCCGCACCGAGCTCCGACCAGTGTGCGGCGACGACGCGGCGGTTGGTGTCGACCGACACGAGCTCGACGGTCGTGTCCTCGCGTACGTCGAGCCGCGCGTGTGCGCGGATGTCGATCGCCGCGTTCACGGTGCACGCGCCGTCGTGGAACAAGTACAGCGGCCAGATGTCGATGGTGCCACCGGCGAGATCGATGCGTGTCGGGGCCGATGAGGTGAGCACGACCGAATTATATAAGGGTAGAATTCGAGCGATGTCCCCGCTGGCGTTGAGGCGTGAAATCGGCCAACTGCTGTTCGCCGGCTTCGAGGGTTCCACCGTTCCCGTCGAGCTCAGGGCCGTCGCGCGCGAGTTCGGACTCGGCGGTGCAATCCTCTTCGCCAGGAACGTCGCTGAGCCCGGGCAGGTGGCGGAGCTGTCGTTCGATCTGGCCGCACTGCCGGGCGCGCTGCCGGCGTGGGTGAGCGTCGACCAGGAGGGCGGACGTGTCGCGCGGCTGAAGGCGCCGTTCACGGAGTGGCCTCCGATGATGATGCTCGGCCGCAGCGGCGATCCGCGGCTCGCCGAACGGTTCGGACGCGCGCTCGGCGCCGAGCTGCGCGCCGTCGGCGTCACGCTCGACTTCGCGCCGGTGCTCGACGTACACACGAACCCGAAGAACCCGGTGATCGGTGATCGGGCGTTGAGCGGCCGCGCGGAGGAGGTGTCCCGCCTCGGCAGCGCCATCGTGCAGGGCCTCCAGGCGGAAGGCGTGGCCGCGTGTGGCAAGCACTTTCCCGGACACGGCGATACGAGCGTCGATTCCCATCTGGAGCTGCCGGTGGTCGAGCAGCCGCCGGAGGTGCTCCGCGCACGCGAGTTCCTGCCCTTCCGTGCGGCGATCGACGCGGGCGTTGCGATGGTGATGACCGCTCACGTCCTGGTGCCGTCGCTCGACGATCAGCGTCCTGCGACCTTGTCGCGACGGGTCATCGAAGGCCTGCTCCGCCAGGAGCTGGGGTTCGCCGGCGTGATCCTGAGCGACGACCTCGAGATGAAGGCCCTGGCGCGCGACCACACCGTGCCTGACGCCGCCGTCCTCGCCATCGAGGCCGGATGCGACGGCGTCCTGGTCTGTTCGGGCGATCACGATACGCAAGTGGAGACGCTCGAAGCGGTCATCCGCGCGGTTGAAGGCGGCCGGCTGTCGAGCGCGCGCGTCGAGAACGCTCTCCACCGTCAACGCCGGGCGAAGGAGCGGTTCCTCGCCGCAACAGTCGGCTCGCGGCCCAACGGCCGGTCCGCGCTCGAGACGCTCGGCTGCGACGCGCACCTCCGGCTCGCGGACGAGATGGCCCGTTTCGCGTGATGATCAAGCCGCGCCGGCTACGGCCCGGCGACCGGGTCGCGCTGGTCGCCCCGGCAAGTCCGTTTCAGCGAAGCGAGTTCGACCTGGGTGTCGCGGAGCTCCAGCGCCTCGGGTTCGTGCCGACCTACGAGGAGTCGGTGTTCGATCGCCTCGGGTACGTGGCGGGCACGCCGCAGACGCGCGCTGACGCGCTTCGATCCGCGCTGCGCGATCCGGCCACAGCCGGCGTCGTCGCCGTTCGCGGTGGATACGGCAGCGCCCAGATTCTTCCGCTGCTCGATGCGGGCGAAATCCGGCAGGCCGCCAAGCCCATCGTCGGCTACAGCGACGTCACCGCGCTGCTCACCTTCGTCACCGGGCACTGTGGTGTCGTATCGTTCCACGGGCCGATGATCGAGGGCCGTCTCGCTCGGGGCGAGGCCGCGTACGATCGGTCGTCGCTCGAGCGTGCGCTCTGCCAGGCGGCACCGATGGGGGAATACGACGTTCCCGGCGTCGAGGTCCTTCGCACGGGCGAGTTCGCCGGACCGATCCTCGGCGGCACCGTCACACAGCTGCTCGCCTCGCTGGCCACGCCTTTCGCGTTCGACCCGCCGCGCGGGCACGTGCTGTTCTTCGACGAGGTCGCCGAGCGGCCGTATCGGCTCGACCGTATGATCACGCAGCTCACGCAGGCCGGCCTGCTGGCGCGTGCAGGGGCGGTGATCGTCGGCGAGATGCCCCGGTGCGACGAACCGGGCGGCGAGACCAGCGCACGCGCGGTGATGGCGAACCTGCTCGCCGACTTCCCCGGGCCGGTGCTGTTCGGTTTTCCGTCCGGCCATACCGTCGGCCCTGCCCACACCGTGCCGTTCGGGGTGCGGGTCCGCGTGATCGCGCAGCAGTCGACCGCGCGCGTCATCGTCGAGGAGCCTGCCGTTCAATGATCCGTGTCCACTTCATCGGCGTGTGCGGTACGGCCATGGCGACGCTCGCCGCGATGCTCGCGCGAAAGGGGTTCGACGTCCGCGGATCGGATGCCGACGTGTATCCGCCGATGAGCGACTTCCTGGCGGCCGAAGGCATCACGGTGTTCAGCGGCTATCGATCCGAGCAGATCACCGCGGACCTCGACCTGGTGGTCGTGGGCAACGCCATCTCGCGCGGCAACCCGGAACTGGAGGAGGTGCTCGATCGAAAGATCCGCTACTGTTCGCTGCCCGAAGCGATTCGTGAGCACTTTCTCTGGGGTGCCCGATCGATCGTGATCGCCGGCACACATGGCAAGACGACGACGACCGCGCTGACGGGATGGGTGTTGACCCATGCCGGCGCGGACCCGACGATCCTGGTTGGCGGCATCGCGCGCAACCTGGGTGACGGCGGATCCAGCTACCGGATGGGGCAGGGCCGCGACTTCGTCATCGAAGGCGACGAGTACGACAGCGCGTTCTTCGACAAGACGGCGAAGTTCCTGAAGTACTTGCCGGATATCGCCGTGGTCAACAACGTCGAGTTCGACCACGCGGACATCTACGCCGATCTCCAGGCCGTGTCGACGGCCTTCACGAGGCTCGTGCGGCTCGTCCCGCGCCGCGGACTGCTGCTCGTTGGAGCGGACAGCCCAGGGGCGCGAGCGCTGCTGCCGCAGGCGGTGTCGCCGGTGCAGACCTTCGGTACCTCGTCCGACCTCGATTGGCAGGCGCACGACCTGGACGCGTCCGGCGGTTCCACGCGCTTCCGCGTGCGCCGCGGCGGTGCGCCATTCGAGACCTTCGACGTCCCGCTCCTCGGTGCGCACAACGTGCGCAACGCGCTGGCGGCGATCGCGGTGGCGACGCACGTGGGGTTGAGCGCGTCGCAGATTCGTGAGGCGCTGTCGGCCTTTGCCGGCGTGAAGCGCAGGCTCGAAGTGGTCGGGACCGCTGACGGCGTCACGGTGTACGACGATTTCGCGCATCATCCGACCGCGGTCGCCGAGACGTTGAACGGTCTGCGCGCCTCGCATCCGGACGCGAGGATCTGGGCGGTGTTCGAGCCCCGATCGGCCTCGTCGTGCCGACGCGTCTTCCAATCCGACTTCGGACGGGCGTTCGCCGCCGCCGACCGCGTGCTCATCGCGCCCGTGTTCCGATCGACGCTCCCGGAGTCCGAGCGGCTCTCCGTCCCGCAGTTGATTGAAGACCTGCGAGCGGGCGGCCAGGACGCCGCGTCGCCCGACTCCGTCGACGCGATCGTCGACATCGTCACGGCGGGACACGAGCCGGGCGATTTGGTGGTGCTCATGTCGAACGGCGGATTCGGCGGCATCCACCAGCGCCTGCTCCGCGCACTCCGGTCCACGATACGCTGATGTCTCGCCGCGTGAGGATCGTGCAGGCCGGCGATGCCGCGCTGGTGGCGGAGTTCGATGCGCGCATCGAGGCGGGCATCAACGCACGGGCACTCGCGCTCGCGGGCGCGATTCGGGCGGACCGCCTCGGCGGCGTCCTCGATGTCGTGCCCGCATTCAGGACGGTGACCGTCTACTTCGATCCGCTGACCTCGGATCTCGATCTCCTGGTCGCCGCGATCCGGCGGCATGCCGCCGAGGAGGAGCATGCGCCGGCACAGCAAGAGCCTCGGGCGATCGAGGTGCCGGTGTGTTACGGCGGCGAGCTTGGCCCGGATCTTCCGGACGTGGCGCGCCGGGCCGGCTTGTCCGAGCGGGAAGTGGTTGAGCGGCACGCGGCCGTGGTCTATCGGGTCTACATGCTCGGCTTCGTGCCCGGATTCGCGTATCTGGGACGCGTGGATCCGGCGATCGCCGTGCCTCGCCGTTCGAGCCCGCGGACCCATGTGCCCACGGGCTCGGTCGCGATAGCCGACGAGTTGACCGCGGTCTATCCAGGCGGGACGCCGGGCGGATGGCAGATCATCGGTTGCACGCGTGTGCGCCCGTATCGGGTCGGGCGTCGCGCGCGCAGCGGGCAGGCCGGGCACGCGCTGTTCACGCCGGGTGACGCCGTGCGGTTCCTGCCGATCGATCGCGCGGCCTACGACGCGAGCGCAACGGAGGCATCCGACGCGAGCGCAACGGAGGCATCGACGTCGTGAGCCTGCCGCTCGTCGACGTGGTGACCCCCGGACTTCAAACGACGGTCCAGGATCTGGGGCGCTGGGGACACCAGGCCGAAGGCGTGCCCGTTGCGGGCGCCATGGATCCGTCTTCGCATTGCCTTGCGAATCTGCTCGTCGGCAATGCCCGGTCTGCGGCGTCGCTCGAGGTGACGCTGGCCGGCCCCACGCTCCGCTTCAGTGACGCCCGCCGGGTCGCGATTGCGGGCGCCGAGTTCGTCGTGACACTCGACGGGGTCGTGGTTCCGCATGGGACGGCCGTCGCCGTTCAGCCCGGCGCAACGCTGCACTTCGGCGAGCGGCGGAGTGGGGCGCGAGCCTACATTGCAGTCGAGGGCGGCTTCGACGTTGCCCCCGTTCTCGGCAGCCGCGCTACGCATCTCCCGAGCGGCATGGGTGGGGTGGCAGGCCGGGCGCTGGTGCGGCGGGACCGACTTCCTCTCGGGAGCCGCGGCGCGCGACTGCCGGGTCGAGGCGCGTCGGCTCCGGGAACGACGATCGCGCACGTCCCAGCCGGCACGGACCCGGTTCGCGTGCGCGTCTTGCCGGGGCCGCACCTCGATCGATTCGCCGACGTCGCGCTGGAGGCGCTGACCGGTGCGCCGTATCGGATTCGCATCGACGCGAACAGGATGGGGTATCGCTTGTCAGGACCGCGGCTCACGCACTGCGCCGGCGCGGACATCATTCCCGAAGCTACACCGATTGGCTCATTGCAGGTGCCGGCATCCGGACAACCGGTGCTCCTGATGGCGGACCGGCAGACGAGCGGCGGGTACGCGAAGATCGCGACAGTGATTGCCGCGGACATTCCCGTCGTGGCGCAGGCCGCGCCGGGCGATCGCCTGCTCTTCGAGATCTGCACGCGAGCCGTGGCCCTTCGAGCGCTGATCGAGCGCGAGCGCTGGCTGATGGCGGCGGAGCCCGCATGAGCCTGTCGCCGATTGGTGATCGCTTCGCGGAACGTTTCGGACCCGGCCGCGTCCGCCGCGACGTGGCGCTGCGCGACTATTCGACGTTCCGGACGGGTGGGCCGGCCGAGTGGTTCATCGAGACGCGCGTCGAGCAGGAGGTGTGCGACGCGCTCGTCATCGCCCGCGACGAGGGCCTGCCGGTCGTCGTTCTCGGCGGCGGGTCGAACGTGTTGATTGCCGACAGCGGCATTCGCGGTCTGGTCGTGCGCCCGCGCGGTGGGGAGGTGCGCCGGGTCGATGCGTCGAGCGTCAGAGCCGATGCTGCGGTCACCATCAACGGGCTGGTGCGCTGGACGATCACGCACGGACTGGCCGGACTCGAGGCGTGGGCGGGTACCCCCGGCACCGTCGGTGGCGCCGTCTTCGGGAACGCCCACTTCGGCGGGCGGCTCATCGGCGAGCTCGTCACACACGTCCGGCTCGTGTCACGCGCTGGGGTCGTGACGGAAGTGCCGGCCTCCGAGATGGCCTTCGGTTACGATCGAAGCCGGCTCCAGACGTCGGGAGAGATCCTGCTCTCGGCGGACTTCATGGTGTCGCCGGGCGATCCCGTGCAGCTTCGCGAGATCGCGCGCGCGTCCCTGGCCTACCGCAAGCGGACGCAGCCGCTCGACATGCCGAGCGCCGGTTGTATCTTTCAGAATCCGATACCCGGGCATGACGTCCTGCCGGACGGCATGCCGTGGTCGGCCGGCGCCCTGGTGGACCGGGCCGGCCTCAAGGGGCTCACCATGGGCGGGGCGCGCGTCTCGCCCGCTCACGGCAACTTCATCGTCAACGAGGGACGGGCGACGTCTGCTGACATCCGACGGTTGATCGAGCGCTGCCGGCGCACGGTTCGCGATCGCTTTGGCGTCGAGCTCCGCGAAGAGATCGTCTACCTCGGCGACTTCGATACCAATCCCGCACACTGAATCTATGTCGACACTCTTGATCGAAGGCGGCCGCCGTCTCTCAGGCTCGGTGGACGTCGAAGGCAACAAGAACGCTGCGCTGCCGCTGCTCGCGGCCTGTCTGCTGACGACCGAGGAATGCGTGCTGACGAACGTTCCGCGCATCCGTGACGTCGAGGTGATGGCGCAACTCCTCGTCGACCTCGGCGGCGAGGTCGACGGCATCGGCACCACCACGCTGCGCGTACGATGCCGCGACGTCGTGAAGGACGAGCCCGACGGAGTCATGGTCGGGCGGCTTCGCGGCTCCGTGCTCCTGCTCGGTCCGCTGCTCGCCAGGCGCGGCCGCGCGGCGCTTGCGCCCCCTGGAGGCGACTTCCCGGCACGCCGCTCGATTGGCACCCATCTGGAAGCGCTGATGGCCATGGGCGCGCGCGTCGTCGACGCTCCCGGTCACGTGCTGGAGTGTCCGGGCGGTCTGCGTCCGGCGTCCGTCTACCTCTATGAGGCGTCGGTCACCGGCACGGAGACGGCGCTGCTGGCCGCGTCGGCCGCGCCTGGCCGCAGCGAGATTCGTCACGCCGCATGCGAGCCTCACGTCGTCGAGCTGTGTCGATTCCTCGAGAAGCTCGGCGTCGGCGTGGAAGGGGCCGGCACGTCGACCATTCGCATCGACGGCGGCGCGAGGCTCGGCGGCGCCACGCACACGCTGTGGGGCGACTACATCGAGGCGGGGAGCTGGGCCGTCGTCGCCGCCGTGACGGGTGGTGAGATCGACGTCCGGGGCGCCAGGGACGCCGACATGGAAGTGGTGGCCGCGGTCCTGAAGCGGCTGAACGTGCAGTGCAGCAGCGACGGCGATCTGTTTCGCGTCGAGGCCTCGCGCCCTCAGGCGGCCGGCCGCATCACGACCGGACTGTGGCCGGGATTCCCGAGCGATCTCGTGAGTCTCGTCACGGTGCTCGCCACGCAGGCCGAGGGCCGCACGCTGGTTCACGACTGGCTGTACGAGCTCCGGCTGTTCGCCCTGGAGCAGTTGAGCGGAATGGGCGCGGATCTGTTTCTCTGCGACCCGCACCGCATCATCGTCACCGGACCGCGCCGCCTGCGCGGCCGCCCACTCGACAGCCGCGACCTTCGATCCGGCATGGCGTTGATCGCCGCGGCGCTGGCCGCAGACGGCGTCAGCCGCGTCACACCCCTCGAAACGGTCGAGCGCGGTTACGGGAATCTGGTCGAACGTCTGACCCAGCTCGGGGCCGACGTGACACGGCTGGCCTGATCGGTCTCGTTGGCGCGCTGGCCGCGCGCTCTCCGCGGGCGGCTACCGAGGGGTCGGTCCCCCCTGTGCCGGCTGGTCCGGCGCGGGAGGCTGAAGGGGCTGGGCTGGTGACGGCGCAGCGGGCCCTGCTGGCGTTCCGGACCTGGGCACGGCTGCCGGTGCGGCCGGCGCGGCAGGATCGGGCGGCTGCTCGACGGAGAACGGCAGCTGCAAAGCCGCGGGGCTCGCGTCCCGCCCGACGCGGAATGCCCGCAGATCGCGCTCCTCGAGATCGAGCACCCGTACGATGTGCGGCGTGAGCGTGAGGATGATGTCGGTCTGATTCGTCTCCATTCGCGAGTGTGCGAAGAGTCGGCCCACGACCGGCAAATCACTCAGCCCAGGCACGCCCGCCAGCACGCGGCGCTCGTCGTCGCGGATGAGGCCGGCCAGCATGTTCGTCTCGCCGTCCTTCAACCGGATGACCGTGCTGATCTCACGATTGCCGAACGTGGGCAGTCCGCCGAAGCCGGCACCGGAGATGCTCTGGACGGCGATCCTCAGCGTCAGCGTCACGTCGTCGTCGTGATGCGTTCGAGGCGTGATGTCGATGTTGACGCCGATGTTCTCGTAGTTGTACGAGACGATCGGCTGCTGAGGCGTGCCGCCGGTTGCAATTGGCGAGAACGTCGTCACCGGCACGGGGATGCGCTCGCCGAAGCGGGCCTGTGCCGGCATGCCCTCCGAGGTGCGCAGCTGAGGGTTGGCGAGCGTGCGCGTGTTGGTATCCGTCTTCAGGAGGCGGTAGTAGAGCGACGGGAGGTTGGCCAGGAGGACGTCGGACTGCGTGAGGTTGCGGAGCGATCGCAGGCTCAGCGTCGACGCGGAATCCCCTGCGACGCTGGCCGAGCCGTCCAGGCCGGCCGACCCCGGCGACGCGAGCTGCAGGCCGTACTGCTGCAGGCGCGTGCGATCGACTTCGAGGAGCTCCACGTCGATGATCACTTCCGGCCGGGCCTTGTCGATGGCCGAGATCACCCGTGCCGCCGCGGCGATGCGCTCCGGCGTGTCCTTGATGGTGACCGCGTTGGTGGAGGTGACAGGGGAGATGCGTCTCGCGTCGAGCACGAGCCGCAGCAGGTCCATCGTTTCCTTCAGGTCGGCATTGCTCAGATAGAAGGTCCGGACGACTTCCTCCTCGTACTCCCGCCGCTTGGCCGGCGTGTCCGGAACGATGAGCACGCCGCGTTGACCGGTGACCCGATAGAAGGTCTGGGTCGCGTTGGCGACGGCGTCGAGCGCGCTCTCGAGCGTGCTGTTTCGCAGATCCACCGTGACCGGGACGTCGCGGAACGTGGGGTCGAATCCGATGCTGATGTTGGCGAAGCGGGCGATGGCGAGGAACACGTCGCGGCTGCTGGCGTCGCGGAAGATCAGCGAGCCGGGCATGCTGACGTCTCGCGGGAGCTCGAGTCCCGGCGCCGGAAGATCGCGCGAGTGTTCGATGAGCGTTTGAAGCTCCGTCTTGCCTTCGCGGGCGACGGCGACCCGGGTCCGGAGCTGGCTTCTGACGCCGCGAAGCTCCGTTTCGACGGCGCTGTCGGTGGGGTTCAGTTCGAGTGCGAGCTCGTACTCCACCAGGGCCTGGTCGGGCTTGCCGATCGCGGCGAGCCGCCGGCCGCGTTGGAAGTGATCCTGCGAGGCGCGGATCTTCGCCCGCTCGAGCCCGGCGCGAGCATTGGCGTCAGCCGGGCGCTCGCGGACGGCGTTGGTGTACTCCGCCACGGCGCGGTCGTAGTCCTGCTGCTGTTCGGCGGCCGACCCGCGGCGCAGCGCCGCGGAACCGGCGCAGGCCGCCGTGGCCAGAACCAGTGCCGCCAAGGGCACCAGCAGGTAGCGCCGGCTAACGTCCGCCGGAATCAGTGATGATGTCGACACCGCGAGGCATCCTGAACTCGAATTCCTTGTCGGCGAGACCGACGTTCTCCTTCAGCCCGCTGAAGGTGATCGTCGACGTGCCCCCCTGGCTGTCCGCCGTCAGCAGACCTCGTAACGACAAGCTGCCCGGCTCGATCAGCAGTACGAGCCAATCGTAGTCCGGTTGAGGCGCCTTGGGCACCAGCTTCAACGCCAGCGTTCCCGGGGCAGTTCCGGCGGCAGGTTCCACGATCGAGGGGATGAAGTCGCGGGTCAGATCGCCCTTTCCGGCAAGGAACAAGGCGGGGGTCGTCGCCGTGTCCTCGGGGACGGTGCCGACGATGACCTGCTTGTCAGCCGGGATATAGGAGTAGACCTTGGTGCCGTCGGAGACGAAGAGCTTTCGTTCCGGGGATGTGTACTCCCAGCGCATGCGGCCGGGCTTCTTCACGTACACGCGCCCCTTTTCCGTCAGCCGCTTCTTGAGCACGCCGCCCGTGTAGGTGTGCACGAAATCAGCGGAGAAGTCCCGGATTGTGGCGTACTTGCGCTGGAGCGACGCGGCCAGATCAGTGGCACTCGGCTGTGCAGCGGCCGGCCCGGCGGCCAGCAGCACGACCAGGAGCGAACCGAAGATCCGACACGCCATGGCCAACCATAACATGCCGGACCCGGCCGGGGTGGCGGCCGCCGGTCGCCGGACCAGCGAGCGCGGAACCCGAGTCCGCGAGCGGTCAGACGCGGGAGCCGCCCCCGATCGCCATTCGGTAGATGACGAGCAGAACGACGGCGCCGAGGAGCGACATCAGGAATCCGGCCCCGTCCTGCGGACCGTACCAGCCGAGCGATCGTCCGAGGAAGCCGCCCAGCAGCGCCCCGGCTATACCCAGGAGCATCGTCACGATGAACCCGCCCGGGTCACGCCCAGGCATCAGCAGTTTGGCAATCGCGCCGACGATCAGGCCAAAAACAATCCATCCCAGCACACCGAACATGCCAGTACCTCCGTCTGCAATGCTACTGCAAGGAGAGGGCCCTGGGCCGGACGGACGCCTCGGCCAGAAAGGCTTCAGCTCTCGCGAGAGCCGCCGAGGGCGGCCTTCACCCTGAGCAGCACGGCGATCGCAAGCGGGGAGAGGATGGCCGGCTTGGGCGTTGCCGGAGTAGAGGTGCTCTTGGACCAGAAGAGAGCCACGCGCGCCGATGGGCAAAGGCGGTGCCGCGTCCATTCCGCGCAGCGGTGTGCATCCTTTCGCGCTCCTGGCGTCAACTTTCGATGGGCGATTACCGAACTGTATCGGCCGGGGCTCCGTCCGGTGTGGTGCCGACCCATCCCTCGACCGCGCGGCCGAATCGGCGCGGACACTTGGGACGCGCCGCCCAGCCCGCGCCGAGCCCCGATGCGTGCGGGCTGCTACGATCGATTCCCATGCACGACATCGAGATCTTCGCCGCCATCGGCGAGGAGGGCTTCGCCCGACTCGTCGGCGCGTTCTATCGGCGCGTTCCAGCCGACCCGATTCTCGGTCCCATGTACCCGCCGCACGATCTTCCTGGCGCTGAGCAGCGATTGAGAGACTTCCTGGTGGGACGCTTCGGTGGGCCGCCGCGCTACATCGAACAGCGCGGGCATCCGCGGCTGCGCATGCGGCACGCGCCGTTCCCGATCGACCTGGCCGCGCGAAACCGCTGGCTCGAGCTGATGTCGGAGGCATTCGCCGATGCGCGGTTGCCGCCGGACGCGGAGGACGCCCTGCGTCGATTCTTCGAGGACGTGGCAACGATGATGATCAACAGGCGCTAGAGCCAAGCGTCCCGCCGCGCCGCGCACCTACATTTGTCGAGGCGATCTCGCGCGCGATCGACAACGGTGTCGGTTCGGGATCGGCGTCCGTCCCGATTTCCTCGAAGAATCGCGCGATCTTCGCTGGCGCCCTCCTTGCTCGATGCAGATCGGCATGCTACCCATAGCGCTGCTGATCATCTCGAGCATCTTCCCGTCCCCGCCGTCTGTGTCGTCGCCGGGCTTCGACGGCACGCAGCGGTCCAACATCATCTCGATCCGTGTGTTCGACTACGCATGGTTGGACGCGCGGGCGCTGCGCGCGGCGGAGGAGCAGGTGGCCGACACCTATCGCCGCATCGGCATTCGCACGACATGGATGCCGGTAGTCAGGCCGTGGCAAGACGGCCGCGCTCCTCGGCACGAGACACTGGCTCCCGGAGTGCCGCTGGCGATTGACGATGCTGAGTCGATCGCGATCGATGGGACGCCTGGTCCGACGGTCGCGGGTCACACCATCGCGAACCGAACCGACACAGGCGATGCAGGGCTCGTCCTGACGGTCGTGTTCGTTCGGGACCAAATGGTCACGCGAGCCGGGGTTCCGCGAACCGTCGCCGGTTACGCGGCGGGCCTGGGTCGGGACGGCGCTCGCGCGGCGGTCGTGCTGCCGGACCGAACGGCACGCATCGCCTGGCGCGCCGGTGTGGCGCACTCGCGTGTGCTGGGAGTGGTCATGGCGCACGAGCTCGCGCATCTGCTGCTGCCGAATCGCCCGCACGCGCGGGTCGGGCTCACTCGAGGCGACTGGGCACCGTCGGAGTTCGTCGATTCGCGGCGATGGACATTTTCTCCGGACGAGGCCGCGTCGATCAGGCGATCGGTCGCGGGGCACGGTCGGGGAGCGAGTGACAAGAGCGACTAGTGCGAACGAGGTCAACGTGCTGACGGGAGACGAGGCGAACGTGCCGGCCAGTCTTCACACGGGCGGGCGCGAGCCGGTCGTTCTGAGGTTCGTGATGCGGCGGCTGGTGCTCGTTGCGCAGCCGCACGCGCGCGAGGACGACAACGCGGATTCAGTGCTGTGCCCGGTCCCCGAAGATGCGGGGAGCGTCGAACTGCGCGAGGCGACGGGGCCCTCTGCACCAGGAGCATGTCATGCCGGCGGCGGACGCGGCGATGGGGAGCGTGGCCGTGGAGAACCGTCTGCCGAGTCTCGGTCGGCGCGGCAAAGCGGCGTCGACCGGATGCGATCTCGTGATCGTGGTGGGGCAGGATTGGTGGACGGCAGGAGGCTCGAACTCCCGACCTCCGCGTTGCGAACGCGGCGCTCTCCCAACTGAGCTAGCCGCCCACTCTGGCGTGTCGCGCGCGTGCACGGCGCACTCGCGAACACTGAGTGTAACACGCGCGTTTCCGACCCGGCAACGTGGTGGACCGGGCCATTTGCTATAGTCGACACACAGTGGCAGACATCAAGCGCATCGGCATTCTCACCGGAGGCGGCGACGCCCCGGGACTCAACGCGGTGATCCGCGCGGTCGTGAAGTTCGCCAGCAACAACGGCATCGAGTGCATCGGCCTCGAGGACAGTTTCGACGGCCTGATCGAGCCCGGCCGGTCACGCGTGCTGACGCCGTACGATGTACGCGGCATCATGCGGCTGGGCGGCACGATTCTCGGCACGACGAATCGCGGCAACCCGTTCGCCTATCCGATTCAGACGTCCGACGGCACGATGGACTACTCGGACCGCTGCGTCGAGATGTTCCACAAGATGGGGCTCGATGCGCTCGTCGTCATCGGCGGCGACGGCACGCTCGCGATCGCCCACAGATTCGCCCTGCGCGGAATACCGCTCGTCGGCGTTCCAAAGACGATCGACAACGACATCGTCGGCACGACCAACTGCTTCGGATTCGACACCGCCGTGGCCTTTGCGACCGATGCGATCGATCGGCTGCACACGACCGCCGAAGCCCATCGCCGCATCATGATCGTGGAGGTCATGGGCCGCTATGCCGGATGGATCGCGCTGTATGCCGGCGTGGCAGGCGGCGCCGATGCGATTCTGATTCCTGAAATCCCCTTCGACCTGTCGCTCGTGGCCGAGCGGCTGCTCGAGCGCGACCGCTGGGGTGCGCGATTCAGCATCGTCGTCGTGGCGGAGGGTGCCGCGCCGAGCGGGGGCAAACTGGCCCTGCTCGAAGAGGCGAAAGACGGCAGGGTCGAACGTCTGGGCGGCATTGGCGCGAAGGTTTCCGATCGGCTCGGGATACTGACCGGGAAGGAGACCCGTTCGGTCGTCCTGGGGCATCTGCAGCGCGGCGGCGCGCCCACCAGCTTCGATCGCATCCTGGCGACGCGTTTCGGCGGCAAGGCCGTCGAGCTGCTGCTGCAAGGCGAGTTCGGCCAGATGGTCGCCTTCGCGCCGCCGGCGATCATCGGACGTCCTCTCGAAGAGGTCGTCGGCAAGACCAGGACGATTCCGCCGGACTTCGACGTGCTCGTCACGGCCAAAGGGCTCGGCGTCACGTTCGGCGACTGAGACGCCGCTCGCTTGATCCGCGCGTGCGCGCTTACTTGCCGAGGAGCTCGCCGTCCTTCTTCTTCTGCAGGTCGTCGATCGCTCGCGTGTGGCTGTCGGTCAGCTTCTGCACCTCGTCGAGTCCGCGCTTCTCGTCGTCTTCCGAGATGAGGTGATCCTTCAGGAACTTCTTGAGCCGGTCGTTGGCGTCGCGGCGCACCTGCCGGACCTGGTTGCGTCCTTCCTCGGACAGCTTGTGCACGTGGCGCGACAGCTCCCTGCGGCGCTCCTCGGTGAGCGGCGGCAGCGGTATCCGCACCACCTTGCCGTCGTTCGACGGATTCAGGCCGAGGTCCGCGGCGCGAATCGCCTTCTCGATGGCCGTCAGTTGTGACGGGTCGAAGGGCTGAGCGACGATCAGCGTGGGCTCGGGAATCGACAGGCCGGCCACTTGGTTGAGCGGCATCTTCGTCCCGTATGCCTCGACGTGCACGCTGTCGAGAATCGTGACGGATGCGCGGCCGGTCCGGACGCCGGCGAGCTCGTGGTGCACGTGCTCGACCGCCCCGTCCATCCGCGTGTTGACTTCCGCAAAGAGGCTCTTCAGATCGCTGACGTCCATTGAAACGGTTTCTCCGGTGGCAGCTAGGCCGTGACGAGCGAACCGATCGGCTCGCCCGTGATGGCCCGCTTGATGTTGCCGGGCGTACGCAGGTTGAACACGACGATCGGCAGCTTGTTGTCCATGCAGAGCGAGATGGCGGTGGCGTCCATGACCTTGAGGCCTTGCTCCAGCACCTGCAAGTATGAAATGCGATCGTAGCGCGATGCCTCGGGGTAGAGCATCGGGTCGGCGTTGTAGATGCCGTCCACTTTCGTCGCCTTCAGGATGACGTCCGCGCGGATCTCCATGGCTCGCAGCGCCGCCGCCGTGTCGGTGCTGAAATACGGGTTGCCCGTCCCGCCGCCGAAGACGACCACCCGCCGCTTCTCGAGATGCCTGATCGCGCGGCGCCGAATGAACGGCTCCGCGACGGCGCGCATCTCGATGGCGGTGACCACGCGCGTCACGACGCCTTGCTGCTCGAGCGCGTCCTGCAGCGCCAACGCGTTGATCACCGTCGCGAGCATCCCCATGTAGTCAGCCGTGGCGCGGTCCATGCCGCGCGCGCTCGCGGCAACGCCCCGGAAGATATTGCCGCCGCCGATCACGATGGCGGTCTCGACGCCCATCGACTGGATCTCGAAGATGTCCTTGGCGATCCGCGTGGCGACGATCGGGTCGATGCCGTAGGTCTGTTCGCCCATGAGGGCTTCGCCGGACAGTTTCAGGAGAACGCGCTTGTAGGCGGGCGAGGAGGGAGACGTCACAAACAGGGATTATATCGCGAGGACGAGCGGCGGACCCGGGGTCCGCCGCTTTCGAGCAAGGGCGCGCGACCAGCTAGGCGGCCGATTCGCCGACCTTCAGACGCGCGAAGCGCGACACCGCCAACGTGGCGCCGAGCGTCTTGTTCGCCGCGGCGATCACATCGGCGACGGACTGCTTCGGGTCGCGAATCGACGGCTGGTCGATCAGGACGGTCTGCGCGTAGAAGCTCCCGAGCTTGCCTTCGACGATCTTGTCGATGACGTTCGCCGGCTTCCCGGAGCTCTCCATCTGCGCACGGTAGATGGCGCGCTCGTTCTCGAGCGCGGCCGCCGGCACTTCGCCGCGGGACGCGTACGACGGGCTCGCCGCGGCGACCTGCATCGCGATTTCCTTCACGAGGGTGAGGAACTCCTCGCGCCCTTCGACCTCGGACGTCACGCCGGAGAGCTCCACCTGGACGCCGATCTTGCCGCCCATGTGGATGTACTGCCCGACGTACCCCTGGCCGGCGTAGCGGACGAATCGGGGCACGGCCATGTTCTCGCCGAGCTTGCCGATCGCGGACGCCACCATCAGCGCCACCGGCCCGTTCGGATCCTTGAGCCAGGACTCGGTCGCCGCGTCACCGGCCTGCTCGATCTCGGTGAGGACGTTGGACACCAGCTGCTGGAAGTCGTCGGTCCGTGCGACGAAGTCGGACTCGCAGTTCACCTCGACGAGGACGCCGGCGCGGTGGTCGCCGGACACGCGGTGGCCGATCAGCCCCTCGGTCGTCGCGCGGCCTGCTTTCTTCGCGGCGCTCGCGAGGCCCTTCTTGCGCAGGATCGTCGTGGCTTCCTCGAAGTTGCCGTCCGCCTCCGCCAGGGCGGCCTTGCAGTCCATCATGCCCGCGCCGGTCTGGTCGCGGAGTTTCTTCACGTCTGCTGCGGTAATCGTTGCCATGTCAGTCTCGTACACGAAAAACGCCAGCCCCCGGGATGACGAAGGCCGGCGTCGAAATGGGGGAACTCTCGAACGGGCCGCTTAGGCCGACGCCGGAGCCGCCTCGCGGCGGCGGATCGGGCGCGCGGCACGGCGCGGATCCTCGCCGGCATTCGCGGCGACGTCCTCGGCGGCCTCGCGCGCGGCTTCGGCGTCCACCGACTGCTTCATGTCGCGGCCGGAGACGACGGCGTCCGCAATCCTGGCGGCAAACAGCCGGATGGACCGCAGGGCATCGTCGTTGCCCGGGATGACGAAGTCGACCTCGTCGGGATCGCAGTTGGTATCGACGATGCCGATGACCGGAATCTTCAGCTTGCGCGCTTCGTCGACCGCGATCTTTTCCTTCTTCGTGTCGACGACGAACACGGCGTCGGGTAGGCGCGACATCCCGCGGATGCCTTCGAGGTTCTTCTGGAGCTTGCGGCGTTCCTTCTCGCTGCGCGCGATCTCCTTCTTGGAGAGCGTGTCGTAGCGGCCGTCGCTGGCCATCGTCTCGAGGTCGCGGAGGCGTCCCAGACTGCGCTGAATGGTCGCGAAGTTCGTCAGGAGTCCGCCCAGCCAGCGCTCGTTCACGAAGAACATGCCGCAGCGCTGCGCTTCCTCGGCGATGACGTCCTGAGCCTGTCGCTTCGTGCCGACGAACAGAATGGTCCGGCCCTCGGCGGCGAGGTTGGTGACGAACTCCTCGGCTTCCCGGAACAGCTTCACCGACTTGCCCAGGTCGATGATGTAGATGCCGTTGCGTTCGCCGAAGATGTATTCCTTCATCTTCGGGTTCCAGCGCTTCGTCTGGTGGCCGAAGTGCACGCCGGCCTCCAGCAGATCCTTCATCGCGATCGCGGCCAAATGTCCTCCCTCGTCGTGACCTCAGATGAACACGGTTGCGGTGGCGGGCTCGATGCGGACCGCAGTCCGCACTCTGAGATCGGGCGCCCGCCGCCTGCGTGAATTGACGACTCTAACGCTTGCTGAACTGGAAGCGCTTGCGCGCGCCAGCCATGCCGTACTTCTTCCGTTCCTTCGCCCGCGCGTCGCGCGTGAGCAGGCTTTCGTCCTTCAACCGCTTGCGCAGTTCCACGTTGTATTCCACGAGTGCACGCGCGATGCCCAGACGCACGGCGCCGGCCTGTCCCGACACGCCGCCGCCCTCGACCGTGGCCAGGATGTCGAACTTGTCGCCGGTCTCGGTGAGCACGAGCGGGCGTCGAATCTGGGTCCGGAGAGCTTCGGTGGGGAAGAACGCGTCGAACTCGCGCTGGTTGATGCGAATGGCCCCGTTGCCGGGACGGAGGAAGACGCGGGCGGTCGATGTCTTTCGGCGCCCGGTGCCGTAATACTGAACTGCTGCCACGTTACGCGACCTCGAGCTTGGTAGGTTTCTGCGCCGAATGCGGGTGATCCGGACCGGCGTACACCTTCAGTTTGCGGTACATCGCTTCGCCGAGCTTCGTCTTCGGAAGCATGCCGCGGACCGCTTCCTCGACCAGCCGCTCGGGCCGCTTGGCCCGGACGACGCGCGCTCGTTCCTCACGAAGGCCGCCCTCATATCCCGAATGCTGACGGTAGATCTTCTGATCTTCCTTGCGGCCCGTGAGCCGGACCTTCGCCGCATTGACGACGATGATGTGATCGCCGGTGTCGATGAACGGCGTATAGCTCGCCTTGTGCTTGCCCTGGAGCAGCCGTGCAGCCAGCGACGCAAGTCGACCGAGCACCTGATCGGCGGCGTCGATCACGTGCCAGCGGTCGTTGTCCGCGACGTGCTGCGCGGTAGCCATGAACGTAGACATCACTTCAATTAACCCGCGGGCATCACACCGTTTCCACGGTCCTGCCCGATGACGACCGATGTTGGGGGAAGTCCCGCCCGGGGCCCCTGCACGCTCGCTCACGTCGCGCTTGCTGACTTCGCCCACTGTGCGGCGGGGCCGGGCAACGGTAAACCCAAAGCTTACGAGGCTTTCTGGGGAGTGTCAAGCGTTCTGCCGAACCCGCCGATAATAGGGGGGAGCGGGTCAGCCGTGGCGGAGAGCCCAAACCGTAATACGCTAACCAAACCGTAATCGTCCGGCAGCGCCTCCTGGAACCGTGGATCGCAGAAATCTCAACCTGGCTCCAGAACACGCGTCCCCACGTGGGGTGGCTCCATGGTACTCGCTTTGCCGTAAGCTGGAGCGTAGCGGCGACCGACATCGAAAGCGCACATACCCATGCTCGGCTTCGGCAGATCCAAATTGCTCGTCGGCCTCGACATCGGCTCGAGTGCGATCAAGGCCGTGGAGCTCAAGGCCTCAGGCAAGGGCTTCGCCGTCACGGCAATTGCCACCGAGCCGGTTCCTCACCAGAGCATCGTCGACGGGGCCATCATGGACGGCGGGGCAGTCGCCGCCGCCATCCGCCGCCTCTTCGAACACAAGGGATTCCGCGGCTCGGATGTGGCCGCCTCCCTCTCGGGCAGTGCCGTCATCGTCAAGAAGATCAGCCTGCCCGCCATGACCGAGGCCGAGCTCGCGCAGGCGATCTACTGGGAAGCGGAGCAGTACATCCCGTTCGACATCAACGACGTCAGCCTGGATTTCCAGGTGCTGGATCACGCAGAGGGCGCTGAATCGCGCGGCTCGATGGACGTGCTCCTGGTCGCGGCGAAGCGCGAGAAGGTCGCCGACTACACGAACGTCATCCGCGAGGCCGGCAAGCAGCCGTCGGTCGTCGACGTCGATGCCTTCGCGCTCCAGAACGCGTACGAGGCGAACTACGGCCTCCAGAGTCGTGTCGTCGCCCTCGTCAACGTGGGCGCCAGCGCGATCAACATCAACATCGTCTTCAACGGCCAGTCGTTGTTCACCCGCGACGTGTCGCTCGGCGGCAACGCCTATACCGAGGCCGTGCAGCGGGAGTTGAACCTGCCGTTCGAGCTCGCCGAACGCGCGAAGAAGGGGGTGCCGATCGACGAGTGCACGTTCGACGATGTGCGCCCGGTACTGCAGGCCGTGACGCAGAACGTCATCCTCGAGATCCAGAAGACGTTCGATTTCTTCAAGGGCACCGTGGATTCGGACCGCATCGACGCCATCGTGCTGAGCGGAGGGGCGGCGGCGGTCGACGGGTTCGCAGAAGCACTGGGCAAGCGCTTCGGCATCGCGGTCGAGAGCTTCGACCCGTTCCGGCTGATTGCGGTCGATCGGATCCAGGACGCCGACGTCGCGCAGCTCGCGCCGACCTCGGTCGTGGCGGTCGGGCTCGCGCTGCGGAAGGCGGGCGACCGGTGATCCGCATCAATCTGCTCGCCGGCGATCGCCGGCCCGCGCGCAAGCCGCTGGTCTTTGGCGAGGCGCAGAAGGTGACCGCCGCATGCGCGGTCATCCTGATCGCGGCGTTCGGGACGATTGGGTGGCGCTATTGGACGCTCGACCGCCAGTCGAAGCAGCTGACCGAGGAGCTGGCCAGCGCGCAGCAGGAGACCACGCGTCTGCATTCGATCATCGTCCAGATGCAGGCGTTCGAACAGCGGAAGGCGGAGCTGCAGCAGCGGGTCACGTTGATCGAGCAGCTCCGGGCCGAGCAGACCGGACCGGTCCACATCCTCGATCAGGTCAGCCTCGCGCTGCCGCCGACGCTCTGGCTCACCGAGATGAGGCAGGCGGGCGCGGGAGGCGCCGAGATCCTCATCGAGGGACGCGCACTCTCGCTGAACGGGCTGTCCGACTTCATCGCGAACCTCGAACGGTCCGGGTACTTTCAACGTTCGGTTGAGATCGTCAGCACGACGACCGACATGGGCGGGGGGCCACAGGGCGAGGTCATCCGTTTTCAGATCAAGGCCGTCTTCAAGAACCCTGCGGCTGCCGCGGCGGAACAGACGGGACAGAAGCCGAGCAGTGATTAAAGCCAGGGGGCTTACACCCCGATACCGCACATAGCACAGGGTTTCACATGGATATCAGCCTCTCGAAGCTCCCGTGGTACGGGCAGATCGGCGCCTTCGTGCTGGTGACGGCCGTCGGCGCTGGACTCTTCTACTACCAGTACGAGCTGCCGGCGCAGGCGGATCTGGAAGCCCGTCGAGGTCAGTTGACCGCGCTGCGCGCCGAAATTGCCAAGGGACAGGCGACCGAAAAGAAGCTCCCCGAGTTCCGGGCCGAGGTCGACGCGCTCGAGGCGCGGCTGGTCGGCCTGAGCGAGGTCCTGCCGGAGGACAAGGACGCCGCCGAGCTGCTGCGGCAGATGCAGGCCGTGGCCGTGCAGTCGAACCTGGTGATCAAGGGGTTCAAGCCCTCGCCCGCCGTCACCAAGCAGCTCCACGCGGAGTGGCCCATCGGGCTCGAGCTCGACGGCACGTATCACAATCTCGCGTTGTTCTTCGACCGCATCGGCAAGTTCTCGCGCATCGTGAACGTGAGCGGGCTCGTGGTGCGGGCCAAGGAACGTGGCGCCGACGCGCGCTCCACGATCACCGCGACCTGCGTGGCGACCACGTTCGTGCTCCTCGACAAGGCCGTACCGAAGAAAGGGGCGGCCGAAACGCCGCCGAAGTCCCCTGCCGTCCGGAAGGCCGCCTAGATGCGGGGGCTCATCCTTTTCGCAATCCTCCTCGCCGGCCAGAACGCCGGGGCCCAGAACGCCGGGGCCCAAGACGCGGGAGCCCAAGACGCCGGAGCGAAGTCCGGAAGCGGGCAGCGCGATGCTTCGTATACCTACAATCCCCAGGGGCGGCGCGATCCGTTCGTCAGCCTGATGGGCACGGGCGGCGATGCGGCCGCTCCGCCCCGTCGAATGGCGGACGGCGTCGCCGGCATGCGCGTGGAAGACATGTCGGTGCGCGGTATCATGCAGACCCGAAGCCAATTGGTGGCGATGGTCCAGGGCACGGACAACCGTACCTATGTTCTGCACGAAGGAGACAGGATCGCCGACGGCATCGTGAAGGCCGTGGTGGCGGACGGTCTGGTCATGCTGCAGGACGTGGACGACCCTCGCGCGCCGGAGCGGACGCGTGAAGTTCGCAAGCTGCTCAAGAGCTTCGAGGACAATCAGCGATGACGCGCACCACGAAGATCGCGCTCATGTCGCTGCTCCCGCTGGCGATCGTCTCGACCGTGGTGCTGTCCGCGGCGGGCGCTGGTGGGGCAGCCGGCTTGGCGCAACCGCGGCTGACCGCGATCACCTCCAGGCTCGACGCACGAACCACCTCGGTCATCATCGAGGCGAGCGAGCCGTTGCCGTACGTGGCCACGCGTCCGGATCCCTTGACGCTGTTCGTCGACTTCCGGCACGTGAACATCCAGGGCAGCGCGGCGCCGACCATCGATCGCAGCCCACGCGGTCCGATCGCCTCGGT
>JBFXAT010000013.1:0-80103 GCA_050183995.1 Vicinamibacterales bacterium
TGGCGTGAGCCTTGCCCCGTTCTACGACGTCCTGTCAATCGTGGCCTACCCGGATCTGTCGCCGAACCTCGCCATGAAGATCGCCAAGCGGGCGACGATTGAGCAGATCGGGCCCATGACGTCGACGGCATTCGCGGAGGACATCGGCTTGGCGGCCTCATTCGTTCGGCGGCGAGTGAGGGAGCTCTCAGACGCGGTAACCGCTCAAGTGCTTCCGATCTCCGCCAGCACGCCACTGGCCGCACTGGACGCTTCAGTCTTAAAGGAGTACGCGGCGCTCATCGCGTCCCGGGCGGCGCGGCTGGCCAAGACGATCACGGCGTAGATGACTGACCGCCGAAGAAGGTCGTCCTGGCAGAATTGGCGCTTCGTGACTGAGGAAGCCCGCCTTCGCTAGAGCTGCGGCGGGCGACCTTCGCCTGATTCGAAGCGAAGGTTGGCTTGCCAACCGAAGCTCGCAAGTGACTGAGGAGGCCCACCTTCGCCAAAGGCTACGGTGGGCAACCTTCGCCTGAACGGCGAGCGAAGGTTGGTGGAGGCGGCGGGAGTCGAACCCGCGTCCGAAGGCACATCCCCGAAGGAATCTACATGCGTATCCGCTTCTGGTTGTCTCATGCCCGACGTGTGGAAGCGGCTAAGAACCGCCAGGCACCAGACCCGGAACATCTCACCACCAGGCGCCGAGCCGCCACCTGATCGCCAGCCGGTTTAATGGCATCCTGGCCCCAACCACCCGGCGAGGTCGGGCAGGACGCTCACAGCGGTTTAGGCTGCGAGAGCGTACTGAGTATCCGCAGTTAACGGATGTTCCGTCAGATTTACGAGTTAACGGTGCTCGGCATGCATCCCGCGAGTCTTTGCCCCCGTCGAAGCCGAATCGCCCCCACATGGAGAGGTGTGTCGGTCGCGCCAGAGGGCGCGTCGAAGGTCGCGTCGAACGAACTCCTCCATTTTACGACACGTCGAGCCGCAAGGGCACAGGACTGAGTGTCCGCCCCCCGTCCGATAGCCGGCCCGCACCGCGGCAGAGCCGACGGCCCGTCCATTTGACGCGCCGCCGCGATTCGTCGACACTTGACCCACATAGGGGAGCTCAACAGAGGCATGTCCAAGAAGCTGATCGTTGTCGCGGTCGCGGTGTCAGGATGGCTCGTCGCCGGCGTCCTGCTGGTCCGCGCACCTCAAGAGACGCTGAGCGGCGCCGCCGGCACCATGGGCGGTTCCAGGACCAACCGCACAGGCGGCAAGACGGTTGCGCCCGATCATGTGTTCGAACTGAACACCGCGAGCCTCGAGATCGGCAACATCGGGCTCCTGAACATGGATGCCGAGCCGATCACGCTGACGCGCACGAAGGACACGCCGTCGAAGGTGAAGCTCGACGTCGACTACTCCTATTACCTGTCGGTCTGCGACGAGCAGACCGACGGCCATGCGCCCTGCACGTCGTACGTGCGCACAGAACGCGTTCTGCCAGGCGGCACCAGGCTCACGCTCGATTTCTCGAAGGCCGCCCCGCTCACGGGTGACTCGACGGAGACGGTCACGGTGCAGCTCTCCACCCGCGAGGACGAACGGCTGCACACCTACTCGAAGGTCACCTCCGAAGCCGCCACGTACCGCGTCAAGGGCGACGGCACCAGTATTGGCTTCATCGCGGTGCCCTGAGGCGCGCCGCCTCCGCGGCGAGTGACCACCGTGCTCATCGCGGTCGCCCTGGGCCCGGTCGTGGGCTTCCTCGGTCTGTTGCTCGCGCTCGACAGCTTCAAACTGGTGCGGCCGAAATCGCTCGCCGTGTCGATTGCGATCGGCTGCGGCGCTGCGCTGCTGGCGCGGGTGATCAATCTCCAGCTGTTCGACGCGCTGCCCATTTCCGGCGACGCCCTCTCCCGCTATGTCGCGCCCGTCGTCGAAGAGTCGCTCAAGGCGGCCTGGCCCGTCTCGTTGATCTGGCGCGGCCGGACGGGCTTCGTCATCGACGCCGCCATCCACGGGTTTGCCGTCGGCGCAGGCTTCGCGCTGGCCGAGAACGTCGACTATCTCCTGACACTTGGAGACGAGCGCCTGATGCTCTGGATCGCCCGCGGCTTCGGCACGGCCATCCTGCACGGCGCGACGACAGCCACCTTCGCGATGCTGGTGAAGAGCGCGGCCGATCGTCGCTCGAGCGCGACAGTCTTCGCTGCCGCGGCCCTCGTGCCCGTTGTCGTCCACTCGGCGTTCAATCATTTCGTCCTGTCGCCGCTGCTCTCGGCCGTCGTGCTCCTTGCCTCGCTGCCGCTGCTCATGACGGCGGTGTTCGAACGTACCGAGCGCTCGACCCGACGATGGCTGTCGTCCGAGTTCGACGGCGACCTCGCGATGCTCCGGCAGATCCTCGAGGGCCGCATCGAGGGCACCTCCGTCGGGCTGTACCTCGAATCGCTCAAGAAGCGCTTCGCGCCCGAGATCGTCGGCGACATGCTCTGCCTTCTGCACGTGCAGCTCGAGGTGTCCATCCGTGCCAAGGGCATCCTGCTCGCGCGCGAGGCGGGCTTCCGGATGCCAGTGCCCGACAGCGCGCGCGCCGATCTGAAGGAGGTCGAGTACCTGCGGCGCCAGATCGGCCGGACGGGACTCCTCGCTATGGAGCCGATGCTTCCGCGCGGCCGCCGTGACACATGGCAGCTCGCATTTCTCGAGGGTGCGGCCGGGTCGTGAAGTGAAGGAGGAAGCGGCCCGCTCGTGAGGCCGGATCGAACCATGGACATCTCACAGGCACAACGCGGCGGCGCCACCGTCGTGACTCTCATCGGGCGGCTGGACGCCATGTCCTCGCCGGATCTGGATCGGGTGCTCGCCAGCATCCCGGACGACGCGCGCGTGGTGCTGGACCTCGCGCAGCTCACCTACATCAGCAGCGCGGGCCTGCGCGTGCTCGTCGCCCTGGCGAGGCGGCAGGGGACCGGCGCGGGCCGCGTCGTGCTCTGCGCGCTCACTCCGACGGTGCGTCAGCTCTTGAACATCACCGGACTCACCGGCGCGCTGATGACCGCGGATACCCTCGACGACGCACTGGCGAGCGTCGCCGGCTAGCTCGCGCCACGGCTGGCGTCGACAGGCAAGCCGGCCGCAGGGGCGCGGCCACTCAGCGCCGCCAGCGCCTCCCGGGCGACACGGGCGGCGTGACGAATCTGCTGCGCCGCCAGCGCGCTGCTCCCTCGGACGACCTCGTTGTGCGTGAGGCCGGCCTCGAATCGCTGCACGCTGCCGGTCAGATGCTCGGTGAACGTGCCGCGACCGGTGCCAGGGCCTTCGCGCCGGAGACGCCGTTCGCTCCGGAGCAGCAGGACGGGGCCGTCGTAGCTCCATCCGTGGTGCTTCAGGACCGCGAGTCGGAAGTCCATCGCCACCCACACGGCTGCCTCGAGCGCCTCCCGCTCGGCCAGCTGTCCCTGCCGGGCCGCGCCGCGTCGCCGGAGCAAAGCCGCCGCGGTGTTCCAGCGTGACGACGGGAAGCGCTTCTGCAGCCGCGCGCGCCCTTCAAGCAGGCGCCGCCGCCACCGGGCCCGATCGCCGAGCGGGAATGCGGGCGGATCGAACAGCAGCAGCGGCCCGACCACCTCGCCCTCGGCGCGGAGCTGGTTCGCCATCTCCGCGACGACGATGCCGCCCGCGCAGGCGGCACCAAGGAAGTAGGGCCCGGTCGGCTGCACGGCCCGTATGGCGTCGACATACTGTTGCGCCATGAGCGGGACCGTGTTCTGCGGCATCTTCGTGCGATCGAGACCTGCGGCCTGCAGACCATAAACCGGCTGGTCCGCGCCGAGAATCTCGAGGAACTCCGGCCGGACGACCGCACGCCCCATGCGCCCGTGGACGAGGAACAGCGGGGTCTGTGTCCCCGTGCGGCGGAACGGCACGAGCACCGCTGGCAGCGCCGCGTCAACCGCGGCCGCCTGGCTCACGGGGGAGGCCTGGTCGAGATCCTGAGCCGCACGCGCCATTGCCCCAAGCGTCGGGGTGCGGAACAGCAGTTCCAGAGGAATGCGCCGTCCGGCGATCCGTTCGACCTCGAGGTGCAGCATCGTCGCCTGCAGCGAGTCGCCACCCGAGAGGAAGAAGTCGTCGGTGCGCGCGACCGGACCCGACCGCAGGATCCGGCGCCACTGCTGCGCGATCGCGCGTTCGAAGGGGTCCAGCCCGGCGTCGTCGCTGCCCAGCGTGCGCGCGCGGTCGGTTTCCAGATGCCGTGCGCGCTCCACGAGCCGCTGCCGATCGACCTTGCCGCTGAGGGTCATCGGAAGGGCGTCGACGACGTGCAGCTGCGCGGGCACCTTCCAATCCGGCAGCCGTTCGGACAGTCGGGCGCGCAGGGCCGCCGCGTCGCACGTCACGCCGACGGGCGGGACGACGAACGCCGCGAGACGCGCCTGGTCGTCCGTCCTGACCGCGAGCACCGCTGCTTCAGAGACGGCCTCGTCCTGGCGCAGCTCCGCCTCCACTTCGCGCAACTCGACCCGGAAGCCACGGATCTTCACCTGGTCGTCGCGTCGTCCGAGGAACTCGAAGCGTCCGTCGGGCAGCAGCCGCCCACGGTCTCCGGTCCGGAAGGAGCACTGTCCAGGCTGCTGCGGGTCGGCGGGGAACGCGCGGGCCGTTTTGCTGGGGCCGTCCCAGTACCCGTCGGCCAGATACGTGCTCGTGACGACCAGCTCGCCTTCCGTCCCCTGCTCGACGTCCCGCCCCTCGTCGTCGACGATGGTGAGTGTCTTGTCTGGAACGGGCATGCCGGCGAGGGACGACGCGGAGTCGATCGCGGTGTCGTGATCGATGGGCGCGACGGTGACGACCGCGGTTTCCGAGATGGCGAAGCGCAGGAACAGCCGCGCCGGGGCGGGGAAGTGCCGCTTCCATTGCTGGACGTCGGCCGGGGTGACCGCGCCTCCGACGCTCACCGCCCTGACGTGCGGGAACGTGCGCCGCTCGTCCAGACCCGCCATGAACTGTCGAAGCAGGGCCGCTGGCGCTCGGAGCAGCGTGATGCCCTCCGCATCCAGCCAACCGCCGAACGCCGCCAACCCGTGCACCTTCACGTCGAATACGCAGAGCGCTGCGCCCTGCATCAAGGCGCCGTACACGTCCGCCTGGGGGCCGGCGAAGTAGCAATGCGTCAGCAACGACTGACGGTCGTCCGGCGTGAACGCTTCGTACTGGGTCGACAGCCAGACGCGGTGCAGAAGCTTGCGGTGGCTCCACGCCACGCCCTTCGGTTCGCCGGTGCTGCCCGAGGTGTAGAGGATCAGCGCGAGGTCGTCTGAGGTCGACGTGGGTGACGGGTTGGCGTCGGGCTCGGCACGGCCTGGATCGTCGATGCACAGGACGTCGAGGGCGTCGGTCGTCGTGGCGCGCGCGTCAGCGGCGAGGCCGACCGTCGTGAGCAGCAGCGCCGCGCCGGCATGCTGCTGCACGGCTGCCCTGGCGTGAGGCGGCAGCCCGGGGTGGATGGCCACGCACGTCTTCCCGGCCTTCAGCACGGCGAGCGCCGCCACGATCATCTCGGGCGACTGATCGACCAGGCACGCGACGCGTCCCGGCCCTGGCGTCGTGCGATCGCGGACGGCGTGCGCGAGGCGGTTGGCTTGCCGGTTGAGTTCGTCGTAGGTCCAGCGCCGTCCGTTGCCGGTGAGCGCAAGACGATCTGGCTGCGCGCGCGCGACCGCCTCGAACCTGGCTGGAATGGTCGTGCGGAGATCGGTCTTGGCGAAGATGAGGTCCGCTCTTCCTGCGCTGCCTGTCATGCCTGTTCGGGTTCAACGACGGACGTTGCCGCGCACGCCCACGGGACACGGGACCGCGCGGCCGCCGCCTGGGATGATACCCCAGCGGCTTCGGTTACCATAGAGGGTCATGTCGGCGGGGCGGAGCACGCGTATCGTGTGGAGGTTCGGTGCGGGCGTCGTGCTCCTGCTGATGGCCGTGGCGTGCGGATCGCGGGCGGCGCCGGACGCGCGCGATACCTTCGACGGCACGACGATCCGCATCATCGTCGCGTATCCGCCTGGCGGCGGCAACGACCTGCTCGCGCGCGTCGTCGCGAACCACCTCGGACGCTTTCTCCCCGGTACGCCCTCGGTGGTCGTCGAGAACATGCCGGGCGCCGGAGGATTGCTGGCCGCGACCTATCTGGCTTCTGCCGTGCCGGCCGACGGCCTCTCGATCGGACTGCTCGGAGAGACGAGCGCCCCCAACCTGATCGACTCGGGATTACTGGACCGCGTGGCGTTGCTTGGAAGTCCGGCGGCATCCATCCCGGTCGTCGCCTTCTCCACGCGTTCAGGTATTGCGAGCGTGGAAGACTGGCGCCGCGCGGCCGTGCCGCCGCGCCTCGCCACCACCGGCGGCCGCTCGCTGTCGTTCATCGTGGCTCGTCTGGTGGTGACCGCGCTCGGTCTGCCCGCGCAGATCGTGTCGGGATATGCCGGTCTGGCGGAGATGCGACTGGCGCTCCAGAACGGGGAAGTCGATGCGTACACGTTCGACGCCGGCACTGCGTCGAACCGGTCTCCGGACTCGACAGAGGTTTTGCGGTTCGGCGCGCCGCCGGAGGCAGGACCGTTCGGCACCGATGCGCTGCTGTTTACGGCGGATGCGTGGCAACAGCGGCTGCTGAAAACGGGGGTCTACGACATGCGGCCGTTCACGCGGGTGTTCGCCGTGCCGCGGCGCACGCCGCCCGCCCGGCTGGCGCTGCTGCGGGATGCGCTGCAGCGTGTCTGGCCGGACGAGTCGTTCCTGCGCGAGGCGCATTCCGCCGGACTGACGATTGCGCCCATCGGCCCGGACGATCTCGAAGCCGCCGCGGCGCGACTCGCAGCAGGTACCGATGACGCGCTGCGAGACGCCCTGCGCGTGGAATAGCATGACGGCGACGCGTTTCTCATGGTCGACGGACTCCAGCAGGTTCTGACCTGGCCGACGCCGGTCTATCTCCTGGCCGGTGTTCTCGTCGGCTACGTGGTTGGCGTGGTGCCGGGGTTTGGCGCGCCGGCCGCCCTTGCCCTCGTCTTGCCGGTGACGATCGCCGCGGCGCCGACCGACGGGTTCGTTCTGCTTGCGTCGGTCGCTGCGGTCAGCGCTGTGGCGGGAGACATCACATCGATTCTGCTCGGTGTCCCTGGCGAGGCGGCGTCAGCCGCCATCGTGCCGGATGGACACGCGATGGCGCGGCAGGGGCTCGGCGGCGTCGCCGCTGGAGCGGCGCTCGCGTCTGCGTGCCTTGGCGCGGTAGCCGGCGCGATCGTGCTCGCGGTGGCGCTTCCGGTGTCGAGGCCGCTGCTGACGCTGACGCAGTCACCTGAGCTCGCCGCACTGGCAGTCCTCGGGCTCTGTCTGGTCACCGCCTTGTCGCGGGCGGAGATGGCCAAGGGGCTCGCGACCGGAGCCCTGGGGCTCGTGCTGGCGACGATCGGCCTCGACCCGTCGATGGGCGAGCCGCGATTCACGTTCAGTCAGGTGGCGCTGTGGGACGGCCTGGGGCTGCTGCCGCTCGCGCTGGGATTGTATGCCGTTCCCGAAGCACTCGACATGATCAGGGGGCGCAGTCGTTCGCCGATTGCGAGCGCCTCGATCCGCTCCGGACTGGCGCAGGGTTGCCGCGCCGTCCTGCAGCGGCCGGGCCTCGTGTTTCGGTGCAGCGCGATCGGCGCGGGAATCGGGATGCTGCCAGGCGTCGGGGCGACTGTGTCGCAGTGGCTCGCCTACGCGCACGCCTCCCAGCGGCCGTCGTCGGTCCCGTTCGGAGAAGGAGCCATCGAGGGGGTGATCGGTCCGGCGACAACGACCACCGCGACGCTCGGCGGCGCACTCGTGCCGACGTTGCTGCTCGGTATTCCTGGCAGCGTGACGTCGGCGTTCCTGCTTGCGGCGCTCACGTTCAAGGGGCTGGCGCCGGGGCCGTCGCTGCTCGCGCCGGACGAGTCTGGAGGCCACCTGTCGACGCTCTGGGCGCTGGTGTGGAGCATCGTCATCGCCACGGCGATCGGCGCCGCGCTGAGCGCGCTGTCGCTCGGCTGGGTGCGCCGCCTTGCGGGGGCGCCGCCGTCGCGGCTCCTGCCGTTCATTCTGATGCTCGTCGTGATCGGGACGATCGGCGAGCGGCATGTGATGAGCGACTTGGGGGTCCTGGCAGCGCTTGGTGTACTGGGATACGCCATGAGCGAGCACGGTTGGCCGCGCGCGCCGCTCATGCTCGGGTTCGTCCTCGGCCCGCTGCTCGAGCGGAGATGGCTGCTGTCGCAAAGCGTGCATGGGGCGTGGTGGCTGGTTCGGCCGGGCGTCCTGATCCTCGCCGGCCTCGCCGCGCTGCTGCTCTACCGCGAGGCCAGGCGTCGAAGGTCGAACCCATGGCAGCGGCCGAACGCGCCGCAGTCCTGGCGCGGCGATCTGGCGCTGACCGCGCTGTGCGGACTGCTCGCCGCGGCGGCGCTGGTGATGTCCTTCTCTCTGGCGCCACGAGCGGCGCTCTTTCCACGGATTACCGCCGTCGCGTTGCTGGTGTGCGCCGCAACGTGTGCGCGAGGCATTCGTCGCGGTGGTCCGGGGCCTACTGACGCGCCTGCCGGTCACCGCACGAGTCACCTGGCCCGCCTCGGCTGGTTCTGGGGATTCGTCGGCGGCTCCTGGCTTCTCGGGCCGGTGGGGGGCACGGCGCTCGCGACGGCGCTCTACGCACGCGGGGAAGCGCGCGCGCCGTGGCAGGACGCCGCCAGACTGACCGCGGCGGTGGGCGTCACCGCTTACGTCTTTACGTCGCAATTCATGCCGTTTGCCGGCCAGGGCGCGATTGTGCGGTGGTTCGAGTGAGGGGGCTGGCACGCGCCGAAGCGACGCCCCGCCTCTCGCGAGCGTCCAGACAGGGCTGGGGCGGCATTCGTCCGGAGATCGGCGGGAGCTGGTCACACCGATCGTCGCAGGAGGTGACGCGAGAGGGGCTCGCGGAAGCACGCGCCCTCGTGTGGACCTATCGGCGGCACCTGGGCATCGGGCTCGCGGTGCTGTTGGTCAGCCGCGCCGCCGGCTTCGTCCTCCCGGCGACGTCGAAGGTGCTGGTCGACGATGTGATTGGCCAGGGGCGCTGGGACCTGCTGCCGCTGCTCGCGCTGGGGGTCGTTGCCGCGTCGGTCGTGCAGGCGGTCACCTCGTTCATCCTGTCCCAGGTGCTCGGCCGCGCGGCGCAGCGGGCCGTCGCCGACGTGCGGAAGGACATCCTCGCCCACGTCCTGCGGCTGCCGATGCGGTACTTCGACTCGACGAAAAGCGGTGTGCTGATTTCGAGAATCATGCAGGACCCCGACGGCATACGCAGTCTGGTCGGCACGAACCTCGTGCAGTTCGGGGGCTCGCTCGTGACGGCGGTGCTGGCGCTCGTCGTACTCCTGTACCTGAACTGGCGGCTGACGCTGGTGACTCTCGGCGTGCTCGCGCTGTTCGGTATCGCGATGCGAGTGGCGCTGGCGCGTCTGCGTCCGCTCTACCGGGAGCGCGCCGCCATCAACGGAGAGATTACCGGGCGGCTGGCGGAGGTTCTCGGCGGGATGCGTGTCGTCAAGGCGTATACCGCGGAAGGCCGGGAGCGGGTGGCTTTCGCGGAAGGCGTTGACCGTCACTTGCGCAACGTCGGACGTGCGCTGACGCTGAGCTCCGGGGTTGGCGCGCTGACGACGCTGCTCGTCGGCGCCGGCGGGGCGGCGATCCTGCTGATAGGGGGGGGGGCGATCCGCGGGGGCAGCATGACGGTGGGCGATTTCGTCATGTATCTGGCTTTCACCGGCTTTGTCTCGGTACCGTTGTCGCAGCTGGCGGGTGCAGGAACGCAGTTCAGCGAGGCGGTGGCCGGCCTGGACCGCCTGCGCGAGATTCGCCGGCTCGCGACGGAGGACGAAGGCGACGAGCACCGTGCGCCGCTGCCTACGCTGCGCGGCGACGTCGAGTGCGACAGTGTGACCTTCGAGTACACGCCGGGCGTGCCCGTGTTGCGGCAGGTCTCGTTCACCGCACCGGCTGGCGGCACGACCGCCCTGGTGGGCTCGAGCGGCTCCGGCAAGAGCACGCTGATCAGTCTCCTGATGGCGTTCAATCGTCCGCAGTCCGGCGCGGTGCTGGTGGACGGCCAGGACCTGTCGACGCTGCGCCTGAAGGACTACCGGCGGAACCTGGGCGTCGTGCTGCAGGACAACTTTCTCTTCGACGGCACGATTGCCGAGAACATCGCGTACGCCAAGCCGGACGCCACCCGCGACGAGATCGTCGAGGTGAGCCGCGTCGCGCACTGTGACGAGTTCATCCGGGAGTTCGAGCAGGGGTACGACACGCTCGTCGGCGAGAGGGGGGTCCGGCTGTCGGGCGGACAGCGGCAGCGCGTCGCCATTGCCCGCGCCGTCCTCGCGAATCCGAAGATTCTGGTGCTCGACGAAGCGACCTCGAGCCTCGACAGCACCAGCGAACAGCTCATTCAAGAAGGCCTCCGTGCGCTGCGCCGCGGCCGGACGACGTTCGTGATCGCGCATCGTCTGTCCACGATTCGAAGCGCCGACCAGATCCTCGTGCTCGAACATGGCGAGATCGTCGAGCGGGGCACGCATCACGAGCTCCTCGAGATGGGCGGGCGCTACCGCCAGCTGCACGACCAGCAGTTCAGCGTCGAAGACGACCGATTCATCAATCCAGGCGAGGACTTCACGCCGGACCCGGATACGGTCGCCGTCGTGAGCGACGGGGAGTGATGCAGGTGGAGGCGCGCCCAGACAGGGACGGGGTGCTCTATATCGCCACGGGCGAGAAATATCTCCGGGCGGCGATGCGCTCGGCCGAAAGCGTGCGCCGGCACAGCCCGGGACTCGCCATTCATCTGTACGGCGACTGGGCGCGGTTCGGCTTCGACTTCTCGCGATCGCCGCATCCCTTCACGTCGGTGGGCACGGTCGACGGCTCACATCGGCGGTCGAAGATCGACTACCTGCCGCGAACGCCATTCGCGCGCACGCTGTTCCTCGATACCGATACCGACGTGCGGGCCGATCTCCGCGGCATGTTCCAGCTTCTCGACCGCTTCGACATCGCCATGACACACGCGCACCGGCGCAAGAGCGAGCGGCCGTGGCGTATCGCGCTGCCGGATGCATTTCCGCAGTTCAACTCGGGCGTCATCCTCTTCCGGTCGACGCCGGAGGTGCTCGGCTTCCTCGACGAGTGGCGGCGGCAGTTCCACGAGACCGGATTCCGGAAGGATCAGCGTACGCTTCGAGAGCTGCTCTATCTGAGCGATCTGCGGATCGCGACCTTGCCGCCCGAGTACAACATCCGCTTCCTCAAGTATCACCTCCTCTGGTACGGCGGTGAGGCCTCGACCAAGATTCTCCATCGAGCGGAGTATCACAAGGGGCGGTTCTGGCTGCTGCGAAAGTGGATGATCCGGGTGGACCGCCGCTTTCGGAACGCGCCACGCGGGCGCGGTGCAACGGACGCTTCCGACCCAGGACGGCCATGACCCGGCTGCCCGACTTCCTGATCATCGGCGCCGCGAAGGCCGGCACCACGACGTTGTACGAAATCCTGCGGCAGCATCCGCAGGTTTTCCTGCCGGCCGCCAAAGAGCCGGCCTTCTTCAGCGACGACTCCTGTTTCGAGAAAGGCGTCGCCTGGTATCGCGAGACGTACTATCGGAACGCCGGCGAGGCACGCCGGATCGGCGACGCAACCTCGATGTATCTGGCGTGGGGGACGAAGGTGGTGCCTCGTCTCGCAGGCGCGTACGGCGGCAGCCTTCCTCGCATCATCGCCATCTTCCGCGATCCGGTTGCGCTCACGCACTCGTACTACTGGCACAGTGTCCGCGAAGGACGGGAGACCCTCCCGTTTCGTGACGCGCTCGACGCCGAGGCGACGCGATCGGCTCAACATCAGGCGTATCTCGAGCGCTCCGGCCGTCTCTTCTACTGCTACAGGCAGGTCGCGTCGTATGCCACGCACCTCGAGCCGTACCTCGCGCACGTCCCGGCGTCCCGTCGTCTGTTCCTCCTCACTGACGATCTCAAGGACTTTCCCGCGCTCGTGCGACGCCTCGAGGCCTTCCTCGAGCTCGATCATGCGCCCGATCTCCAGCCGGCGGTCAGCAACGCCGCGGCGATGCCGCGTAGCCACGCTCTCCAGAGGTGGCTGCGGAAGCGGTCGGTCCTGAAGGAGATCGTCAAGCCGATCGTGCCGGAGCGCATTCGACAGCAATGGAAGATGCGCGCCATTGCCGCGAACCTGACTCCGTTCACGATTCCAGCTCTGGACCCGGATCTGGCGCGCGACATTCGCCGACACTACGCGCCCGAGATGCGGCGGCTGGAGGCCATTGTCGGTAGAGACTTGTCTGCCTGGTACGGGGAGTCGTGACGTGACCGCACATCCTCACGGGCTTTCCCGGCAATGATCTCCGCAGGAGCGGGGGCGGATGGACGGATCGCGCTGATCTTCTCGTCGCTCCGTCCCGGGGGCGTCGAGCGGATCAGGCTGACGCTGGCCAGGGGATTTCTCCAGCGCGGCCTCGCCGTCGATCTCGTCATCGTGAACGCGGAGGGGCCGCTGGCCCCGGACCTTCCGGAAGGCGCTCGGGTGATCGACCTTCGCAAGCGGCGTACGATCCACGCGTTCGCGGCGCTGGTGCGGTATTTCCGCCGGGAGCGTCCTCTTGCCGCACTTTCCGCGCAGACTCACTTGAATCTCGTTACGCTCGCCGCTCGCGTGGCATCGCGGGCGCCTGGTCGGATCGCCGTCAGCGAGCACATCGCGCTCGATGCGGTCCTTCGACACGCGGCGACGTGGAAGGAACGTCTATTCCCGATTGGCGTCAAGCTGCTGTACCCCCACGCCGATGCCGTCGTCGCGGTCTGCCGTGCCACGGCGGAGCGATTTTCGAGCGCGAGCGGATTGCCGCTCGACCGGATCGCCGTGATCTACAACCCGGTGGTTACAGCGGATTTGGTCGAGAGGTCGCAGGCGCCGATCGAGGACGAGTGGCTGGGCGACGGCAAGCCGCCGGTGATACTCTCTGCCGGGCGGCTGACGCCCCAGAAGGATCACGAGACGCTCCTGCGGGCCTTCGCACTGGTGCGCCGGACGCGTCCCTGCCGTCTCCTGGTGCTCGGGGAAGGGAGCGAGCGGGACCGGCTCGAGCGGATCGCACGCGATCTCGGGGTCGAGACGCACGTGCGGCTGGCGGGCTTCGCGATCAATCCCTTTCCCTATATGCGGCGCGCGCGGCTCTTTGCCTTGTCCTCGAGATGGGAAGGATTCGGGAACGTGCTGGTCGAAGCGATGGCCTGTGGACTCCCGGTCGTGAGTACCGACTGCCCGAGCGGCCCCGCGGAGATTCTGCAGGACGGCGCGTGGGGCCTGCTCGTACCGGTGGGCGACCCGGGCGCGCTCGCATCGGCCATCCTGCAAAGCATGGATGAGCCACCCCAGTCCGAGCGGCTGCGCGCGCGCGCGGCGGAGTTCTCAGCCGATCGCGCCGTCGATCGCTATCTTCAGGTGCTGCTGCCGTGAAGGTCGCCCACGTCATCACCGATCTCGGGATCGGCGGCGCCGCAATCATGCTGCGCCGGCTGACCCTGGAGCTCCAGCGGATCGGCGTGCAGAACACCGTCATCGCGCTCGACCAGATCAACAGACACTACGATGACCTCCGAAGCGGAGGGATCGCGCTGCACGACCTGAGCATGGGCCGAGGCGTGTCGGGTCTCCGGGCATTCCGGCGGCTGCAACGGCTGCTCCACGCCGTTCGGCCCGACGTCGTGCACACCTGGATGTATCACGCTGATCTGGTTGGAGGACTTGCGTCGCGCCTCGGGCGAGTCGCTCCGGTCGTCTGGGGGCTCCACCACACGCCTGAGCCTGACGAGCCACTCAAGCCGCTCACGCGCGCGATCGTGCGGGTCAACGCGATGTTGTCCACGCGCGTGCCGACGCGCATCATCTGTTGCGCGCAATCCGCGAAGCGTGCTCACGAGGCGCTCGGGTTCGTCAGCACCAAGTTGGTGACGATTACCAATGGATTCGACACCGATGCGTTCGTCCCGGATCCCGCGGCGCGTCTGTCTCTGCGATCCGAGCTTGGCCTCGGGCCGGAGGTTCCGCTCGTCGGACTGATGGCGCGGTTCCACCCGCAGAAAGGGCACGATCAGTTCGTGCAGGCAGTGCCGCTGCTGCCGGAGCGCCACGCGTCCGCGCATTTCGTGCTGGCAGGGCGCGGCGTGAGCGATCGGAATACCGAGCTGGGAGGATGGCTCGCGGCCAGCGGCGCCGCCGCCCGTTTCCACCTGCTCGGGATCAGACACGACATGCCCCGCCTGATGGCGGCCTGCGACATCGTCTCGAGCACAGCGTGCTTCGGAGAGGCGTTCCCACTCGTGCTCGGCGAGGCGATGTCGTGCGGCGTGCCGTGCGCGGCGACCGACATCGGGGACAGCGCCGATCTGGTGGGGGACACGGGGCGGGTGGTGCCGCCGCACGATCCCCGCGCCATCGCCGAGGCCTGGACGTCGCTTCTCGATCTCTCGGCCGGCGAGCGGCAGGCACTGGGGCGCCGGGCGCGGGATCGGGTCGTGGCCAACTTCGGAATCGCGCGGTGCGTCCAGGAGCACCTGACGTTGTACCGGGAGGTCGCGGCGTCCCGCGGCGCGGCGGTCTCCTCGGATCGGCCAGCGGACTCGTCGGATCGGGCCGACTGAGAGGCAGCGGATGGATCTCGAGTTGGAGGGCAAAGCTGTCCTCGTCACCGGCGGCAGCAAGGGGATCGGCCTCGCATGCGCGGAGGCATTTCTCGCTGAAGGCGCACGGGTCGCGATCGTGTCCCGCTCGGCGTCCAATTTGTCTGCGGCCGAAGCGCGGCTCGGGCGGGTCCACACGATTGCCGCGGATCTCACGTCTCCCGAGGAGGCCTCGGACGCGGTTGCGGCCGCGGAGGCGGCGCTCGGCCCGCTTGACGTGCTGGTGAACAGCGCGGGCGCGGCAAGGCGAACGGCGCCAGCCGATCTGAACCCTCAGGCGTGGCGCGCTGCGATGGACGCCAAGTACTTCACGTACGTGAACGTGATGGATGCCGTGGTCCGCAATATGACCGGACGACGTGCGGGCGTCATCGTCAACATCATCGGCAGCGGCGGGAAGTCGCCGTCGGCCACGCACCTGCCAGGCGGCGCGGCGAATGCCGCGCTGATGCTCGTGACGGTCGGCCTCGCGCGGGCGTACGCCGACACCGGTGTGCGCGTGCTCGGCGTCAACCCCGGGCTGACGCATACGTCGCGCGTGACCGACAGCATGAAGGCGGAGGCGCGCCTGCTGGGCATCAGCGAGGCGGACGCGCTGCAGCGGAACGTCGATCAGGTGCCGATCGGACGGCTGGCCGATCCGTCCGAGATCGCCAATGTCGTCGTGTTCGCCGCGTCGCCGCGCGCGAGCTATCTCACGGGCGTGGTGATTACGATGGACGGCGCTCGGGTGCCTTGCATCGTCTGAGGCTCACGCGTGTGACGTCAGGACGGAGCGTGTAAGCGTCAGGGATGAATCGTGGGCCCAAACGGCGCAGACGCGGGCTCAGGACAACAGGCCCGTGCCAGCCGATGCGCCGCCGTCGACGGCAGGGGACGGTCGTGGCGCTGGCCGGGAAGAGGGCGTCGGCGCCTTCAGCACGATCTCGACCAGGCTCCTGCCGCCTTCCTCGTGGTGCACGATCGAATCGGAGAGGCCCCGCACCAGCAGCAAGCCGAGTCCATCGTCGCTCGGCCCCGCGTCGAGGGGATTGCCGCCCGCGCCTGGCGCGTCGACGACGATCTCCACGCGGCCGCTTTTCTCCGAGTGCGAGATGGTGACGTCGACCGGGCCATCGAGGAGATGCTTCCGGTGCAGCAGGAACAGCTCTTCGGCGAGCAGCAGCAGGTTGTCCCGTTCGCTCCGCGACAGGAACTGCCGCTCCGCGAACTGCTCGATCTCGGCCTGAAACGCATAGAGGTCGAAGTCGACCGACGCGATCCGCCGCTGCAGACTGCGGATCCGGTTGATGAACGCACGCGTCTTCTCCCGCATCGGCGCGCCGAAGATCTGCGCCGGCGTGCCTGACTCGTAGATGCCCCCTTCGTCCATGTAGAAGACGCGCGTGGAGACGTCCCGCGCGAAGTCCATTTCGTGCGTCACGATGGCCATGGTCATTCCGTCGCGCGCGAGGCGTCGGATCACGGCGAGCACCTCGCTGACCATGGTGGGATCGAGCGCGGACGTCGGTTCGTCGAAGAGCACGATTTCCGGCTCCATCGCCAGGCACCGCGCGATGGCCACGCGCTGCTTCTGTCCGCCCGACAACTCGTCGGGAAAGGCTCGGGCCTTCTCGGCCAGCCCAACCAGCCGGAGCAGGTCGATCGCCTTCTGCTCGGCGGCGGCCGCGGAGACCCCCCGCAGTTTCATCGGCGCGAGCGTCAGGTTTTCCACGACCGACAGGTGCGAGAAGAGATTGAACGACTGGAACACCATGTTCATCTTCTGCCGCACCTTCGACACGTCCGCGTGCCGCTGCAGCACGTCGACGCCGTCGATGACGATCGACCCGCTGGTCGGGCGGTCCAGCAGGTTCAGGCAGCGCAGGAAGGTGCTCTTGCCGGTTCCCGAGGGCCCGATGATCGAGACGACCTCGCCCTTCTGGATCTCGGCGTTCACGTCCTCGAGCACCGACAGGCTGCCGAAAGACTTGCAGAGATGTTCGACCCTGATCATCGCGCCACCGCCGGTCTGGAGCGTTTCGGGTCTGTGCGGCGTTCCAGGAATTCCAGCCCCTGCATCAGCACCCAGGCGATGAGGAAGTAGAGAACCGCCACCATGATGAGCGGGAAGAAGGCGTCGAAGGTGCGGCTTCGGATGATGTCGCTCGCCTTGGTCAAATCCTGCACGGCGATGTAGCCGACGACCGACGTCATTTTCACCAGCGAGATGAACTCGCCCTTGTAGACCGGGAGGATCCGCTGGACCATTTGCGGGAGCACGATGAAGATGAACGTCTGCAGCGGCGTGAAGCCCATCGCCAGCCCCGCCTCGCGTTGGCCCTTGTCGATGCTCCCGATGCCTGATCGGAACATCTCCGACACGTAGGCGGCGAAGTTCATGCCGAAGGCGAGCACCGCGACCAGCACCGGGTTGACGTCGACCGAGCCGAAGATCACGTAGAAGAAGATCATCAGCAGCACGACAATCGGCGTCCCGCGGAGAACCGCGATGTACAGACGCGCGGGGGTGTTGAGCAGCGCCAGCGGCGACATGCGCATGTAGCAGATCAGGGCGCCGAGCGCGGTGCCGAAGAGCGTCGCCAGCAGCGAGATGAGCGCCGTCGCCTTCAGTCCGTCCCATAAGAGCAGGTAGCGCCGCTCCGCGATGATGTTGCTGTGAAAGCTGGCCGCCATCCTCGCGGCGAACGAGGCAGGGACGCCCGTTCCGGTTCCGGTGCCGGTCGCGGAGCCGCCGCGCGCGCCAGGCGCCACGGTATTGGCGAGACGGGTGAAGGCCACCGAGTCCTGTTCGAAGTACGGCTCGGAGAAATCGATCTGGCGCTGACGCTCCTCGGTGATGAACATGTCGGCGATGATCACGTCGACCTTGCCGGACGCCAGCGCGGCGATCAGCCCTCCGAACTCCTGGTCGACGATCCGCAGATTCCTGCCGAGGTGGGCCGCGAACCGCTTCGCGAGCTCCACGTCGAACCCGGCCAGCTCGTTGTCCTGCATCCCGTTGAACGGCAGGCCGCCGCTCGACATGCCCACGATGACCGTGCCGCTTGCGGGAGCGGAGGGGATGGCTGGCATCTGTGTCACGCGCTTGGTCATCCAGCGATCGACCATGTCTGCGTGGACGCCGTTCGACTTGATGGAGGCGAGGAACGAGTTGAACGCGTCGCGCAGTTCGCCGCTCGATTTCGCGAAGCCCGCTGCGACCGGCGAGGAGAAGATCGGCTGGCCGAATGGTACGAGGTCGGGGTTGGCGCGCCGCACTTCGTCGAGCGTGTCGACGTCACTCAGGCCGGCGTCGACCTTGCCGGTGCTGACGGCGAGTGTCACTTCCTGATAGCTGTTGAACTGGAGGACCGTCGCCCTGGGGAAGGTCTTGGTGGCATAGATGTCGTAGACGGTCCCGAGCTGTACGCCGATCCGCTTGTCCTCGAGATCGTCCACCGACGCGAGCAGCGGGCGCGACAGCCCGGCCGATGCCGCCGGTTGCTCCGCGGCGATCTTCGCTTTCAGGGCGAAGGCTCGTCCGGCCGTCTCGTGATACGGATCGGAGAAGTCGATCCGCTGCAGCCGTTCCTCGGTGATGAAGATGGAGGCGGCGATCATGTCGACCTTGCCGCTTGCGTTCGCGGCAATCAGCGCGCCGAAGGGCATCTGGGCGAACTTGGCCTCCTTGCCGATCGACGCGGCGAACCGCTGGATCATCTCGATGTCGAAGCCCGCGTACGTGCCGTCCTGGACGGCGGCGTAGGGCAGGCCCCCTGCCGAAATCCCCACGGTGATGACGCCGCGCGGCGCCTGCGCGGGGATCTCCGGCATGCGCGTGCCGTGCTGCGTCAGCCACCGCTCGACCATGTCCGCGTGGACGCCGTTGTGCCGGATCTCGGCGAGGAAGCGATTGAAGGCCTGGCGCAGCTCCGTGTTCCCCTTGCGGAAGCCGACGCCGAGCGGCAGCTTCAGGAGCGGATCGCCCAGGATCGCCAGATCGCCGTTGGTGCGCAGCACTTCATATAGCGGCTGCTCGTCGCTCAGTCCGGCGTCGACCTTGCCGGCGAGTACGGCGAGGCGGAGATCGGCCTGCGAATCGAACTGCAGGATCGTCGCCTGAGGGTAGTTCCGGGTAGCGAAGCCGTCGTAGACCGAGCCCATCATCACGCCGATCCGCTTGTCGGCGAGGTCGGCGGTGGACGCCATCAGCGTTGGGGACTGCGCGGTCTCTGGTGTGGCAGCGGCCGTTGTCGAGGGCAGTGAGTCGTGGCTGCCGCCACATGAGAGGGTCAGCGCGAGTGCGCCGACAACCCCGATCGCGCGTCGAGCGAGCGTGAACATGAAGACAGCATGATATGCCCATCCTCGCGCCTCGCGCCTCGCGCCTCGCGCCTCGCGCCTCGCGTGTCGGGTTTCAGCAGTCCGTCTCACGCGTCGCACGGCCGCAGGCAGCTTCTGATTCCCGCCGGGGAGCGGCTTCGACGGGCGCGCGGGACCACGGCTCGCCGATTGCCGCGCTTGTGCCGTGGTCCCTCAACTCTCTGTACCGTCGAGGTTTGTGCGCGCTATAATCATCCGGACCTATTGCGGGGACATTGACCATGGCTCAGAGCTTTGAAGAGCAGATGAAAGGCGCGTTCGACATGATCGCCGATCGTCTGAATCGTGACCTGCAGGCCTACATGGCTGCCGCCGCCGATCGGCTCTCTGCTTTAGTGGAGGCCGAGTGCGCGGAGTCCGCCACCGGCGCAGCGCGCGATGCGGCCGCGGAAGTGGACGCGGCTGCGACCGCACTCCTCCAACAGATGCTCGATGCGGTCGCCAGGCTGGAACGTTCGGCATCCCTGTCGGACGCGCTCCAGAACCTCGGCGCGGCGGTGGCGCCGCACGCCGATCGTTCCGGCATCTTCCTGCTGCGCGGGCAGACCTTGCGGTTGTGGATCGGCAGCTCGGACGATGGCAATGGCGATGACCTGCCGGCCGAGCTCTCGCTCGACGAATCGGATCCGGTCGCCGAGGCCGCGCGGCTCGCCCTGCCGTTGACCGCCACGCGCGACGGCGCGGACGAGGCCGGCGGAGCGTCGACGCCGCGCCGGGCCACGGCGGCCGTACCGCTGGTCATACAGAGCCAGGTCGTCGCGGTCCTGTTCGCCGAACGAACGGGGAACGATGCCGGCGTCGATCGACTCGGCATCATCGCGGAGCTCCTCGCGCGCCACGCGGCGCGCGTGCTCGAGTCGCTCACGGCATCGCGGCTCACGCAGCTCGGGAAAGGGCACGCCGCGGGAACGGCAGTACTCTCTGGAATGTAATGTGATCCGGCCGCGCGAGTCGCAGCACGCTGGTCGTGACATCGTCCGCATGGCGCGGAAGCCGCTGCTGCTGCCGCTCGCGGCGTGTCTGGTGCTGCTCGCCGTTGTCGAGGCCCTTGGGCAGCAGGGTCGTCCGAGGGAAGGCGAGGACGTCTCCAATCCCTTCCCGGTTATCACGCCAACGAGTCACCCACCCGTGCCGTCGGAGCTCTCCGGGCTCTGGCTTGCACCCGAGCGCGGCCCTTCCGCCGGTCGCACGGCGCCGTCGCCACAGCTGGCCAATGCGGTCAGGCTCATTGGCAATGGCGAATATTCCAAGGCCCTCGCCATCGTGTCCCAGCCGTCGGTGGAACAGGGCACGCTTTCTCGCTACGCCAGGTATTACGCGGGCGTGTCGCAGCTGCGCCTCGATCGTCCGGCCGAGGCCCTCGCCAGCTTCCGGGCGGTGCAGGCCCAGAAGCCCGTTGGCTACCTTTCGGAAGCGGCCGCGCTCGGCGAGGCGGAGGCGCTCGAAGCGCTCTCCCAACCGGCCGAGGCGCTTCCGATCTACGACCGGCTGCTGAGAGGGCGCCTGAGCGACGTCGAGCTCGTCTACATGCGGCTCGGCGGAGCGGCCAAGGCGGCGGGGGATCGCGCGCGCGCCGCCGATGCGTTCACCCACGTGTTGTATGAATTCCCTCTGGGCGCGAACGCCCCCGCTGCGCGTTCCGAGCTGCAATCCCTTCGGGGACACAAGCTGCACGAGGGAGGACCCGAGTACTACAAGCTCGAGCTCGGCCGCGCCGAGCGCCTCTTCGTCTCGAAGCGCTACGCAGAGGCGCGCGATCTCTTCGAGGATCTTCGCGACGTCGACGTGTCGGAGGACGAGGAGCTGCTGCGGCTCCGCGTCGCCGAATGCGACTACTTCACCAAGCGCAGCCGGTCGGCTCGGGACAGCCTGCGCACGCTCTCCGAAGGTGCGTCACGACAAAGCGAGGCGTTGTTCTTCTACGCGCTCGCGTCCCGAACCCTTGGCGACACGGTGGCGTTCGTCACCGCGCTGCACCGGATCGCCAGCGAGTTCCCCGAGCAGACGTGGGCCGAGGACGCGCTCGACAACCTGGCGACGCACTACATTCGTGCGAACGATGACGACAGCGCCGACGGAGTGTTCCGCGAGCTCTACAAGCGATATCCTCGAGGCGCCTACGCCGAGCGTGCGGCGTGGAAGTCCGGCTGGCGGGCGTATCGCCAGGGCGACTACCAATATGCGGCGCGGACCTTCGAACAGGCCGCCTCCGATTTCCCGCGTTCCGACTATCGTCCGCCGTGGCTCTACTGGTCAGGACGCGCCCAGGAACGGCTCGGATCGATCTCCACGGCTCGTGAGCGTTATCTCATCGCGGCGACCGACTACATGAACTCGTACTACGGCCGCCTCGCGGCCGGCCGTCTTCGCGGCGGGAGTGCCGTGCCGGTGCCCGTGGCCGTGTCCAACCGCCAGAGCGCAGGCCGCGCGCCGGTGGAGCCGGCGGATCCGACCTTGCCGGCCAACGGCATGATCATCCGCACGCTGCTCGACGCCGAGATGTTCGACGATGCGCTCAATGAGCTCAGGTACGCTCAGCGTGTGTGGGGCGACTCGGCGGCCATCGAGGCGACCATCGCCTGGACGCGCCAGCAGCAGTCGCGAACGCAATCCGGCATGCAGCGCTTTCAGCTGCTCCGCGGCTCGATCACGTCGATGCGCCGCGCCTATCCGCAGTTCATGGCGGCCGGGGGCGAGGACCTGCCGCGCGAAGTGCTCACGGTGATCTACCCGCTGGCGTATTGGGACCTGATCCGGAAGTACTCCGAGGTGAACGGTCTCGATCCGTTCTTCGTGGCCGCGCTCGTCGCACAGGAGTCGACCTTCGTCGCTGACGTCAGGTCCGGGGCGAATGCGTACGGGCTCATGCAACTGCTGCCCTCGACCGCCCGGCGCTACGCCGCGCGACTGAAGATCCCCTATTCGACCCGCGCGCTGACGAACCCGGAAGCGAACATCCGGATCGGGACTGCGTATCTGGCCGACCAGGTTCGCGCATTCGGCGACCTCCATCTCGTTCTGGCCGCCTATAACGCCGGAGAGCGCGCGGTGCGCCGATGGCAGGAGGAGCGGCCGGACATCGAGGTCGAAGAGTTCATCGACGACATCCCGTATCCGGAAACGCAGAACTACGTGAAGAAGATTCTCGGGACCGCCGAGGACTACCGGCGTCTTTACGGCGGCGCGGACACGTCAGGCGTGATGGAAACCGCCGCTCCCGTGAAGGCCACTCCGGCTTCCGCACCCGTCCTCCGGCGATCCGCGCCGACGCCGAAGGCGCATCCCGCTCCGGCCTCGCCGCGGCGTCCCAGCTCGGCGAAGCCCGCCAGCCGGAAGTCAGCTCCGCGCGTTCAGAAGAAGCGCTCGGGCAAATAGGGCCGAGACGCTCCGCCCCGCAGATGTCCAGGTTGGACGGTTCCGCCAAGGCCACACGGTTCACCGAGTCGGTCATCCGTGAGATGACGCGGCTCAACCAGATGTACGGCGGCGTCAACCTCTCGCAGGGCTTTCCGGATTTCTCCGCGCCGGCGGTCGTGAAGGACGCCGCCTGCGCCGCCATCATGGCAGACGTCAACCAATACGCCGTGACCTGGGGCGCTCCGGCGCTACGCGACGCGATCGCACGGGAGTTCACGCGGCGGTACGCGGTGCCGGTGGAGCCCGATCGGCAGGTGACGGTGTGCTGCGGGTCGACCGAGGCGATGATGGCCACCATGATGGCCGTGATCGACCCTGGCGACGAGGTCGTCATCTTCGAGCCGTTCTACGAGAACTACGGGCCGGACGCGATTCTCTCCGGAGCGACTCCGCGATATGTCACGCTGCGCGAGCCCGATTGGGCATTCGATCCGGACGAGCTCGCGTCCGCCTTCAACGCGCGGACGAAGGCGATCATCCTCAATACTCCGAACAACCCGACGGGGAAGGTCTTCACCCCGCAAGAGCTCCGGATCATCGCCGGGCTCTGCCAGACGTGGGACGCGATCGCGATCTCGGACGAGATCTACGAGCACATCGTCTATGACGGCGCGCGGCACGTGCCGATTGCGAGCATGGACGGGATGGCCGATCGGACCGTGACGATCAACAGCTTGTCGAAGACCTACAGCGTGACCGGATGGCGAGTGGGCTGGGCGATCGCGCCACCGTCGCTGACGTCCGCGATCCGGAAGGTGCACGATTTCCTCACGGTCGGGGCGGCCGCCCCGCTGCAACAGGCCGGCGTTGTCGCGCTCGGACTCGACGAGGGGTACTACGCCGGGCTAGCCGCCGGCTACCAGCGGCGGCGGGACATGCTCCTGGAGATCCTGCGGCGGCATCACTTCGTCTGCTACGCGCCGCAGGGGGCCTACTACGTGATGACCGACATCAGTGGCTTCGGTCTCGGCGATGACGTCGAGTTTGCCCGCTATCTGGTGAAGGAGGTCGGCGTGGCTGCCGTTCCAGGCGGCAGCTTCTATCGCGAGGCCGCGCGGGGACGCACGAAGCTGCGCTTCTGCTTCTGTAAGCGTGACGAGACGCTGGCCGAGGCCGATCGACGCCTCGGCGCGCTCGCGGCTGCCGGACTGTGAGCGGGACCGCCGAACGCCGGTCCCGCCTGTTGGCTCGAGATTCCGCGAAGCCGGCCGTGCGGCCGGCTCGCTAGAAGCGCGCGACGCCCCCGAAGTACAGACCCTTCAGCTGGAACGAATAGCGATCGTTGGTGGGAACGACCAGCACGTCGACGGCGCGATAGCCGAGCTTAGCGCCGAAGTTGTTGGTGAAGTTCACCGTCCCGTACATGTCGAACTCCAGGTAGTGCGCCTGCACCTCGACGTCCTTCGCCACGCTGTCGGGAATCTTGAAGCCGGACAGCTCTGCGGTAATGGAGATGTTCGGGACCACGTAGTAGCGGCCGATCCCGCCGATCGTCGGAATCGGCGCGCGCGCGTGGATGGTCTCGTAGTTGACCGGGCTGCGCAGCGAGGCGAAGACATCGGTGTACTTCGCGTCCAGCAGCACGCCGGCGAACCAGCGATCGTGATAGAGGAAATCGTATTCGTATGAGAAGCGGTACGCCTTCCAGTCGAGTGAGGAGTTCACCGGAAGGCCAACGCGGTACAGCTGTCCCTGGAAGACCACGTCGCGGACCAGGTCCGCCTGCTGCTGGTACTGGATCGGCGTGTACTGGAAGCGAAGCTTGTGCTTCTTGAACGGCCGGAGCACGAGGCGGACGTCGCTCATCCGCTGATCGGTCAGACCCAGGTCGTTCTTGAGGTTGATGTTGGTGCCGGGAATGCCGAGGCCGACGCTCGAGATCACCGCGTCCGCGCCGGGGGCCCAGAGATTGACCTCGCCTTCGATGTGGTACCGCTCGCCGGTTGCCGGATCGCTCAGCGAGCGCGGGGTGAACTGGGCATACGCGGGCGCAGCGGTGAGAGCGAGCGCCACGAGCAGGTAAGCGTACAGTCGGGCCGACAGAATGTTCGCCATGCGCAGGTTGTCTCCGGGGTCGTGAGTTTCTGCCCGCTGGGAAGGCTGGGCCAGCATAACACAGGGCTTTCGGAGAGTACAGCGCCTGGCGCCGCCGGGAGAGATGGACGGGTTCACCCGTGCGCCTTCTCCCGGCCGGGGGTGTGTTCGGAGTCTACGCTTCGGCGAGCTCCGCTGTTTCGATCTTGCCCGTGAGGACGAGCATCCACCGGCGAGCCGCGGCGGCGAAGATGATCACCGCGCAGGTCAGCATGATGCCCATCGCGATCGAGTCGACGTAGCCCTGCACGTACACCGCGGGGACCGGCGACATCGTGAGCGGCCAGAAGTTGTCCCGGATGCTCAGGTACCCGGCCGTCAGGGTGGTGACCGACAGGAACGCGAGCGGAATGAGGGTCACCCACGCGACCTTGGCGCGCCCCATGTTGATCAGCATGGTCGTGCCCACGGCGAGCGCGACCGAAGCGAGGAGCTGGTTGGCGACGCCGAAGAGCGGCCAGATCGTCGAGATGTTGCCGGTCCAGATGAAATAGCCCCACATGACCACCATGAGGGCCGAACAGATGGCGCCGCCGAGGATCCAGTTCGTGTCGGCGAACTTCGGCCAGACGCGGCCGAGCGATTCCTGGAGCAGGAAGCGGCCCACGCGCGTGCCCGAGTCGACGGTCGTCAGGATGAAGAGCGCCTCGAACATGATCGCGAAGTGATACCAGTAGTCGATCAGCGCCCGGAACCCGGGAATGCGCGAGAAGATTTGCGCCATGCCGAGGGCGAGCGAGACGGCGCCGCCGGTGCGTCCGATGACGTTCTCGTGCACCTGGTCCTGCAGGTCGAGCAGGTTGACCATCTGCAGGCCGAGCGTCTGGAATTTCGCCGGGGCGACGTTGATCGCGAAGTAGTCGCCCGGGTGGAGCGACGAGGCGGCAATCAGGGCCATGACCGCGACGAGGCCTTCGAAGAGCATTCCCAGGTAGCCGACCGGCTGGATGTCGCTCTCCTTGTCGACCATCTTCGACGTGGTCCCGGTCGCGATCAACGCATGGAAGCCCGAGATGGCGCCGCAGGCAATCGTGATGAAGACGAATGGGAACAGCGGACCGGGGATGATCGGGCCGCCGCCGCTCACGTATTGCGAGAGCGCCGGTGCCTCGAGCGTCGGGTGGGCGACGATCACGCCGGCCGCGAGCAGGAGGATCGTGCCGATCTTCATATACGTGCTGAGGTACGAACGCGGCGTCAACAGCATCCACACGGGGATGACGGCGGCGACGAACGCATAGACACCCATTGCGGCCGTGATCTGGTGGGCGGACAGCACCAGCCAGGGGCCGAACGACGACTCGGCGAAGTTCTTGCCGAAGATGACGCCGGCCAGCATCAGGGTCACGCCAATGGCCGTGGCCTCCTTCACCTGGCCCTTGCGCCAGACGAACATGTAGAAGCCCATGAAGACGGCGATCGGAATGGTGACGCCGATCGTGAACATGCCCCAGGCGCTCTCGGCCAGTGCGTTGACGACGATCAGACCCAGACCGGCGAGAGCGACGACCAGAATGAAGAGCACGGCGATGATGGCGGTGACGCCGGCCACCGGGCCGATCTCGGAACGCGCGATCTCGGCGAGCGACCGGCCCCCGCGACGCGTCGACACCCAGAGGCTCACCATGTCGTGGACCGCACCGCCGAGGACGCAGCCCGCCAGAATCCACAGGAAGCTGGGCGCCCATCCGAACTGCGTGGCCAGGACGGGGCCGATCAGCGGTCCTGCGCCGGCGATCGCGGCGAAATGATGCCCGAAGAGGACCCACTTCTGCGTTGGATAGTAGTTCGAGCCGTCGTACTTGGTGTGCGCCGGCGTCGCCCGCGCATCGTTGAGGACCATGACCCGGGCCGCGATGAACGCGGAGTAATACCGGTACGCGATCGCGCCGACGCACAGAGCGACGACGACAAGATAGAGGGCATTCATGGAGCGCATTCTACAGGAAGCCGAAAGCTCGACGCCAGCGAGCGGCGCCGCTCCGCCAGAGGCCGTTCCGAGCGGGCTATACTCGGGTGATGTCACCCTTCCGGCGGCTCTTGACCTACGTAGAGCGGTACCGGAAGGCCTTCGCACTCGGGCTGGCCTGCTCGCTGGTTGCGACCGCCATTTCGCTCACCTCACCGGTCGTTCTCCAATACGCGATTGACGACCTGACCGCCGGCGTCACGCGGACGAAGCTCCTCGAATACGGCTCCGCCCTGCTCGGCATCGGCCTGGTCGGCGGACTCTTCCGATTCTGGACCCGTCGCATTCTGATCGGCGCCTCGCGCGACATCGAGTACGAGATGCGCAACGACTTCTTTGCGCATCTCGAGACGCTGCCGCTGTCCTACTATCAGGCACATCGCACGGGCGACCTGATGTCGCGCGCCACCAACGATCTGAACGCCGTGCGCATGATGGTCGGCCCGGCGATCATGTACTCCGCGAACACACTGCTGACCTTCGGCGCCGCCCTCGCCATGATGTTGGCCATCGACGTCCGGCTGACCCTGCTCTCGCTGATCCCACTGCCGTTCGTGTCGATCTCGGTGAACTACTTCGGCAACGCCATCCACCGGGGATTCGAGCGTATCCAGGCGCAACTATCGGAGGTCAGCGCCGTCGCTCAGGAGTCGCTCGCCGGTGTCCGGGTCGTGCGCGCGTACCGGCAGGAAGCGGCGGAACTGGAACGCTTTCGGCGCTCGAATCTGGAATACGTCGATCGCAACCGCGGGCTCATCGCGCTCCAGGGGTTCTTCTTCCCGACGATGTCCTTCTTCCTGGGGCTCGGCGCGATGCTCGTGCTGTGGCTGGGCAGCCGTGCGGTGATCACCGGCCGGATAACGCTCGGACAGTTCGTTGCGTTCTTTTCGTATCTGACCATGTTGTCCTGGCCGATGATCGCCTTCGGCTGGGTCACCAACATGCTCCAGCGGGGCATGGCCAGCTGGAAGCGGATGCTCCAGGTGCTCGACGCCGAGCCGGCGATTCGCGACCAGGCACCGGACCCGCGCGGCGCCGCATCCGGGGACGCGATCCCAGGAATTGCCAGTCCCGGAAGCGCTATCCCGGGACACGCCATCCGCGGAGACATCGAGTTCCGCCACCTGACGTTCGCCTACAACGGTGCCGTTGTTCTCGACGACGTGTCCGCGCACATGCCCGCCGGGCAGACCACGGCCATCGTCGGCGTGACCGGCTCGGGCAAGTCCACGTTGCTCGGCCTCATCGCACGGCTCCACGACCCGCCGCCCGAAACGGTGTTCGTCGACGGGCGGGACGTGCGCGACTGGCCGCTCGGAACGCTCCGGTCGGCCATTGCCTTCGTTCCCCAGGAGCCGTTCCTCTTCTCCGACTCGATCGCCAGCAATGTCGCCTTCGGACTCGACGGCCGGATCGCACAGACGCCGCAGGGTCTGCCGGCGACCGCGGACCTGGCCAACGCCGTGCCGGACGGCCATCTCGACGAGCCTGCGCGTCAGGCACGGATCGAGCAGGCGGCCGGGGTTGCCCGCCTCGATAAGGATCTCGCCGATTTTCCGCGCGGGTACGACACGCTCGTCGGCGAGCGCGGCATCACGCTTTCGGGCGGCCAGAAGCAGCGGACTGCCATCGCGCGGGCGGTCGCGCTGGACGCGCCGATCCTGGTCCTCGACGATGCCCTCTCTGCGGTCGACACGTACACGGAAGAGGAGATCCTGTCGCGCCTCCGAGCGGTGCTGCGGCAGCGAACGTCGATCATCGTGTCGCACCGCATCTCCACCGTGCGTGACGCCGATCAGGTCCTGGTCCTGCAGAACGGCCGGATCGTGGAACGCGGCACCCACGATGCGCTGCTCGAGCTGAATGGCGTGTACGCCGAACTGCACGACAAACAGCTCCTCGAAGAGGAGCTGGCGGCCTCCTGATGCAGGACGACGAGATCCTCGGAAAAGCGTACGACGCCCGGCTCATGCGCCGGCTGCTGACCTACCTCGTCCCGTACTGGCGCGCGGTGCTGCTGGCGTTTGTCGCCATCGTGATCGGCGCCGCTGCGGCCCTGGCCCAGCCCTACCTGATGAAGGTGGCGATCGATCGCCACATCGCAACCGGCGAGCTCGAGGGGCTCGACGGCCTGGCTCTCCTGTACGTCGCCATCCTCGTCGTCGCGTTCGCCGCCGAATACCTGCAGACATGGACGATGCAGATGACGGGACAGCGGATCATGTTCGACATGCGCATGGCCATCTATGGCCATCTGCAGCGGCTCGATCTGCGGTACTACGATCGCAACCCCGTGGGGCGGCTCATGACGCGCGTCACCTCCGACGTCGACGTCATGAACGATCTCTTCACCTCCGGCGTGGTCACGATCTTCGGGGACGTGTTCACCCTGCTCGGCATCATGGCCGTGATGGTGTGGATGAACTGGCGGCTGGCGCTGGTGGCGTTCGCCGTGCTCCCGATGATCGCGCTGGTCACGCAGTGGTTCAGGATCCACGTCCGCGAGTCGTACCGCGAAGTCAGGCGGCTGATCGCCCGGATCAACGCGTTTCTGCAGGAGAACATCACCGGCATGAGCACGGTGCAGCTGTTCCGGCGGGAGCGGCTGAACTTCTCGCGCTTCGACGCCATCGATCGCGAGCATCGCGACGCGAACGTCGAGTCGATCTTCTACTACGCGGTGTTCTATCCGGCCATCGAAGCGATCAGCGCGCTGGCATCGGCGCTGATCATCTGGTACGGCGGTGGCGGCGTCATGGAGGGCACCCTCACGCTGGGCGCGCTCGCGGCGTTCCTCCAGTACTCGCAGCGCTTCTTCCGCCCGATCAGCGACATGTCGGAGAAGTTCAACGTGCTGCAGGCGGCGATGGCCTCGTCGGAGCGGATCTTCACGCTGCTCGACGAACCGGTTGCGATCGCGTCGCCACGGGTCCCGATCGTGACCCCGGCGTCGGACCGTCGCGGCCACATCGTCTTCGATCATGTCTGGTTCGCCTACACCCAGCCCGAAGCCGCCGAGCCCGAGTGGGTCCTGCGCGACGTGTCGTTCGAGGTCCGGCCCGGTGAACGCCTCGGCATCGTCGGCGCGACCGGCTCAGGCAAGACCACGTTGATCAACCTGCTGCTGCGGTTCTACGACGTGCAGCGCGGCGCGGTGCGCGTCGACGGCGTGGACGTCAAGCAGATGCCGCTCGCCGATCTGCGGCAGATGTTCAGTCTGGTGCTCCAGGACGTGCACCTCTTTTCCGGAACGGTGGCCGACAACATCCGGCTGGGGAACGCGGCGATTACGGACGATCAGGTCCGCGGTGCGGCGGAGGCGGTGCACGCCGCCGCATTCATCTCGCGCCTGCCCGGCGGGTACGGAGCGGCGGTGGCCGAACGGGGGGCGACGCTCTCGGTAGGGCAGAAGCAGCTCTTGTCGTTCGCGCGCGCGCTCGCGTTCGATCCGCGGATTCTCGTGCTCGACGAGGCGACGTCCAGCGTGGATACGGAAACCGAACTGCTGATCCGGGACGCCCTCGAACGGCTGATGTCCGGACGGACGACCATTGCGATCGCGCACCGTCTGTCGACGGTCCAGGACATGGACAAGATCCTCGTGCTGCACAAGGGCAGCGTGCGAGAGTCCGGCACGCATCAGGAGCTGCTCGCCGCCCGCGGCATCTACTACAAGCTGTTCCAGCTGCAGTACGCGCAGCGCAACGACAAGCAGGCGAGCGTGTCTCGCTGAGACGGCGAGCCTCCGGGAGATCGGCCAAATTTACGCGCGCGGCGCCGCCAAAGTTGACATACCCTAGAGTTCCCCTCGCGGAGGATCTATGAAGCGAATGTTCCGTGTTGTCTCGTGCCTGTTCGCGCTCGGCCTGGTGGCCGGCAGCGCTGCAGCGCAAACCGCTCCGGCGCAGGGCCGCCGCACTCGCGTGGCCGTGCTCGATTTCGACTACTCGACGGTGCGCAGCAGCGCCGCCGCCATTTTCGGTTCGGATCTGGACATCGGGCGCGGCGTCGCCGACCTGCTCATCACCGATCTGGTGAAGGATGGCAGCTTCTCGGTGATCGAGCGCGCCGCCCTGAATCAGGTGCTCGCCGAGCAGAACTTCTCGAACAGCGACCGCGCCGATCCGACGTCCGCGGCCAAGCTCGGCAAGCTCCTCGGCGTCGATGCCATCATCGTGGGCAGCATCACGCAGTTCGGCAACGACACCCGCACGACGAACATCGGCGGCGTCGGCTCCCGGTTCGGTACCGGCGCCCTCGGCGGCGTCGGGCGGCGCAACAGCAAGGCCATCGTTGGGCTCAACGCGCGCATCGTCAGCATCGATACCGCCGAGATTCTGGCTGTCGCGGAAGGGAAGGGCGAGTCGAAGCGGTCCAGCACGTCGCTTCTCGGCGGCGGCGGATCGTGGGGCGGCTTCGGCGCCGGAGGCGTGAACTTCGGCAGCAGCGACTTCCAGAACACGATCATCGGCGAAGCGGTGAAGGCCGCGACCGACCAGCTTGCCGTCGGCGTCGTCGACGGGAAGAACCGCATCATGACCCGGGAGATCTCGGTCGAAGGGCTGATCGCGGCCGTCGAAAGCGGCGTGATCGTGCTGAACGTGGGCGGCCGGGCCGGGCTCAAGGTGGGCACGCAGCTGACGGTCGAACGCGTCTCGCGGGAGATCAAGGATCCGGCGACCGGCCGCGTGATCCGCCGTCTCGCGTCTCAGGTCGGCACGCTCAAGGTCACCGACGTCGACGATGAGTCGGCGCTCGCGTCGATCGTGACCGGTACCGGCTTCAAGGTCGGCGACGCGGTCAAGACGGTGGTGCAGTAGCGCGCAGGCAGGTCAATCGCCGACCGGTGTCTCGCGTTCTCTGACCGAGGGACGCGGGACGTCGGTCGACGCAGCCGCCGGCGCCTTCAGCGTCGTCGGCAGGGCGGCGGGCGACGTCCCGCGCGGCGCAGCCGTCCTCCGCTCCGCCGGGAGGCGGCGCAGGAGCCGCTCCATGAATCCTGGCGTCGTCGCCTGCGGGTTCCACCCGAGGCGGAGCACGGTCATCCGAACCGGTCGACGCCCGAACTGTAGCGCTTCGTTACAGCTCCATATGTAAACGTCAATCTGCCGGCCGCGCACCTGCGGACCGGTATCCAACACGCTATAAATCCCGTCGTACAGGTCGTCGCCAAAGTCGAGATCCACCAGTGAGCCGACCGGCAGGAGGCTCGGATCGGCAGCGGTCACGCCTTCGCGGGGCGGTACGCCAGAGCTCGTGACGGCGCCCTTACAGTAGGCGGTCGCCGTGAAGGCCAGCTTTGAGCCGGGCTGCGGCGGGGCCGTCGAGTCCGATCCGGTGTCGAAGAAGGAGAGCGGCGCGGCGCCGTGGCGCGCGTCGAAGATGGTGACTTCGAGCAGCCAGATGAAGGCGAGCGCGGCGACGCCGGTGACCGCCGACTTCCACCAGGTTGAGCGAGTGAGGAGCATCACTTATCAAGAATTGTACCCCCCCGACGGCTCATCCGGTGTCCAGTGCCGACGTCGATGGCTGACGAAGGCGAGAGCCCCCCTGTAAGCGATGACAGCCAGGATCGCTGCTCCGATCAGCGATCCTAGGGTGAATGGCCAAAGGAACGGAAGGAGCAGTCGCGTGACCTCCTGCCAGAACGTCGGACTTTGAAACGAGAGCGAGAGTAGACCACCCAGCCGTTCGCCCAGGTCTGGCGGCAGCTTCGCCCGCATCAGTACGGCTCCGCCGGCCGTCGCAAAGGCGTAGTAGCCCCCCATGATCCAGGGCAGGTTCGAGTACACCCCCAACAGCACCGCCACCCGATTCAGATTGAGCACGAAAGCGAGCACGATAGCGATCACCGTGTGCAGGCCGAGGAACGGTGAGAAGCCGAGAAAGACGCCCATCGCGTAGGCCATCGCCGTCCGGTGCGGCGAGTCGTTGACGTGCAGCAGGGCGTCGAGCCAGCGTCGGATCAAGGCGCGGGTCAGGTGGATCATTGGAAGTGGCTGAACCCGGCTGGAATCGGCCGTGGCTCCTGTCCTGCCTCGTGCAGCATGACGCCCGCGCCGGCGGTGCAGGTCCCGATGCGGGTCAAGGCGACCCCTCCGCTTTCCACGACGGCCCGGAGCCGGCGCCTGTGCCGCGGATTGACGGTGAGGAGGAGCTCGTAGTCGTCGCCGCCGGTGAGGGCGGCCGTCAGGGCGTCGACATCCGTCGCGGCGAACCACGCACGGGCCGACGGGTCGACCGGCACGGCAGCGGCCTCGACCGCAATACCGACGCCGCTCGCCTCCGCGATACGCGCGAGGCCGTCGGCGAGGCCGTCGCTCAGGTCGATACATGCCGTCGCTGCACGGTTACGGCCCAGCAGCAATCCGGCGCGCACACGTGGCTCTGGACGGAAATAGCGCTCGACGCACGGGCTGTCCGTTGTGGCCCCCTTGCTCACGGCGGCATCGGCGCCGAGGGCGCGGCGCAGCATGTCGAGGCCCGCGGTTGCGGCGCCGATCGTGCCGGTGACGTAGACCAGGTCTCCGGGCCGTGCGCCGCTCCTGGTCAGCACGCTCCTGCGTTTGACGGTCCCGGTCACCGCGATGTCGATTGTCAACGGGCCCGGCGTGCGAGTCAGGTTGCCGCCGGCGACGACCACCCGTTCGCGCACGGCGAGTGTCGCGACGCCAGCCACGATTGCGTCGAAGTCGTCGCAGGAGAGGTCGATCGGCAACGCCAGCGAGAGGAGCGCGGCGCGCGGTGCAGCGCCCATCGAGGCGAGGTCGCTCAGGTTTGCGGCAAGCGCCCGATGGCCGATCGCGTCGGGTGGGGTGAAGCGCCGGTCGACGTGAACGCCGTCGATCACGATGTCGGTCGTCAGCACCTCCAGCCGATTTCGCTCCGGTTCGACGACCGCCGCGTCGTCGCCGATGCCGACCACCAGCCAGGCGGGTGCGGGCGGGAGCTGGCGCTGGATGCGAGCCACGAGCTCGCGTTCGGTGAGCCCGGAGACCGTCACTTCGCGTAATCGACCGCTCGCGTCTCGCGAATGACGGTGACCTTGATCTGACCGGGGTATTCCAACTCGTTCTCGATGCGCCTGGCGATGTCCTTCGAGAGCCAGATGGCCTCTTCGTCGGAGATCTTCTCGCTTTCGACCATGATGCGGATCTCGCGTCCTGCCTGCAGGGCGAACGCCTTCGACACACCTTTGAAGGAGTCGGCGATCCCCTCCAGTTTCTCCAGCCGCTTCACGTAGGACTCGAGGATATCGCGACGAGCCCCCGGCCGCGCCGCCGAGATCGCGTCGGCGGCCTGGACGATCATCGCCTCGAGCGACGGCCAGTCGATATCCATGTGGTGCGCCGCCATGGCCATGACGACCGCCTCGCTCTCTCCGTGCTTCCGGAGGAAGTCGATGCCGAGCTCGAGGTGGGTCCCCTGCATCTCGCGGTCGATGGCCTTGCCGATGTCGTGGAGGAACGCCGCCCGCACCGCGACGTGGGCGTCGAGGCCGACCTCACGAGCCATGATGCCCGCGAGCCGTGCGACTTCCGCCGAATGTGAGAGGACGTTCTGGCCGTAGCTCGTGCGGAACTTCAGCCTGCCCATCATGCGCACGATCTCGGGGTGCAGGTCGTGCAGCCCGAGCTCGAAGGCGACAGCCGCCCCCTCCTTGCGGAGCTCCTCGTCGGTCTCGTCCTTGACGCGCTGCACCACTTCTTCGATCCGCGCGGGGTGGATGCGGCCGTCTGCGATCAGCTTCTCGATCGACTTCTTCGCGACCTCGCGACGATAGGGGTCGAAGCCCGAGAGGATGATCGCGCCTGGCGTGTCGTCCACGATCAGATCGACGCCGGTGGCGAGCTCCAGCGCGCGGATGTTGCGTCCTTCGCGGCCGATGATGCGGCCCTTGAGATCGTCGCTTGGGAGGTCGACGACCGAGACGGTGGTTTCGACCGCATGTTCGGCAGCGCTGCGCTGGATCGCCTCGGTGATGTATTGCTTGGCGCGTTCCCCGGCGGTTTCGCGCGCCTCGCCGTCGAGGCGTTTCAGCAGGTTGGCCGCGTCGTGACGCGCCTCGCTCTCGATCTGTTTGAGAAGGAGATCCTTCGCCTCTTCCGCCGTCAGCCCCGCGACGCGCTCCAGTTCCTGCTGCTGTCGCGCGACCAGGTGTTCGTATCGGGCGGTAGCGGTGTCCACCTGCTGCTCGCGCAGGACCAGCGCCCGCTCGCGCGCCTGTAGGTCCTGTTCAGTACGCTCGGCGGTGACATGCTGCTGGGAGAGCTGGGCCTCTCGGCGGGCGAGGCTCTGTTCGAGCGTCTGGGCCTGCTGGCGCTCGTGGCGCGCCTGCCGCTCCGCTTCGGCGAGAATCTCGTGAGCGCGTTCCTTGGCGTCGAGCAGCGTTTCCTTGCGCCGCGTCTCGACCTCGCGTTCCGCGTCGCTGAGGATGCGCAGGGCGCGCTCTTCGGCACGTCCAACCGTTTCGGCTGCAATCCGCCGGCGATTGGCAACCCACACGGCGAAAACGGCGCCGGCGGTGACGAGCGCGAGCGTGACGCTGAGAAGATAACCCGCTATCGGTAACACGCGTGACGTCCTTTCCCGTGACCCACGTCGGGCTTTCCTGGGTCGGCGCCGCGCGAGGACGACATCAGCCCCGCGAAAGTCGAGCTCGTCGAGGGGAGGGAGCGAAACGCCCCCGCTTTGCCGTGTGGGGAGGTCGATGAACCTGCGTAAGCAGGTGGAACCGCTTGGGAAAGCCGCGCTTCAGGCTTCCTCGAACAGAGGCATGCACACTGCGCGGCGTCGCGACTCACTTGGATGAAACGTTGGCTCAAACGAGCCTGCCGCCATCACGAGCAAAGCAGGGAACCTGGAGGGATCTTAGCAGAAACGCCGCAGCGCGAGCGCACCAACCCCGGTGGCCTCCTCGCGCGTCGGCCTGTGTGCGTTCGGGTCGCGTCGACCGTGACGACCGCTACGACGCCATCAGCACGCGATCGACGAGCCGCTCGAGCTCACTCGCCCGTTCAGCGATCTGACTGTCTTTCGCCCGAGTGGCCTCACGCACGCGGAACAGCTCGTCGGCGATGTTGAGCGCCGCGAGCACCGCGAGGCGGAGCGAGTCGCCCGTCGGGGTCGCGTCGGCGGCCGCGCTGATCTTCTCGTCGACGTACGCGGCCAGCCGCAACACGTAGTCGTGATCGAGCGAGCTCCGGATCGGATATCGCTGCCCGTGTATCTCGACCGTGATGACGCGCCCTTCAGACACCTAGAGGTCCAGGGCTTCGAGCTGCTCCAACATTTCGCCCACGCGGGACCGAATCACATCCCGCTCCTGACGAAGCGCGGTGAGCTCCGACGAAATCGTCTCGCTCGCCGCGACGCGCGACCTGAGCGCGTTCAACTCGTTCTCGAGCCGCAGGTTCTCTTCGGCGGCCTGCACCTGTTCGGCCTTCATCCGGTCGACCACGCTGACGAGGAGCTTCAGCTTCTCCTCGAGGCGGTCGATCGGTTCGAGCTGAACGCCCGTCGCTGACGTCTTTGCCATGCCTTTCACCGTTGAACGGCGCCATGCTCGCGCACGAGCGCCGACAGAATGCCGTCGAACGTGTGTTGCACGTCCTGGTCGGTCAGCGTGTGATCCGGCGCCTGGAAGGTCAGGCGGAGGGACAGGCTGATGCTGCCTTCGGGCACGCCTTTGCCCTGGTACCGGTCGAAGAAGGTGACGGCGACGAGCGGTGCGACCTGCCCATCACCAGCCGACTGAATGGTGCCACGAATGATCGCCGCAGGCAAGGCGTCGGACACCACGATCGACAGATCGCGGACGACGGCCGGATGCCGCGGCAGGGGACGGACCAGTTCCGGCATCACCTGCTGCCGCCGGGCGATTTCGTCGAGGTCGAGCTCGGCTGCGAAGATCGGATCCTGCCGAGGGGCCCCCGCCCGCTCGACGATGGCGGGCTCGATCTGGCCGATGATGCCGATCCGTTGCCCGTGCACGACGATACCGGCACTCCGGCCAGCGACGAGAAAGGGCAGGCGCAGCGGTTCGTAGACCACGTCGAAACCGAGCACGTCCGAGAGCAGCTGCGCGACGCCCTTCGCGTCGAAGAAGTCGACCGGACGCGGCGGCGCCGACCAGTGCTCCGCGGCATGCCCGGTCCACGCCATGCCGACGCCCCGGCTCTCGCCGGCAGCGGTGAATCGCGCACCGATCTCGTAGAGACCGATGTCGCGCCGGCCATGACGCCGGTTGTGCGCCACCGATTCGATGAGCCCCGGCAGCAGCGAAGGTCTGAGCACGTCGAACGTGGCGGAGAGGGGATTCGCCACGTGCACGATCGCCTCCGGTCCCGCGTCTGGTGCAAACGCCTCGGCGGAGGCACGTTCGATGAACCCGAAAGTCACCGCCTCCGTGAGCCCCGCCGATGCGAGCACCTGGCGAACGAGCCGATCTCGCGACACGCGAGGGTCGGGCGGCGCGGCGGCCTGCACCATGACGGGGAAAGCGGGCTCGAGATTCTCGAAGCCGAAGTGTCGACCGACTTCTTCGATGAGGTCCACCTCGCGCAGCAGGTCGACACGAAACGTCGGCACCCGCACGGTCCAGCCGTCCGCGATCGCCGACGCGTGGAGACCCAGCGCGCTCAGGATGCGGTCCACATCGGTGTCGGGAACCTCCAGGCCGAGCACCCGCGCAAGACGGTCGCGTCGGAGCGATATCGTGCGGGGACCGCGCACCTCTGGGTAGAGGTCCAGAACCGGGGCGACGAGCCGACCGGCGCCGATGTCCTGCATCAGGGCGATCGCCCGCGCGAGCGCGAGGCCTGGCGCGTTGATGTCGGTGCCGCGCTCGAAGCGTGCCGATGCTTCGGTCTTGAGTCCCAGCCGCTTGCTCGTGCGCCGCACGGACGCCGGTTTGAAATACGCGCTCTCGAACGCCACCCGCCGCGTCGACGCGGACACCTCTGAACCGCCGCCGCCCATGACCCCGGCCACCGCCTGCGCGCGCGCGGCATCCGCGATGACCAGCATCTCGGCGTCGAGGCTGCGCTCGACGCCGTCGAGCGTGACGATCCGTTCGCTCGCTCCCGCGCGCCGCACGTGCAGCTCGCGGTTCGCCAGCGCGTCGAGGTCGAAGGCGTGCATGGGATGACCGAGCTCCATCAGCACGTAGTTCGTGATGTCGACGAACGGGCTGATGGGGCGGATGCCAGCCGCCTGCAGCCGGTCGGCCAGCCACGCCGGCGTGCTCGCGGCGTCCACCTCGGCGACCGCCGCGCAGTATCGCGGGCAAAGCTCCTGCTCGTGGATGGCGACCGCGAGCTCCCCGGTCCGCCCGGTGGGCGCGCTCGGAGCAGGGACGTCGAAGCGTACGGAGGCCGCCGGATCCCGGACGGGGAGGCCGTACGTGGCGCCGATCTCGCGCGCGAGCCCGAGCACGCTCAGGCAATCGGGCCGGTTGGCGGTCACCTCGAAATCGATCACCGCATCGCCGTCGCCGAGGGCTTCAACCGACGCGACCTCGAAGCCTCGCAAGGCAAGACGGTCCGCGACTTCATCGGCCGGCGCCGTGACGTCGACGAAATCACGAACCCACGAAACGAGGAGTCTCATGGATCAATAGGGGAACTGTTCGAGAAAGCGCAGATCGTTCTCGAAGAACATCCGGATGTCCTGAACGCGGTGGCGGAGGATCGCGACCCGCTCGATCCCAATCCCGAAGGCGAACCCCGTGTACTGCTCGGCGTCGATCCCGACGGCTTCGAACACCGCCGGGTGCACCATGCCGCAGCCGCCGATCTCCAGCCACCCGGTGTGCTTGCACATTCCACAGCCCGCACCGTCACATTGCCAGCACGAGATGTCGACTTCGGCACTTGGCTCGGTGTACGGGAAGAAGCTCGGCCGGAAGCGAACGCGCGACCGCTCGGAGAACATCTCGCGGGCGAAGGCGAGAAGGGTGCCCTTCAATTCGGCCAGCGACACGCGCTCGCCGACCACGAGTCCTTCCATCTGGGTGAACATCGGCGTGTGCGTCAGATCCAGATCATCGCGGCGGTACACGCGGCCCGGGGCGACGATGCGAATCGGCGGCCGGTGCGCTTGCATGTACCGAATTTGGATCGACGAGGTGTGCGTGCGCAGCATCGTCCGGTGATCGCCGGGGAGGCCGGTGTCGCCGGGTACGGGCGAGGCCAGGTACAGGGTGTCCTGCATGTCGCGCGCGGGATGTTCCGCCGGCATGTTCAACGCGTCGAAGCAGTGCCACTCGTCTTCGATCTCCGGCCCCTCGACGACGGCGAAGCCCATACGGGTGAAGATCGCTTCCATCCGGTCGCGGACGATCGTCAGTGGGTGTCGGCGACCGAGCCGGGGCGTGCGCCCGGGCAGGGTGACATCGACTGCGCCGGCGGGACGGACCTGTGCGGCCTTCGATTCCTGGTAGGCCGTCCAGCGGGCCTCGATCTGCTGTTTCAGCTCGTTGGCGAAACGGCCAATCAGCTTCTTCTGGTCGGGCGGCGCGCCGCCGATCAGCTGCATCCAGGCGGCCGTCACGCTGTTCTTCCGACCGAGGAAGCGATCCCGCACGGCCTGCGCGTCACGAGCAGTCGCGGCCGAGGCAAGCTCGCGATCGAATCGCTCGAGTTCTGCGGCGACCGAAGCGCTGTCGGGGATGGACACGAGAATCGGAGGAGGAGAGTTAGGAGAAAGAAAACGACACGTCTAAATGGGAGCCGTCATCGGGAGCGTCATCGGGAGCCGTGACACGGCGGGGTGAACGCGCGATCTGGAGGGGTGAGAAGGCAGAGCGTCCGCTCGAGCCTCCTCGCCTCCCGGTATCGACGCGTCGTTCCCGCCTGGCGGGCCGCTGAAGAACACAGCCGTGAAGCGGAACGTGAGTGCTGCTGTTTCAGCAACCTGTCAGGCGGCGGCCGACTTGAGCGCCGCTTTTGCCTGTTCGGCGACGGCGGCGAACGCCGTCGGGTTCCTGGCCGCGAGGTCGGCGAGGCTCTTGCGGTCGAGCGTCACGCCGGCGTTCTTGAGGCCGCTGATGAACTGTCCGTACGTGAGCCCATGCTCGCGTGCGGCGGCATTGATACGGACCACCCACAGGCGACGGAAGTCGCGCTTCTTGTTCCGACGCCCGACGAAGGCGTATTTCAGGGCCGTGTCGACCGACTCTTTCGCGGCGCGATACAGCTTGCTCTTGTTGGCGAAGTACCCCTTCGCCAGTCCGAGCAGCTTCTTCCGCTTCGCTCGGCGAACCGTTCCTCGTTTTACGCGTGGCATTTCTCGTGAACCTCTCTCAGCCGATGAGCGCGCGGCTCCAGCTGCCGGGCCTGCCCCGGCGCCGGATGCCCTGATTGCCGTGTACGTTCCTGCGTCGAAGGCCTGGCGCCCCGGCCTTCACGCGCGTGATCTATTTGTAAGGAAGCATGCGCGCCAGCTTGGGCGCGTCCACTTCCGCCACCGTCGTCGTGCCACGCAGCGCGCGTTTGCGCTTGGTGGTCTTGCTGCTGAGGATGTGGCGCTTGAAGGCGCTGCTGCGCATGAACTTGCCGCTCTTGGTGCGCTTGAAGCGCTTGGCCGCGCCCCTATGGGTCTTCAACTTCGGCATGCTGTCCCTCTTCCGTTAGCGTGCGGCCGCCGGACGGCCCTTGCCACCGCCCTGGGGCTTGCGCGCCAGAATGGTGTGCATCTGATTGCCTTCGAGCCGCGGCATCGACTCCGCGATAGCCACTTCGGCAAGCTCTTCGACCAGCCGCTCGAGAATGCGGCGTCCGATCTCGGGGTGCGCCATCTCTCGGCCACGAAAGAAGATCGTTGCCTTGACCTTGTCGCCCTCTTCGAGGAACCGCTCGATGTGTTTCTTCTTGAACTGATAGTCGTGCTCGTCCACCTTCGGGCGAAACTTGATCTCTTTGACCTCGATCACCTTCTGGTGCTTGCGGGCCTCGCGTGCGCGTTTCTGCTCCTGGTACTGGTATTTGCCGAAATCCATGATCCGGCAGACCGGCGGCTGGGCAGTCGGCGAGATCTCGACCAGGTCGAGCCCCTTCTGCTTCGCAATCGCCAGAGCCTGCGGCGGCGGCATGATGCCGAGCTGCTGGCCGGTCTCGTCGATTACACGGATCTCTCGCACACGAATGCGCTCGTTGACGCGAACACGGTCGTCACGGCGGGGTCCTCTGTCGAAAGCGATAAGGCCTCCTACTGATTGAGCTGGGGCGCACCGGCACTTGCCGCGCCAGCCACGTCGCGCCCCCGGCTGGCGATCTCGGCGCGGGCGGCCTCGATGAACGACGTCAGGCTCGTGCTGCCCTGATCCCCGCCCGCTCGCGTACGCACCGATACCGTCCCTTCCGCTGCCTCGCGATCACCCACGACGAGCATGTAGGGGACCTTCTGCAGCTGGGCCTCACGGATCTTATATCCAATCTTCTCCTGGCGCTCGTCGACATTCACCCGCAGCCCCTCGGCCGCAAGCCGCGCGTGCACCTCGCGTGCGTAGGCGAGGTGCCGGTCGGAGATGGGAATGACCGACGCCTGGACTGGAGCCAACCACAGCGGGAACGCGCCCGCGAAGTGCTCGATCAGGATCGCGACGAATCGTTCGAAGCTGCCGAAGATGGCCCGGTGGATCACGACGGGCTGGTGTTCGGCGTTGTCGGCCCCGATGTACCGAAGGCCGAAGCGGGCAGGCAGCTGGTAGTCCAGCTGGATCGTCGCGCACTGCCACTTGCGGCCGATGGCGTCGGTGACGTCGAAATCGATCTTGGGCCCGTAGAACGCGCCGTCACCGTCATTCAGGGCGTAGGGCTGGCCGGCTCGCTCCAGCGCCGACCTGAGCTGCGCTTCAGCGGAGTCCCACGTCTCGACCTCGCCGAGGAACTCGGCCGGACGCGTCGAGAGCTTCGCGTCGTAGGTCAGCCCGAAGTCGCCGTAGACGCGTTGCACCAGACCCAGCAGCCGTTCCACCTCTTCGCCAATCTGCTCCTGCGTGACGAAACAGTGCGCATCGTCCTGCGAGAACTGGCGCACGCGCGTCAACCCGGACAGCACGCCCGAGGCCTCGTTCCGGTGCAGCGGCGTCTGTTCGTGCAGCCGCAGCGGCAGATCGCGGTAGCTCCGGACCTGGCTGCCGAAGACGAGCATGTGCCCCGGGCAGTTCATCGCCTTGACGCCCATCTGCTCCCCCTCGGACTCGACGAGGAACATGTTCTGGCGGTAGTGCGACCAGTGCCCCGAGGTCTCCCAGAGCGCCTTGTTGAACACGAGCGGCGTCTTCACCTCGACATACCCGGCAGGGAACAGCACGTCGCGCATGTAGCCGGCGAGCGTGTTGTACAGCGTCGTTCCCTTGTCCATCCAGAAGGCCGCGCCGGGGGCCCACTGGTGGAACATGAAGAGCCCGAGCTCGCGTCCGACCTTCCGATGGTCGCGCTTCTTCGCCTCCTCGATCTGCGTGAGATACGCCTTCAGATCCTTGTCGGAGAAGAACGCGGTGCCGTAGACGCGCTGCATCGGCTGGTTGCGCGCATCGCCCTTCCAATAGGCATTGGACGTGCTCAGGAGCTTGAACGCCTTCAAGCGTCCGGTCGAAGGCACGTGGGGGCCGACGCAGAAGTCGACGAAGGTCTCCTTGTCCTTGATCGTGTAGCAGGACACCTCGCGCTGACCCAGGGTCTTCTCGTCGATCAGCTGCACCTTCAGCGGCTCGCCGCGCCCCGCGAAAAACGCCTTCGCATCGTCGCGTGGCCACAACTGGCGCTCGTAGACGAGATCGGCGGCCGCCAGTTCGCGCATCTTCTGCTCGATGGCCTCGAGATCCTCCGGCACGAACGGCCGCGGGACCACGAAGTCGTAGAAGAAGCCGTCGTCGGTCGCCGGACCGATGCCGCACTGCACCTCCGGAAACAGGTTCGTCACTGCCGCTGCCAGCAGGTGGGCCGTGCTGTGGCGGTACAGCGGCAAGGCCTCCGGGCTGTCGGGCGTGACGATACGCACGGCCGCGTCGCGGTCGAGCGTGAACGCGAGGTCGACCAGCCGACCGTCGACGACACCGGCGAGGGCCACCTTGGCGAGTCGCGGCGAGATCGCCTCAGCGACGTCGCGGACGTGCGCGCCGGCGGGCACGGCACGGCTGGAGCCGTCTGGAAGCGTGATGTTGACCTGGCTCATGGGTGAATCAACGGCGTGTCTTGCCTGTCGTCCGCCGCGGCCTGGCTGCTGGGCCTCCGACTCGAACGGGGGAGTCGAATGGTAGGCACGGGTGGATTCGAACCACCGACCTCCTGCGTGTCAAGCAGGCGCTCTAACCCCTGAGCTACGCGCCTACAGCTTTGAAATCAAGGCGTTAGACGAACGGTCAGTATACCAATGCCGAAATCGTCGAGTCAACGAGACAGCGCCGCTTCGTAAGGGCCCCGTGGCCGCGTCTCGCGGTTCACGGGGCGGCGGTACCGCGACACGAACCTGCGCTCCACGACGACGTGGAACCCAGCCGCGGCTAGCAGCGATACGCCCACGGAGAACGGCAGCGACGTGACGGCGTGTGGCCAGAAACCGACAATCCCGAGGGCCGTGGCGACCTGCACGATCGCCCTCGAAATGGGCCAGTGGACCAGGTAGATCGAGAACGACCGTTCTCCTACCCACTGCAGCCAGCGCGGGCGTCCGGCGAGCCTGTCGTCGTACGTGTAGAGCCCCATCAACACCAACGCGAAGATCGAGGCTTCCAGCACCTCGAGAGAGAAGGGGAACCGCGCGTCGTGAACATCCGGTGAGGTGACGGCCCAAACCAGTCCGGCCATACACGCCGCGGGCGCACACAGACGCGAGAGCCCAGACGCCCGGTGCAGGTGCGCGTAGACGCCGATTCCGCACGCAAAGAGCAGCCAGCGTCCATCGAAGAAGTAGCCGTCGATGTCTTCCGTGGGGATCGCCACTCGCGCGGCGATCACGACCGCGGTCACGATGCCGAGGAGTGGCAGCCAGTGCCTTCGACTGGCGACGACCGCCAGTCCGGAGACCAGGTAGAACTGCTCCTCGTAACAGAGGGTCCAGTAGTGCGCCAGGAGCCGGCCGGGCTCGCCAGTGGCGTGGTACAGCCAGCTGAAGGTGAGCGTCACGTTTCCCGTCCACTGCCACGGCGTCATGGTCTCGGGGCGGATGAACGGAACGAATCCGCTCAGGGGCTGCGAGTAGAGCCACGGAACCGCGACCATCAACGCCGCAACCGCCCCGAGGACGCACCAGGCAGGCGGGAAGATGCGGCGGAGCCGCCGCCAGAAGAATCGCCGCATCGGTTCGTCGCTCACCGCGGAGCGTGCCGCGGCCGCCGTGATGCAGTATCCGCTGATGACGAAGAAGAGCGGCACGCCGATCCACGTGCGCTCGGCGATCCACCAGGCCGTTGAGGATTCTCCTTCGGGACGGTAGCCGAAGACGTGGAACACGATCACGAGCAGGCACGCGACGCCTCGCCAGAGGTCGAGGCTCTCGTAGCGATCGGGGCTCACCGACATCTTATCGGTTGAGCGGCAGGCCGCGATCAGAGCGGTGCGAGCGGCGGGCGCGAGGCGAGCCCGGCGCCGGAGGCCTACTTCACTGCGCTCTTCAGTGCCTTGCCGGCCGTGAAGCGCGCCACCCGCCGCTTCGGGATCTTGATTGCGGCTCCGGTCTGCGGGTTACGCGCCGTGCGCGCCTTCCGGCTCGCCGTCTTGAAGGTGCCGAACCCGACGAACGAGACGCTGTTGCCCTTCTTGAGCGACCTGGTGATCCCGTCGAGGATCGACTCGACGGCAGCGGCCGCGCTCGCCTTGCTGATGCCGGTGTCCTTGACGATCTTCTGGACGATTTCGGATTTGTTCATGGCGGTTGGTCCTCCCGCGGGCGCCGGAGGTTCCGCGTCTGCGGCGCGCGTCGGCTGCTGAATTGTGGTGAAGAAATGGCGTGAAAAGCTGAGCGGTTATACGCCGTGCCGTGGGGGGTGTCAAGACGCCGGGGAACCGGGTCTGGCGGCGGAACCTACGCGGCCTTTATCTCGCCGAGCTGCTCGATGGCCTTCTCGAGAATCGGATCCGCACTTGGCGCCGGCTGTCCGAACTCCACGTCGGGGCCGTCGACCGAGACGGTCGGCTCGAGACCCTTTTCGTGAAGGGCGGTACCGCCCGGGGTGAGGTACTTCACGGTGGTCAACCAGAAGCCGCTGCCGTCTGGCAGTTTCACCAGCTTCTGTTCGCCGGCGCGTCCGATCGTGCGCTCGCCGATCATCTCCGCACGCTTGTTGCCCGCGAGCGCCGCGGCGAAGATCTCGGCCGCTCCAGACGTGCCGTTGTCGATCAGCAACGTGACCGGCTGAGCGATGCTGCCGTCCCCGGCGGCGGCGACGATGGCCTGGGGCTCTCCCGTGCGGCCCGTTTTCTGCGCCAACGTGCCTGTCGGCACGAAGAGGCGGGCGGCCGCAATGCCAGCGGCGTTTTCGCCTCCGGATGTCCGCCGCACGTCGACGATCAGTTTCGCCGCCCCGCCACGGACGAGATCCAGCGCGGCCGCTTTGGTCTGCGCGGCCGTGCGCGATCCGAACGCCGCAATCCGCACGTACCCGACACCGGGAGCCACGACACGGCTGGTGACGTCGGTCGCCGGCGCGGCCTCGCGGGTGAGCTCGAGGACATGTGGGTCGTTGGTGTTGCCGCGGATGATCGTGACCGTGACCGTGGATCCTGGCGCGCCGCGCAGGCGGCGCATCCCCTCGTAGACCGACATCTCGCGAGTGGGCGTGTCGCCGATTGCGCGCACGTAGTCTCCGGTCTGCAAGCCGGCGCGGGCCGCGGGCGATCCGTCGCGCGCCGCAATCACCCGCAGCCAATACTGGCGCGTGAGATCGAGCCCCACGTCACCGGCGGGAGCGGGCGCGTTGTTCTCGATTTCTTTCACGAGATCGGGAGACAGGTACGCGCTGTCCGGGTCGAGACTGTCGGCGAGGCCGTGCATCGCGCCAGCGAGCACGCGATCCATGTCGGCCTTCTCCACGTACCGTTCCGTGATGAGATTCACCACGTCGTAGAAGATGCGGAGGTTGGGGTAGGTGTCCTCGCGCGCCGTGACCTTGCCGAGGAAGCTGCCGATGACCGCGAAGGCGAGAATCGGCGCGGAGACCCAGAGCACGAGGCGGCGCGTATATGAAGACATTCGCTACCGTTTCACCTTACGAGCCATTGTAAGGGATCGACCGGCCGACCGTCGATGCGAAGCTCGAAGTAGAGCCCGCTGACGCCGCTGGGTGCCAGGCCAGCCGTGCCGACTTGGGTCCCCCGTTCGACCCGCGTGCCGGGCTTGACTGCGACATCCGCGAGATACCCGTACAGCGTGAACGCCTGACGCCCGCCGTGTTCCAGGATGACCAAGCGGCCCAGGCCGGTGAACAGGTCGGCGTAGGCCACCGTTCCGTCGTGAACGGCGCGGACGGGCGTCCCGGCCGCGGCGCCGATTTCGATGCCCCGCAGCGCCGGCCGCCCGCGCAGCGACTGGCCGAAACGCTGGCGGATCAGACCGCGCGCGGGCCACGGCAAATCGCCCTTGAACGGCGCGATGGGCAGCTCGACCACATCGGTCGACGCAGCCGCGCCATTGAGCACGTTCTGCAGCCGCTCCTGCGACGCCTGAAGTTCGCCGACGAGGCGCGCGTTCAGATCACGACGGGTATCGACGTCGCGGACCAGCGCGACGTGCCGCGCGACCGCGCGCTCGGCCTCGACCCTCGCCTTGGCCGCCGCCTGCTCCAGCTGTTTCTGCCGTTCCTGAGCCGCGCCTGCACGCTCGCGGGCCTCGCGCAATGTCGCCAGGCGCTCGCGGTGCGCCGCGACGCGGCGTTCGTCCTGATCGGCCAGCGCGGTCACGAGACGCACACCCTGGGCGAACGTTCTCGCGTCTGACGCCGAGAGCAGCATGCGCGCATGCTGCCCGCGCCCGAGCTTGTACAGCGTGACGAGCCGGGCCTCCAGGTCCGGCAGCGCCTCGGCCACCGCCTTCGAGATCGTCACGACCTGGGCGTCCAGCGTCGAGACCTCGCGGGCCGCCTGGCGCGCGGCCGTGCGGGCCCGGTTCAGCTCGAGGGCGCGCATCTGGCGTTCCACCTCGAGGCGGCGCAGGTCGCCGAGGAGCGTTCGCTGCTCGGCCGCCAGCCGGTCTGCTTCTTCCCGCAGCGCGCGCGCGCGTTCCGCGACGCGTCCGGCGAGCGATTGGAGGCGCTCCGTGTCAGGCGCCTGGGCGGGCGCCAACGCGGCAACCGCCAGCAGCGCGGAGGCAATTGCGGCGACGCGGCAGCTGATCATGAGGGATGCGGTGAATATAACATCGACACATGCGCATCCTCGCGCTCGACGTCGGCCGCCGCCGGATTGGGCTTGCGATCAGCGACCCATCCGGTATGCTCGCGCGGCCGCTGAAAACGGTCGAGGTGACCGCAGCCGATGCCGTCGTACGCATCTCCGCGGAGATCGAGCGCCTCATGGCGGAAGACGACGGGCTGGGTTTGGTGGTCGTCGGTGTGCCGCGGAGCCTCAGCGGCGAAGCCACTGCGCAGACGCGCGACGTCGAGCAGTTCATTGGGCGGCTGCGCTCCAGGATCGATCTCGCGGTCGCCACCGAGGATGAGCGCCTCACGAGCCGAGAGGCCGAGAGCCGGCTCGCGGTGCGCGAGCGCGACTGGCGGGCTCGCAAGGCCCGCCTGGATGCGGCAGCGGCCGCCGTGATTCTCCAGGACTTTCTCGATCGGCGTCCCGCCCTGCCGCGCGCGGAGCCGGACCGGTCGTCATGACACGTCGGAAGCCGTCGTGAAGGAGCAAAGGCTGTCGTGAAGAAGATCGCACTCGTGCTGTTGGTGGGCCTCGTGCTGGCGGCCGCGCTCGCCGGCGCCGCCGCCTATGTGATCTACGGCCGCGTGGACGAGCCCTTCAAGGGGTATGCGGACGAAGCGCAGATGGTCGACATCCCGCCGGGTCTCGGCAGCCGTGCGATTGGGGACCTGCTCGCCGATGCGGGCGTGGTCCGCGATGCGCTCACGTTTCGCGTGGCCCTATGGGCGACCGGTGAGAGCCGGCGGCTGCAGGCTGGTGAATACCGCTTCGAGCGACCGATGAGCCCGCGCGACGTCGTTGGAAAGCTCGTCCGCGGCGAGGTCGATCTCGTGCGGATCACGTTCCGGGAAGGGCTGACCATCGCCGAGATGGCGGCGATCTTCGCAGCGCAGGGGCTGGGCACCGCCGAGGCGTTCACCGCCGCCGCACAGGACGTGAGCCTGATCGGCGAACTGGACCCTGCGGCGTCGGACCTCGAGGGCTATCTGTTTCCGGAAACCTACGCCCTCTCGAGGCGGGCGGACGCCGCGCAATTGGTGCGTGCGATGGTGGAGCGCTTCCGCCGCGTGCTGACGCCGGAGCTTCGTGATGCCGCAGTATCGCGAGGCTACACGATCCGTCAACTCGTGACGCTCGCCTCGATCGTCGAAAAGGAGACGGGCGCCGCGGAGGAGCGTCCGCTCGTCGCGGCGGTGTACACCAACCGGCTCGAGGTCGGCATGGGACTCCAATGCGACCCCACGGTGATCTACGCGCTGCAGCGGGCCGGACGATTCGACGGCAACTTGCGCCGAGACGATCTGGCGTTCGATTCACCTTACAACACGTACAAATACGCGGGGCTGCCTCCGGGGCCGATTGCCGCTCCGGGACGCGCATCGCTGCAGGCGGCGGCGAACCCGGCCGACGCGCCGTATCTGTACTTCGTCAGCCGCAACGACGGCACGCACGCGTTCTCGAGCACACTCGACGAACACAACCGCAACGTGCACCGCTATCAGGTTCAGTACTTCCGGGACAAGCGGGCGGAAGAACGCCGCGTGCAGCAGGAGGGGGCGGGCCGCTAGAGCGCCCGCAGGATTGCGCGCGTGTCGCTCAGCGCTCGCCCCACTTGAGCTTCGTGCGCAGCACCTCGAAGTAGCTTCTCGTCGTCGGCCTGATCAACCGAAGGGCGTCGGGAGCCCGCTGGACGATCACTTCGTCGCCGTCGAGCAACGCGAAGCTGCACTGGCCGTCGAGCGTCACCGACACCTCGTCATCCTCCACCAGATTCGGGTGCACACGCACGGTCGACGAGGCCGGGATCACGATCGGTCGGTTGGTCAGCGTGTGAGGGGCAATTGGCGTGAGCAGCAGCGCGTCCACGTTCGGCTGCACGATCGGGCCGCCCGCCGACAGGTTGTAGGCGGTCGATCCCGTCGGCGTGGCCACGATCAGTCCGTCCGCCTTCACCCGCGTGACGAACTCGTCGCCGACGTAGACCGAGAGATCGATCATGCGCGACCTGGTGCCCTTGGCAACGACCGCGTCGTTGAGCGCGACGGCGGTATCGAGCGCCTCGTGCGTCCGCCGGATCGCCACGCTCAACATGATCCGCTCCTCGACGAACGCGCGGCCCGTCACGGCTGCCTCGAGCGAGCGATAGAGCTCCGGCAGCGTGACCTCGGTCAGGAATCCCAGGCTCCCGAAGTTCACGCCGAGGATCGGAATGCCGGACCGGGCGGCGCCGATCCGATCGGCCATGCCGAGCAACGTCCCGTCGCCTCCGAGCACGAGCACCATGTCGACATCGCTGGCGAGGCCGTCCCTGTCGAGGGTGCTCCAACTGTGCGCCTTGGGCATCAGCGCGGCGGTGGCGGTTTCGTAGATCGGCCGGACGCCTCGTGCGCTCAGCCACTCACCGAGTTCCAGCAGGTGCGTGGTCGCGGCGTGCAGGTGGGACTTCGCGAGAATCCCGACCCGCGAGACGGGCGCGAGCGGCAGCGTCGCCATGGGTTGTTATGGTAGCTCAGGCAGTGCCGCCGTCCGGCGCCAGGGTCTCCGTCGGATCGCTCGGACGAGGCAGCCGCAGGTGCATGAAGAACTCGCGGTTTCCCGTCGCTCCGGTGATGGGGGAGGGGGTGACGCCGCACACCTCGAAGCCGGCGTCGACCGCCTCCTGCGCCACCCGCCGCAATACCGCCTCGTGGGTCGCGGGATCGGAGACGATGCCGCCTTTCCCGACCTCTCCACGTCCGGCTTCGAACTGTGGTTTCACCAGCGCGACCAGGTCTCCGTGCGGCGCCAGAACGTGTCGCACGGAAGGAAAGATGTGCCGCAGAGATATGAACGACACGTCGATGGTGACGATGTCCACCTCGTGAGGGACGTCGCGGTCCGTCAGGGCGCGTGCGTTCACCCGTTCGCGGACCAGGACGCGCGGGTCGGTGCGAAGACGCCAGTCGAGTTGATTGTGGCCGACGTCGAGCGCGATCACGTCCCGCGCGCCGCGCCGGAGCAGCACGTCGGTGAATCCCCCGGTGGAGGCACCGACATCCAGCGCCCGCCGTCCTTGCACAGGAACACGGAAGGCGTCCAGCGCATGTGCCAGCTTCACGCCTCCGCGCCCTACGTATGGGTGATCCGGTTCGAGGACGTCGATCGCGGCGTCCGCGCGGATGGCCGCGCCGGCTTTCGTGACCGGCTGTCCGTCCACGCGAACGTGTCCGGCGAGCACCTGGGCCCGCGCACGCTCGCGTGTCGGAGCGAGGCCGCGTTCGACGAGGAGCAGGTCCAGACGGGTCTTCGGCGCAGCCATGCAGCGTGGACTCGACTCAGTGCCGCCGCGCGATCACCCAGGCGGCGATGTCGTCGAGCCAGCTGTCCATGAGGCCCGCGCCGACCAGGCACGCGTGCGCTCGACTGCGGCACTGGGCCGCCATGGCCCGTGCTTCCTCGACGCCGAAGAGCGAGGTGTAGGTCGGCTTGGCGCCAGCGGCGTCCTTGCCGGGCGTCTTGCCCAAGGCCGCGGCGTCCCCTTCGACATCGAGGATGTCATCGACAATCTGAAAGGCGAGGCCGACTTCGGTGGCCCATTGCGACACGGCGGAAACGAGTCTCGCGTCTCCGCCGGCCATCACGGCTCCGCAGACAGCCGAGGCGCGCACGAGCGCCCCGGTCTTCTGCAGGTGCATGGCACGGAGGCTGTCAGGCGTCAGCGTCAACGGATGACCCGCGACCTGTCCGGCGGCTTGCAGGTCGACCGTCTGGCCGCCGACCATGCCGACCGCTCCGGCTGCGACCGCCAGCACGCCGACTGCCGTGAGCTTCCGCGACACGATCGCAGGGTCGGCGGTCACCGGCTCGCGCGCGATGAGCGAAAACGCCTCCGCCTGCAGCGCGTCTCCCGCGAGAATCGCGACGCCGTCGCCGTACACCGTGTGGAGGGTCGGCCTCCCGCGGCGGAGCGAGTCGTTGTCCATCGCCGGAAGATCGTCGTGGATGAGCGAGAAGGTGTGGATCAGCTCGACGGCGCATGCGGCGGGCAGTGCCAGGTCGAGCGCTTCGACGCCCGTACGCCGCGCCACCGCATCGGCCGCGGCCAGCGTCAGCACCGGCCGCAGCCGCTTGCCGCCGGCGCACAGGCTGTACCGCATCGCCTCGGCCAGCAGCGGAGGGCAGTCTGGCGGCGTCGGCAGGAGCCGGTCGAGCGCACCGTCGATCAGCGTACGTGCTTCGTCGAGGAAGACGCCCAGCTCTGGACGCGGGCCGGTCATGAGCGCGTGGGCTCGTCACTCGTGAGTCCAGGCGGAGCGGGCTTCAGCTCGCCGCGCTCCGAAAGGACTTCGATTCTTCGCTCCGCCTCTTCGAGGCGCGCGTGGCAGAAGCGAGAGAGCTGCACGCCGCGCTCGTAGAGCGCGAGCGACTGTTCGAGCGACAGGTCGCCGTCTTCGAGCTTCTTGACCAGCGCGTCGAGCTCCGAGAGGGCGGACTCGAAATCCTGAATGGGGGTATCCGACATGTCTTCACCGTGATCGGCGGACGTCGCAATCGAGCTCGCCCTTGGCGAGCGTCACCCGGATGGCGTCTCCAGGCCGCACGTCAGCGCTGTCGCGGAGCGCACGCGAACCGTCCGCGTTCCACGCGACCGCGTATCCACGCCCGAGCACGGCGAGCGGGCTGAGTGCGTCGAGCCGTGCGGCGGCGTCGCGCAGTCGTGTGTCTGCGCGATGACGCCGGCGCACGAGCGCGGCCGACAGGCGTCCGCCCGCCGAGGCCAGCCGGGCCCGCATGCCGCCCAGCCGGCGGCTCACGTCGAGCCCGTCCAGCCGTCTCCGCAACTGTACCAGCAGCCGCTCGCGTTCGGCGACCCGCGCGCGAACGTGGCGCGCGAGGGTGTGCGAGAGCTCCGCCGCTTCGCGGCCCCGCAGCGCGACGCGCATCGGGATGCCGGCAAGCGCGGGCCGCGCCGCGAGTCCGTGCACCCGCCGGCTCAGCGTCTGCACGCGGGCCCTGGCGGCTCCGTTCAATCGGTCGCGCAGACCGTCGATGCGCGCGCAGAACTCGTCCTTCGCGGCGACGACCATCTCGGCGGCCGCCGAAGGGGTCGGCGCCCGTCGATCGGCGGTGAAGTCGGCGATCGTGACGTCGGTCTCGTGTCCAACCGCCGAGATGACCGGGACGGGGCAGTCGGCGATGGCTCTCGCGACCGGCTCCTCGTTGAAGGCCCAGAGATCCTCGATCGACCCGCCGCCCCGGCCGACGATGATGACGTCGACACCGGGGACCCGCGTCAGCGCGCGAAGCGCGCGGGCGATCTCGAGGGATGCGCCGTCACCCTGCACACGCGCAGGCCGGATCACCACGTGCGCATTCCAGTGCCGGCGTCCGAGCACCTTGAGGATGTCCCGAATGGCGGCACCGTCGAGCGACGTCACGACGCCGATCTTGCGCGGCAGCGCGGGAAGCGGACGCTTTCGCGCCGCCTCGAACAGCCCTTCGGCCTGCAGCCGCGCCTTGAGCTGCTCGAACGCGAGCTGAAGGGCGCCGAGGCCGCGCGGCTCCAGATGTTCGCAGGTCAGCTGATATTCGCCCTTCGGCTCGTACACCGAAATTCGACCGCGGGCGATCACGTGGAGGCCGTCGACCGGCTTGAAGCGCAGTGACCGCACCGCGCTGCGGAACATGAAGCCACGCACCTGCGATCGGTCGTCCTTCAGCGTGAAGTACAGATGTCCCGTATTCCAGATCTTGCTGTTGGACAGCTCGCCCTCGATCCAGACCGAGTGGAACTCGTCTTCGAGGTGATCGCGGATCAACGTGGTGAGCTGGGTGACGCTGAGGATCTGACGCCGCGCTGGCGGCGCCGTCCGGCGCGCGGCGGCCGCGTCGCTAGGTCCCGCCTGCTGATCAGTCGCAGCGTCGTGCGGCGACTCGCGTGCCCACTGACGTGGCGACTCGCGTGAGGGCTGACGCGGTGAGAGAGGTGGTGACTCGCGCGGCATCTCGTCACGCGGGGAGCCCGCTGACGCACCCTCCGGTTCGGGAGCGGGGTCGTCGAAGGGCAGGCCCGTCGGTTTGACCATCAGCAGGGGCCGGGTTCAGCGGTGGGTGGTCGAGAGGCGCGCCAGATCCTCGATCTCGCGCGCGTCATAACTCACGCGCTCGATCTCGGTGGCAAGGCCGGTCTCCTCGTCGGCTTCGACGATGACGCCGTTGAGGCACGGGTTGCCGGTCGCAGTCTCGAATCGCGCCGGCATCGCGTTCAGGAAGCGGCCGAGCGCCGCCCCCACGTCCACGCCGATGACGGAGTCGTGAGGACCGGTCATGCCGGCATCCGTCAGATATGCGGTGCCCTTCGGCAGGATCCGATCGTCCGCGGTCTGGACGTGGGTGTGCGTGCCGACGACCGCTGTGACCTTCCCGTCGAGGTGCCAGCCCATGGCGACCTTCTCCGACGTGGCCTCCGCGTGAAAGTCGACAAAGACAATCCGCGTCCGCAGCTTCAGCTTCTCGATCTCCTGGAGCACGACGGCAAAGGGATCGTCGATGTTCAGCATGAAGACCCGGCCCATGACGTTGACGATCCCGACCGACTGTCCACCGGCGGTACGCGCCACGTAGCTGCCGCGGCCGGGGACTCCCGCCGGATAGTTCGCCGGACGGAGCAGCCGCGGCTCGATGCCGATGTAGTCCACGGCCTCCTTCTTGTCCCAGATGTGATTGCCGGACGTCATGACGTCCACGCCGGCGGCGAGGATCTGTTCGCCGATTTCGCGCGTCAGGCCGAAGCCCGCGGCGGCGTTCTCGGCGTTCGCGATCACGAGGTCCAGCTGGTGGTAATCGCGCAAGGCGGCCACGCCGTTGCGCACCAGGTCGCGGCCCGGGCGCCCGACGATATCGCCGATGAAGAGTAGCCGGATCACGCGCCCGCCGGCCCGGCCTCGACGGCGATCGGGATGCTGCGGCCGCGGCGCTCGGCCACCTTGGGGAGCACGACCCGCAGTTCGCCCTCCACGAGGATCGCGCGCGCACGGGCCGAGTCACACGCGGTGGTGAGCCGCACGGCGCGAACGAAGCGGCCGTACCCGCGCTCGACGAGATGGAACGTCGAGTCGGGTCGGGCGCGCCTCGGGCTCTTGTGGCCGGCGATGAGGAGCGTCGGACCTTTCGCGACGATGCGTACGGCGGAGATGTCCACGTCAGGCAGGTCCACCACGACTTCGAGGGCCTCGTCGGTTTCGAAGACGTCGAGGGCCGGCGCGCACTCGCCGACCAGGGTCTCGGCCGGAACGGTCTTGTCCAGCTCTGTGAAGATGCGGCGCAGTTCGTCCCGGAACTCCGATGGTTCGGCGGGGAGGACGACGGCCTGGAGCCTCGAGCGCATCCCGGAATCATCGCATAGGACGACGGCGGCGGCAGCACGGCCGGGAGGCGAGGCGCTGGGGCAGGCGAGTGGGCCGTTCGGTGTGGGCTTGCCGCTTGGCCGGCGCCTCGGACGAATCGGGGCGGTTCCGTGTTGATGCTGACCGGGCGGGTTACCAGGTCGCGGCAAAGATGCGAGCTAAACATGAGCGTGATACACGCATATAAGATGATTGACTAACACTAAATTACGTCATATACTCCTGTTCAACTCGAACCTACGGAGTCTCATCACATGGCAGGAAAAGTCATCGGCATCGACCTCGGCACGACCAACTCGGTAGTGGCGGTCATGGAGGGTGGTCAGCCCACGGTCATCGTCAACCAGGAGGGTGCCCGGACGACCCCGTCGGTTGTGGCCTTCACGCGCGACGGCGAGCGGCTGGTCGGACAGGTCGCGAAGCGGCAGGCCGTGACCAACCCCGAGCACACCGTTTTTTCGGTGAAGCGATTCATGGGACGCACCTTCGACGAAGTGGCCGGCACGGTGGCCGGGGCGAAGGCCGAGGTGTCACGCGTTCCCTACAAGGTGGCGCGCGCGCAGAATGGCGACGCGTGGATCGAGGCGCAGGGCAAGAAGATGTCCCCGCCCGAGATCTCCGCCATGGTGCTGGCGAAACTCAAACAGGCAGCCGAGGACTACCTCGGCGAGAAGGTGACCGACGCGGTCATCACGGTGCCCGCGTACTTCAATGACGCGCAGCGTCAGGCGACGAAGGATGCCGGGCAGATCGCAGGGTTGAACGTCCTGCGCATCATCAACGAGCCGACCGCTGCCGCACTGGCCTACGGCCTCGACAAGAAGAAGGACGAGACGATTGCCGTCTATGACTTCGGCGGCGGCACCTTCGACATCTCGGTGCTCGAAGTCGGCGAGGGCGTGGTCGAGGTCAAGTCGACCAACGGCGACACCCACCTGGGCGGCGACGATCTCGACGACCGCATCATCGAATGGCTCGTTACGGAGTTCAAGAAGGCGGAGGGCATCGATCTCTCGAAGGACCGGATGGCGCAGCAGCGTCTCAAAGAGGGTGCGGAGAAGGCGAAGATCGAGCTGTCCACCGCAATCGAGAGCGAGATCAACCTGCCGTTCATCTCGGCCGACCAGACCGGTCCCAAGCACCTCCAGGTCAAGCTGACGCGCGCGAAGCTGGAACAGCTGGTGGACGATCTCCTTCAGCGCAGCATGGGTCCGGTGAAACAGGCGCTGGCCGACGCCGGACTCGATCCGAAGCGGATCGACGAGGTCGTGCTGGTCGGCGGATCCACCCGCATGCCGAAGGTGCAGCAACTGGTCCGCGACTTCTTTGGGAAGGATCCGCACAAGGGGGTCAATCCCGATGAAGTCGTGGCGATCGGTGCCGCGATCCAAGGTGGCGTGCTCGCCGGCGAGGTGAAGGACGTGCTCCTGCTCGACGTGACGCCGCTCTCGCTCGGCATCGAGACTCTGGGCGGCGTGATGACGACGCTGATTCAGCGCAACACGACGATCCCGACGCGCAAGAGCGAAGTGTTCTCGACCGCAACCGACAGCCAGACCAGCGTCGAGGTGCACGTGCTTCAGGGCGAACGCCCGCTGGCGAAGGACAACCGGACGCTCGGGCGGTTCCACCTCGTCGGTCTGCCTCCGGCGCCGCGTGGCGTGCCGCAGGTCGAGGTCGCGTTCGACATCGACGCCAACGGCATCGTCAACGTCACGGCGACAGACAAGGCGACCGGCAAGGAGCAGAAGATCACGATCAGCGGATCGAGCGGCCTGTCGAAGGACGAGGTCGACCGCATGGTCAAGGACGCGCAGGCCCACGAGTCGGAGGACAAGCAGCGCCGCGAGCTGATCGACGCGCGCAACCAGGCCGACGCGCTCGCGTATCAGACCGAGAAGACGGTGAACGAGAACCGGGACAAGCTGCCGGTCGGGGAACTGTCGAAGGTCGAGGCGGCAATCGGCGCAGTGCGCACGGCCACGCAGGCGGACGACGTTGGGGCGATTACCCGCGCGTCAGAGGACCTGCAGCGCGCCGCGCACGCCATCGCCGCGCTGCTCTACACGCACGCGCAGCCGGGGGCGTCAGCGGCCGGCGCATCAGGCAGTCGCACTGGCGGCGACGAGGCTTCCACGGTGAAGGAAGGTGAAGTCGTCGACGCCGAATACGCAGAAACGAAGTAGTGGCAACGCAAGGAGACGACCAATGGCTATCGTTCGATTGACCGACCCCTTCAAGGACTTCGCGGATCTGCAGGCTCGACTGAACCGGGCGTTTTCGGACGCCTACGGTCGGAGCGACGAGTCGATGCTCTCCTCCGGAAACTGGCTGCCGCCGGTCGACATCTATCAGAGCGGTGAGCAGGAGCTGGTGCTGAAGGCCGAGTTGCCCGACATGGCGCGCGAGGACATCGAGGTCAGCGTCGACAAGGGCACGCTGACGATCAAGGGCGAGAAGAAGCTCTCGGCCGAGGTGAAGGAGGATCAGTACCACCGGATCGAGCGCCGATACGGGAGCTTCAGCCGCTCGTTCTCGCTGCCGCCGACGGTCGACCCGTCGAAGGTTGCGGCCGACTATCGCAACGGCGTGCTCACGGTTACGCTGCCGCTGCGCGAGGAGGCGAAGCCGCGCCAGATCAAGGTCGACGTCAGCGCGTAAGCGAACGCACGCCTCGCGTCGTAGAGCACAGTGACCGACCTGGGTGGGATACGCATTCGACCGGTGCGTACCCGCCCAGGTACTTGCGTACGGCCCGCTCACTTTTCGGCCATGCGCGGGCACGTGCTAGGCTTACGAATCTCCCATGGAAGACGCACCCGAACTCCCGTCCGAGCCTCTCGCCACCGAAGGCAGCGAGTCGATCGAATCGGCCGATGCGCCCGTGCTGCCGGGCGAGCCGGCTCCGCCGATCAGCAGCCGCTTTCTCTTCGTCGACGTCGCCGCGCTCCGCGCCAAGCAGCTGCGCCGTGGCGCGCGCCTCCGCTTCGACGTGGAGCCCGGGACCCCAGCGCCGATCAAGCCGGAACGGAAGGCGATGGAAGAGGTCCGGCGCGGTCTGGTCTACTACAACGTGCCCGAGTGGCGGCGCCAGCCCGACGAGGCCCCGCGCGTCTGACGAGGCCCGCGTCTGACGAGATCCGCGCGCGGTTGACGACGCGTTACGCGAACGACTCCGGCTGCCAGCGTAGTCCGAGGTTCAGGATGCGCTGGAGCAGGGCGTCGTAGGGCAGGCCGGCGTTCTCGGCGGACGCCGCGAAATCCTCACCACGCGCCACCTGAGGGTTGGGGTTGGCTTCGATCACCCAGGCGTGGCCGCCGGCGTCCACCCGCAGGTCGATGCGCGCGTAGCCGCTCAGCTCCAGCGCCCTGAACGTGCGCTTCGAGACGTGGTGCAGCGCCGCGATCGACGCATCGCTCAGGTCGCGCGCGGGGCCGCTCTCGATCCCGTATTTCCGCTGGTACTTCACGCTCCACTTCACCCGATCGGTCGCGATGCGCCGCGCCTCGGTGGGCATGTTGGTGAAGAACAGCTCCCACACCGGCAGCGCGTGGAGCACCTGGTTGCCCATCACCCCGACGTAGATCTCGCGCCCGTCGACGTACTGCTCGGCGATGGCGGCCGTGCCGATGCTCTCGTGGATGAACGTGACCCGCTCGCGCAGCTTCTCGTCGCTCTCCACGACCGAGGCTTGCGAGATCCCGATCGACGCCTCCTGCGTCAGCGACTTCACGATGAGCGGGAACGGCAGCCGCTTGGGCCGGCGGATTGGACGTCCGATTCGGAAGACCTCGAACTCCGGCACCGGGATCCGGTGATACGCGAGCAGCTTCTTCGCGAGCGACTTGTCCCGCGCGAGCAGCAGGCCGCGCGGATTGCAGCCGGTGTAGGGGAGCTTCAGCAATTCGAGGTGGCTGACCACGTTCTGATCGAAGATCGTCACGTCCGCGAACCCTTCGAGCAGATTGAAGGCGATGTGCGGCTTCCACTCGTCGGCGGTGCGTCGGATGTCGCCCAGGTCGTCGTGCACGCCGATCGCACGCACCTCGTGGCCCAAGCCGCGCAGCGTCGTGATCACGTCGTATTCGGTTCTCCACTGCGCCGTAGTGGTGTCGACGCCTTCCGGTACCGTGTCCGGCGGCACCAGGTGGTGGTGCACGAGCGCGAGCACGCGGAGCTTTCCGCTCATAGCGCCACCCGGTGCCGTCCGCTGTGGAGGTAGTTCATCGTTTGCACGGTGAGAAACACCATGAAGTCGAGCTTCGTCGCGTCCTCGCTTTCTGTGAGCCGCAGGTTCCGTTCACGGCACCGGCGGATGATCTTGTCGATCAACTGATTGATTGTGTACTGGTAGCTGTCGGTGAAGCTCGCCACGGTCGAGCGCGCCTCGCGGCGGATGCGCCGCAGGAACCGCGCGGCCGACGGGTGGCCGGCGTAGCGCGGATCGTCGGAGAACAGCTTGAACAGATCGGACTCGTAGAAGTCCGGGGCATCGAGGCCGTAGTGCTCTCGCTTCGCCTGATAGTGTTCGCCCAGCGTCTTCTCCAGCTCCACGATCGGATCGACTTCCCGTCGCGTCGTCAGGGCCGCCGGCCGCTGCGCCAGGCTCGTCATGAGACGGTCCATGTACGTGAGCTTGCGCTCGGCCGGCCAGCCGAGATAACGGGTGCGCCAGTCCGAACCGGGATCGAGCCACGTGGCGAACGTCTCCGCGAAGTCCTCGTCCGGATGGCTCTGCGCGTACCAGTGATCCAGGTGCAGCACGAAGCTCTTGCTGTACGGCTTCGGCGTGTAGTACTCGGGATAGGGCGTCGACGGCCGCCCGAACATCTTGCGTCGCGCGCGCCGGCGGCGCAGCATGTAGGCGTTGTCGATGGCGTGGCCCGCCTCGTGGCGGAGGATCTTCAGGCAGGTCTCGGCATCGCCGCCTTCGACCTCGAGCATCTGCGACAGCTCCAGCTTCGCCAGCCGCGGATGCGTCAGGTAGAACGGAACGGCGACGCCCGGAACGCCATCGGGCGTGAACCACTCGTCGGCAATCCAGTAGTAGGGGCGAACGAGGCCTCGCGCGTCGAGCTCGGCATCGACCTGCGCGATCCGCTGTTCGAGCTCGGTGCCCGCGATCTGGACGTCGAGATCGCAGAGCCGCACGCCGAGCAACTGCTCGTCCGACAGCGCGGACCAGTGCGGCGCTACAGTTCCGGCTGGCGCGTCCACCATGCGGTCTCCCGCTCGTATCCGTGGGCGGCCGCGAGCACCGTCGTCTCGTCGAACGGGCGTCCCGTCAGCTGCAGTCCGATCGGCAGCCCGTCGGCGGCGAAGCCGCACGGCACGCTCACCGCCGGAAGGCCGGCCAGGTTCGCGCTGACGGTGAAGACGTCGGCGAGGTACATCCGCAGCGGATCCGAATCGCGTTCGCCAATCGGGAACGCAGGCGTCGGGCTCGTCGGCATCGCGACGAGGTCGACGTGCTCGAACGCATCCTGATAGTCGCGCCGGATCAGCGTTCGAACCTGCAAGGCCTTCAAGTAGTAGGCGTCGTAGTAGCCGGCGCTCAGCACGTAGGTCCCGAGCATGATGCGACGCTTCACCTCCGCGCCGAAGCCCAGTTCGCGCGTACGGCCGTACATCGCGCGCAGATCGTCGCCAGACGCGCCCTCCGCGGCGGGTGCGCGGAACCCGAATCGCACGCCGTCGTAGCGCGCCAGGTTCGAGCTGGCCTCAGCCGTGGCCACGAGATAGTAGACGGGAATCGCGGCGCTGGCGTGGGGCAGCTCTATGTCGATCAGCCTGGCGCCCGCGTTCGCGAACACCGCGAGCGCGTCGAGGAACGCACTCGACACGGCTGGATCCACCCCCTGCGCCAATAGAGAGCGTGGAACGCCGATGCGCAGCCCTTCGACCCGGCCGCTCATCGCGGCGGCGAAGTCCGGAACCGGCTCCGCCGCGCACGTCGCGTCCGACGGATCCGCTCCGGACAGGACGGCCATCGCAATCGCGGCGTCCTCCACGGTCCGCGTGAACGGACCGACCTGGTCGAGCGACGACGCGAACGCGAGCAGCCCGTATCGCGACACCCGGCCGTACGTCGGTTTCAGTCCGACGACGCCGCACAGCGCCGCGGGCTGACGAATCGAGCCGCCGGTATCGGAGCCGATCGCCAAGGGCGACATGCCCGCCGCGACCGCCACGGCAGACCCTCCGCTCGACCCGCCGGGGATCCGATCCGTGCTCCACGGATTTCTCGCCGGCCCGAACGCCGAGTTCTCGTTGGACGACCCCATGGCGAACTCGTCGCAGTTGGTCTTGCCGACGATCACGGCGCCGGCCGCCTCGAGCCGCGCCACCGTCGTCGCGTCGTAGGGCGGGACGAAGTGTTCCAGCATCCGGGACGATGCGGTCGTACGCGTTCCCTTGGTGCAGAGGTTGTCCTTGACGGCAACGGGGACGCCCGCGAGCGGCAGCGTCGCGCGGTCCGGATTGGCGTCGACCGCCTTGGCTCGGCTGAGAGCGCGTTCGGCCGACACGGTGTTGAAGGCGTTCAGAGTGGCGTTGAGCCGCTCGATCTGGGCGAGGGTCTCTTCGCACACACTCACCGCCGACCGGGCGCCGGTCTGCACGGCGTCGCGGACGTCGCGAACGGTCGGGAATCTCGTCATCCGATGACCCGCGGCACTTTGAAGAGGCCGGCGTCGAGGCTGGCATCCGGCGCGTTGGCCAGCGCCTCGTCTCTCGGCAGCGACGGCTGGACGATGTCCTCGCGATCCGCGCCGCCGCGCGCCATGACACTGGCCGTGGGCGGCACGCCGGTCGTGTCGATCTGTTGCACCTGCTCGGCGTACTGCAGGATGTCTGAAAGCTGGCTGGCGAACAGCTCCAACTCCGGCTCGCTGAGCCGAAGGTGAGCCAGCGCGGCCAACGCGTCGAGCTGGGCTCGGGTGAACGAGGCGGGCATGGCAAATGCTAGCATTTTCGCTGCGGACTCCATGCACCGCATCAGCCTGCGCCGAGCGCCCGCTGCTGATTGCCATCGTCCGCGAGGCCGTCGCCCGAGCGCCTTCGCGGCGCACACGTGCCGGAAGGCCGGCCTGGCGGCGGACGAGTGGCCGATCGGTGGGGCGATCATGCACTGCTCCGAGGCGGAGATCGTCGACGGGACGGGAACGCGTTCCGAGGCTTCATCAGTTCCCGGAGCGTTCGCAGGTTCTGTGCGTCGGCCGGATCGACGGAGATAGGCCCGGTCGCCTTGCCCGCGCCTTTCGGCGTCTCGAGCAGCATCGGGAGATGCGCGAAACGCGAGTCGTTGAGCAGCCGCTCGAACGCGCCCAGCCCGACGTACCCCTTGCCAATGTGCTCGTGCCGATCCACGCGGCTCCCGACGGGCTTCTTCGAGTCGTTGAGATGGAAGACCTTGAGCCGGTCGAGGCCGACGACCCGTTCGAAGCTGTCGAACGTTCGTGCGTACCCGTCCGCGGTGGCGATGTCGTACCCGGCTGCGAGCAGATGACAAGTGTCCAGGCAGACGCCGAGGCCGGGATGGTGTTCGGCTTCGCGCAGGATGGCGGCGATCTCTTCGAAGCAGGCACCGAGCGAGGTGCCCTGGCCAGCGGTGTGCTCGATCAGGATCCGGGCGCCGCCGGCGCCGCGCCGATCCAGCAGCCCACCGAGACGCTGCGCCACCCGCGTCAGTCCTGCAGCGCGATCGCTGGCCGTGTGGCAGCCCGGGTGCAGCACGACACCCATCAGTCCGAGCGCGTCGGCACGATCGAGCTCGTCGCGCATCGCCTCGAGAGACCGCTCCGCCAGCGTGCGTTCCTCGGCAGCCAGGTTGATGAGATAGCTCGCATGCGACACGACCGTGTGCAGCCGAGCACCCCGCGCGCGCTGCCGGAACTCGTGCACTTCCTCCGGCGGCAGCGGGCGCCCCCGCCATTGGCTGGCGTTCTTCGAGAAGATCTGAAGCGCCCGACAGTCGTGTGCCACCGCGCGTTCGATCGCCCGAGGCAGTCCGCCGGCGACCGACATGTGTGCGCCGAGGAACGGCATCGCGTCAGGGACCCAGTTCGTGGCGCACGACGTGTCCGGAGCCGTCGATCACCACGGTCGCGCCGAAGAGACTCTTTCGCACGGCGTCCTGCACGTCGTCCATATCGCGGAAGAACCGAAGATCGACCCACCTGACCACCGCGGAGCCGTCCGGCTCCACCGAGAGCTGAACGGCCGGCAGTCTGGAAAACCCGAGGAACGTCTGGGCGGATGGGGCGGCCGCAGCGGTGCGGACGATGCTGTTCCAGTCGTTGGGGACCCGCGTGACGCCGGACTCGTGCACGAGACGTCGACCACTCTCGCGCCAGGCATCGAACAGCGCCCACGGCGCCGCGGCCAGGTTCAGATCGGCGGCGCGGTACTCCCCGCGCGATCGCGCAATCACGCGCCAGCGGAATGGGGACAGGAAGTCCGGGATCGCGACGAGCTCCGTGGCACAGTCGCTGCTGAATCCGGCGCGCGAGGCACGCGCAGCGAGCTCCCTCCGGGGCGCATGCGGGAGCACTCGCTCCGGCCACCGATCCAGCGGAGTCCCGGGGCCCGCGGCGTCCGCACACCACTCGCTGGCGAGGACACTTGGCGGTGCCACCGCTTCGAGCGCGCTGTGGTGTGCCGCTCCCCGGATGCCGTAGAGCACGACGGCGAGGGCGAGTGCCGATGCCGCGAATCGGCCCCGTCGCGCGTCCGCCGTCCGGGCGCTTTCGATGGCTCGATCACGGCTCAACCATGGCGCGACGAGCCCGCCTGCGAGGATGGCGAGCAGGTACACGTCGACGATCGGCATCCAGTCGAGGGTGAACCACGTCCACGACCACGGACTGAGCCACCTCGTGCCATACGAGGTCGGCAGATCCATCAGCACGTGGAAGCAGACGCCGACGATCGACACCGCCCAAAGGGGCATGAGACGTGCTGGCCGATCCCCGCGTCGAAATGGTGGGCGCCGCGTGGCAATGCCCCAGGCGATCGCAGCCGCGCCGAACGAGAGGATGACGAGTCCCAACGGTCCGTGCGTCGGGCCACGATGCAGCGAGAGATACCGCGATGCGCCGCCGGTGGCGGCGACGACAATATCGATGTCTGGAGCGTTCGAGGCGAGAAGCAGCGCGGTCGTGGCGCCTGGTCCGACGCGCCTGAGCGGCGTGCGCGCGAGCGTCAGGCCCAACAGACTGTGCGTCAGATTGTCCAACGAACATTAATATAACAATCTTGTTGTTGGCGTTCTTTCTTCCGCTCGGCCGTGGGCGCTTCGAGCTCTACGCCGAGCCCCCCGAGCCCGGACCGACGACGGTCGGCGATCATGACGGCCGAGTCAAACGCTGGATCCATGCGGCCGGCGCGCAGTGGCGCGTTCTGGTGGACAAGGCGCGTACTGGGAGCGGCGTCAGCCGGTTCGCGCGATGGCGGGACGCCGTCGTGTGCCGTCTGGCGGACACGATCGACGAGCAGCGGACGCTCTGGGCGCTACGCGAGACGGGCTGTGCGACTCTGCGATATCCATCCAGCGCAGAGGCGCACGCGGTGAAGACCTCCCTCGACGACATGCTGCGAGGAGAGCAACGGCATCACGGCTGGTGGCTGGCGATCGACGCGGTGCTGTTCGTCCTGTCCGGCGTGTTGTTCTTCGTGCCTGGGCCGAACATCGTCGCCTACTATCTGGGGTTCCGGGCGTTCGGGCACCTGCAGTCGTGGCGTGGTGCGCGCCGGGCTCTTGCGACAGTCGCGTGGACGCTCCAGCCCAGCGAGGACCTTGCCGAGCTGGAAGCGCTTGCCGGGATGCCGCACGATCGCAGAACCGTTCGCGTGCAGCAGATTGCCGAGAAGCTCGGCCTGCTGCACCTGCCGGCGTTCTTCCAGCGCGCGGCGCGCTGACGCGTTCACCGCACGGCTCGCCGACGAGCGCGTGCTATACTCCCGAACCCGTTGATAATCAGAGAATTAGCTGATCGCCTCGGCTGCCGCCTCGAGGGCGACGGCGAGCTCGACATCGTCCGCGTCGCGGGCATCGAGCACGCCGGCCCGGGCGACCTCAGCTTCATCGCCAATCCCAAGTACGCCGGCCGTCTGTCGACGACGCGCGCCACCGCCGTGATCGTCGGCAACGACGTGATTGTCGAGGCGGGTGGACCCGCGCTCCTGCGCTGCGCGCACCCATATCTCGCGTTCGCGGAGGCGCTCGACCTGCTGGCCGTCGAGGAGTCGCAGGCGCCCGGCATCGCCCCGTCAGCGGTCGTCGCGGAGAGCGCTCGGCTCGGAGCCGACGTCTCGATTGGCGCGCTGGCGGTGGTGGGGGAGGGCGCGGTCATCGGGTCGCGCACCGTCGTGCACCCCGGGGCGATCATCGGTCCCGGCGCGGAGATCGGGGAAGACTGCGTGCTGCACGCACGCGTGTCGATTCGAGAGCGCGTGCGGCTCGGCCACCGCGTGGTCGTGCAGGACGGCGCGGTGATTGGCAGCGACGGGTTCGGCTTCGTGAAGCTGCGCGACGGCACGCACCGCAAGATCCCGCAGCACGCCGACGTGGTCATCGAGGACGACGTCGAGATCGGCGCCAACACGACGATCGATCGCCCGGCGGTCGGCGAGACACGGGTCCAGGCGGGCACGAAGATAGACAACCTCGTCCAGATCGCGCACGGCACGCGCATCGGCCGGCGCGTGTTGTTCGCCGCGCAGGTGGGCATCGCCGGCAGTACCGTCGTGGAAGACGACGTCACGCTCGCCGGCCAGGTGGGCGTTGCCGGTCACATCACGATTGGCAAAGGCGTCGTCGCCACCGCGCAGACCGGCATTCCCAATTCGGTGGAGCCCGGCACGATGGTGTCCGGCTATCCGGCCATTCCGAACCGAGACTGGCTGAAGGCATCGGCCGTCTTTCGTCACCTGCCCGCGCTCAGGAAACGCGTTGCCGAACTCGAGCAACGCATCGCGGAGCTCGAGGAGAAGATCGAGACATGTCGTTCCGACTCAGGCGAGTAGTCCAGAGCGCGGCGGTCGCCGCGCTGTGTGTGTGTGCTGGGGCGCCGGCGGCGTCGGCTCAGGAGCCGCTGGCTGCGGCGCCGGAGGCGGTGGAGTTCCTGCCGCGGTTCGATCTCAAGTTGATCGCGGCCGGACTCGGGCACCAGGACCAGCGATTCTCGTGGGACACCCACTGGGTGGGTGACTTCGACCTGTTGAACTACAAGCGCGGGCGCGCCACCTTCCTCGCCGACTACCAGGCGCTGCTGGGCCGCGAATTCCGTCCCTTCGATCCCTATCAGAGCAACTACCTGCTGGAGGCGTCGGGTTCGTTCTTCGCGGGCAATACGGAGGTCGCCGCGGTGCTGAACCACGTCTCGCGACACCTCGGCGATCGGCCCAAGCGCAACGCCATCGCCGAGAACTCTCTCGGTATTCGCGTGATGCGCCGGTTCTCCGCGACGGGAACGGGGACCTCGCTCGACGTGCGCGCGGACGCTCGCAAGATCATCCAGCGGTCGTACGTGGACTACACCTGGATGACCGACCTCGACCTCTGGGTTCGGCAGCGGGTGCATCCGCACGCGGCGATCTACGGGCGGGCCTACGGCGAGTTGATCCCTGTGGATCGGACGATTGCCGGGCGCAGCGCCCAGCGGGGAGGCCGTGTCGAGGCCGGCGTACGTCTCGAGGGGACCGACGGAGCGCTGGAGCTGTTCGGCGGCTACGAGCAGATGATCGACGCCGACCCGCTCGATCGGCTGCCGCGCCGCTGGGCCTTTTGGGGGTTCCGTCTGCGGGCGCACTGAGGCGTCCCAGCCCCACGTGCGGAGCACTGGCGGAGCGGCCGATGGGACCGGGCAGCGGGATGGGGCCCGGCAGCGAAGGGGTACAATCCACGTATGACTGGCAGGTGGCTCCGTGTCATAGCGGTGACCGCCGTCCTCGCGACGGCCGGTCTGCCTGTCCGGGCCGCCGTTCCGCCGCCGAAGCTGCAGTACGAGCGGCTGACCCTGCCGAATGGTCTCACCGTGATCCTGTCCGAGGATCACTCGACCCCCATCGTGCATCTGCAGCTCTGGTATCACGTCGGCTCCAAGAACGAGAGGCCGGGGCGGACCGGGTTCGCGCATCTCTTCGAGCACATGATGTTCAAGGGGTCGAAGAACGTCGGCCCCGAGGAGCACACGTCGGTCATCGCCTCGGTCGGCGGGCAGAGCAACGCCTACACGACCGACGACGAGACGGTTTTTTGGGAGACGGCGCCGGCGCAGTATCTCCCGCTCCTGGTCTGGCTGGAGGCCGATCGCATGGCCTCGCTGCGCATCGAGAGCGACACCTTCGTCAACGAGCGCGAGGTCGTGAAGGAAGAGCGTCGGATGCGCGTGGACAACCAGCCGTACGGCCGTCTGACGGAGCTCATCTACGAACACGCGTTCACGACGCATCCCTACAAACACCCGACGATCGGCAGCATGCAGGACCTGCAGGCTGCCTCGATCGACGACGTGCGCGAGTTCTATCAGACCTACTACGTGCCGGAAAACGCCACGGTCGTGATCGTCGGCGACTTCGAACCGATCGTGGCCAAGGCTGTCGTGTCGCAGTACTTCGGCCGCGTGCGGCAGGCGGAGCGGAGGGTGCCGCGGGACATTCCGCGCGAGCCGCCGCAGACGGCGGAGAAGCGCGTCACCGTCGACGCACCGTGGCCGCTCCCCGCGGTCGTGGTGGCCTACCACATCACGTACGACGGTCATCCCGATTCGTACCCGCTGCACATCGCCTCGAAGGTGCTGTCCGACGGTCAGAGCTCGCGCATCTATCAGAAGCTGGTGTACGAGCGCCAGCTGGCGGTCACCGCGTTCGGCGGCGCAAACCTGATCGAGGACCCGAACCTCTTCTACGCCGTGGCGATCGTGCAGCCGGGGCAGAAACCCGAAGATGCCGTGGCGGCGCTCATCGCCGAGCTCGACCGCCTCAAGGACGAGCCGATTTCCGCTCGTGAGCTGCAGCGCACGAAGAACCAGTTCGCGCGCGACTACATCATGGGTCGCCAGTCCAACCAGCAGAAGGCGCTGCAACTCGCGCACGCCGCGGTCATCCACGACGACCTGACGACGGCGGACGGCGAGTTCGAGATCTTCCAGGCAATCACGGCCGCCGACGTGCAGCGCGTCGCGCGCACTTATTTCAACGAGCAGAACCGCGTCGTGCTGACCGTGATGCCGGCGGGCCGCGGAACGGCGGGAGCTGGACGATGAGAGTGTGGATTGTCTGTGTCGCTCTGCTCGCGGCGGCCGCGCCGGCCTCGGCGCAAGCCGACGCCTGGCCGGCCGAGCGGCCGCCGGCGCCGCTGCCTGCCCGCCAGTCGACATTTCCGCCGTATCAGCTGCGTACGCTCGACAACGGCCTTCAGGTCGTCGCCGTCCTGCATCACGAGCAGCCGGTCGTCAGCATGCGGATGATCGTTCGCGCCGGCGCCGCGCAGGACCCGGCAGAGAAGGCCGGCCTCTCGGATCTCACCGCGGCGCTGCTCGATCAGGGCACGACGACGAAGAGCGCGCGGGAGGTCAACGACGAGATCGACTTCCTCGGCGGAGCGGTGAGCGCGGGCTCGGGCGCCGACCTGTCGTTCGTGAACGTACTGGTCATGCGGGACAGTTTCGAAGAGGGGCTCCGCATGTTGTCCGACACCGTGCGCACGCCGGGCTTCGCCCCCGAAGAGATCGAGCGTCAACGGCAGCAGGCGATCGCGTCGCTGCGCGTGAACTTCGAATCGCCTGAGTTCGTCGCCGACGCCGTGTTCGACCGGCTCGTCTACGGCGCACACCCCTACGGTGTCCTTCAGACCGGCACGCCCGAAACGTTGGCCACGATCACGCGATCGGACTTGCAGGAGTTCCACCGCCAGTACTTCGTTCCGAACAACGCGATCCTGGCCGTCGTCGGCGACGTCACCGCCGAAGACGCCTTTGCGGGCGTGGAGAACGTGTTCGGCGGGTGGGAGCGCCGCGATCTGCCGGTGCAGACGTTCGTGGCGCCCCCCGACCCGGCACGTCACGTCATCGTGGTCAACAGGCCGGATGCGGTACAGACCGAGGTTCGTGCGGGTCAGATCGGCATCAAGCGCAATCATGGCGACTACATGCCGCTCCGGCTGGCGCTGATGATCCTCGGCGGCGAGGGCGCCAACCGGCTGCACCAGGTACTCCGCACGGAACGGGGCCTCACCTACGGCGCGAAAGCCGACATCCATACGATGCTCGAGGTCGGCGATTTCGAGGCGTCGACCAACACGCGCTCGGAGGCCACCGGCGAGGCGCTGCGCCTGATCGTCGACGAGTTCTGGCGGCTGCAGCGCGAACGGGTCGGAGAGCGGGAGCTGGCCGGCGCGAAGGCGTACCTGACCGGCAGCTTTCCGCTGACGATCGAGACGCCGGACGCAATCGCCACGCAGGTGCTGAACGTGTTGTTCTACGGCCTCCCGGTCGAGCAGTTGCAGTCGTTCCGCGAGCGCGTGAACGCGGTGCGGGCCGACGACATCGAACGCGTCGCCCGCTACTATCTGAAACCGGACCGCCTGGCGATCGTGCTCGTGGGAAACGCCGCCGCGTTCACGCCGCAGCTCAAGGGGCTCGGCTTCACCAACTTCGACGTCGTCGACATGCACGAGCTCGACATGACGTCCGCCGACTTCCGCCACGCGCGGACGCGGGTCGCCGCGGGGCCGGCCGGGGTCGGCGCGCCGCCGCCCCTCCGGCCGACGCCGGTCGCCTACATGCCGTCTCCAGCGCAGGCCGCCGGCCAGTCTCGCGTGACCGCCGAAGAGGGCGCACGCGCCCGCGCCCTCCTCGAGCGGATCACGGCCGCGAAGGGCGGCATCGAGCGTCTCCGTGCCGTGAAGAGTCTCGTCGCGACGACGCGCGCCCGGGCCCTCGGGCCGGACGCTCCGGCCGAGACCGCCGAAACGGTGACCTACATCGAATACCCGAATCACGTGCGTGTGGAGGCGCGTCTCGGCGGCGCCGAGATCGTGCAGGTCTACGACGGCAGCCGCGCCTGGGTGCGCGATCCGAGCGGCACCCACGACGTACCGGCCGAACTGGTGGCCGACTTCGAGAACGGCCTCGAGCGCGACACGATCGCGCTGCTCGTCGCCGCCGCCGACGGACGGGTCCGTGTGCGCCGGCTGCCCGACGTCAAGGACGAGAAGGGCGCGATCCATGAGGCGCTGGAGTTCTCGGGACCGGATTTCGAACCGCTGGTCATGTACGCCGATCCGGCGACAGGCCTGGTCGCCAAGCAGACGTACGTGGCGGGCGGCATGGGTCGACCGGTCGTCGAGGAGAGCTTCAGCGACTACCGCGAAGTCGACGGCGTACAGATCAACTACGCCGCGAGTGTCCGGATCGGAGGCAACCCCGCTCTCGAACGGACAGTCACGGATGTCAAGATCGGCGGACCGCTCGACCCCGCCCTGTTCAAGCGACCCGGTTCTTGAGCCTCCGCTTGCTGCTCTCCTGCGGGGAGGCGTCCGGCGATCTCTACGCCGGCGCGCTCACGCGGGCGCTGCGCGACCTGGTGCCCGACGTGGACGTCGCAGGGCTCGGCGGTCCAGCCTTTGCGGCTGCCGGCGGGCGCGTGTTGGTCGACTATCGCGGCCTCTCGGTCACCGGTTTCACGGAGATCGTCGCGAAGGTGCCGCGGCTGCGCGCCGCGAAGCGGGCCTTGATCGACGAAGCCCGCCGTTCCACACCTCACGCGCTCGTGGCAATCGACTACTTCGGCTTCAACGCCCGACTGGCGCGTGACGCGGCCCGTCTCGACATCCCCATCGTCTACTACGTCAGCCCCCAGGTGTGGGCGTGGCGCTCCGGACGGATCAAGACGATTCGCGCGCTGGTGCGTCGCATGCTGGTCATCTTCCCCTTCGAGGAAGCGATCTACCGCGAGGCGGGTGTCCCGGTGGAGTTCGTCGGGCATCCGCTGGTCGATCTGGCTCACAGCGGCGAGTCGCGCGAGGCGATGCTGCAGGAACTGGGGATGGACGCGGCGGCGCCGGTGGTGGCCCTGCTCCCCGGTTCGCGGGCCAGCGAGCTTCGCCGGATCCTGCCGACACTCGCCGATGCGGCCCGGTCGATTGTGAGCCGAATGCCTCAGGTACAGTTCGTGCTCGCTCGGGCTCCCCACTTGGACGACCGGCTCTTCGAACCCGCGCGAGGCCTCCCACGGTGCGCCATCGTCGATGGACGGACCGACGCGGTTCTGGCTGCGGCGGATCTGGTCCTGACCGCCTCAGGAACCGCGACGGTGCAGACGGCGCTGCACGGCACGCCGATGGTCGTCGTGTACCGCGTGTCCCCGCTGGAGTACAGGCTGGTCAGGCCGATGGTCAAGCTCGAGACCTTCGCCATGGTGAACCTGATTGCGGGGAGACGCATCGTGCCGGAGCTGATTCAGGGCGAATTCACCGCCGAGCGCGTTGCCGCCGAAGCGGTCTCCCTGCTCACCGACCCCGCCCGCGCCGCGCGAATGCGTGCCGACCTCGCCGGCGTGCGGGAACGGCTCGGCGCTCCAGGGGCCAGCAGGCGTGCGGCACAGGCAATTCTGGATATCGTAGGGGAGACATGCGACACATCATCCTGACCGCGGCGCTGATCGGCGCGCTCGTCCTGCCGGCGCGCGCCACGGTCCTCGTCCCGACCGATCTTGGCGACCTGTCTCAACACGCGCGCGCGATCGCGTTGGGCGAGGTCATCGACGTGCGTGCCCAGTGGACCGATGATCGCCGCACGATCGAGACGCTCGTGACGTTGTCGACCGAGAGCTATTTGAAAGGCGAGCTGGGGCAGACGGTCACGTTCCGGGTGCCGGGAGGCACGATGGGCCGTTTCCGAAACATCGTGGTCGGCGCTCCCGACTTCGAAGTAGGGCAGCGAGTCATCGTCTTCCTCGGCGCGAGCGGTCCCCGCGTGCCCTACGTGTTGGGGCTGGCACAGGGGGTGTACCGTGTCGGCGTCGCGCTCGACGGAGCCGTTCTGGTGACGCCCCCCGCCGTGCTCCCGACCGCGGGAGGACCAGTCGTGAGGGGCGCCGCCACGCGTCGTCCCGCACCGCTCGCGGAGTTCGAACGGCAGGTGAAGGCGCTCGCGGGAGGATCCCGATGATCCGGCACGCCCTCCGCCGCATCCGTCGACCGAGCCGCCTGCGGGGACTCGTGGCCGCGCTCGTCGTCGCGTTCGTGTGCGGCCAGACGGCTCCGGCCTTCGCGTACCTGAAGTTCGGGTACCGGCTGAACGGGCGCGATTTCACGCTCAGGTGGAATGCCAGTCCGGTCCGGTACTTCATCACCGACTCCGGCGTGCCCGGCGTGCCGGCCGAGTCGCTCCAGCAGGCCGCGGCGCGGGCGTTCGCCACGTGGGAAGCGGTCCCGACCGCGTCGGTCACCTACCAGTTCGGCGGCTTCACGCGTGGCGTGCCGGGCGAAGACGATGGTCGGTCGACCCTCGGCTTCCTGAACCAGCCAGAGTTCGAACGCGTGCTCGCGGCGACAAGCTATCTGATCGACGCCGAGACCGGTGAGCTGATCGAGTCGGACATCTTCTTCAACGCCGCGTTTGCCTGGTCGGTCGCCCCTGCCGGGGAGGCCGGCCGGTGGGATCTCGAGTCGGTCGCGCTGCACGAGATCGGACATCTGAACGGGTTGGGGCACTCGGCGATCGGAGAGACGGAGCTGATTCCGGGCGGAGGCCGCCGTGTCGTGTCCATCGGGGCGACGATGTTCCCCATTGCGCTGGCCACCGGGGACATCTCGGGGCGGCATCTCTATCCGGACGACATCGCGGGCGTGTCGGACCTCTATCCCGACGGCGATTTCGCCCGGCAGGCAGGCAGCATCTCCGGGCATGTCCGCCGCGACGGCGTGGGAGTGTTCGGGGCGCATGTCGTCGCCTTCCACGCGGGCACGGGCCAGAGCATCGCCAACTTCACATTGACGGACGATGGCGAGTTCTCCATCGCGGGTCTCCAGCCCGGCCCATACGTGCTCCGCGTGGAGCCGCTGGATGATGCGGATACGGCGAGCTTCTTTCAGGCAGGCATTCCAATCGACCTCGACTTCCGCGTCCACTACCACCCGCGGCTCGTGATCGTCCCTCGGGGCGGCGACAGCGGGTCGATCGACATCGACGTGGTGTCCAAGTGATCCGCCGCCCGCGGGCGAGCCGTGCCCTGGCGGTCGCCGTGTGCCTCGCCGTGTTGATGAGCGCGGAATACGCGCACGCGCAGGGCCCTCCGGGCCGGGTCGACGTCGCCGGTGGAGTGCGCATGATCGGCGGCATTCCCTTCGCCAGCATTGCGTCCGAGCAGACCACGCGGGAGGGAACACGCGCGCTCTTCCAGACGGCCACGAGCCTCGAGCGCTCCTTCGGTCCGATCGCGACGGTCGGCGTCAGGTTCGCTGGGATATTTCGAATCGAGGGTACGTTCGGGTACAACAACGCGCGTCTGGTCACCCGGATCACCGCTGACCAGGAGGAGGCGGACGACGCCGAGGCGAACGCGCCCGTGCGGCAGTTCCTCTTCGAGGGCGGAGTGGCCGTCGAGGCCAGGCGCTGGCAGGCGGGGCCGCTCGTGCCGTTCGCGAGCGGCGGTCTCGGCTATCTCCGTCAGCTTTACGATGGACGCACGCTCGTCGAGACCGGGCATTCGTCATATGTGGGCGGCGGCGTCCTGCTCGAACGGGTGCCGTCCGCGCGCGGCTTCGTGAAAGCGACGGGGCTTCGCGTCGATGTGCGGGCGACGCGCGTGCGGGACGGCGTCATCTCGGACGGCGCCAGCCATTGGGCGCCGGCTCTGATGGCCCAGGTCTTCGCGCGTTTTTGACGGCGATTCTCTGACCGTCCGTTGTCATCAGCCCGATCTTCGCTCCGGCCTCCGGAGCACGGCCGTGTCTCTATCGAGGGGAGTGGTCCATGTTCCAGGAATTCAAGGAGTTCGCACTCAAGGGCAATGTCGTCGACCTTGCCGTCGGCATCGTCATCGGCGCCGCGTTCGGCGCCATCGTCAATTCGCTCGTGCAGGACGTGATCATGCCCGTGGTCGGCGCGATCACCGGGGGCATCGACTTCTCCCAGCGCTTCGTGCTGCTGCGCGAAGGCGTGCCGCCAGGCCCCTATGCGAGCCTCGTCGACGCGAAGGCGGCCGCGGCGGTCACGTTGAACCTGGGCCTCTTCCTCAATGCGGTGGTGAACTTCCTGATCGTCTCGGTGGCGCTGTTCATCGTCGTCAAGGCGATCAACACGGCTCGCCGCACGAGAGCGGAGACGCCGGCGCCCACGCCTCCGCCCGCCCCCACCGCCGAGGAGCAGTTGCTCACCGAGATTCGCGATCTGCTTCGGAGCGGGGCTCGATAGATCGGCCGATCGATTGCTGAGGCCCACCTCCGGCCGGGCGTTGTTGTGGACCGTTTCGCGAGGATCCTCTGCCTCGTCCTTGGCCGAGGCCTGGTCCGGTGCCTCGGCAGCGCGTCCCGGCCTGTCGGTCTCGTGAAGCTCCTCCGCACCATCGAGACGGCAAGGCTCGTGCCGACGACGCCAGACTCGAGAAGACCACAGATCGATGTGGTACCATTGGGCTTTTCCAGAGGTCACCGATGTCGACCGTAGACAGCTTCCGCACCAGGACCGCCCTGACAGTGGGCGATCGCCGCGTGCAGTACTACAGCCTGGCCGCGCTCGAACAGCGCGGCTTCCCCGAGATTGCGCGACTGCCGTTCTCGCTGAAGATCCTGCTCGAGAACCTGCTGCGCCACGAGGATGGGCGCTTCGTCGCCGCGGCCGATATCGAGGCCATGGCGCGGTGGGACGTCCGCAGCGCCGAGCAGAAGGAGATCTCGTTCGCTCCCGCGCGCGTGCTGCTCCAGGACTTCACCGGCGTCCCGTGTGTCGTCGATCTGGCGGCGATGAGGGACGGCATCGCGCGGCTCGGCGGTGACCCGAACAAGGTGAACCCGCTGCAACCGGTGGAACTGGTGATCGACCACTCGGTGCAGGTCGACTACTTCGGCCAGGCCAACGCATTCGAGCTGAACGCCGAGCTCGAGTTCTCGCGCAACAAGGAGCGCTACGCGTTCCTGCGCTGGGGGCAAGACGCCTTCCGCAACTTCCGCGTGGTGCCGCCAGACACCGGCATCGTGCACCAGGTGAACCTCGAATACCTCGCGCGCGTGATCTGCAGCGAGGAGGACGGCGGCGAGGTCATCGCGTTCCCGGACACGCTGGTCGGAACCGACTCGCATACGACGATGGTGAACGGCCTCGGGGTGGTGGGCTGGGGCGTGGGCGGCATCGAAGCCGAGGCGGCGATGCTCGGTCAGCCCATCTCGATGCTGATCCCGCGCGTGTTGGGCGTGAGGCTCGTCGGCGCGATGCCGGAAGGGGCCACTGCCACCGACCTGGTGCTGACCATCACCGAGCGCCTCCGCAAGCACGGCGTCGTCGGCAAGTTCGTCGAGTTCTTCGGACCGGGGCTCGCGCATCTCACGATCGCCGATCGGGCGACGCTCGGCAACATGTGTCCGGAATACGGCGCCACGATCGCGATCTTCCCGATCGACGCGATGACGATCGACTACCTGCGGCTCTCGGGGCGCGACGACGCGCGCACGGAGCTGGTCGAGGCGTATGCGCGCGCGCAGGGGCTGTTTGCCTCCCAGGGTGATCCGGATCCGGTCTACAGCGAGACCATCGAAGTCGACCTGGCGGCCATCGAGCCGAGCCTCGCCGGGCCTCGCCGGCCTCAGGACCGTGTGTCGCTGAAATCGGCCAAGGCCGGCTTCGCGACGGCGCTGCCGTCCCTGCAGGCGGCGGCCAAGAAGCCCGCGGCTGCGGCGGCCGGGGCTGCGGCCTCGACGGGCGTGGCGGTCGCCGATCCGCCGGCAACCGGCCAGCTCGATCACGGCGCGGTCGTCATTGCCGCGATCACGAGCTGCACCAACACGTCGAACCCGGGCGTGATGATCGGCGCGGGCCTGCTCGCGAAGAAGGCGGTCGAGCTCGGTCTGGCCCGCAAGCCGTGGGTGAAGACCAGCCTCGCTCCCGGCTCGAAGGTCGTGACGGAATACCTTCGCAAGGCCGGCCTGGACACCTATCTGGACCAGCTCGGATTCAACCTCGTCGGATACGGCTGCACCACCTGCATCGGCAACAGCGGCCCGCTTCCGGACGACGTGTCGGCCGAAGTCGAGGCGAAGAACCTGGTGGTGGCGTCGGTGCTGAGCGGCAACCGCAACTTCGAGGGGCGGATCCAGCAGCAGGTGCGGGCCAACTATCTCGCCTCGCCGCCGCTCGTCGTCGCCTACGCGCTCGCGGGCACGATGACGCTGGACCTCACCACCGAGCCAATCGGCACGTCGAGCTCCGGCGAGCCGGTCTACCTGCGCGACATCTGGCCGACCAGCCAGGAGGTGCAGGAGACGATGCTGCGAGCCGTCACCGCCGAGATGTTCCGCGAACAGTACGCCGACGTGTTCCGGGGCGATCGGCGCTGGCAGACGCTCGACGTCCCGACGGGCGATCGGTTCGCCTGGGAGCCGGATTCGACCTACGTGCGAAACCCGCCGTTCTTCGATGGCATCAGCATGGAACCGGCGCCGCTCGAGGACATCGTCGGCGCGCGAGCGCTCGCGGTGCTCGGCGACAGCATCACCACCGATCACATCTCACCCGCCGGGTCGATCAAGAAGGACAGCCCGGCAGGGAAGTACCTCATCGAACGCGGCGTGCAGCCGGCGGACTTCAACTCGTACGGTGCGCGCCGCGGGAACCATGAAGTGATGATGCGCGGCACGTTCGCCAACATCCGGCTCCGCAATCAGCTGGCGCCAGGGACCGAAGGTGGGTGGACGACGTATCAGCCGGAGGGCGGAGTCATGACGATCTACGACGCCGCCATGAAATACAAGGCATCGGGCGTGCCGCTCGTCATCCTCGCGGGCAAGGAGTACGGTTCGGGCTCGTCGCGCGACTGGGCGGCGAAGGGAACGGCGCTCCTCGGCGTCCGCGCGGTGATCGCGGAGAGCTTCGAGCGCATCCACCGCAGCAACCTGGTCAACATGGGGGTGCTGCCTCTGGTGTTCACGGAGGGAGCGACGGCGGCGTCGCTGGGCCTCACGGGCAACGAGCTGTTCGAGATTCACGGCATCGCGGAGGGCTTGCGTCCCGCCGGCACGGTCCGCGTCCGCGCGGTCGGCGAGAAGACCGTCGAATTCGATGCGCTCGCCCGAATCGACACACCGGAAGAGCTGGTGTCGTTCCGTCACGGCGGCATCCTGCCGTACGTGCTGCGCCAGCTGGTTCAGCGCAGCGCCTCCTAAGCATCGGCGTTGCGGACGCCGCGAGGTGCGAGGGTAGAATCGATTCTGCCTTCGAGCCTCGCGGACGGCCGTGACTCATCCACTTCTCGCCTTCACGCACAATCTCAAGAACAAGGCCCGCGAGCTCGGCTTCGACGCCTGCGGCATCGCGCCGGCGGAGCCGTCGCCCCACTTCGACTTCCTCCGGACCTGGATCGATCGCGGCTACGCCGGATCCATGTCGTACCTGGAGCGGTCCGTCGAGGCGCGCGTCGATCCGCGGCGCGCGCTGCCGTCGGCGCGTAGCGTCATTGTCACGGCCACCCTGTACAACACGGATCGGCCATATTCGACCGAGTGCCTGGACCCGCGGCGTGCCCACGTCGCACGGTACGCGTGGGGTGACGACTACCACCGCGTGCTGACGAGGCGCCTCGACGCCCTCATCGGATGGATGCACCTCGAACACCCCGAGCCGTTCGAGGCGGCGCCTTACGTCGATACCGGGCCGGTCCAGGAGCGCGCGCTGGCGCAGCGCGCGGGAATCGGGTGGGTGGGGAAGAACTGCTGCGTGATGAGCCGCGAGCTTGGCTCGTTCGTGTTCCTCGGCGAGGTGCTCTGCAGCCTCGCGCTCCCGCCCGACGTCCCGGCCCTCGATCAGTGTGGGAGCTGCACGCTGTGTCTCGACGTGTGTCCGACCGAGGCGCTCGTCGCCCCCCGCGTCCTCGACGCGCGGCGCTGCATTTCCTACCTGACCGTCGAGCACCGAAACAAGATTCCGGACGAGCTCGCTCCCGACATCGGCACGCACGTGTACGGCTGCGACATCTGCCAGGAGGTCTGTCCGTACAACGCCGGTGCTCCGACGAGCACCGATCCGGCGTGGTTGCCGCGCGCCGTCTGGGACGCCGCGAATGTCGACGCGCTCGGCGCACTGACCGACGCGGAGCTCAGCGAGGCGCTCCGGGACAGCGCCATGGCGCGTGCGAAGAAGGCCGGCCTTCGCCGCAACATCGAGGTGGCCTCGATCAATGCCTGTCCATCTGGGAGCCATGGCACGCCGCCGGACCGATCCGAACGATGAAAGACCGTCCACCGCGACGTTCGGTACCCTGCCGCGCGCGGCTGAGGCGGCGCGCGATTGCCGGGCCTGCGATCTCTGGGCGCGCGGGACCCAGACCGTGTTCGGGGAAGGCGCTCCACGGGCGCGTCTGATGCTTGTCGGCGAGCAGCCCGGCGATCAGGAAGACTCGAGCGGTCACCCGTTCGTCGGCCCGGCCGGGACGCTGCTCGACCGCGCGCTTGCGGACGCCGGCATCGACCGCTCGAGCGTGTACGTGACGAACGTCGTCAAGCATTTCAAGTGGGAGCCGCGCGGGAAGCGGCGGATTCACAAGCGGCCAAACGCCTCGGAGATTGCAGCGTGCCGCCCATGGTTGGATACTGAGATCGCGCTGGTCCAGCCGGAGGCGATCGTCTGTCTGGGCGCGACGACGAGACGCGGCGGCGGGAGACCGCGCGGTTCGTCGATGACTTGCGACTCGTTGCCAGGAGGATGACGTCGTGACATCACTCGCCCCGGCGCTGCTGCTCTCGATGCCCCAACTGGTCGACAGGAATTTCAACCGCACGGTCGTCCTGCTGTGCAAGCACAGCGACGAGGGGGCGTTTGGGCTCGTCGTGAACCGTCCGCTCGTCACGACCGGTACCGTGATGGTGCACCTGGACCCGCCGGTGACGACGGAACGCGAGATCGAGGTGTGGGTCGGCGGTCCCGTCGAGCCGCAGCGCAGTTGGATGCTGGTCGGCGGCGAGGCCGAGGCCGCCGAGGCCGAAGGCAGCGTGGCCATCGCCGAAGGAGTCCACCTGTCGACGTCGCCGGCGCTGCTGCGACGGCTCCTCGCCCCCAATCCGCCGGCGCGGACGCGTCTGGTCGTCGGGTACGCCGGGTGGGGGCCCGGCCAGCTGGAGGCGGAGCTCGCCGATTCCGCGTGGCTCTTGAGCGACGTGGACGCCGGGCTCGTGTTCGACACGCCAGCGGAGCAGATGTGGGAGCGGGCGATCCGCCGTCTCGGCGCCGATCCGGCGTCGCTTCAAACATCCCGCGGCGTGCACTAGCGACGATGACCGCCAGGGCCCTCTGGGCCATCCCGTTGATGCTCATGCTGTTTCAGGACCGTCCGATGCCCTCTACGCCGACGCTGCAATCCATGTCCAACCGCTTTGCTCCAACCGAGATCGCAGCCGACGTTTCGGGACTGTCGGCGTCCGATCGGCAGGTTCTGCTCGCGCTGATCGAGGCCTCGAAGATCGTGGACGCGCTGTTCCTGCGTCAGAGCTGGTCCGGCAACGAGGCGATGCTGCTCGATCTGGCGCGCGACACGACGGCGGAGGGCCGCGCGCGCCTGCACGGCTTCCTGATCAACAAGGGGCCGTGGGACAGGCTGGAGCAGCACCGCCCGTTCGTCCCGGGCTCGCCGCCCAAGCCTGCCGGCGCGAACTTCTACCCGGAGGGCGCGTCGCGCGAGGAGCTGGAGCGCTGGATCGCATCGCTGCCGCCCGGTGAACGCGCCGCGGCCACGAGCTTCTTCACGGTCATCCGGAGGGGGCCAGACGGTGCACTCGCGGCCGTTCCGTACAGCGTCGAGTATCAGAACGAGCTGGTGCGAATGGCCGGCCTGATGCGCGGCGCGGCGGCCCTCGCCGGGGAACCCACGCTGAAGCGCTTTCTCCACACGCGCGCCGATGCACTGCTCTCGAACGACTATTACGAGAGCGATGTCGCCTGGATGGAGCTGTCTGGCACCATCGAGCCGACGATCGGCCCGTATGAGGTCTACGAAGACGAGCTGTTCAACTACAAGGCGGCCTTCGAGTCATTCGTGTGCATTCGCGATCCGGCGGAGAGCGCGAAGCTCGAGGCGTACGGGGCCGAGCTACAGAATATCGAGGACCGTCTGCCGATCGAGCCCCGGCTGCGGAATCCCGCGATCGGAACACTCGCGCCGCTCGTCGTGGTGAACGTACTGTTCACGGCGGGCGACGCCAACCGCGGCGTCCAGACGGCGGCCTTCAATCTGCCGAACGACGAGCGGGTCCTGCGCGAACGCGGAGCCAAGCGCGTCATGCTCAAGAACGTGCAGGACGCCAAGTTCGAGAAGACGCTGGTGCCCATCTCGAAGCTGGTGTTGTCGGCGGCCGACCAGACGCGCGTGTCATTCGACGCGTTCTTCACGCACATCGTCGTGCACGAGATGATGCACGGTTTGGGGCCTCACGACATCAGCGTGGACGGCAGGGCGACCACCGTCAGGCAGGAGATGAAGGAGGCGTACAGCTTCCTCGAAGAAGCCAAGGCCG
>JBFXAT010000014.1:0-76770 GCA_050183995.1 Vicinamibacterales bacterium
CCGAAGAAAGGACTGGGCGGGCTGACGCCCGCCGCTTACGCTCGGCAGTTGACGGCAGGGACGAAGACGGCGAAAGTAACCGCCGGATTCTAAAGAGATCCGCTACTCAAGAGGGGTGGACGTCAGATGTGCGCGGAGACTTTCGCCGGATGGCGATATGCCCAGGCCGCTTCGATGAGCGCACGGCGCGCGCGTCCGTTGCCGGCCTTGGTGATGCCGCCCTGGCGGCGCGACCCGCCACTCGAATACTCCGAGGGAATCAGCCCGACGAAGGCGGCGAGTTGTCGCGAGTTGTCAAAGCGCGTCAGGTCGCCGAGCTCGGCGACGACGGTGATGGCGACGAGCCACTGCACGCCGCGCAGCGCCTGCAGCGCCTCGACCACCGGCGCGAGCCGCCAGTGCGGCGTAGCCTCGCGCAGCTCGGCCTCGAGCCTGGCGACGCGGTCGACCTGCTCATCGACGGCGCGGACGCTGTCCTGGAAGACGATCTGCTGCGCCGGTGTCGGACACACCACCTTCGCGAGAGAGCGCTGGTGCGCCGCATTCCAATCGGCACGACCGACATAGTGCAATCCGAGGCGGAGCCGCAGCGCTTTCAGCCGCAGCTTCGCGTCGTTCATCGTGACCCGCGCCGCATCGCGCGCCCGGCACAGATCGCGGATCGCTTCATCCTCGACTGACGGCACATACACGGGCGTGAGGTCGCCCGAGCGCAGCAGACGGGCGAGCGTCACCGCGTCGCGCCGGTCGGTCTTGACCTTGTCGCCGAGCTTGCGCGGAATGAGCGAGGGCGCCACGACGTGGCAAGCGACACCCTTCGCAGTGAGATAGCGGTACAGTCCGTAGCCGCTGGGTCCGGCCTCGTGCGCCACGGCCAGCGACGTCGCCTTGCGCTGCAGCCGCCGCGGTAACTGGTCGAGGTCGGCCTGGCGGCTTCGGTGGCGTCGAAGGTTGCCTTGGGTTGTGCCAGCGCGGACTCCAGCAGGCCGAGGTCACGGATGCCGTTGACGCCACCGGATTGGGCCAGGACTCGGCGGTGCAGGGTGACTACCTCACCCAGCGTGAGGTAGCGCATCAGGCGAGGCGGCGGTACAGTTCTTCGTTCTTGCGCAGCACCCGGTCACTCGCCGCCTGGAACGCCTCGTCCGGATCGGCGAGGAGGTCTGCCAGGGCGGCACGTGCCAAATCCGTTGGCGACACGCCGAGCCGTTCGGCTTCGCGCCGGAGCTTTTCGGCTTGCGCGTCCGGGAGCTCGAAGGCTACGTTCATGCCCTCAATGTACAGCCGCAGGCGCCGTCTAACAAGCCGCTGCAGCCGACGAGCGGCGTGGGCGGCCGAGATCGCTCACGGCAGGCGTTAGACCGATGAACGCACTAGCCGATCAACTCGAGGAGACCTTCAAGTACCGCGGCGAGTTCCTCGTCGGTCAAGCGTCCGAGACGTCGGCCGATGCGCTCGGTCGACAACGTGCGAATCTGACCGGTCTTCACCCACGAGCGTTTCGGCAGCTTGGCGGTGCGCAGTTCCAGTGTCAGCGGAAAGCCGGCGCGTGGCTCTTGACTCGTCACGGCCATGGCGATGACCGTACCCGACCGCTCGTTGAAGACGTCGTGGCTCAGTACGAGCACCGGGCGTTCGCCGGCCTGCTCATGGCCGCGGGTGGGGTTCAGGTCGGCCCACCGAATCTCGCCTCTCAGTATTCGGGCCATGGGCTGTCGGCCCCCCACGCTTCGTCGGCGAAGCGGCGTTCTTCGGCCGGGTCGAGCTTGGCGCATTCTTCGGCTAGGCGCGTCCGGGCGAGCCGGGCCAGTTTCTCGGCCAAGGCCGTCTCGATCGCCTGACTGCGGTTGCGGAAGCGGGCTCGTGCCACGAGGTCGTCCACGCGGTCGAGCAGCGTGGAGTCGAGCGTGAGAGCAACTTTGGTTTTCGGCATGGCAGTATGACAAATCATACCACCACGTCAACGACACGGTCTAACCGGCCGCTGCACCTGGCGGCACCGGCACCCGCTCGCGCGCGCGCCTCGCGCTCGTGTGTCGCACGTGCTGCAGGTGAGCGGCAACGTTAGGCTGCGTGGGTGCGCGCCTTCGTGGTCAAGAGCTTGGCGACGTCACTCGGGCCAGCCCCGAGTTGAAACAGCGACTTGAGCAGCAGGTCGGTACTCACCGTTCGGTGGGCCGCTTCCATCTTCGCCACTCTCGATTGGCTCGAGCCCAGCCTTTCGGCGAGCGCCGTCTGCGTCAAGCCGAGTCGCTCACGGCGCCGGCGCAGCCCGTCGGCGAGCGCCAGCTTCGCCTCGATGAATCGACGCTGCTCGGCCGAGAGCTCGAGAAAGTCTCCCGCGTCGCCAACCGACCATCCGGCACGTTCCAGTTGTCGCCTCTTTTCAGCGCGCATTGCGTGGTCCTTTCGTAATCTTCAGGTAGGCCGCCAACCGTTTGCGGCAGGCCGCCAACACCGACTTCGGCGTGGTCTGGGTCTTCTTGGCAAACACGTCGAGCACCACAATCGCGTCGTCCGCCACGTGATACACCAGTCGCCAGTTCGCGTCGCCGTCGCGCACCCGCAGCTCGTGACACCCAGTCCCGATCCCGGCATCGGCCGCGAGGCAGGCAGTCCCATCAGCTCACCGCGCTGCAATCGCCGCAACAAGAACCCGGCTTCAATGCGGGCCTGGTCGCTCAACGGGGGAGTCTTGACCTCCCCTCTGAGCCACACCAACGGTTTGTCATGTGGGCTCACAGGACTATTGTATGTCGGATTGGACATATTCGCAAACGCAGCCTAACATCAGCTTGCAGCCGGCGGCGGCGCGTGCAAGCATGTGGTGCCGCCGCGGCTGAAGCCGGGCGTTAGACACCTCACGCAAGAGCGATCGGTCAATGAATGCTTAAGCGGTGCGCCTCCTCCATTGCGATCGTCATCGGCGTCCTGACGCTCGGGCAACCGGTCCTGGCTCAGTCGGCGGCTGCGTCCTTCGACGTTCTTGGCTACACGGCGACGGTCCGGCCGAACATTCCGACGAAGACCGTGGCCGGCGAGGTCGTGATCCATCTCCGAGTCCTCTCGCGTGAAATGCGGACCCTCGAGTTTGACCGAGGCGATCTCGTAGTGGACGGCGTCCTCGCGCACGGACAAGCGCTCGACTTTGACCTGCTCCCACGCAAGGTCGGGGTGCACCTTCCAGCGTCAGTAGCGGCAGGCGAGATGCTGGATCTGTCAATTGCCTACCATGGCTCTCCGTCTTCAGGTCTGCTATTTGCGCCGGAGCGTGAGCAGGTCTACACCGTCTTCGCCACGAGTCAATGGCTCGTCTGCGTTGATGCGCCGGGCGACAAGGCAACGATTGACCTGCGTGTTGTTCTGCCGGCGGTCCTTCGCGCGGTCGGCACCGGCGTGCTGGTGAGCGAGGAGAGCGACGCCAGTGGAGCGGTAGTACATCGGTGGAGGCAGGACACGCCGATCTCGACGTATCTCTTTGGATTCGCGGCCGGCCGCTTTGTTGAAAGCACGACGAGTGGAGCGAGCCGTGTGCGGCTCCTCGGGGACGGCGTTGCCCCAGACGAACTGAGCCGCATCTTTCGCGACACGCAGGACATGTTGGACTTCTTCACGCGCCGGGCAGGCATGCCGTATCCCGACGCGACATACACGCAGGTTCTCGTCGCCTCAACGATAGGACAAGAAGCTGGCGGCTATGCGCTGTTGTCCGAGGAGTACGGGCGCGCCGTTCTGAAGGACCCGACAGCCGTCTAGCTGATTGCCCATGAACTCGCGCATCAATGGTGGGGCAACCTTGTCACTTGCATCGATTGGACGCACTTCTGGCTCAACGAAGGCTTCGCGACGTTCATGGCGGCTGCCTACGACGAGCACCGCTTCGGGCGTGACGCGTACCTGCAAGACATCGAACGCGCACGGAGGCGGTACGAGACGGTGCGCGAGGCGGGCCACGACCGCTCACTAGCGTTTCCGGATTGGCGTCGGCCAACAGCCGACGACCGTACCTTGGTCTACCAGAAGGGCGCGTACGTCCTGCATCTGCTCCGAGAACAACTCGGAGAAGACGCATTCTGGGCGGGCATTCGGCACTACACCGAGGAGCATCGTGGCGGCTCCGTCACCACAGAGGACTTCAGACGCTCGATGGAGGAAAGCAGCAGCCTGAACTTGGGCCCGTTTTTCGACACGTGGGTCTACCTGCGGCAGTGAGATCCTCGGTGTCTAACTTGCGTGGCACCAGACGGCGGGCGGTGCAATTGTGGGCCGCCGCTGGTGAACGCCAGCGTTAGCCAGACAAGACTCGAATACCAGGGGTAAGGTGACGTGACGCGTTGGGAGTACTACACCGAAGCGATCAATGCCGGCGATTTCCATGTCGGCCTGGGCGCCAGCCGCGTCCCGGATGGCAGTGCGAAGATGCCGACATACACTCCGACTGCCGGGGCGAGTACGAAAGGCTCTGCCGCAACGTCCCCAAGCCTGACCGCGCTCAGCGAAACGCCATGCGTTCGGCAAGCGCGTACCTCAGGACGTCAGGATTCTCCCGTCAGGGGCTAATCGACCAGCTGTCTTCCGAGTACGGAGACAATTACACAGTCGAACAATCCAGGTACGGCGCGACCCAGGCTGGTGCCTGCTGATGCGATAGGCAACTGTTCGAGATTGAGGCCTAACGTGGCCTGCCGCCGACAGCGGCCATTCCCAAGAAATGGTGAGCCGCCGCGCCTGAAGCCGCGCGTTGGGCAGACAATCAGCGTCTGACGAGATCGCGAGGACGGCAGGCAATATCGGGGAACGCCTTCAGCACGGCTCTGTCAAACGTGATCAACGGGCACGAGGATCGTGCGGCCAGTTCCACAAAGAGGGTGTCGTACACCGAGACGCCCGATTCGATGGCGCGCAGGAGCGCACCTTGGCTGAGCGTCGAAGTCGCGATGGACTCGATGCCCAGACGTCGGGCGAGCGCCAAACGGGCCGGCCCGTCCGCCGCCGACACGACCCCGGCTCTTACGGCCATCCACACTACATTGGCCAGCTCGGCTTCCCAATGCGCCGGGGCAAGTGGCGTCTCCACCTCTTCGAAGCACCGGCGCGACTCGTTCACGAATGCGGTGGTGCCGAGCAGGAGATAGGCGACGACGTTGGTGTCGACGACGGCTTTCACGGTCGTCCGACGGCCATCCACGCATCCACTTCAGCGGCAGTGGGCCGCCGGGTCTGCAGTTGCCAGCCCGCTTCAATCTGGTCGAGAATCGCGCGTCTCTCCACGACGTAGCCCTCCAGGAGGTCGCGCACCTCCTGTTCCATGGACCGGTTGTGACGTTTGGCAAGCGCCTTCAGAGACTGCACAACCTTGGGTGGGACATTGCGCACGGTAATCGTGGGCATCACGGCTCCTTTGCTAGCACTATGCTAGCATGAAGAAGCTGCCCAACTTCGCGTTGCACCAGTCGGCTGCCGGTGCCATCATGGGCCGCCGCCGCTGAAGCGGCGCGTTCGGCTGTCCGTCAGGAAATCACATGCGATTAAAGGTCGAATCAGTGCTATCCGGCCTGACGTCATTCACGGCCCTGGCGTACGTTCTCGGATGGCTCAAGTCCTACTACTTCTACCGCACTCTTGGTGTCGGGCTTGACGTGGCGGGCCTGTCGACTCAGGACTACCTGTTCGAAAGTTGGTTTGTTCTCGAAAACGTCGCCTTCTTTGCGCTCTTATGGTGGGTCGTTCTCGCCGCGCCCACCTGGTGGGCGTGGACGCTTGGCATCGCCTACTCTCTCTTGCCGATCGCCGCGCAATACGCCTTTGCTCAGCCAAGTTGGCTTGTGTCAGCGCTCCTCATTGCTAGTCGACACACGCTCTTGAAAGCAGTGCCGTTCGTGTTTCTCGCCGTCAGGTACTTCAGCGGGAGCCGTGCGACCCGCACCGCACTGCGGACTGTCTCGTGGCCTCATGGGCAAGGTGCGCTGGCGCTCTGTCTCACCATCGCCGTCGCATGGGCGATATCGACGGCGAAACACTTCGGCAGTTACGATGCGCTCCAGCACCTGCAAGCTCCTGAACAATACATGTCGTTCGTCGTCGTTCAGCCGACTGCCGACCTCGCCGGATGGGACAGCGCACGAAGTCTCTATTTGCTCAGAAAATCAGAGACCAATTATGTGTTGCTGGATCTGAGCCGACTTGCGGTCACGCATCAGATCGGGGTCGTGATCGTCCCAGTCGGCAGCGTTCGATTCATCGAGGGCGCGGTTCGTCGTCAGATTCAGCTCGGGAATCAATGGTTCTGATGAGGTGATCTGCCGCGCGATCTTCGGAACAGTAGAAGCCTGAGAGAATGGCGCCTTCGGGCCACTGAGGGAGCCAATCAAGAAGACGCGATTTGCCGAGGAGCAGATGGTCACGATCCTGTGCGAGGCCGATGAACGGTCTGTGCCGGAGGTGGCGAAGAATCGCGGCGTGAGCGCCCAAACGATCTACGCCTGGCGAAAGCGCGTCGGCAGCTTGGAGCCGACGGACATAAGACGGCTGCGGCAGCTCGATGTCCTCAAGGAGATCACCCGAAAAAGCTGGTAGGCGCACGCATGCGCCGGCAGCAGGTCTACGGTCCCGAGTTCGTCGCTCGCGCCGTCCTACGGTGGCTGCAGACCGGCGCCGATCGAAACGGCGTCATCGGGGACGGATGGGCCCGGATTGTGGCAGAATGCGCCGCACGCTCGCGCCGCGAGGGCGCGCGCGGCGATTCGGCCACGCTGGAGGACGTCACATGCGCGCGAAGACACTGCTCGCCAGCTTCGGGCTCGCCGCGACCGTGGGGGTCGCGGTCGTCACGACACAAACGCCGGCACCACCCACGGTGGAGGGTCTCGTGTCGGCCGCGAAGGCCTCGGCCGGCCTCGAATGGCCCGGCACGTTCCTCCGCCTGTGCGTGGTCCCACCACCGGTGGTCAGGAGGGGCGGCGACGCACCGGCGTCCGCGAGCGCCGCGGTGACCGGCCCGCCGAAGAACACCTGGTTCGCGGAACCGGCCAAGGTCGCCGACAACCTCTACTTCCTGGGCACGAAGGTCCACAATTCGTGGGCGCTCGTCGGCAGCGACGGCATCGTGATCATCGAAGCGCTGTTCGACTACGCCTCCCCCGACGAGGTCATCGACGGCATGCGGAAGCTGCACCTGGATACGAACAAGGTGAAGTACGTCGTGATGTCGCACGCGCACGGCGACCACGACGGCGGCGCCCGGTTCCTGCAGGACAAGCTGTCCTCGGGCCGCCTGATCTACGGCGCGCCGGACTGGGACCTCGCCGCGAGCCAGACTCGCCCCGGTGGCGCTCCCAAGCGCGACATGGATGGCACCGACGGTATGGTGCTGTCGGTCGGCGACACCTCGATCCGTATCGTCACCACGCCCGGGCACACCGCCGGGACGCTGTCCTACCTGTTCGAGGCCAAGGACAACGGCCGGCCGCTGCGCTTCGTGTACGTGGGCGGCACCGCGATACCGTTCAACGAAAAGGCCGCGTGGTATGACGAGTACATCGCGTCGTCCAGGAAGCTGGCGAAGGCAGCCGCCGACTTCGGCGCGACGGCGCTGATCTCGAATCACACCGAATTCGACAACGGCTACTACAAAGCCCACACGGCCGCGCACCGTCAGCCGGGGGAGTCGAATCCGTTCGAGGTGGGCAAGGACACGGTCGCCCGGTACTTCACGCTGATCGATCAGTGCACGACCGCCGCCAAGCTTCGTGCCTCGTCAGCGGCGCGCTGAAGGGACCGGCACGCCGGGCCTCCGCCGGCCCTCAGCCCGAGCCGCTTTCGGCGGGCCGAACACATGGGTAAAGAGGCCTCGACGATGGATCGGCCATCGACAATCGGGCGCGGAAGGGCAGCCGGCGACGATCTGGTCGAGCCTGGCGTCCGCTGCCAGGTCACGACGGTACTGCGAGGAACTCTGCCACCACCTCGGCATCGGGCGCGTCGGTCAAGAACCGGAGGGTTGATTAACACTTGGGGTAGTGGGTCAGTTTGAAGCTGACCCGCTACCCAGCAGCTCGATCTCCGGCATCACACTCGCTCGAGAGCCCGACGATTCTCGAGATCCGGCCAAGTCTTGGGAATCCCCAGGGGTGCCCCTGCCGCCCCGCGCGAATCGGTGCAGCCCTCGACCTGAGCTCCAAGACGTGCGGTTGCGGTCCTGAAGTTGTTCGGGACGACCGCCTTCGGGTGTGGCGTCTTTCACACGGCAAGGTCCTTCGCGATCGGATTGGCGGCTCGCCAGGCGGCCGGCGTCAGGCCCGTCCAGCGACGAAAGGCACGATGAAAGTTGGAGGGTTCTCCGTAGCCGAGGAGGTACGACACCTCCGCAATCGGCACGCGGCGTTCGCGCAACAACCCCTCGGCGCGCTCACGTAAGAGCTCGTCGCGAATCTTTCGGAAAGACGTGCCTGATTCGCCGAGGCGGCGGTGCATCGTGCGAACCGTCATCGCCAGGCGCTCCGCCACCGCCGCTTCCATGGCGGAGCCGATGAGGAAACCCTCCGCGATTTCTTCCCTCACGCGCTCAACCAGACTGGACTGCGGAGACATGCGCCCCACCAGCGCGGCGGCATACGCTTCGAACCTGGCTCCGAGTTCAGGCGTGCTCTCGACTAGCGGAAGGTTCAATACGTCCGAACGCAGTAGAAGTACGTCCTGCCTGGCGCCGAACCGTACCGGTCCTTCGAAGAAACGTTCGAACGGCTCGCGGTTCCGAGGTCCGGACCATTGAAACCGCGCTTCATCGACGGCAATCCGTGCACGGGTCAGCTGTCGTCCCCACGTAATCCAGTGACCGAGAAGCGTGCAGACGACCTGTTCGCGCGGACCGTACGGTGACGGATCCGGATGCGGGCACGTCATGGAGGCCTGCCGGCCGGCATCCTCCAGAACGAACTCGGTGTACCGATTGACGACGCGCATGTAGCGCTCGGCCCGCCGGAGCATGTCGCCGAACGTGTTGCTCGAGCGAAGCAGGAAGCCCCACAGCCCTGTGACCTCCACTGGAAGGGCCACGGCCATTTCTATTCCGAGCGTCTCCCGAGGGGTCTCGTAGATAGCTCGCGCTATAGCCAGATGCTCCTCTGCCGGAATCAGCTCCACCTGGCCGTGGCTACGGAGCGTCGGCGCAAGTCTGTCGAGATCGAGCGCGATGCCAAGAGTTCGGGCAGCCTCGGCCAGCGCGAGAGCGGCACGGGCGTAGATGTAGTCACGACTTGGCTGCCCCATCGCCGCCCTATTGTCAAAAAGTGATAGCCGATTGTCCAGAACGGCCACGGACCCGGCCATCGCCCGGCGCTACCTTTGTGCCCGTTGGGCGGTGGCACGGTCGAGAGCAGAGTGCAACCGAACGTCGTCGGGGCAGTGGCAACGCTCGAAGGTTTTCGCCCGCCGCTCGCGCGTAGCGCCGCTGCGCTGGGTTGCCGAACGTGGGAAGGTGGCTGATGGCTCGGGGCATGACGCGTCGTGCGGTTCTTGGCGGACTGGCCGCGGCCGGCGGCGTCGGCATCGCGGGGACCTATCTGACGTCCTCTTCCGACGAGTATGACCGCTTGCTTGAAGATCAGATCCGACCTCTCGCGGACGATCCCGACACGGCCGAACTTGTCCGGTACGCGACCCTGGCTGCCAGCAGCCACAACACGCAGCCTTGGCGCTTTCGTGCAGGCGCGCAGGGCATCGACATCCTGCCCGACCTTACCCGCCGCACACCTGCTGTTGATCCGGACGACCATCATCTCTATGCCAGCATCGGTTGTGCGGCGGAGAATCTCAGCATTGCCGCCAAGGCCCGCGGTCGTTCAGGGGACGTCCAGTTTCTGGATCACGGGGACGCCGGCCGGGTGCGCGTCGCGCTCGGGGCGGCGCCGCACCAGGAGACGGCGCTCTTTCGCGCAATCCCCCAACGTCAATGCGCGCGCGCGGTCTATGACTCCGCCGCCGTTGGCCATGATGTGCTCGCGCGTCTCGACGCGGCGTCGCGCATCGGGGGCGTCGAGCCGGTCTTCGTCATGGATGTGCGGCGGCGCGATCAGATCCTCGACCTGATCATCGCCGGCAACAGCGTACAGCTGGATGATCCCGCGTTCGTCCACGAGCTCAAGTCATGGCTCCGCTTCAACGAGCGCGCGGCGGCTGCCTCGCGCGACGGCCTGTTCGGCGCCGCGTCTGGAAATCCGCGGCTGCCGAACTGGATCGGCCCGATGATGTTCGACCTCTTCATCACCAAAGATGGTGAAAACGCCAGGGTGGCTGAGCAGGTACGCTCGTCATCTGGTCTCGTCGCCTTCATTGCCCCCAGCAACGACAGAGCCGGTTGGACGGCCGCCGGTCGAGCCTATCAACGGTTTGCGCTCCAGGCGACGGTCGATGGACTGAAGCACGCCTTTGTCAATCAGGCGGTCGAGGTGCCGGATGCGCGGCGGGAACTTCGGTCCCTGCTCGGCACAGGCGAACGGCGGCCCAGTCTGCTCGTGCGCTTCGGCTTTGGTCCGGCGATGCCGCGATCCTTGCGGCGGAGTGTGCGGGATGTCCTCCTGACGTCCTGAGCGCGCGCGCACCATGCTCCTCCCGTTGCTCGTCTGGTCCGTCCCGGTCATCGCGATTCTGGTTGGTGCCGCATTCGTCGTGCCTCCGGGCGTTCCAATTCTTCTGCGGCAGGTTGTGCTGTGCGTCATCGGCGTCGGAGGCATCATGCTCGCCGAGCGGCGTCTGTTCGGAAGTGGATGGAGGCAGATTATCGCTGCTCTCGGTTTCGTCGCGCCGCGCTCGCGAGCGGTAATGGTTGCGATGGTCGTCAGCCTGCCGATGTGGTCATTCCTGCCGATGTATTCGCGGTCCATCGACGCGCCCTCCTCACTCACTCCTGGTTGGCTGCCGATTCTTCTGGGAGTGATCCTCGTCAACGGCGTGGCCGAGGAAGTCATTCATCGGGCGTTCATCTTTGGACACGCACGGGAGACACGATCGTTCTGGGCTTCCGCAACGATCTCCGCCGTCGTCTTTGGGGTTCAGCACATCTACCTGTTGCTTACGATCGGCATGCTCGCCGGGATGGCTTCAGTGGTGCTGGCACTTGCCTTGGCTTTTCCTCTGGCGTTTCTCTACGAACGCGGCGGCAACTCGCTCGGTGCACCAGCGATCCTGCACACGAGCTCGAACGCGCCGATGATGCTGTTCGTGGTCCCGGAGGCCGCTGGCGAAGTGCTCCTTCCACATATGGCGGTCGTGCTGGCCTCGATGTATCTGAGTTTCGCGTTCTGGCCCTGGCTTCAGTCGGAGGGCGGGTGACACACGTGCTGCCATCAACCACGGATGTCCTTATTGTCGGCGCGGGCCCGACCGGGCTGGCACTCGCGATCAGCCTGCAGCAAGCCGGCATCGAACACGTGCTGATCGACAAGCTGGCCGCCGGCCAGAACACGTCGCGAGCGGCGGTGATTCACGCGCATACGCTCGACATGCTCGACGAGCTCGGGGTCTCGGCATCGTTGGCTGAGGAGGGGTTGAAGCTGACCACATTCACGATCCGAGACAGAGATCGCCGGTTGTTGCAGGTGCCATTTGATCGACTGCCGACCAGGCATCCGTACCTGCTCATGCTCCCGCAGGATGCGACGGAACGAATTCTGACGGATCGTCTGGTGGCGCTGGGCGGCAGGATCCACAGAGGCGTGACCGCGACGCGGTTGACTCGCGGCGCCGCCGCCGTCGAGGCGACGTGCGACTCGGAAGTTGGCGAGCAGAGGATCGCCGCCCACTATGTCGTCGGCGCGGACGGCATGCACAGCATCGTCCGCGCAACGATCGGCGCTGAGTTCACGGGCGCTACGTATGAAGAGTCGTTCGTCCTGGCAGACGTCGGGATGAATTGGTCGTACGGCCGTGACGAAGTGCAGCTGTTTTTCTCTCCAGCAGGGCTCGTCGTGATCGCACCGCTTCCAAACGGTGCGTTCCGGATCGTCGCAACGCTCGACGATGCACCTGAGCATCCGGTCGCTGCGGACATTCGAGCACTCGTCGACGCGCGTGGACCGGCGGGAGGCACAGCGGACGTGACTCATGTCGAGTGGAGCTCGCGCTTCCGCATACATCACCGCCTCGCGAGTTCATATCGAGATGGACGTCTGTTTCTTATCGGTGACGCCGCGCACGTGCACAGCCCCGCTGGAGGTCAGGGGATGAATACAGGCCTCGTCGATGCTTGCGTGCTCGGGCGGCTGATCGCTCAGGCAGTCTCGGGGAAACAGTCTGGATCGGGGCTCGATCGCTACCAGGAACTGCGCCGACCCGCAGCCGAACAGGTGCTCGGGCTGGCGGGGCGACTCACGTCGCTCGCGACGATGAAGAGTCCGGTGAAACGGTGTGTCCGAAACGCGGTCTTTTCGCTGCTCAACCACCTGTCGCCGGCGAAGCACACCGTGGCGATGAACCTGTCGGGGTTGAGCCGTCAGCGGTTTGCCGCAATCGCTGACGAACCGGATGGTCCAGGATGAGGCGATACCTGTCGGCGAACGCTCACGCGACGCCGCGCGAGAACCCTGACGCGCCACGAGCGTCGCCGCCGGCCTAGCCGTCGGCTGCGTCGACCTTGTCCTCCCCCAGCACATCTTCGACATACAACATCCGCACGATGACCAGGCTTGCCGCGACCAACGGCGAAGCGAGCAACAGCCCGTAGAGTCCGACTGACGCCCCGAGCAGCAATTGCGCCAGCAGCGTGATCGCGGGCGGGACGGAAACGGTCTGCTGGGTCACCAGGGGAGTCAGCAGATACCCGTCCGCTGATTGATAGGCCACGTACAGCACCGCCACGTACAGCGCCTGGGTCGGTCCCTGAGTCAGCGCGATCAACATTGCCGGCGCGGCAGCCAGGATCGGTCCGACGTTCGGAATGAAATTCAGCAGCCCTGAGAGGATTCCCAGGGTCAATGCGAAGGGAACGCCAAGCAGCCACAGGCCCACGGTGGTGCTGACGGCGTTGAGCGCCATCAGCCCGATTCGCCCCAGGATCCACCAGCGAAGCGTCGAGCTCAGGCGCCGGAAGACGTCACGGATGCGCGCCCGCTGCTCGGACGGGATCAGACAAAGGCTCCCCTCGACGTAGACGCGAGGGCTGGCCGCCAGGTATATCGCCACGACCAGAACCGCCACGGCGTCGATCACCACGCCGGCGATCGTGGAGAACGTGTCGGTCAGGCGATGAAGGACGCTCGAACTGGTCAGCCATCCGCTCATCGACGGCGACCGCCATTCGATCGTCTGTACCACCCCGAACTGTGCTGCCCACCGGCGCAGCTCCTCGAGCCCTCGTGGAAGCGTATCCAGGAACTCGTTGGTCTGCGCCGAGACCCGCGCCGCCAAGAGCCAGGTGCTGAGTGCTGTCAAGGTGACGAGGACGGCGAGGACGAGTGTGAGCGCCAGCCCTTCCGACAGCGAAAGACGCGCCCGAACAGCGTCAATGAGGCTGCGCAGCAGGATCGCCACCAGCACGCTGCCAAACGCGAGGAGGAAGACGTCAGGGAACGACCACACGAGCACGGCGAGAAGAATCGCAGCGCCCGCGACCGTGACGACGATGATGGTCTGCTTGGCGGTCCTGGCGGTTGCGCCCGGCGCCAGCCGGCCTGCCGCGTCCTGTGATGTCAATTCGCAACCTCAGTTCTGAACCTCACCGCATGAGGCTCTGCGTTCCGGGTCTGCTTCCCAAGCCACCACGGAAGTCCACCGCCGTGCGCCCTCCAGCAATGACGAGGCCTGCTCAGCACGACGCATCGCGTGTAGCTGTTCATGCCGGTGAGCACGCCGGGTCGGTCTACTGCACGATCGGATCCCTGCGGGAAGATGAAGCGCGGCCATGGTTCGAATCAGGCCGAGGATGGAGGGCCGCCGAGCCACCCCGATCGCGAGGACAAGCTGGAGAGGCTTCGCGGAAGATCTCCGCATCCAGCACGTACCGTTGGTACAGCGCCACATCGTCGTGGTAGACGTCTCTGATCCGTCGAACCGTCGCCTCCGCCAGGTCCTGTTGTTCGAGATGATGCGACGTGTATCCCTCGTCTACGGCCCGTGACGCTCGAGACCGGCGCCGGGGCAGGTCAGGCACCCTCACGATTCCGAGCGGCCCGAGAATGCGCGTGACGTCCCGTTGCAGGTGCTCGACGCATCCCCAGTCGTCGATCCGGACACCCTTGATGAAGCGCGCCTGTGGGTGAACGTGCCCATCCCAGGGACAGCGGGCCGCCTCGTCGAGAAACGCCTCGAAACGCTCCTGGCCCGCCGGTCGCTGGAGGAAGGCCGGCGCCGGCAGATAGCTCGGATTCCTGTCGGCCCTGTAGGACACCTCCTGGTAGGCCGAGAGCGCTCGCTCGACCGGGTCCCTCAGGAAGACGAACGTGAAGTAGTTGCGCCGGATGTCGGCCGGCAGATCCGCGTGCACGTGCAAGGTCGCGGCGCACGGCTCGTGCGCAAACCACTCACGAAGCGTGCTCGAAGCGTTCTTCGCCACCAGGATCCAGATGAAGCGATACCGATGGGATACGTAGCAGAGGGTTCGCACGACTGGTAGAAGTCCAGGTCCGTCACGCACATGGACCGCGCCATCTCTTCGAGGTCGTTGTTGGGCTGGGCCCCTGCCCAGTGAGCGCAAAGTACACAGCGTCCAAAGCACCCGTCAACGGAAAAACGGCCGCACCGCCCCTAGCTCTCCTGTCCCACCCTTCGCGCAAGGCGGCGGTCGGAGGGCCCGACTCTGGCCACGCCCTCCTGTTGTCGATGGTGTTCAACGCGAGTTTGAAGCCTGGTCTGTGATACCTTCAGCCCGCCGAAGGGAGGGCATGCCGTGCCACAACCACCAGAGCAACCGAAAGTGAAGATTCCAGCCGAAGCGGTCGAACTGTACACGCAGTACATCCACGGTGACATCAGTCGCCGGGCCTTCATGAATGCGGTCAAGCGTTTCGCGGTCGCCGGACTGACCCCCGTGGCGATTGTCGAAGCGTTGATGCCGAACTACGCGCTGGGGCAGCAGATTCGCAAGGACGATGAGCGGATCAAGGCGACCTACGAAACCATTCCGTCACCCGATGGCAACGGGTACATCAAGGGCTATTTCGTCCGGCCATTCAGCCAGGACACGCGCACCGAGACACCAACGAAGTTGCCCACCGTTCTGGTCATACACGAGAATCGGGGACTCAATCCGCACACAGAGGACGTCGCGCGGCGGTTCGCGCTCGAGAACTTCATGGCGTTTGCGCCGGACGCGCTGACGACCGTCGGCGGGTATCCGAGCGACGACTACAAGGGCGGCCAGTTGTTCGCCAAGATCGATCGCGCCAAGCTGACCCAGGACTTCGTCGCGAGCGCGCGCTGGTTGAAAGCCCATGCGCTCTCGAACGGCAAGGTCGCGGCCACCGGATTCTGCTTCGGCGGCGGCATGTGCAATACGCTGGCGACGCTGCTCGGCGCGGATCTGGCGGCAGCCGCTCCGTTCTACGGCGGTGCGCCTCCCGCGGCGGACGTCCCGAAGATCAAGGCTGCGATCCTCGTGCACCATGGCGCGCTCGACAAGGCGTTGGTGGACGCGTATCCCGCCTACGAGGCGGCCCTGAAGCAGAACAACATCCCGCACGAGGGCCACATCTATCCGGATTCCGTCCATGGCTTCTTCAATGACGCCACGCCCGAGCGCTACAACAAGGCGTCGGCGGAGGAGGCGTGGAACCGCACGATCGCGTGGTTCAACAAGTACACGCGCGCGTAGCCGCGCCACGAGTCCAAGGGCATTCGGCCTTCTTCCGGGGAAGGCCGATGTCATTCGGGCCCCCGTTTCTCGAGCGCAGCCTGAGATGGTGCCCTGATGCCGCCCGTCCACGTCGATCCAGCCAAGGTCAAGACATTCGAAAACGCCATTGCCTTCCATAGGTGGCTCAGCCTGCACCACCACGAACAAGACGAGGTCTGGATCAGGATCTACAAAGTGGGCTCGGGCCTGACGTCCATCACACCGAAGGAGGCCATCGATGTGTGTCTCTGCTGGGGCTGGATCGACGGGGTGCGCAAGCGCTGTGACGACAAGAGTTTTCTGCAGCGTTACACGCACCGCCGCACGCGCAGCATCTGGAGCCGGATCAACGTCGACAACGTCACCCGGCTGATCGCAGAGGGCCGGATGACCGAGCATGGGCTGGAGGAGGTGGAGGCAGCGAAAGCCGACGGACGCTGGGATCGCGCCTACGGAAGCGGCAAGAACATGGCGATCCCCGACGATCTCCAGGCGGCGATCGATGCGGCGCCGAAGGCCAAGCGGATGCTCTCGACGCTCAGCGCACAGAACCGGTTCGCGCTGGCCTTTCGCGTGCACAACACGAGAACGGCAGCCGGTCGGAAGAAGAAGATCGCGGTGTTCGTCGGAATGCTCGAGCGCGGTGAGACGATATACCCCCAGAAGGACAGCGCGTCGGCCAGTCGGCCGCGCTGAGCCTCGTGCGCGACCCCACGCCGTGCGTACGGCGTGGAGACAGGAGTGCGCCCGGTCGCGCCGATGAACGCGCATAGGCCGCGATCACTCATCTGAACGTGTAATATGCCGTGATGATCAACCGCGTTGCATCCCGACACCAACTGACGTGCGCCCTTCTCGTCGTTTTTGCGCTGCTGATGGCTCGAGGCGTCCACGCTCAGCCGCAGACACCCACGCAAGCCTTCAATGCCTATCGCCAGGCGCTCGCCGGAGCCACGGCCTACAGTGAGATCCTGCCGTTCATGGAATCGAAGGGCCGCTCGATGATCGAGTCGATGCCCGCGCCGAGCCAGGCCAAGATGTTCGAGCTGCTGAAGATGTTCGCGGGCACCTACAGCGACGTCGCCGTCGCGAAGGAAACCGTGACGGGCGATACGGCGATGCTGGAACTGAGCGGAAAGGACCCGAAGGGCCAGGCTGCCACGGGCTCGGTGCCGATGACGAAGGAAGCGTCGGGCTGGAAGGTCGGTACCGAGAAGTGGTCGTCCAAGCCGCGCTAGACGCCATCGAACGAAGCGGGCAGTTGGCGCTGCATCCGTCCTGACCCTCGGTCCCTCCGGCCCCGTTCGAGGCGGCCCGGACATCTCGCGCACGCTGCGGAACTCACGGCAGCCTGTCCCTGCCCTCGCGACCTCGCATGACCTCGGCCGATTGAGTCGGCGCTGACGAAGCCCGGCCTCCTGCCAGATCCTCTCCCCGCGTCAGTTTGTCGCGCGTCATCTTGACGCGGCCTCGGCCCATCCCGCGCCACTACGCTGACTCTGCCGAGCGTGCACCGGTCGCGGTTCCTCATTCGAAACCCAGGGTGACACACGGGCGAACTGTCGGTGCGGCCCACAGAGGACTGCCGGTGTCGCCCAAGAAGGATGCCTCATGAATCTCAGGAGTGTGCCTGCGAGCCTCGCGGCTCTGGCATGTGTGGCGATGCTGGGCATCGCCCCGGCCGCGGCTGCACAGGAGCCGACCAGCATCAGTGGATCTGTCGTCGACCAATCCGGCGGCGCCGTCGTCGATGCGGCGGTGACGGTCGTCTCGATCGGCGGAACTGGACAATTCCGAACCACGACCGACAGCCGCGGAGCGTTCAGCGTGTCGAACCTCCCGCCGGGCCGCTACGTGGTCCGGGTGGAGCAGAAACTCTTCACCCCTGCACGCCTCGACGTCGACGTCGTCGACGGCGTCGTGGCGCCGCCCGTTCGCGTGGTGCTCGCCGTCAGCGGGCTCAGCGAAGTCGTGGACATCCAGGCTCCCGGCGGATTCGTCAGCCGTGCCGCGACCACCGCGACCAAGACCGACGTGCCGCTGTTCGACATCCCGGTGGCCGCGAGCATCGTCCCGCGGGCGATTCTCGATCAGCAGAAGACGGCCAGCCTGAAGGACGTTCTCCAGAACGTCAGCAGCGTACAGGCCGAGAACGGCGGCAGCGCCGGCAACCAGTTCATCATTCGCGGCTTCTCGAACGGCGGCGTCGTGCTGCGCGACTCCCTGAATGCGGTGACCGCCGCGGGGTATCGAACCGACTTCGACGACTACAACATCGAACGGGTCGAAGTGCTCAAGGGGCCAGGGTCGGTGCTGTTCGGCCGGGCGCAGCCTGGCGGCACGATCAACCTCATCACATCTTCCGCCCAAGCGGAGCCGTCCCTCTCGGTCGAGCAGCGGCTCGGATCGTTCGACCAGCGCCGCACCGTCGTGCATGCCACGGGGCCAATGACGAAGAACAAGACGCTGCTGGTGCGCGTCGACGCGGTCTACGAAGACAGCCACTCGTTCCGCGACTATGTCATGCAGGGGCGGAAAGGGTTCAACCCGCGCGTGACGTGGCGGCCCAGTGACGCCACCGTGCTGACGGCCAGCTATGAACGCGTTCGCATGGACTACCAGTTCGACCGCGGACAGGTGGCCATCGGCACGCGGCCGGCCGATCTGCCCATCGGTCGGGCGCTGTTCGGCGATCCAGCGAACGACACCGACTTCTTCAACCAGTCCTACTCGTCGACCGAGTTCCGCCGGCGCCTCGCCCGCGGGTGGACGATCCGTCACCGCTACCTGCGTTCGGTGCGTGACTCGACGGACGTGGAGCTCAACGCGATCAGTTCCACGACACCGCTCCTCGCCGATGGGCGCACGCTGCCGCGTGGCCTCTTCTCGCAGGTGTCGGACACCGATCTGCACACGACGAATCTCGATCTCATGGGTGACTTCTTCACCGGGCGCGTTCGCCATCGAACGCTGGTCGGATACGACTTCCTCCGCGACTTCACGAACTACAGCGCCGCCGGCCTGTTCAACACTGCGGCGACGGTGAACCCGGCGCTCAATCTGGACATCTTCGCTCCGGTCTATACCTTGACGACCGGGCTGTTCGCGCAGGCGCTGGACAATGCCTTGAACGGCGTCCACAACTACTCGGTGTTCTGGAACAAGAACTCCGGGGTGTACGTGCAGGACCAGCTGACACTGCCGCGGCGGATCCACGTCCTGCTCGGTGGACGCTACGACTGGGCCAACACCGCCAGGGGGAATGGGGCGTCGCTCGCGGCGGCCGCAGGTGTGTGGCAGAGCCAGAAGCGGCACGACGAGGCGTTCAGCCCTCGCGTCGGCGCGGTCTACCAGCCGGTCACGTGGCTCGGCGTGTACACCAGCTTCACGCGTTCCTTCGGTTCCAACAACGGCATCTCGGCGACCGGCGAGGTGTTCCCGCCGCAGCGTGGCGAGCAGGTCGAGGGGGGCGTCAAGACGGAATGGTTCGGCGGCACCCTGTCGGCGACGGTCGCAGCGTTTCACCTGAAGCAGACCAACCTGCTGATCGCCAATCTGGCGACGCCCGATCCGACGGACGTCGTCCTTGCCGGCGACCGGCGCAGCAAGGGGATCGAGCTCGATCTGCTCGGGAAGGTCTCCAGCCACCTGAGTGCGACGGCCAGTTACGCCTACACGGGCCGCGCGTGGGTTGCCGGTGACAACCCGCCGTCACTTGGCGGCGTGGCCGGCAACCTGCTTCCGAACGTCCCACGTCATCGCGGGACGTTCTGGCTCTCGTACGGCGCCAAGACGAAAACGTCGGAGCCAATGCAGTTCGGACTGGGTGTGCTCTTCTCCGGCAAACGGTTCGGCGATATCCAGAACTCGTTCGAACTGCCCGGCTACGTTCGACTCGACGGATCGGCGGGCTACACCTTCAAGGCCGGTCGATCGCGGCTGACCGTGCAGCTCAATGCACGCAACCTGTTCAACACGAAGTACTACGAATACGCGAGCAACAGGACGAGCATCATCCCCGGCACGCCGAGGGCCGTGCTGTTGTCGACGGCGGTCGCGTTCTGACGGCGCCTTCCGCGCAGCGCGCAACGCACCACGTCATGCGAAACACCCTCGTCCTTCTGCACCGCTACGCGGGCCTCGCGATGACCGCGTTCCTGGTCATCGTCGGCCTCACGGGCAGCATCCTGGCGTTCTCGACCTCGCTGGAGCGGCTGATCGCTCCTGAGCTGTTTGCGCGTGCGAACGGCGGTACGCCGCTCGATGCGGCGGCCCTCATCGAGCGCGGGCAGGCGCTCGATCCCCGGCTGCGCGTCGTGGGGGTGTCGGTCAAGGACGGCGACCGCGCGCTGCTGCATTTCATCCCGCGCGTCGATCCGGCAACCGGCAAGCGGTATCAGCTCGATTTCAACCAGCTCTTCATCGATCCGTTCACCGGGCGTGAGCTGGCCCGGCGCCGGCTCGGCGACCTGTCGCAGGGACGAATCAACTGGATGCCGTTCGTCCTCGACCTGCACATGAACCTGGTGCTGCCGAGGCCCATCGGCGGGCCACTGCTGGGGTGGATTGCGCTGCTCTGGACGCTGGATTGCTTCGTCGCGCTCTACCTCACATGGCCACGACGGCACTCGCCGTCCACGCGTGGAACCGGTGCGAGCTGGCTCGCACGGTGGGTGTCGTTCTGGTGGGTGAAGTGGGACCGCTCGACGTTCCGCCTGAACTTCGATCTCCATCGCGCCAGCGGCTTGTGGACCTGGCTGCTGATGCTGATGTTCGCGTGGTCGAGCGTGTACCTGAATCTGCACCGCGTCTACGCGCCGGTCACCAGGGCATTCCTCGACTATCCCGCGAACAACAACAACATGGGAGGGGGACCGCCACGGCTCGCCGAGCCACTGGATGCTCCCGCGTTGGACTGGTCCCAGGCACAGGAGCATGCCACCGCGGAGCTGACCAAGGTGGGCTTGAACGTCAGACGTGTCGAGTCTCTGTCCTACAGCCCCGCACAAGGCGTCTACACGTTCCGCGTGGCGACGAACCTGGACATCCAGACGGTTGGCGGCCGGACCTTCGTCATGGTGGACGGCAACACCGGGTCGCTCGCCCAGCTGCGACTGCCCTCCGGACAGCACAGCGGCCTGACCTTCACCAACTGGATCTACGCCCTGCACATGGCCAACGTCTTTGGCCTGCCGTATCGCATCCTGGTCTTCGTCTCCGGTCTCGTGCTCACGCTGTTGTCGGTGACGGGGGTGTACATCTGGTTGAAGAAGCGCTCGTTCAGGAAGCATGCCTCGACTCTGGCGGCGCGCAGCCGCGCCGAGATCGACACGGGCGCACCGGCCTCGGTGGCTCCGTGCTCCGACGGAGGGCGTTGACGCCATGTCCGCACGAGCGCGCCGTTACGCGCTCCTCTGGCATCGCTTTGCTGGACTCTTCATGGCCGTGTTCCTCGCCGTCGCCGGACTGACCGGCAGCATCCTGGCCTTTCGCCAGGAGATCGATCGCATGGTCGCTCCGCAGCTTTACGCGACACCGCGCCCGGGTGTTCGCAGCTTGCCGTTGCACCGCGCCCGCGGGCTGTGGCTCTGGCCGATGCTCTTCGTTTTCGCGTGGTCGAGTGTCATGTTCACACCGGCGAGCCGCTGTTGTTGCTCGTCGGCCGGGGACAGCACACAAGCAACACCATCGAGACATGGCTCGCCGCGCTCCACACGACGAGAGGGCTGGGCCGCTGGTATCAGATCGTCGTGGCCGCCTTCGGTCTCGTGACGGCCATGTTCTCGGTGACAGGGGTTTACGTGTGGTGGAAGAAGCGGAAGATCCGGCGGCGCCGGACGCTCCAGTCGCGACATCAGGCTGGAACGTAGATCAGCCTGATCACATCTTCGGCAATCCGATCGCTCGCCACGAGGCGCAGCGGCGGGCGGGGTCCCGCGAAATACGGCTTGCCGTGACCGAGCACGACGGGGTGCAGATAGATCCGATATTCATCGATCAGGCCCAGGTCCGTGAGGCTTCGTGCCAACTGCGGGCCGGCAACTTCGATCTCCCCGTCGCGTTCGGCCTTCAGCGCGCGAATTGCGCCCTCGAGATCCTCACCGATGATCCTGGCGTTCGGGCCGACCGAGTCCAGCGACCGCGAAACGACCCACTTCGGCTGCTTCCGCCATGCAGCCGCGAACGCGCGCTCGTCCGCATCCCACTCGGCATGGTCGTCGTCCCAGTAGCGCATGATCTCGTACATGTGGCGGCCGTAGACGCTGCCCGCCTGCCCCTGGGCCTCCTCGATGAAGTGGCGGAAGAGCGTGGGGCTCGGCCCAAACGCCGTGTGGTCGACGTAGCCGTCGAGGGACTGGTTCATTCCGAACACGAGCTTGGCCATACGACCTCCTTTCCTCACGCAGCATATCCGCCTTCACCACGAGCGAGGCCGTGGACTCTCGGTGCTGCGGTGGAGTGGCGGGATTTGACAGCGCCTCCGGACGTCCTGGCCGCACGATCGCTACCGTTGGGCTGATCACTCGCACGGCACGAACCCCGGTGGCGCGTCCCGCCAGTCGACCAGAATCACGACCATGCCCCTCCATGCCTGCCGGGGTTCGAAACACCCGCGCTCCGGAAACGTCCGCCGCAGCCGCGCCAGTTCGACGTCGACGATCTGCATGGCCAGAATCGGACGCGTGTCCTTCTTCGGCGGGCGCTCCAACACGTCCTGCAGGCGGATCCGCCGCAGCTCCGATCCACCACCCGAATGAAAGTAGTACTGGTGAACGCGACCTGGTGATGACATCCAGCAATAGGGCCGGCACGTGTCCGACGCCGCCACGAGCGATGCCATGGCCCTCCAGTCCTGCCGTGGCGCCCATCGCTCTTCCATCATCCGCGTGGCGTGTACGCCGGCATCCCACGTCCACGCGCCGACGAGCACGACGATGAGCGCAGCCTGCCAGAACGCGGTGCGGGCACGCCACGCCGCGGCAACCAGGTCGCCGTAGAGCAGCGCGACCGCAGGGAGGAGCACGATGTAGTTGCGCGGCACCGATACGGGCGTATGCAGGTCGAGCAGCATCGCCAGCGCGATGGCGGCAACGATCCGTGCCGTCAACGCGTTGATCCGGGAACGGCTCGTTTCGTCCGCGACGATCCAGGCCCAGACAGCGGCACCGGCCAGCACGACGCCCCACAGCCATCGGACGTGCGATGCGAGAAACATGAAGGAATCGCTGACCGGTCCGTCTGACAACCCGAACAGCGCCGCGGCAGCGATCGCGGCGGTCTCGAGCGGCCCGTTCACCTGGATCCAGAACGCCCCGCCAAGACTGTCGGCCAGACCGCCGGACACCAGTGCGCCCAGCGGCCAGGCACACATGAGCATGCCGGCGATCGCCGCGCGGCCGATCCGGCGGCGGTCGATGCCGGCCCGCAGCAGGTCTCCCACCATGAGCACGGCACCGTAGAGCAGACCGAAATAGTGCACCAGCGCCAGCACGATGAGCACGCCGTACCACAGCGGGTCGGTGACGGTCTCGCGCGTATCGGCCCGTCTCCGGTCGAGCACGGTTGCGATCGTCGAGATCAACAGGAGAAGGGCGTACGGCCGCACCTCCTGCGCGTAGTAGCTGAAGAGCCAGCAGCTGACGAAGAAGATCGATCCGGCAACAGCCGCAGCGGGAGCGAGGCGCCGGCCGGCCCTGACGAAGATCCCGAACGCTCCGAACGCACAGAGGAGACTGAAGAGCCGCAGGGCAGGTTCAGAGATGCCGGCTTCACGCGCCCAAAGGGCGAGGACGGTGAGGTAGAGAGGTGGATTCGTGGCCTCGCCAGCGACGGCACGCGCCACACTCGCCCACGTCTCGCTCACGACGGTCGCCGAGTACAGCTCGTCGAACCAAAGCGAGTACGGCGCCCAGCTGTTCCAGGCGGCCAAGACGAGAAACGGGGCGCAACACACGACGACGGCCCAGCACCACGCAAGATGCACGCTGCTGTCGGCCCACGAGCGGGCCAGCGGATCACGCCGCATCGGGCCGTCGGCGTGCCGCTCGACGGCCGATTCCCCCGCGGCTCCGCCCTTGCGTCCGACGTCTTCGCTGCCGCGCCCGCGGACGCGCCGGCTCACCACTCGGCTGAGCACCATGAACGGCTTTTCGATGACGACGTACAGGAGAGTGGACACCAGGACGACAGGCGGCACGAGCAGCACACATTGAATGAAGAGGTCCATCGAGAGCGGCACCGCCCGCGAGGACAGCGTCATCGTCCACGGCGCCAGCAGTTCGATGATCAGGAAGTGATAGAGATAGATCGTGTAGCACATGCCGCCGATCACGACGATCCAGCGGTTGGTGATGCACGCGTGCCCCACACGTCCAATTGCGAGGCCGGCGTACAGCGCGACGATCAGCAGCGGCGTCAGGTAGTAGTAGTCGTAGCGCCTGGTCAGAATCAGAAAGATCGCCGCGCCGGACGCGCCTGACAGCGCGTCGCCCCACCAGGCTCGAGGGAGCTCGGCGGCTCGTGTGTCGTACACGTCCGCCAGGAGAAGGCCGGCCAGGAAGAAGTGCAGGTAGTTGAGCAGGCTCATCGCGAGCCGCGGATGCGTCTCGTCGCGGATGAAGTGCAGCGCCATCCAGGCCAGGCCCACGGTCGCACCCGAGATCAGCGCCCGTCTCCAGAACCGCGACGGGATCGCGAGCAGCAGCGCGAGCAGCGGCATCACCAGATAGAACTGGACCTCCACTTCGAGCGACCAGGCCACACCATTGACCCAGCTCGCCTGCCCGAAGATCCACCCGTGCAGATAGGCGAGGCTCGCCCACAGGTGCGGCACGAATGTCCGCCACCCGGGATTGGTCAGCACGATCGCGCCGAACGCGACGATCATGCTGACGACGTAGGGCGCCTCCAGGCGGACGACACGCCGCAGGTAATACGCCGCGAGGTTCGGCCGCGGCGCTCCTGTCCGAAAGGCGCGCGCGAACGGCAGCGCGAGAATGAAGCCGCTGAGGACGAAGAACAGCGGCACGCCGAAGTGGCCGGCGTAGCCGACGGCGACCGCCTTCGATCTCGGGAAGACGTCCCACCATTGGGCGGGCAGGGCCACCTCGCCGAGCCGCTTCGTCGTGCGCAGGTACGACGCCGTGATGTGGTGGAGGACGATGGCGCCGATCGCCAGCGTCCGGAGTCCATCGACCTCGGGAATGAACTCGCCCGTGCTCGTCGTACGCAGGAGTCGCTGGCGCAGGCTCATCCTCGTTCCGCGCTCGTTCGGCGTGCCCGTTGCCAGTGACCGGACGCGTCAGGCCCTCGGCGGGACCGACGGCAGACCGGCGAGCGCCATCGCGAGCTCCGCTTCGTCGTAGCTGCGGTCCTCGAGCTTGCCTGCGAAGTAGTCCTGGTAGGCCGTCATGTCGAAGTGGCCGTGTCCACAGAGGTTGAAGAGGATCGCCTTCGAGATGCCCTCCTCCCGGCACTTCACCGCCTCGTCGATCGCGCCTTTCACCGCGTGGTTCGCTTCGGGCGCTGGCACGATCCCTTCGGACCGCGCGAACAGCACACCGGCTTCGAAGCATTGCGTCTGCAGAGCCGCCCGGGCTTCGATGAGGCCGAGCTCCTTCACGTGCGACACGAGCGGCGCCATGCCGTGGTACCGGAGTCCGCCGGCGTGAAACCCCGGAGGGACGAACGAGGATCCGAGCGTGTGCATCTTCGCGAGCGGAGTCATCTTGCCGGTGTCGCCGAAGTCATACGCGTACACGCCGCGAGTCAGGCTCGGGCACGCCGCCGGCTCGACCGCGACGACGCGCACGCGACGCCCTCCTCGCAGCGACTGGCCGATGAACGGGAAGGCGATGCCGGCGAAGTTCGATCCGCCGCCGGTGCAGCCGACGACGATGTCGGGGTAGTCGCCGGCCATGTCGAGCTGCTCGATCGCCTCCTGGCCGATGATCGTCTGGTGCAGGAGCACGTGGTTCAGCACCGACCCGAGGGCATATTTCGTGTCGTCGTGCGTAGCCGCGACTTCAACGGCCTCCGAGATCGCGATGCCGAGACTGCCCGGGCTGTCGGGCATGTGCGCGAGCACGGAGCGCCCGTAGTTGGTCTCCATCGAAGGGCTGGGAATGCACTTCGCGCCGAAGGTCTCCATGAACAGACGGCGGTAGGGCTTCTGGTTGTAGGACACCCGCACCATGAACACCTGGATGTCGATCCCGAACAGCGCGCCGGCGAACGAGAGCGACGAGCCCCATTGCCCGGCGCCGGTCTCGGTCGTGATCTTCCGGACGCCCGCTTCCTTGTTGTAGAAGGCCTGTGCGACGGCGGTGTTCGGCTTGTGGCTGCCCGCCGGACTGACGCCTTCGTACTTGTAATAGATGCGGGCCGGCGTCTGGAGCGCCTGCTCGAGCCGCCGGGCGCGGAACAGCGGCGTCGGCCGCCACTGGCGGTACACGTCGCGGACGGGCTCCGGAATCGGGATCTCGCGCTCGGTCGAGACCTCCTGCTGGATCAGCGACATCGGGAAGAGCGGCGCCAAATCGTCCGGTCCCACCGGCTTCATCGTCCCCGGATGGAGCACGGGCGGCGGCGGAGCCGGCAGGTCGGCCGCGATGTTGTACCAGACCTTCGGGATGCGAGATTCGTCGAGCAGATACTTGATCGTGTCGCTCATGGCTTCCTCGAGATGATCGAATGCCGAGTGGGGAAGTCGTCCTTGGGGAGGGTCTCGTGCCCCGCCCGGGCTCGCTGACTGTACGACGGCGCGCGGCGGCGGACAACAGCCCCTCGGTCCGCCCGCGGCGGTGATTGGGCTTGCAGTCCGCTTCCTGTCGTGCGATTCTGCGCCGCTACGGCCGAGGTTGGGAATCAGGGCCGCTGTCGGTCGAAATGTTCGCGGCGCGATCTCGTACGTCGGCATCGCGCACGGAGGCACTCGTGGCGGATGAAGAGGTCATTTGGGAGGGACGGCCGTCGCAGTGGACGAACTTCTGGGCGTTCGCCGCTGGCATCCTGCTGTGCTGGCTCGTCGTCCCCCTCGTCTACGCCATCGTCGCCTATCTGAGGACGCGGGCCAGGGGCTACACGCTGACGTCGCAGCGGCTGTTTCTCAGTGAGGGCGTCCTGACCAGGCGGACTGACGAGCTCGAGCTGTTTCGCGTGAGGGACACGGTCGTCGTGGAACCGTTCCTCATGCGCCTGATTGGGTTGGGCAACGTGATCATCAACACGAACGACGTCACGACGCCGACCATCGTCATCCAGGCGGTTGCCAAGCCGCGTCAGGTGAGAGAGTTCGTTCGCAACACGGTCGAGAGCCGCCGCAAGGACCGGCGGGTCGGCGTAATGGAAGTGAGCTGATCCGCTCGCCAGGACGGACGCGCCCGCCTTCGGGCGACGCCTACTGCTCGACCAGGTCCACGCGCCGGTTCTTGGCCTTGCCGTCTTCCGTGCGGTTGGAGGCGACCGGTGCGAGGGGGCCGGCGCCGTGCGCGCTGAGGCGGCCGGCCTCGACGCCATACGTGCCGGCGAGCTCCTTCACGACCGCCGCGGCACGGTCGGACGACAGCTTCATGTTCATGTCGAACGCGCCGGTGGAGTCCGTGTGTCCCACCACCATGACGCGCAGATTCGGCCTCGTCTTCAGCAGTCCGGCGACCTCGTCGAGCGCCGCCTTCGACTCCGGCTTCAGATCCGCTTTCCCGGTGTCGAAGAAGATGTTGTAGACGCTGATGTGGCCATCGCGGTCGAGCCCCGCGGCCAGTTCGGCAGCCGAAGCGGTGACCAGACCGCCCTCCATGGACTTCGCTTCGATGACGTGGACCGCCGTGCCCGCCGTGTTCACGGCAAGAGCGACCGTCACCGTCTGATCGTCCACGCGGCCGCGCACGACGAGCTGTCTGATGTCGCCCGTCCGTCCAGACGCCCAGAGTCCGTTGAACCGCTGCCAGTTCATGGCCCGGCCGCAGGCGTCCGCCGCACAGCTCCAGAGCGTCTCGAACCCGGAACCGCGCAGGGCTTGCTCGTAGTTGCGATAGATCTCGAGCGCGGAGCGGCCGGCCGGATTCGCGTACGAAATCTTCGTGACGCGCCCTTCCAGCTGCTGCACGTTGGCCGGTGCGTTGTTCTCGACGCCGAGCGCCAGCTTGTACTCGTCGAAGTCGACCTGGGAATACGACTGGATGCGTGAACCCGGGTAGCGAGACAGCACCTGGTGATCGGAGCTCCCGCGCGCGTCCGGCCGCGCTGGCTGCGCCGAGAGCGGCGATGTCATCAGAGCCATCAGTGTGATCACGCCCGGCAGTGTGCACGTTCGTAGCATCGGTCCCAGTTCCCTTCTGCGCCACGGGCCGGATAGGCCTGGGCGCGGATGGCTGCCGTCCAGGCGGCGACGATCGGCGATGAGTCGTGGACGAAAGCGTGTGACGCTGTGTGTCTTGAGATCAGCGGTGTGTTTTGTGATCAAAGTATAGGGCAGTTCGACCCCGCGTCCCGCCCGCCGGTGTCGAGACAGGCATCTCTCTATCGATCGGTGTAGGCCGCGGTGCCTCGCGAGCCGTTCGCGCGGTGGATGAAGGATCCGTTCAACGCGCAGCCGGGGTCGTCGGGAGCGGGCCCGCGTCGCGCGCGCCGAGGCGGCGCTTCTTCAGCAGGTGCGTGCCCAGCACCAGGTACTCCAGCCCGGACACGTCCATCGTGTGCAGCGCATCTTCCGGCGTCAGCACGTTCGGTTCTCCATGGACGTTGAAGGAGGTGTTCAGCACGCCGCCAATCCCCGTCAGCTCGCGAAAGCGCGAGATGACCCGGTGGTAGTCCGGACTCCACTCCCGGCACACGACCTGCGGCCGCATCGTCCGATCGTAGGGGTGCATCGCGGCGGGCAGGTCGTGCGTCGCGTCGGATGTCGCGTCGAACGCCATCGACATGTACGGCGCGTCGATCCCGCTCGGATTCCGGAGATACCGGGCGGCGTCTTCGCTGAGGATCGAAGGCGCGAACGGCATCCAGAAGTCGCGGCCTTTGATGGCGGTGTTCAACGTACGGACGATGGCCGCGTGGCCGGGGTGCGCGAGGATCGATCGATGGCCCAGCGCCCGCGCGCCCCACTCGCTGCGTCCCGCGCAGCGCGCAACGATGTCGCCGCGGGCCAGGAGAGCGGCCGTCTCCGCATGGACGTCCGCCGGCTCGCTGATCTCGTACGACGCGCCGAGGTCACGCTCCCGTATCAGCCGGTCCACGTCGGCGCGCGAACAGTCTGGTCCGAGATACAGGGAGCGCAGCGGCGTGGGCTCGAACGCGACGCCTCGTTCGTCGCAGAGGTGTCGATATCCGTACAGGCACGAGCCGATCGCGTTGGATTCGTCGCCGCAGCTCGGCATGACGAAGAGGTGCTCCACCTCCGGCAGCTCGGCGAGCACCTTGTTGATCTTCACGTTCATGAAGACGCCGCCGGACACCGCGATGCGGCGGATGCCGGTCCTGCCGATGGCCAGCCGGACCCAGTCGGTGACCAGTGTCTCAGAGAGACGCTGAACCGCGCCCGCCACCGCATCGAAGCGGGCGTGGCGGAGCTCCCTGGCGAAGAAGCGGTCGGCGAAGTGCATGTGGAAGCGCGACCGGAACCGCAGCGTGTCGTCGACACCGAGCACCCCCCGCAGCGTCTCGTAGACAGGGTCGACGTCCTCCTGTCTGGCGTACGGCGCGAGCCCCATGACCTTGAACTCGTGCTCGAGCGGCTTCATGCCCAGGTGCAGCGTGGCCAGTCCGTAGAGATATCCGAGAGATGCGGATCGATCCGTCCGCGCGAGCACGCGCAGCGTCTGCCCATCGAAGACGTTCACAGACGCGCACACGCGGTCGCCTTCGCCGTCCAGGGTGAAGACCAGCGTCTCGCCCCGCGGCAGGTTGAAACAGGGCGCGAGCGCGTGGGCAAGATGATGGTGAATGACGTGAACCCTGGCGGGCTCGACACCGAGCATTCCGGCGACGTGCGGCCCCAGGCGCGCGGCGTTCCGGGTCATCCCGTGCCGGTCGACCGGACGCCTCAGGTCGAGATAGGCGCCGAACAGGCGCGGGAAGCGGTAGCCGCACTCCGCGGCGAGCCGCCGCCAGAGAGATGGATGCCGGTACCGTTCCAGGAACCAGTCGCCGAAGCGTGGTGTCCCGGCGAGGTTGTTGTCCATGACGACCGCATCCAGATCGGCTGTCGACGCTCCGTGTTCGCGCAGCACCGACTGGATGGATCGCAGAGGCAGGCCCGCGTGATTCTTGATGCGGGAGAACCGCTCTTCGCTGACGCAGCCGACGACCCGGCCGTCTTCGGCCAGGCAGGCTGTCGCGCAGTGCCCGGCGTTGATGCCGAGGATGAGCATCGCCCTAGTGGAGGAGTCCCTCGGTCTCCGGGATCGCGATCCGCAGCCGCTGTTGCGGGATGGGGACGAGGTCCGGCACGCGCATCGCCGGCTCCTGGTCGAGATCCAGGTACAGCTTTCGCCGAAGCAGTCGCTCCGGCACGTGCGCCAGACGCCAGAGCGGATACTTGATGCCGTCGCCGAAGCGTTGTCGCCCCATGCCGTAGTAATAGAGCGGAATGCCCAGGTTGAACGACCACTGCGTCCGGATGTCGTTTCGGAAGAAGTCGAGGTTGTACCGCCAGCAGGTGAAGAAGAACTCCCACTGCAGATCGGACATCGTGACCAGGCGCTTGCCTTCCGCGCTCTCGAGCCGCGTGTCTTCCAGCGGTGCGAACAGCGTCGGCACCACTGACCATTTTGCGCCCTTGAGGGCGTGCAGCAGGTCCAGCGACCGCTTCGTGTCGTCGTCGGTCTCGCCCGGCAGACCGAGGATCCAGGTGCAGAAGGGAAACCAGTTGCTCTTGTTGAGGATCTCCATCCCGCGCAGCACGACGTCCGGCCATTGCTCCGGCCTGAACGGGTAGGCCTTGCCCTTCATGTGTTCGGCGAACAGCCTCGGCGACCCCGTTTCGATGCCGATGAAGAGCGTCTGGTAGCGCTTGTCCGGGTGCGTCGACGCGCGGTGCTGATGCACGCTTCGCCCCACGGCAATCGGCGCGAGCTCCTCGGCCATGGTCGGCTTCACGAGCACCGGCGCCATGGTGCCATGCGTGAGGGAGACGTACCGGACGCCCGGCACCGCCGCGACGGCCTCGAAGAGACGCTTGAGCGCAGGCACGTTGGTGTCGAACAGAGGACCCTGTTCGTACAGGAACAGATCCTCGGTCACGAACAGGATCGTATCGGCGCCCTCGGCGACCTGCGTACGCACGTTCTCGACGATGTGCTCGAGCGGAAAGCTCTTGCCGCGTCGCAGGGCGATCGAGCAGAAGCGGCAGCCGCGGCCGCAGCCCCGCGTGATCTCGACCGCGCCGAAGGTCGAACGGTGATGGATGCGCGGAATGCGATCGAGGCGCGGGCTCCCGCACTCGACCCGCCGAGGCAGCGATTCGCCCCGGAGCGCGGCGTCGAAGAGGTCGCCGACAACGTCCTCGGCCTCGCCGTGCACGATGGTGTCGATGCCCCACTCATCCTGCAGGCCCATCTTCTCGATCTGCCAGGCGCCCGGTCCACCGACGATGATCTTCATGTGCGGGCGGCGGGCGCGGAGCCGCGGATGCAGGATCAGACGCTTGAACTCCGCCGCGTTGATCGGTTCGGCGGCCGAACCCGCCAGGTGCGAGTAGACGTCCGCGGCGAAGGTGATGCCCAGCGGGTTGTGCGCGTGAATCCCGACGACGCGCGTGTCGTCGCCGACGAAGCGATCGAGCTGGTCCGGGTAGCAGACGGCGATATCCGACGCGGCAATCCGCTGCAGGAGGAGCGATTCCACGACGCGCAGGCCGTGCGGCACGTACGACGCCTGGCCGTCGGCGGCCACGTCGACCTGCGTCGACCAGTCCACGCCGAGCAGGCGCGCGTACTTCGCCGGCAGCGTCGCCAGCAGCATCTGGCGCCACGTGCTCCGCAGGTACTCGCACGACTCCGACGCGCTCGCTGCGAGGACCACCCGCCGCGGGGACGCGCTCATCTCATGCCTCCGCCGCGGGCCGAGCGCGCACCGGCGCCGCCGGAGCGGTCGGCGTCAGGCTCGGTTTGAGACGTCCCGCGTAGAGCGTCAGCATCCACGACAGGTGCGTGCCGACCAGCACCATCAGGAACATCAGCTTCGACAGGCCGAGGACCGCGAAGGCCGTGATGAAATAGGGGAACGCGCCGCGCGACACGAGAAAGGTGCAGTAGCGTGTGAACAGGTGCACCGGGTTCGACGCGTGCGCGCTGGTCGTGCGTTGGAACGCCACGTAGTATTCGCCATCCGGCTCGCGCCGTGCGTAGTCGCGCTTGTTGTACGCCACGGCGGCGAAGCTGAGCACCACGCCCACGAGGCCGGCGAGCGCCAGCTGCAGCCAGACAGGTGATCCGCTCGCCCGATAGAACCCCACGCCGTATCCGCTCACGACTGCCAGATAGAACGCGTAGTCGCATGCCATCTCGAGCCAGTGGCCGAGCTCGGTCGCCTCGAACTTCGCCCTCGCGAGCTCTCCGTCCACGCCGTCGAGCATGCTCGCAAACCATGTGAGGAACCCCCCCGCGACGAACGACAGATACGATCCGCCCGCCATCACCGCGCCGGCGATGCCGCTGCACACCAGGGTGAACAACGTGACCTGATTGGGCGTGACCGACGTAGGAAGCAGGAGCCGGCTGATGCGGAGAGACACGCGCCGATTCGTCCGCGCATACATGCCGTCGGTCGGCTTGATCGTGCTGAGGAGGACCTTCCACGTTGCTTCGCGGGCGTCCGCGGTGCTGCGCACGCGATGCCACGCGTAGCGTCCGACATCGAGCAGCACTGCTGCTCCCGCGTCCGATCCCCCGTCGCCGGCTGTCGCACAGCGCTGCAGGGTGATGCCGATGGGCGTCAGCGTCTCCCGCCCCAACGCATCGAACGCCTTTGACGCCTCTGACGCCTCCGACGATTCGACCGTTCGGCCGTCCTGGCCGCCTGGCGCGCCGACGATGAACGGCGATTTCGCCGACGCCGGGTAGTTGTCGGCGAAACGATCGACGACGATCACGGTGCGATCGCGCGCGCCGAAAAGCTGAATCGCCTGCCGGAGAGCGCGGGGATCGATGATGAGACCCGCGGGCAGCGTCAGAGTGTCCGACGCGTCTTCCGCGTCTTCCGCGTCCACCCGTGTCGCGGCCGTCACCCGGGCACCCCGGACCTCCGCTCGAGGCAGCCGCGCGAGTGCGCGTCGGAGCACGTCCAGGTCCGCCGCCTCACCTGTGACGTCGATCGCGTCGATCCCCGCGTCGCGCAGACACCGCAGCTGACGCGACAGGAGCGGCAGCCCGGCGATGGAAACGTCCGAGAGCAGCCGGCCCTCATCCGCGAGAAGCGATGCGTCGACGAGAAGACGGCCTCTGAGGCCGCGTTCCGCAGGAGGCAGGCTCACGCCCGAATAGGGAAGCGGATCTGCCGTAGCGAGAGTGGACTCGGAAATGCGCCTGACGTTAGCGCACCGTTTTTGCTGGTGTCAAGGCGCGTCCAGCCAGTACAAGCTCACTGATGGGTTACGCCCGCCGGGTGCGCCTGAAACGTGCGTTCGCACCGTTCGTGCCGTGGACCGGCTGGCCCGCGGCGCAGCGATGGCTGACGCGGTCGCGCGTGCTCATCCTCACCTACCACGGCGTGGCCCGAGGTTCGGCCGACAGCTACGTCACTCGTCAGTCCGTCGATGCGGCGGCGTTCGACGCTCAACTTCGCTGGCTCTCGCACCACTATCGGTTCCTGCGGCTGACCGACGTCGTTGGCTCGCTGCAGCGGCGGAGTCCGCTGCCGGAGCGCGGGGTCGTGATTACCTTCGACGATGGCCTTCGCAACGTCTTGCAGACGGCGCTCCCGATCTTGCGCAGGCGCGGAGCGCCAGCCACCGTCTTCGTCTGCGCGGACTATGTCGGAGGCGGTCTGCTCTGGACGGACGAAGTCGCCCTTCTCGTTCTGAAAACCCCCGTCGACATGCTCGCGTCGCCATTTGGCGACGCGCGTCCGTATCCGCTCCGCACCGTCTCCGCTCGAGAGCGGGCCGCTCGCGCCATCACCACGCGGCTGAAGCGGGTGGGCCCGGCCGCTCGCGCAGAGCTGCTGCGGCGGCTCCGTGTGTCGTGCGAGGCGCCAGCCGGCGACTCCGGTGGCGTCGCGCGGCACTGGGCTGAGCCAGGCTGCCACGATCTGCTTGCGTGGGATGACGTGCGCCAGCTCGCCGACGCCGGCATCGAGATCGGCTCTCACGGATGCAGCCACACCGTGCTCACCGCGCTCACAGACGACGAGGCGCGCGACGAGATCGTCCGCTCGAAGCTGGCAATCGAACGCGAGCTCGATCGTCCGTGCGAGCTCTTCAGCTATCCAAACGGCGGCCGGCTCGACTTCAGCTCGACGCATGGACAGATGCTGATCGATGCCGGATACCAGGGCGCTGCTACCCAGATCGCCGGGTTCAACGGACCGTCCTCACGGCTGACGGAACTGCGTCGTGTCAACGTCGCTCGCGTGTCCGGGCTGGGGTACGTGCAGGCTGCGATCGCCAGGGCTGGGTGGTAGACCGCTGAAGCGCGCGGTCAGCCGCCGCCACGTCCCCGCCGCCCGCGCGACGGTGTGCGACGGGAACCGGTTCGACCCGACGATGACGGTCCGAATCTCCCTGCGGCCGGTCCAGAGCGGCGTGAGCATGTTGCCGGGCTTTCCGCACGAATCGGCCCACGCCACGTCTTCTCGATCGTGCAGCAGCCTGAGGGTGTGCAGCGCAAGCAGCACGCCAGGCGAGTAGCGTGCGAGCGTTTCGTCGTACGCGATCTTGAACGCGAACGCTCCCCCTCCGGAGACGAACTGGCAGCTCATCGCAACAGGGCGTCCGTCGAGTGTCAGCCGGGACATGATCAGCTGGCCGTTGGCGTGCGCCCCGCGCCCCATCGCCTCGAAGAAGCCGTCATGTCCGCGCGAAAGCATGGCGCTGCCGCGCCGGCCCTTCCACCCGGCGCGTTCGAGCGTGAGAAACGCCCGAAGCCACGGCTCCGCATCGTCGTTCGCCGCGAGATCGCTGAACGCCACCGAGCCACGATCGCGCAGCCGGTTCAACTGGCGCCGATATTCCTTCCGGCGCCGCGCGGCAATGGCGTCGGCCATGTAGCGGTCTGCGGTGCGGGCCGGCTGGAGAAACGCGCGCCGATAGCTGTCCGTCGTCACCACCAGGTGGCCCACGCGCGCGGCCGAGGCGGTCAGCGCCTCCATGACGGGACCGCCGCCGTGCATGTCACCAAGCTCCAGCAGCCCGCGGCGGAAGGGCCCTCGCGCGTGCCAGGTGCACAAGGCGTCGAGACAGATGCCCGCGCAGGACGCCCGGATCAGCGGAGTAGCCAGGAAGGCATACCGGTGGCGCCACAGCGAGAGGACTGGAATTGGCGCGCCGCGATAATATCGCCTCAGTTCGAACGGAAAGAGGGCGCCGAGGGCGCGGCGCCCGGAGCGCCGTTCGGCGACCTCGACGGTCACGAGCCGAAAGCGGTGGCGGTGTCCCAGATGCGCAAGGGCGGGAAGCAGGAAGAACGGCTCCCAGAAGGCATTGGGCTCGAGGCTCTCACGAGCGAGGTCGGTCCAGTCGTCGAGCCGGTGCTCCAGCTCCGAGACGTCTCGGAGCACGTGGACCTGAGGGTCGTCGAATTCTTCGTGCCGGCTTCCGTCTCTTCCGTGCATGACCTTCAACTCGACGTGCGCCGCAACTGCGGTCTCTCGACCCATGCGGCGCTGGCCGACGATGTTACCTGCTGATACGCCCGAAACGCCGGCCGGTCTCCAGGCGGCAGCGGCTTCCGCGGCATCCGCCCGAACGTCCACGACCCCGGACGAGGATCTGCGTCGCGAGGTCATTTCGTCGGTCGGAGGATTTCGCGCGCTCCGGTCCGACTGGACCGATCTTCTGGCGGCCGGAGGTGCCGCAAGTCCGTTCCTGACCTGGGAGTGGCTGTTCGCGTGGTGGCTGCACTACGGGGAGCGCCGCCCGGGACGAGAGCTCGCGATCGTCACCCTTCGGGACCGCCAACGTCTCGCCGGCGTGCTGCCCGCGTACGTGAAGACGTCCGCCAGGATCGTTCGGACCCTGCGTCTCCTGGGGTCTCCGCACGAATCGAGCGACGACATGGACGTGCCGCAACGCGATCCGGCCAGCGACGAGGTGCTGCCGCTGCTCGTGGCCCACGCGCGGGAGTCGCTGTCGTTCGACCGCATCTGCATCGGCGACGTGGCGGCTGACGCGGCCGTCGTCGATCGGATGCGCGCCCTCGCGCGACGGCAGGGGTGGTCGCTGGCGGTCCAGTGCACGCATGTGTGCCCGTATCTTCCGGTAGCCGGTTCGTGGGACGACTACCTCGCGTCGAGGAGCCGCGGCTTCCGGCAGGCGCTTCGACGGCGAACGCGGCGGTTCATGGAGCGGTCCGGCGCCCGTTTCGACTGGGTGGAGCTCGCATCCGAGCTGCCGTCCGCGTTGGACGACGTCTTTGCGCTGCACGCGAGGCGGTTCGCGGGCAGGCGCGCTCGGACGCGCTTCGTCGCGACGCGCCGCGGCGCGTTTCATCGAGAAGTGAGCCGAATCATGTTCGACGCCGGTGCGCTGCGGCTGTTCAGGCTGCGCGTCGACGGCCGCACGGTCGCGACGCTCTACTGCTTCGAGCATGGTTCGCGGTTGCACTATTACCAGGGAGGCATCGACCCGGACTGGGACCGCGAGAGCGTCGGCACGGTCCTGATGGGCCAGGTCGTGAAGTACGCGTTCGATCGAAAGCTCTCGACGTTCGAGTTCCTGCGCGGTGTCGAGCGCTACAAGTTCAAGTGGACCGATCGCGCGCGCCAGCTGGTGCGGGTGGATCTCGGCCTCTCGCGCCGCGGCCGGCTGCTGGTCGGTCTGGCCGGCGCCTATGGATCGATCCAGAAGGTCGCGCCGAAGCCGCGCTGGGCGGGATTGAACAACCCGCCATAGGTCGAGGCGTCGACGTTGGTCTGCACGTCGCGGTAGTTGCCTCTGTTCAGGGCGTTGAAGATCCGGAGGCCCACGCGCATCCGGTGTCCGCGGATTCGCATACCACGCTGAATCGCGACATCAAGCGACGCCATCACGGGGAAGCGTCCGGCCCGGTTGCGCGAACCGACCAGATCCTGCTCCTCGTCGACGGCCGAGAACGGAAATCCATTCCGGATCTCGAACACGGGAAGCACGTCCCACTTCGCCCCGATACCGATGGTGCCCCACGCCAGAAGCCGATTCGGCACGTCGATGCTCGAGAGCGTGAACTCGTTCGGCAGCACGATCGGCGCGCGTGCGTTGCCGAAGAAGAGGTCGAAGGCGTTGGCATCAGCCATCGCGCGCGAGCGGACGTATGAGACGGTCAGGTCGTGCCGCTGATCGTGAAGGTAGCGAAGAGTCACCTCCTGTTCCCAGTAGCGGGCGCGCCCGGTGCTGTCCAGCCTCAGCGCGGACCCCTGCGCCCCGGTCGTCTGCTGGACGATGTAGTCGTGTGAGGTCGTGCGGCGGAGATGGTTCACTCTCAGCACCAACCACGGGCGGATCTGGCGGTCGAAGCCCGCGTTCCAGACGACGCTGCTCGGCATCCGCAGCGCGTCCCGCTCGTGCGCGAACGTGGTGGCACCTGGCAGGGGCGTGACCCCGTCCGGGCCGAACCGCTCGATCGTTCGAGGCTCGTACGACGTGAAGGCGCCGACGTTGAGGGGCGTGCGCTGATAGAAGACACCCGCGCCGCCACGCAAGACCGTCCGCCCCGTCCCGCCCGGCGTGTAAGCCAGCCCCGCGCGGGGCGACCATCCGATGCGTGTGGTGACGCCGTCGCGATCGGCGCGAAGACCCAGTTCGAGGGTCAGCGTCTTCGACGTCCGCCACCGGTCCTGTGCGAACAGGGCGAGGTCCTTCCCGCTGACGTCCTGACGCGACGCCGGCCCGAAGCCGATGCGCCGCGCGAGCGTACCGTCGCCGCGCCGAATCTCGATCGCCCGGCTCGTGCTCCGGCCCGTGTAACCGCTCCACATGAAGTCGACGCCAGCCTTGAACAGGTGCCCTCGGCCGTTGTTCCTCTCGACGGCCCGCGTGAACGTCGTGCGGCCCTGGACGCTGTCGGTGTTCCGAGCCTGGTCGTTGAAGAAATGTCCGCGGGTCCCCTCCGGTGTCAGCACCATCGGAGCGTTGCCGCCGGCGGCAATCGAGGCGTCGTACTTCTTCACGTTCACCATCGATTCGACCGCGGCGTCCGTTCCGCGCGCCCACCTGTGCACGAGCCCGGCGTTGAAGCCCCTCTGGCGCACGGTCGTGGTGACTTCGTATGGATGGAAGGCGTCGAGGCCCGCGTGCTCCAGCGTACGCGGGAAGATCGCCAGCGCCGCCGTTGCCTGGTGATGGCCGATCGTCGCGGTGTCCAGCCTCGTGTAGGAGTCGAGGCTTCGGAGGCCGATGGTTGGATCTCCGTCAAGGCCCGTGAGGGGCGTATTGATGAAGCGATAGTGCGCGCTCTGCGCCAGGAAGAGGCGGTCCGCAACGAGCGGACCGGCAGCGACGACTCGCGGCGTGAACGATCGCAGGTTCACCCCCCAGAGCCCGTCCCTGCGCAACGCCACGCGCGGGATGAAGCTGTTCGGCGTCACCTGCCACCGGCTCCCGCCGCTGCGCGTGACGATCTCGGTGACGCCAGACGTGAACCGTCCGTATTCGGCGGCGAAAGGATCGGCCAGCACCTGGACGGATTCGACCGCGCCGCTCGGCAGCGCGAACGCGAAGTCGCCCGTGGATGGATCGGTGACCGATGCCCCGCTGACCTGATAGTCCCCCTGCGTCGGCTGGCCGCCCTTCATCTGGATCCGGCCATCCGCCCCTCGGACCACGCCGGGGAGCAGCGGCAGCAGGGCGCGCACGTCATCGGCGACAGGAAGCCGCTCGGTCAGACGTCCCGACACCGCTTGCGCGGGACTGGCGTTGTCGGCCGGAACGGCGGGGCTCGCCACGATCACCTGCTCGGTCAGCGCGAGCGTGAGCGCCACCGGCGTCACTCCGCCTGCTTCGACGTCGACGGCCACGCTCTCCACGCGTCCGGTCTCGGTCGCCTGCGCCCGGATCGCGTATCTCCCCGGAGGAACCTCTCGAAAGATGAAGGCTCCGTCGTCGTCGGTCACTGTGGTTGCAATCACCCGCGTGGGCTCGGCAACGAGCTCGACGACGAGGTTTGGCAGCCGGGTCGCCGGCGCGTCCGCGTCGTCGGAGGCATCGGCGCGACGGGGACTGCCGCTGGCCGAAACGCCGGCGCTCACGGTGCCCTCGATGGTTCCCGTGAGAGCCGCACGCGTCTGTGCCGCCGCGGTCTCCGGCAGGAGCAGCCCGGCCGCGACGAAGAGCACGATCGACGACCGCGGTGACGCGCGGAACAGATTCGCGACCGCGCTCGGGAACGTCGCCAGGTCTCGCCAGAGCGACGCGCTTCCGGGCTCGACGATGAAGACGCCCTGCCGCATGATCGAGAAGTTGAACCATGCGGAGACGGCAGACACCGCAAAGGACACCAGCAGGCTCAGCGCCAGTTCCGCCGTGCCCGACAGCCAGTGCACCAGGAAGCTGAGCCCCTGATTGAGTCCAGGCACCAGGATCATGACCGTCAGCGCGCCCAACCAGGCCGGCTCCACGAGCCTGAACCACTGCGTGAGCGACGCGAAGGCGCCGGTGACGATCGCGCGATAAGCCATTTCGGTCAGCATCGCGGCCACCGCGGCGTCCAACCCGGCGACGATGTTGACGGTGAAGAAGATCAACCCGCGGAAGACGCAACTGAGCAGCGACGACTTCCAGTTCCAGCGCTCGAGGACGATCTCGACCGGATGCGCGAGCAGGTATCGTCCGGCTGCCACGAGTGAGCGTCGATCCGGAGGCGTTGAGGGAGCGTGCATGCTCGACAGATCGTGGGCTGCGTCAGGGCAGCTGTGGCACACGTCCCCTGATGGTCTTGATCAACATCCGATCGTCGGCGTCCAGGCGGACGACCTTCCACATGCCGATGTATCCCGCCACGAAGATGACTGCTGACGCCAACGCGCCGATCGAGCCCGGCCATGCCTGGTGCACCACGATGCCAGGGACGAGCGCGAAGGCCATGGCGACGGCCGGGCGCCTGAGCGCCGGCACCGGCCACCACCAGTGCTCCAGCATCCGGATCTGGACGACGGTCATCACCGCGCGGACCACGGCCGCCATGAGCGCGGCGGCGGCGGCGCCCATCGGACCATGCCGCGGAATCAGCACGAGGGATGCGCCGGCCTGCATCGAGACAGCGACCACGCCATTCAACAGGTTGAGTCCCGGCCGGCTGACAATCAAGCGGCTGTCGAGCGCGACGAGGATCCCGCGGGTGCCGGCCGCCAGGGCCAGCACTCCCAGCCACGAGCTGCCGGCCTCGAAGCCCGGTCCATACAGCGACAGAATCGCGCCGGCCCCGAGCATCATGACGCAGACGGCCGGACCGATGAGCGCAAGCAGCCAGCGGCCCACCTGACCCGACTGCTGCCGGGCGCCGGCTTCGCCGGCCTGGCTCCGGGATCGGGCCGCGGCCGGGGTCAGCGCGAGATCGAAGACCTGGCGGAACTTCCTGAGTGTGGCCGCGACCTCCCACACCGCGCAATAGACGCCGAGTGCCGCAACCGTAACGCCCGCGCTCCGGCCGACGAACACGCCCAGCAGCAGGACGTCGGCACGCATCGCCAGCACGTCGACGAAGTGAAAGGCGGCGATCGGCAGCGAGAACCGCGCCAGACCGTCGCCCGCCGTCGAGCGTCCAGGCGGGCCCGACGCGCGCTCCCGCTCGATCAGGCGCGAGGTCATGCGCCACGCGATCACGCCTCCGGTAATCGTTCCCAGCGTCAACGCCACCGCGGGGCTGAGCGGCCCAACGCCCAGCGCATAACCGGCCAACAGCCCGGCGACCATCACGGCCGTTCCGACGGTGCCCTGTGCGTACAGGTCGTGATGCACGACCTGAAGTCCACGCGCGACCTGGGCGCTCACGCGCCCCACCGCGAGCGCTGGCAAGGAGAGCGCCATGACGATGAAGAGCGCCTCCAGGCCACCGGCACCGGGCAGTTGCCGCAGTTGTCCCGTCATGGCGGCCACGATCAGGCCTGCCGCGAGCAGGCTGCTCGCCGCTGCGGAGACGGCGAGCGCGAAGCGAAAGATGCGCCGCACGGCGCGCCCGTCGTGTTGGCCGTGCGCCTGGGCCGAACGGATCATGGCGCCGGAATCGAGCCCGAGCACGCCGATCTGACCCAGCAGGTCGATCCAGGTTGCCGCGAGAACGAAGGCGCCGAGCGCCGGGCCGCCGAACAGCCGTGCGGTCAGGACGCCGAACAGCGCACGTGCGCTCATCGCGGCGACGGTGAGCCCGTTCGCGCCGATGGCACGGACCAGCGCGATCTGCTCGGCGACGCTGTTCCGCGCAGGCGCCTGCGACCGTCCGTCGCTCTCCCGATCGGCAGTGCCGTCCATCTCAGGTTGCGGCGGGCGCGGCGGTCGAGCCGCAGATGCCGTGCAGGATCTGTGCGACGCGCGCTGCCGTCCGCCGCGAATCGAAGCGCTCCGCGGCATCGTTCCTCGCCGCCGCTCCCATCGCGCGCCGGCGGTCGGCGCTGGATCCGAGGTCCACGAGCGCGTCTGCCAGCGCCGCGGGCGAGTTGGGCGTGACGAGTCTGCCGGTCACGCCGTCGCGCACGATCTCGGGAATGCCGCCGATGCGAGAGGCCACGACCGGCGTGCCCACGGCGAGCGCTTCGATCGCGGTTCGCGGACAGCTGTCGCGGCATACCGAAGGGACGACGACGAGGTCGCAGGCGGCGAGATACGACTCGACCGGCTCGACATAGCCTGACAGGTGGACGCGTGCCGCCAGCCCCATGGCTGCGGCCTGCGCACGAAGCCGGTCGATCTGGTCGGCGGCGGCGTAGCGCGCGCTCTCGCCCATGACGACCAGATGCAGCGCCGGCAGTTGACGCGCGGCGATCGCGAAGGCCGACATCAGCACGCCGATCCCCTTGTGCGCGGCGAGCCGACCGGCAAAGCCGACGACGACCGCAGTGGCGTCGGGGTCAGCGCCAATGCCGAGATCCCCGCGCGGCACCGGACTCATCGTCGCCGCATTGGCTGCGGACAGATCGACGCCGTTGAGAACGACGTGCACCGGAGAGCGCGATCCGCGGTATGCCCACGCAGCCGACTCGGACACGGCGATGATCGCGCGGACTCCGCCGAGACGGGCAAGCGTGCGCCCACCCCACCGCGTCCGCGCTGCTGAATGGTCGTTGCGGACGTGCCAGACGATCGGCGGTTCCGGGGAAACCATGCCCGCGCCGGCCGCGAGATAGCTGCTCCACGTGCCGTGGGCGTAGATGACCGAGGCGCCGACCCGCATGGCGATCTCGCGCAGCCGGACCACCGCTCGCGGTGCCTGGCCGACGTTCCGGAGCAGCGCGCCCACGCCGCGGTCGTCCGGGGCGTGCCCTCTGAGTCCCGTTTCGATCAGCTCGGGCACGATGTCGTAGGAAAGGCCGGACGCATCCAGACGCCGGCCGAGCCGGCCCTCCCGATGCAGCACGAGGTGCGGCCTGACGCCCCAGTGCCGCACGTCCCTGGCGAGCAGATATACCGAGCGCGCCATGCCGCCGTCGTCTTCTGAAGCGACGACGAAGAGCGCGACGAGTTGCGTGGTCGAGCTGCCGGCCGTCATTCACGCTATAGGCTAGTCGAGTCTCGGGGCCAGTCGAGCCTTGTCAGCGCCCGCGGGCTCGGTATGATGCCGCGAGACGTGTCGAGACGCCCGAATGCGAGGTGGCCCATCGTCCTGTCGTGGAGGCCGAGCGGCGCGCCGGTCGTGAGATGAGCATCAAGACGTTTCACCTGACCAACGCGTATCACGATACGTCGGGCGGCGTCCGCACGTTCTACCAGAATCTGCTCGCCGCTGCCGAGCGGCGGCGGCAGCCCCTGCGGCTCCTGGTGCCGGGCTCGCGCACCGAGGTCGAAGACGTGGGGAGTTTCGGACGCATCTACCGCCTGCGCGCCCCGCGGATGCCGTTCTTCGACAGCCGGTATCGCGTCATTCTGCCGCACCGGTTCCTCTTCTCGTCGCGGGGAGCGATCTGGACGATCCTGAGGCGGGAGCAGCCTGACCTGATCGAGATCGCCGACAGGTATTCGCTCTGTTACATCTCCTCGCTGCTCCGAAGCGGACTGGTGCTGCTCGGCTCGGACGGGCAGTGGAGGCCGACGCTCGCTGGATCTGGCTGCGAACGCGTGGACGACAACGTGGCCGCGTTCCTGGGTCTCGGCGGTCTGGGGCAGCGCTTGTCCGCCCTCTACATGCGGAGAATTCACGGCCGGCAGTTCGACTACTTTCTCGCCAACTCCGAGTACACCGCGGCCGAAGTTCGCAGTGCGCTGCCCGAACGTCATCAGCGTCGCGTTCACGTGCAGCCGCGCGGCGTCGACACGGACATGTTCACGCCATCGAAGGCGGGGAGCCACCGGAGTGCGCTGCACCGGCGGATCGGCGCGCCTGACGATGCGGTGCTCCTGCTCTATGTCGGGCGCCTGTCGCCCGAGAAGAACGTGCGGATGCTTCCAGCACTGCTGCGCGAGCTGCGGCGGCACTCGCCGCGATACCACCTCGTGCTGGCGGGGGAGGGGCCCCTCCGCCGCGAGCTCGAGGCGCTCGCCGGATCCGACTGTGGTCGGTACGTGCATTTCCTCGGACACGTTCGGGACCGCGAAGCGCTCGCGACCTTGTACGCGAGCTGCGACGTCTTCACGCACCCGAATCCGCGCGAGCCCTTCGGCATTGCGCCGCTCGAGGCCTGTGCCTCGGGGGCGGCCATCGTGGCGCCGCGGGCCGGCGGCATCCTGACGTTCCTCGACGATTCGAACGCATGGTTGACGCAGGCCGCGCCGGAGGCCTTCGCCGCCGCGATTGCGGAGCTCGAGTCGAACCCAGACGAGCGCTTCCGCCGCCAGCAGGCTGCGCGCCACACGGCACTCGCCTACAGGTGGGACGAGGTCACCGATCGGTGGCTCGATCTCTACGAGCAGCTGCATCTCGAGCGTCTGGAGAAGCACCGGCGATCGATGGCCGCGTCCGTCTAGAGCTCAGGCACGCCGCGTAGTTCTGGTACAGCGTGTCGAAGACGCGGTCCCACGACGCGTCTTCGGCGCGGCGGCGCGCCGAGAGGCGCATCACCGGGAGATTGGTCTCCGGGGCCATCGCCTTCAGTACGCACTCGACGAAATGCCGATCGTCACGCGCGACGAAGCCGTCGACTCCGTCGGCGACGAGGAACCTGGGTCCGCCTTCGTTTGTGACGATCGCGGGCACGCCAGAGGCGTGGGCCTCCTGCACCACGTTGCCGAACGTGTCGGAGTGGGAGGGGAAGACGAACAGATCGAGGTTCGCGTACGCCGACGCCAGCGCCAATCCTTCGAGGAGGCCCGGGAACTCGGCGTGTTGCATATGCGCCTCCAGCCACGGCCGCTCGGCGCCCTGGCCGACGATGACGAACGTGAATCGCCGGTGCCCGGCATCCAGCAGCGCGCGCTCCACGGTCCGCAGCAGGCGTACGTTCTTCTCGGCGGAGAGCCGTCCGACAAATCCGATCCGGAACGTGCCATCGTCAGTCCGGGTGCGCCGGTGAGGGGAGAAGAGCTCGGTGTCCACGCCTCGGCCCATGATCCGTGTCGGCTTTCTGGTGCGCGCCGCGAGGAGCGAGGCGAGCTCCTCGTTCGGCGCGAGCACGAGGCGTGCAGTCCGGTAGAACGCGGCGAGCCCCGCCAGCGACGCGTCTTGAAGGCGCCGGCAGAGAGGTTGCCGTACACGCTCCGGCACTCGCGAGAGCACGCTCGCGAGGCGCAGACTGCCGAACTCGTGGATGTTCGTGTGCCACGAGGCCACCCTCGCGATGCCGAATCGCTTCGCCGCGATGGCTCCCAGCACTCCACAGTGGCTCGGCGCCGTGTAGTGGACGACGTCTGGCCTGAACTCGGCCAGCTGGTCGCGGACGAGCCGGTAGTGGCGGAGGAACAGGGGATCGAAATACAGTCCGACGTCGAGCGGGATCGACAGCCGGCTGCATGCGAGCTGTGACAGCGCCGCGGTGCCGTCGACGAGGCGGCGCGTGTCGGGCCCGGCATGGAAGGTGACGATCGGGTAGCCTCTGCGCCGGGCGTACTCGTGCAGCTGCCGGCACGTGAGCGCGAGTCCGTTGACTTCCAGAAAGCTGTCGGCGAAGAGGGCGACCCTGGGCACGCCCTCGATCGCGCGCGCGGAGTGCGGCTGGCCGGCGCTCACGGGCTGACTATAATGGAACTCCCGCACGGCCTTGCGCAGTGCGCGCAACCAGCATGAACGGTGGAATCGTTTACAAGGTCCCCGGGCGTCCGCTGGCCCAGCGCTTTCGCACTGGCGTCTCGCTGCACGGGCATACGCTGCACTCCCGCGAGCGCATCTGGTTCCTCCAGGCGCTGTCGAAGCGCTCCGTCGCGCTTCGGTGGCTGATCCACAGCCACTACCGCTCCCGATCCGACAGCGTGACGCTGGCGGAGGAGTTCTCCCGCATCTGGTGGACGCCGCCGCTGTCACCGTTCCAGGCCGCCGAGGTCGAGACGGCACAGATCGAGCGGGAGCTCGAGATGAAGGCGCTGGTCTCGCTGACGGACCACGACGACATCGAGGGCCCGTTGGAGGTGCAGCGGACTCTTCCCGAGTTCCCCATCTCGATCGAGTGGAGCGTGCGGCACGAATCGACGACGCTGCACCTCGGCGTCCACAACCTGCCGCCGGCATCCGCCCGACCGCTGGCGGAGCGGATGATCGCGTGCGGGCAGGAGCCCGGCGCGGCCGGCGTCGACGAGCTGCTTCAGGAACTGGCCGAGCAGCCTGGGGTGCTCGTCGTGCTCAATCATCCCTTCTGGGACCTTCCCGGGATCGGCGCGGAGAATCACGAGCGCTGCGTGACGCGGTTCATCACCCGGCATGGGCAACGCGTGCATGCCCTGGAGATCAACGGCATTCGGCCGTACCAGGAGAACCGATCCGTGCTGGCGCTCAGCCGCGCAACGGGGCTGCCGATCGTCTCCGGCGGCGACCGCCACGGCGTCGAGCCGAGCGCCGTGCTGAACGTGACCGACGCGTCGACGTTCGCGGAGTTCGCAGAAGAAGTCCGCGACCGCCACAGCCAGCTCGTCGTCATGCCGCAGTACGGTGAACCGCACATGCGCCGCGTTCTCCAGACGATGAGTCAGTGCCTCGCGCAGTACCCGGAGCATCCGCTCGGGTGGGTGCAGTGGAGCGACCGGTTCTTTCGCCTGCGGCAGAACGGTATGCCCAGGAGCTTCACCGAGATGTTCGATCGCAAGGGGCAGCCGCTGGCGATGCGGCTCTTCGTGGCCGGCGTGAAGGTGAGCCATCGCGCCGCCGGCCTGGGATCCACGCCGGGACGCAGAAGAGCGACGGAGCTCCTGTAACCGCGCGAAGGGGCCCTCGACGCCGAGAGCCCCTTCGCCGTGCTCAGCGGGCTGCCGTCGGGGCAGAACCTGCTGCTGTTCCGGATCCCGCCAGCGGTGGAAATTGTGGCGGCGAGACGCGGCGGCGTGACGCGTTCTGGTACGCCGACGCGGCCTTGAGAATCACGTCCTCCTTGCCAGGCTCGGCGCGGAAGACGAGTGAGAACGGAAGCCCGGGATCGGGTACGGGCGTGGCCACGGTGTTGTCGACGCCCACGTACGACTTCTTGTCCGGCGCGAGAGCGAACTTGGCGTCGTAGACCTCCTTGACGTAGCCGGCGGGGATCAGGACCTCGGTGAGGCCGGCATTCGGTCCGTAGGCGGATTCATTGCCCACCGTGCCGGGCTGATTGGCGCCGCCAATCTTCGCGGGCGGCAGGGGCGTGTGCAGCCGAACGAGCAGGTCGAGGTGGTTCTCGTAGATCACCAGCATGTCGACGCGGCGCAGCAGCTCGCGGAGCATGATGCGCTCGTTGATTCCCTGGCGTCCCGTCAACGGGTTGCGGATGTCGGTGATGTCTTCCCAGTTCTTGAACGCCGCCCGCTGGTCGTCTCCCCAGAACTTCGATCGCGCGTTGAGAGCCGGGAAGTCGACGGTCGTCTCCGTGAAGCCGAGCTTCTTCCAGTCGGCGGCGCGGCGGGTCATGTACTGCACCATGTGATAGCGGAACGCGTTCGATTCCTGCTGCTGCTGCACCGTGCGGATGTTGAAGTTCGATGGCGGCTTCACCGTGCCGTCGGCGAGCGCGACGAGATAGTCGATCGCCTCCATGGTGCCGGTGCCGAACTTCTTTCCCGGCTCGAACTCGGTCGGCTTGATCGCCGCCGCCACGTCGGGGAAGAGCGGCGTGCCGGCGCGATCGACCCTGAACAGGATGTCTGGCATGAACACGGGCACCAGCTTCGCCAGCGCGGTCGTGAACGGTGTCGTCATATCCTCGACGTCCGGGTCGTTCTTGAAGAGCGGATCGACCGACTCGACCAGCGTCGCGCCCAGCTTGTGGCCGAGGATGGTCTTGATCTCCGCGGCTGCCGCCTGGACGATCGGCTCGGTCGCCTTGATGCCGGGGTTCGACACCATCGACTCGCGGACGATGCCGATGCGCATCCCGCGCAGCGACCCCGGCGTGCCGGGCATGCCCGCGGTATCGGCGTAGGGGTGATTCAGCACCGACGAACGCGGTACGGTGCTGAAGGGTTCGCGCGGGTCGTAGTAGTAGCCGGTCTTCGTGTCGCGCAGGGCGTCGAGCACCTTGGCCGAGTCGAGCACGTTGCGGCAGTGAATGCCCGTCCGGTCGTTGTAGATGTCGGATCCGATCGCGCCGCCGTCGAACCCGATCATCTTGTTGTGCGGCAGGATGAGGGCGACCGAGTTGTGGTTCGCCGGTCCGCGGCAGGACGCGCGCGTCTCCTCGCACAGGCTGCACATGACGAGGTTGGCGCTGACGCCGACGGCGGAACCCGAGCTCGATCCGAGCGAGCCGGCTCGGGTCGTGTCGTACACGTTCGACGGGTTGCCGCCCCAGGTGCTGCGCTGGTATCCGAGGTTGGAGTGGAGCACCTTGGTCGGTTCGTGGCGGCCGCCTGGATTCCCTGCGCGGCCGTTGTATTCGGTGAGCACCGCCTTGGCGTAGATGATGGCGCCCTTCATCCGCAGCTGCTCGACGAGCTGATGGTCGCGCGCCGGGAAGTCGATGTCGTAGCGCGCGTCGGCGCCGCCCGTGGACCGCATGTCCTTCGTGTCGAACGGATCCTTGAACGAGAACGGCACGCAGTACATCGGCATCGCGGCCAGATCGGGCGCCCGTCCGTACTGCGCGTCGAGCTCGGCCGCGCGTTCGATCGCGTCAGGCTGCTTGCGGAACTCCTGGCACACCGCCGGGGCGTTCGCGGGAAGCGCGCCGGCGCTCGGGGCCTTGTCGAAGTCGCCCTTGCAGGTCACCGAGCGTTCGCCGCGAATGTTGATCGTCGCGAGCGCGTTCGCCTGGCCGGCGTCCGGCAGGCCCACGATCATGCCGTACTGCTGCTGTACGGTCGGATCCGACGCCGTCGCCTCCATGCGGCCGAACTCGAGCGGCGGACCGGCGTACTGATCGAGATTCGGCAGGATCGTCGACGCCTTCACGGTCTGCGTCGGGAACTTGAGGGGTGAACCCCCGCGAACCGTGCCGTACGCCTGCGGGACGGGTGTGCCGTCGGCGGTCAACAGCACGCTCGGAACCCCGTTGTACGCCTTGGCGCGCGCGACGTACTGCTGGACGATGGCCGTGCAGGTCGTCTGCCCCTGGCGAATCGCATTCTGCAGCTCGTCGATCGTCGCCTCCTCGACGTGGAAGGGTGGCGCCTGCGCGTGCACCTGCGGCATCAGTCCCGGACCAGCCTGCGTGGCCAGCCCGGCGAGCACGGCGGCGCCTCCCGCGAGCGAAATGCCGAATGCCGTCAGCATGCGGCGTGTCGTGCCTCTTGTCATGGTCATCTGATCTCCTTAGAAGGTGGCGCGGAACCCGAACTGCACGATGCGCGGCTGATACGCGATGTTCAGGTTCTCGGCCGGCAGCCCGAACCGGGCGTTGGTCTCGACGAGCGTGAACGAACCGAGGTTCCTGTGGTTCAACAGGTTGAAGACTTCGACCATGCCGTCGATGCGCAGCGACTTGCCAAGCGCGAAGCGCTTCTGCACGCGCATGTCGACGCGATGAAGGGACGGCATGTCGAAGCTGTTGCGCGGGATGAGCGAGCCGTCCGCGCGGAAGCGGCTGGTGTTCGCGCTGGTGCTGCCGGTGGCGAGGAAGTCGACGCCGGAGCCCGGCGTGGCCCAGCCGTTGTCGCCGAACAGATAGAGGCCGCTCAGCTGGAAGCCGTACGGCATTTCCCAGATGCCGTTGAGCGTGACCCGGTGCCGCTGATCCGGAGACAGGTACCACTCCTCTTTCAAGCCGGGGTCGAGCGTCACCGGCACGTCGCACGTCGGCGCGCCGCTGGCCGTCAGCGTGATTGCGTACTGGCAGCCCTGCTTGATGGGCGCGTTCTGGAGATTCCACTGGCCGGACAACGTGTAGGTCGCCGACGCCTGCCAGTGGTTGCCCATCCGTCTGGTGAGCGCCGTCTGCAGCCCGTGGTAGTTGGACTGGCCGATGGACTGACGCGTGGCGACCGAGCCCCAGTTCGGATACGGACGCTTGGAGACGTCCGTGAACTTGTACGGCAGGCCGGTTGCCGGGTTGTACGACACGTTCTCGTCGAAGGTGACGAGCATCGCGCGGTTGCCGGTGAACACGTAGTCGGCTTCGAACGACATCCGATCCCCGATCTGGTGCTCGAAGCCCACCGACCTCTGCCAGCTGTAGGGGATTTCGTTGTAGTTGTTGGCCATCGTGTTGACGCTGCGGCGCAGGCAGTTGGCGCTCGAATCGACCGTGCACAGCGTGGCGGCGACCTGGTCGAACGTCGGGATGGGTCCGTTGAAGGGGTTGGCGGCGAAGTCAGCCCGGCCGTCGTTCAGCACCTGCGGATGCAGGGCATTGACGCTGAGCGCCGTCCAGTACGCGAGCCACGATCCGGGGTCCGCGTAGAACTTGCCGGCGCCGCCTCGAATGACGGTCTTGTCCGTGAGCGCATAGGTGAAGCCGAGACGCGGCGCGAAGTTGTCCTTGTCGTTCTTCCGGCCCGACGTGAGGAACGGTTCGAGGCCGTACTTCTCGCCGAACGCGCCGCCGATGAAGTCGTAGCGCATGCCGAGGTTGAGCGTCATCGGGCCCATGCGCCAGTCGTCCTGAACCCACCCCGACGCCAGCTTCAACGGCGCCTGCGCCTGCATCTGGCCGACGCCGAGCGTGTACGACCGGACCAGTGGCGAGATCGCGGCCAGGTTCCAGGTGCTGATGTCGTTCCAGACGGGGAAGAGCGACTCGATGTTCGACGGGATTGGACCTCCCTGGACGTCGTAGATGCCCATGCAGCGGTTGCAGAGGAAGACCGGATTGCGCTGGTACCCCGCCTCGCCGCCGAACTTCAGGTCATGACGGCCGCGCGCGACGAACGACGTCTGGAAGTTGTCGCGCACGTTGAACGTCTGCTGGCGTTCGTCCTCGTGCGAGTTGGTGTGCGCCTGACCGATCGTGTAGCCGCGGAACTGCAGGATGGGCGTCCCGTAGGTGAGGCCCGGGTAGGGATGGTCCGGCCACGGAATCACCGAGTCCTGAATCCACCAGTAGGCGGCGTAGCCGACGCGAAGCTCGTTGATCGAGGTCGCGCTGAGCACGTGCGTCAGCACGCCGCTCAGGTCGGTGCTGTAGCGATTGGTTTGAATGGCCGACGACGGGTGACGCACGCTGCCGCCGGTGTAGCGCTGGTCGAACGGCATGTCCACGTGCGACTTGTTGCCGCGCACCGTCATGCGGGTGTTCGGCGTGAACTGCACGTCGCCACGTCCACCCCCCTTCTTCTCCGTCCGGGTGCCCTGGTGGTCGATGTTGAACGAGGGGAACTGGCTCGAGTGCGTGAAGGTCTGCGGCTCGCGCTCGAACTCGAAGTTGCCGAAGAAGTGGGCGCGGTTCTTGATGATCGGCCCGCCGAGCGTCCAGGCCAGCTGCTGGTTGTTGTAGGGCAGCACGCGGTTCTGGATGAAGTCCTTCGCGATGAAGGAGTCGTCGCGGAAGTAGCCCGAGAACGTCCCGGCCAGATGGTTGGTGCCGGACTTGGTGATGGCGTTCACCATCGTGCCGCTCGACCCGCCCATCGTGGCGTCGAAGCGGTTGGCGATGAACTCGAGCTCCGCGATCGCATCACGGCTGTACTTCGGCTGCCCGAAGCCGGCCGTCTGGTTCTGCGTGACGCGCAGGCCGTCGACGTTGAGCTGAAAGCTGCCGAGCCCGCCAAGTTCGTCGGTCGACGCGTTGCTGCGCGAGCCCTTCGCGAGCAGCGTCATGTCGACGAAGTTGCGGCCGTTCAGCGGCAGCTCCGACATCTGGCTGCGATCGATGTTGCTGCCGATGCTCGAGGACGCCGTGTTGATGAGCGGCGCCTCGCCGGTCACGGTGATCGATTCCTCGATCGTGTCCGGCTTCATCTCGATGGTGATCGTCACCGCCTGGCCGACCAGCAGGTCGGCCGATCGCACGACGGTCGCGAACGCAGGCAGCTCGAACGCGACCTCGAACGCGCCGGTCCGCACCGGCATGCGGAACGCTCCGACGTTGTCGGTGAACGCGACGAAGACGTTGCCGGTGTCGTTGTGAGTGGCCGTGACCGTGACGCCAGGCAGCACGCCGCCGCTGGTGTCCTTGACGACGCCAGTGATCGTGGCTTCCTGCGCGTAGGCGCTGGCCGACGGCCAGAGCAACGCGCACAGGAGGACGATCAGCCATCGCGCGCGAGCATTCCCCATCATGTGAACTCCTTTGTTGCGAGCACACGCCTCCCGATCGCGCGCACCACGTGCGCGGCGGATGGCGAGGCCCGACTACGGTTTGTGCGGAAGAGAGCGTTCCCGGGAGACGATCACGCTGAAGTGCAACTGGTGTGCCGCGGGAGCAGCACGGAGTGTTTCCTAGGAAAAACAGCGAGATCCGACGAGAGGGGCGTCGTGCGAATGCGACGGGACGCGAGACGACGGACACACGTGTCGATGTCCGGCGGGAGCGACGCGCACAGTTGTCGTATCGGCGCATCGCCGCGTGTGCACGCGATCGATCGCGCTGCCGCATGCGGTGAGCGAACCGCGCGCTCCACTCATTCTGACGGGCGGTTCGTCCACATGGCCGGGAACCGTGTTCGACACGACTTGTATCCGTGACATCGTTCGGGCACGATTTCGTCGTGAAGGAAAAAGAACGGACGCAGCTCCTCGACGTGCTGAAGCGACGCTTCGAGGCACACGCGCACCGGCACGAAGGCGTCGCGTGGGCCGACGTGCAGGCCAGGCTCGAGGGCAACCCGAAGGCGCTGGCGTCGCTCTTCGCGATGGAATCCACCGGCGGCGAGCCGGACGTGATCGGCGCAGCGTCCGCGTCGGGCCGCCTCACGTTCTGCGATTGCTCGCCCGAGAGCCCGGCGGGCCGACGGAGCCTCTGCTACGACCGCGCGGCGCTCGACGCGCGGAAGGAGCACAAGCCGAAGAGCAGTGCCGTCGAGATGGCCGCGTCGATGGGTATCGCCCTGCTGACCGAGGAGCACTATCGATCGCTGCAGGAGCTGGGTGAGTTCGACACGAAGACGTCCAGCTGGATCGAGACGCCGCCGGAGGTGCGCGCGCTCGGGGGATCGCTCTTCTGCGATCGGCGCTTCGGCAGGGTCTTCGTCTATCACAACGGCGCGCAGTCGTACTACGCGGCACGAGGGTTCCGCGGGTCGCTCACGGTCTGACCCGACTCACTCGGCGTCGGTGACAGGCCTGCGGTCGAGCTCTGCGAGCGTGAGCCCCGTTCGCATTTCGCGGCAATCGGCATATATTCACGGGGATGCCCACCGCGGAAATCGATGGCTCCGGCCGCGATGTGCCGACCACCGTCATCCTGCCCCGCCGCGGCTGGTTCGACTGGCGCCTGCATCAACTCTGGACTTACCGGGACCTCGTCGCGCTCCTCATGTGGCGCGATTTCGTCTCGGAGTACAAGCAGACGCTGCTGGGCCCCGCGTGGCATCTCATCCGTCCGCTCGTCACCGCCGTCGTGTTCACCGCCGTGTTCAGCACGGTGGCGAAGCTGCCGACCGACGGCGTGCCGCCGTTCCTCTTCTACATGTGCGGCACGGTCGCCTGGACCTATTTCGCCAGCTGCGTCTTCGACATCAGCAAGACATTCGTGGCGAACTTCAATCTGATCGGCAAGGTGTACTTTCCCCGCCTGTCGATTCCGGTCTCGCTCATCGGCTCGAACCTGGTGGCGTTCGGGATCCAGCTCGCGATCTTCGTCGTGATCCTCGCGGCGTACATCGCATCGGGGAACCCCGTCCGCCCGTCCTGGTGGCTGATCGCCGTGCCGGGGCTCGTGCTCATGCTCGCATGCTATGCCTTCGCCATCGGGATCATCCTGTCGGCGACCACCGCGCAGTACCGCGACTTGCTGTCGCTGGTCGTCTTCGGCTTGCAGTGGCTGATGTATCTCACCCCGGTGATCTATCCGGTCTCGGCCATTCCACAGCGGTTCCGGTGGCTCGCCGCCATCAACCCGCTGACGCCGATCTTCGAGGCCTTCCGGCGGGGGCTCCTCGGTGCCGGCAGCGTCAGCGCCGCCGGGCTCGCCGCGAGCGCCGCCGTGCTCGCGCTGCTCCTCGCCGCGGGGCTCGTCGCTTTCACACGCGTCGAGCAGAACGTCATCGACACGGTGTGAGCATGCCGGTCGTCGTCTCCGTCGAACATGTCGGCAAGCAATACCGGCTCGGAACGGTCGGCGCGCAGAGCCTCCACGATGCCGTCCGGCGCTGGTGGGCGCGAGAGCGGGGGAAGCCGGATCCGCTCGCGCCGATCGGCGACCGCCGTCCGCGCCGGACCGACGCCGGGTTCTGGGCGCTGGACGATGTCAGTCTGGAGGTGGAGCAGGGCGACGTCTTGGGCATCGTCGGCCGCAACGGATCGGGCAAGAGCACGTTGCTCAAGATCCTGTCGCAGGTGACCGCGCCGACGACCGGCCGGATCGTGATCCGAGGCCGGGTGGCGAGTCTTCTCGAAGTCGGCACCGGATTTCACCCGGATCTCACGGGCCGGGAGAACGTCTTCCTCGGCGGAGCCATGATGGGCATGACGAAGGCGGAGATCCGGCGCAATCTCGACAGGATCGTCGCCTTCTCGGAGTGCGAGGCGTTCATCGACACGCCGGTGAAGCGCTATTCGTCCGGCATGTACGTCCGCCTCGCGTTCGCCGTTGCCGCACACGTCGAGCCCGACATCCTGATCGTCGACGAAGTCCTCGCCGTCGGCGACGCGCCGTTCCAGCGGCGATGTCTCGCGCGCATGCGTGAGGCGTCGAGGGAAGGCAGAACGGTCGTCTTCGTGTCGCACAATCTGCCCATCGTGCAGAGCCTGTGCACCCGCGCGGTGATGCTGGCCCATGGCCGTGTCGCCGCGATCGGTTCGGCGATCTCGGTGGTCAATGCTTACCTGTCGACGCAATCGGGCGACGCGCTGCAGCTCGGACGTCCGGTCGACCTGTCGGCCGCGCCACGGTGGGGTGGCAGCGGCGACGCCCGCTTCGTGGAGGTGACGCCGTACGATCCGGAGCGCCCGCACGCGGTCGGCGCGTTCCAGGGAGGAAACATCGGCTTCCGCCTGCGCATCGAAGGCGATCTCGCGGCGGCGCGCGCGGTCGCGGTTCAGATCGCCGACATGGACGACCGCCGTCTCGTGTACGCGAACAGCCTGGAGATCGGGCATCCCCTCGAGCTCGAGGCACCCGCCGTCGTGGAGCTGGAGCTCGTCGATCTCGCCTTGCGTCCGGGACGCTACAAGGTTGGGTACTGGCTCGGCGCCGCCGACGGGCGCGGGCTCGATCACGTGACCGACGCCACGATGCTCGACGTACTCGGGCACGCCGGCGTGCCGTGGACGTCGGCGCACGACGGCGGGGTCTTTCACTGCGACTTTCGCGTGCGCACCGGCCGGACCACACCCGCGCTCTCATGACGTCCTTCGCCGCAGGCGGCACGGCTGACCACCACATGGCGCGAATCCGCACGTCGCCGGAGGCGCGCTGACGATGTGCGGGATCGCGGGTCAGGTCGTCGGGGACGGCAGTGCGGTTGACGGCGATCTCGTGCGCCGCATGACCCGGGCGCTCGCGCACCGCGGGCCGGATGGCGAGTCGGTTCGCCTCGGACCGCAGCATGGGCTCGGACACCGGCGGCTCAGCCTCATCGACCTCGAAGGCGGCGGCCAGCCGCAGGCCAACGAAGACGGCACCGTCTGGGTCGTCTCCAACAGCGAGATCTACAACTACGTCGAGCTCCGCCGCGCTCTCGTTGCGCGCGGCCACCGGTTCGCCACCTCCAGCGACACGGAGGTGATCGTGCACCTGTACGAGGACCTGCAGGAGCGCTGCGTCGATCCGCTCGTCGGGATGTTCGCCTTCGCCGTGTGGGACATGCGGAGACGCGTCCTGCTGCTGGCGCGCGACCGGTTCGGCGTCAAGCCGCTGTACTACAGCGTCCGCGGCTCCGAACTGCTCTTCGCCTCTGAGATGCGCGCGCTGCTCGAGAGCCCGACGCTCCGGCGCGATCTCGACTACGGCGCGCTGCACCAGTACTTCCTCCACCTCACCGTCCCGGAGCCGGCGAGCATCCTCGCCGACGTGCGCAAGCTTCCGGCGGGGCACGTGCTCGTCTGGCGGAACGGTCACGCGGATGAGCGCGCCTATTGGGACGTGACCGCGCCGACGCCGGAAGGCGACGCGCTCGATCACGCGCTCGATGACGCGTTCTACGACGCGCTCGATGAAGCCGGCGCGATCGAGCGGCTCGACGCGGCGCTCGCCGAGAGCGTGGACCTGAGTCTGCGCAGCGACGTGCCGGTCGGACTGTTCCTGAGCGGAGGCGTGGATTCCAGCCTCCTCGCGTGGATGGCGAGCCGGAACGCGACGGCGCCGCTGCAGACCTTTTCGGCCGCGTTCGAGGATCACCAGTCGGACGAACGGGCCTTCAGCCGGATGGTGGCGCGGGCGTGCGGCACCACGCATCACGAAGTCGAGATCACGCTGCGCGACGCGGTGGACATCCTTCCGGCGTTGTGTGGGGCGCTCGACGAGCCGTTCGCCGACTCGTCGGCTATTCCGACGTACCTCCTCGCCAGGGCGGCGCGCCGGCAGGTGAAAGCGGTCCTGACCGGCGAAGGGGCCGACGAGCTCTTTGGCGGCAGCCCGTGGCACGTCGGCGGCGCGCGCAGCGCCGATCCGTATGGCCTGCTGAATCCGCCCGCCAAGACGATCTTCACACCAGACGATTTGAAGGCGGTCTATTCGGACGATCTGTGGGACGCGGTGAGCCGTTGCGAGGCTCCCATGCCGCCCGGGCTCGACGCAAAGCTCGCCCGTTGCCCGGGCCGCTTCGAGCAGGGCCTCTGCGCCGACCTGCACGTGTACCTGCCCTCGGACCTGCTGATGAAGACCGATCGCATGACCATGCTCGCATCGCTCGAGGCGCGGGTCCCGTTTCTCAACCATCCGTTCGCCGAGCTCGCGTGGCGGCTGCCGTCCCGGTTCAAAGTGAAGGACAGCGTCCGCAAGTACATACTGAAGAAGCTCGGCGCCGGCCGGCTCCCGGAGCCTGTTCTCAGCCGCCCGAAGCAGGGCTTCAGCATTCCCATGGATCTCTGGCTGTGGAGGCCGGGCGCCTTCCGCGACATGGTGCTCGACACGCTGGGCGACGCGCGCACGCGCGCGCGCGGACAGTTCGACATGACGGTCGTGGACACGATGGTGCGAGAGCACGATCGCATCGAGCGCTTTCACGGCTACCGGCTCTGGACGCTCTTCGCCTTCGAAACATGGCAGCGCACGTTCGTCGACGCGCCGGTGACGGCATCATGAGCCTGGACGCGCGCGGCACTCCAGTGGTCAGCGTCATCATGCCGGCGCACAATGCCGGGCGTTACCTCCGCGACGCCGTCGAGAGCGTGCTCGCTCAGCGATTCGACGCGTTCGAGCTCCTCGTGACCGACGATGGATCGACCGACGACACCGGCTCGATCGTCGAGGAGTACGCGCGGCGCTCGACGGTCCGCGTCTTCCACAACAGCCGCAATCTCGGCGCGGCAGCGACGCGCAACCGGATGCTCGCCGATGCACGCGGGCGCTACGTCACGCCGGTCGATGCCGACGATCTCCTGCTTCCCGGCAACCTGACGCGCCTCAGCACCTTTCTCGACGCGCATCCCGATGTCGGCGTGGTCTACGCCGACGTGCTGTCGCTCAGCGTCGCCACCGACGACGAGCTGCTCGAGCCGCCTATCGTCTGCGGCGCCGACTGCGCGAAGACCTGGGATCTGCTCGAGAACGTCGTCAATCACGGGGGATCGATGAGCCGCAGGGACGTGCTCCTCGACGCCGGCGGATACGACGAAGACGTGTATTCGGTGGACGATTGGAGCCTCTGGCTGAAGGTGACCGAACGGACCCGCATTCAGTACCTGCCTGGAGAGATCTATTACCTGTGGCGGCGCCACCCCGAGTCGATGACGCGCCGGGAGCCACGCTACCAGGAGAACGTCCGGCGCATCGTCACCGCCGCCGCCACGCGCAGGGGCTTTTCGGCGCCGCCCCCCGTGGAGCCTCCCGCCTGAGGGCTCGCGCACGACAGCCATGCGTCCGGCACTGAGCCTCTGTCTCGTCGTGAAGAACGAAGCGCTCCTGCTTCCGCACGCGCTCGAGGGGATGCGCGAGATCGCCGACGAGTGCATCGTGATCGACACCGGTTCCACCGATGCCACCCGGGAGATCGCGCGGGCAGCCGGAGCCAAGGTGTTCGACTACGCCTGGGACGGCAATCTCGGCAGGGCGCGGAACGCGTATATCGAGCGGGCCGCCGGGTCGTGGATCCTCGTGCTGGACGGCGACGAGACGATCGCCGAGCGCGACCGTCCGAAGATTCGGGCGCTGATCGAATCGCGTGACGCGGGCGCGTACTCTCTCACGGTCCACGACTACAGCCGCGGCTTCGATCTGCTCCGCAACTGGCATCCCAATATCGGCGAATATCCGGACGAAGAGCGCCGATCCGGCTGTCCCGGCCGGGCGGAGTTCGACGTGGTCCGCCTGTTCCGGAACGCGCCGGGCGTCCGCTACGACGAAGGGGCGTCGACGCACACGAACCCGATCCGTTCGCTGCAGCGCCTCGGCTGGGCGATCCTCCCGTCGGGCGTAGTCGTTCATCACTTCCAGTGGCTCAAGGGAGGCGACCGCTTCATCGCGGGCAAACAGCTCGAGCGGCTCGACGCCGAGCGCCGCCAGGCGGATGCCGCCCCCGATGACTGCCGCGCGAACGTCAACGTGGGCCGCACGCTCTTCTCGCTGGGGCTCGACGAGGAAGCGCTCGCATACCTGACGCGAGCCGTGGCCGCCGATCCCGCGTCCGCGGAAGCCCGTTTCGCGCGCGGGCTGCTGCTCTCGCAGACCGATCGTCCCGACGCGGCGGCTGCCGATCTGCGCGAAGCGGTGGCGTTGAAGCCGGACTACGCGGACGCGTGGGCGGTGCTCGGAATCAGCTGCCACGCGATGGAGCAGTCGAGCGAGGCCGTGACGGCGCTCCGTCGCGCGCTCGAACATCACCCTGCCCATCCGGTCGCACACAATAGTCTGGGAGTGGTGCACCTCGACGCCGGCCGGCTGCAGGAAGCCGAGGTCCACTTCACGCGCGCGTTGGAGATTCTCCCTGCGCACGCGATGGCCGGCTGGAATCTCGCCTCGCTCTACGAGCAGCTCGGCGACGTCGAGCGCGCGCGCGGTGTCTGCCGGACCGCGCTCATGCACTGCCCGGACGATGAGCTGTTGAAACAGAAGCTGGCCGACCTGTCGGGATGACCACTTCCTTCCGGGTGAGCGTGTCACCCGGATGAGCCTGTCATCCGGGTGACCCTGTCACTCCGGATGACTGCGCGCCTTCAGCCGGCGATTCTCGGCGCCCGGCTGTTTCGAGCACGGTGCGAAGCCACGGAACGGCCGCTCGCATCGAATCGATGAGACGCGCGGTGTCTCCGTGCGCCGCGTCTTCCACGACCACGAGCTCGGCGGCGACGCCGCGCAGCCGGAGCAGCGCGACGGCCGCACGCGTCGGGGCCAACGGCACGATCGTGTCCGCGCGGCTGTGGACCGCGAAGACCGGCGCCGATCCCCAGGCTTCGACGATCGCCGCGTCCGGCGAGCCCGCGGCGACCGCCGCGGCGCAAAACATCTCGGGATGCCTGGCCACGAGCCCCCACGCGGCCGTGGCGCCGTCGCTCAGTCCAGCGGCGACGATCGCGTGCGGTGCGACGTCGCAGGTCCGTCGTATGACGTCCACGAGCTCCAGCACCGCGCTTTCGCTCGAGGGCTCGAACCAGTCGATGCCGGGGCAGTCCGGTGCGACGAGGATGGCGTCGAGGTCCGACAACGCCGGCGCGAAGAACCGGCGGAGATGAACGCCGCCGTGTCCGCGAGGCACACGTCCGCTGCCCCATCCCGGATGCAGGCAGAGAATCAGCAACTGTCCGGCAACCGGATCGACGCGCGTCGGCGTCTCGATCGCATATCGCACCAGCTGGCCGCTGCTCGTTCGGAACGTCCGCGCCCTTGGATCCAGCCGCGGCGCGATGGACCCGACCAGTCGGACGGCCAGCCGAACGCACAGACTGTTCAGGCGCACGCAGCGATTGCGCATCACGGTGACGAGACGCGCGACGCCTCGCGTTGCGGGACTGCTCCTGCGGTGCGGCCTCGTCACGCGGCGTCGATGACCGCCTGATAGAGACGTTCGTATCGGGCGGCACACATCTGGATAGTGAACGCGTCTTCCACGCGCCGTCGTGCGGCCGCCCCGAGCGCGGCGGCCACGGCTGGCGATTCGAGCAGTCGAGCGATACGGTTGGCCAGATCGCTCGGCGACAGGGGCGGCACCAGGAACCCGGTTTCGCCGTCGATCACCAGCTCGGGGTTGCCGCCAGAGTCGGACGCGACGACCGGCTTGCCGAGGGCCATGGCCTCGAGGATGGCGTTGCTCGCGCCTTCGTTCACCGACGGCAGGACGAACACGTCCACACCACGAAGGGTCTCCAGGCGGCCGTGGTCCAGATGGGTGAACCGCACGATGTCGGACAACTGGAGCGCGCCGACGAGTGTCCGAAGGGACCGCGCATACTCGCGTGACTCGTCGGACGGATAACATCCGCCGAACACGTCGAAGCGTACGCCGGGAACGCGGCGGCGAACGATCTGCGCGGCACGGATGAAGTCCTCGTGCCGCTTCTGCGGAACCAGGTGCGCGACCATGGCGACTCGCGGCGGCTCCGGAGCACGGCTCGTCTCCGCATCGGCCGCGAGACCAGAGGCGCGGGAGAACTCGTCGAGGTCGAGCCCGTTGTGAATGACGTCCACGCCATGGCCGACGAGATCGAACTGGCGGGCGAGGAACCTGGAGCCGCACACGATCTTCCTAGACAGCATCGTCGCGAGAGAGAGAAACGTCTGCTGCTCGCGGCGCGTCTGCCGTTCGTGCACGACCGCGACATGCCCGCCGAATCTCCAGATGTGGGGCAGTCCTGCCTGGCCGGCCGCCAACCCGAGGACCGGCGCGAAATAGGAGGACTGCACCAGATCCACCTGAAGGCTCTCCAGCGCGGCGGCGAGCCCGCGCGCGTCGTCGGCTGCGTACGGGACGACGGCGGCCTGCACGCCGCGGGCCCGGAAGAGGGCATGTGTCGGCCCTTCTTCGGCCGACACGACGATCGGCTCGAATCGCGCCGGGTCGAGAACGGGGAGCAGACTCGCGAGGAAGCGCTCCGTGCCGCCGACGATGCGTGGGTTGATTTCGATGGCGATGCGCGCGCGGCCGTCGCGGCTCACTGCAGGTACGCCTCGATCTGTCGGGGAAGTGACGCGGCGTCGCGGCCGAGCCGGACGTCGAAACATTTCACCGTGCGTGCGAGCTCGACGTAGGTATCGAGCCGGCGCTGCGCCGACGGCCCGTCGGTCACGAGCGTCGGGTACTCCTTGGGGCGGTGGGACAGGAATCGGCGCACCGCCTCGGCTGACGGGAGCCGTTCGAGGCGGGTCTGTCCCTCATCACAAACGGTGGGAAAGAGGACGACGCGTGCGAGCGGCGCGGTGGCGGCTGGAGCGGCGCAGGTGGCTGGAGCAGCGTAGAGGCGTGACACCGGCACGGATCGCTTCAGGCCGTGACCACGCTGCACCAGCGGCGCCGACTTGAGGTGATCGAGGCGCGGGAACATGGCCAGCGTGTTGTCGGTGACGTGGATGTCGCCATCGACGCCGAGCGCGGCGATGCCGTCGGCCCGGTGCTCCAGAAAGATCTCGTCGTCGGCGACGAACGCAAATCCCGACTCGAGGAAGCGCAGGGTCGTCGTGGACTTGCCGCTCCCGGAGGGGCCGGCGAGCAGCACGGCGGCGCCGTCGAGCGACACGGCACCGCTATGCCAGTGCACCAGACCGAGGCGCGCCAGCGTCATGAGCAGCAGCGGCTCGAACATGTAGTAATAGACGTCGTCGACCGTTTGATCGCACGCTTCGATGTGCACGTGCCACGGCCGCCGATGGAAGTATCCGGTGATGAGCCGTCGATCGTCGGCGATGACGAGCACGCGATCGTTGCTGAAGAACTGCCATTCGCGGAGCCGGCTGCCGGAGCGTTCGTGCAGGTGGAAGACGAGGTCGGGATCGAGCGGCCGCTCGCCGGGACCGGCTGTTGCGTCTCCGGGACCTGCTGCGAGAGGCGCGACGCGCACGAAGCGTTGCCAGCGCGCTTCGATGAACGCACCCAGCTGCTCGGCGCGGGGATCGCAAACGACGCTCACGTGCCTGGCGAAGAGGTCGTACTGCGTTGACTTCAACACCCTCCGATCTTAAACTCGCTGCACATTTCACGACCGCGTCGTCGCGACACGGTCGGAGCCGCTGCCCTTTTTCGGACCTCGTGGATGAGCGACATTCAGCCGGCCGCCGCAGCTCTCGGCGGAACCGCCCGTCTTCTTCGAAAACCGAATGTGCCGTGGAAGGAGCTCGATGGCGTTGCCATCGTCCTCGTGCTCGGGAGCGGCGACTACTTCGAGCTCGACGAGCTGGGGCTGGCCATCTGGAAGATGCTGGATGGCACTCGCAGCCTGGCGGACTGTGCGGCAGAGCTGTCGTCAACCTATGACGCCGCTGCCGGCGTGCTGCGGGCGGACGTCGAGGAGTTCGCCGGGACGCTGCTCGATCTCCAACTGGTCGAGGTCGTTTCCGAGTAGCTGCGTGCGAGCGCACGCGCAGGATCACTGGTCATGTCTGGAACATCCGCGCGAGAGACGACGGGAGCCGCGTCGACGGCGATGAGCGCAGGCCCTGAATCCCACGAGATCCCGCCGCCCGTGCCGGCAGCGTCGACTGAGCCTGGTCCGCCCGCGGTGTCGGCGTCCGAGTCCCAGGCGCAGCCGGCGCCGGAGCCGGAGCCGGCGACGGCTGGGCCAACCGGGTCGCCGGACGGGCTGAAGCGTTACAGCAAGCCCACGATCTCGCGCCACGGCAACCTGCGGATGATGACGCAGCTCGAATAGGCCCGTTCGGCGCGCGGCTCACGCCGTGTCGCCTTGACCATCCGGTGCAGAGGGCACGCCCGCGTCCGCGGGCGTGCGATGTCTCAACCTCGCCATGACGTATGTCGGCAGGTCCAGGCTGGAGGCCAGCAGGTACCGGTCCCTCAGGAAACGTGTGAATCCCACGGGCGACATGCGGCGCTGCCGGGCGCGTGCCCATCGGACGTACGCCATCCAGATCTGTGCCGCCTCCTGCAGGAGCGGCCGCTCGTTGCTGGAGATGGTCTGCCGGTCGAAGTTCACGCGTTCGGCGCGCGCGATCGGGGTCGCGTCGAGCCGGCGCAGGGTCTCGTCGGAGATGGCCGCGCCGAATCGATCGCGGAGGTAGCGCAGCGCCGTGGCGGCGAACAGCGAAAGGCGGCAGCGCTCTGCCTGTTCGATCACGCGGTTCCAGTCGAGATCGGGACGGCGGTTCACGAGCTGCACCGCGTCCGCGATCCACCGGAGGGCCGGCGTCGGGCTCCAGATCAAGCCGTGGACGCACGTGTGCAGGAGCTGGTCGGCCGGACACAGTACTGAAACGGACGTCTCGAACAGCGCGGCCCGTTCGGCGGCCTGCCAGAACGGATCGTCGATCGCCGGTCCGCTGTGATGGCCGAAGACGTTCCAGTGCAGATCGAGGTCGAAGCCGCTGTCGTGCGTGAACTGCTGTGCGTGCGGCTGGACGCCGACCGGAGTCCAGCCGCGTGAGGAGAGCCGATCGACGGCTCGAGGCGCCATCGCGTACGGGACGAGCAGGTCGGCGTCCGCCATGGGTCTGAGGCCCGGATCGCCGCCGTGCGCGACGAGCAGCGCCGCACCTTTCAGGAGCATCACGGACATGCCGGCGTCCTGGAGCGCCGCGACCGCCTGTTGCAGGTGATGGAGACGGAGCTGGTTGGCCTGCCACGTGTGGATGTATTCCGCGCGCAGCCGGTCGAGGAGCGGCTGCTCCAGCCGCAGATCCGCGCGGCGTTGATACAGCAGCGGCAGGAGGCGCTTCGAACCGGCGTCGAGGCAATCGAGATCGGCGCCGGCCGACCATGCGCGCCACGCTGCCCGGGCGCGCGCGGCGTCGAGGAGGATCGCCTCGAGCAGCTGTTCCTGTTGCGTCGTCGTGCGCGCGATGCTGGTGTGGCTCACGGTGGGGGTGTCCGAGCGAGCGACGAAACGGGACGAGCGAACGAACAAACGAACGAACGAACGAAGGGACGACCGACCGACCGACTGACCGACCGAGCAAACGCCCGACGGTGCCGCCGCCGCATGTCGTTCGAGCGGGCGTTCTGCGGCAATTATGGACGAAGGCGCCGCGGACTGCGCGAGGGACCGGGCCGGCGATTGCTGCACGCGGGATTGGGGAGCGTGTGGGCGCTGCCGTTCGCGCGGCCCTTTGCGGGCGGGGGAGCGGCTGTCCTGGCGGGCGGCGGCGTAGCCGGCTACGCCGATCTGTCCAACCCCGACATGGTCGCCGAGACCCGTTACCCCATCTCCATCCGGAAGACCGCGAGCTGGCTCTCCAGATCGACCTGTCCAACTTCGCGATCTCGCTGTCGCGTGAGGGTCCGCTTCTCATCGCGCGAGCAGAGCCTGCGGCGGACTCAACGGCGGTGGTATCGTGAGGCCGCGCAGCGCGGCTCAGCGCCGACGTTGACCGATTGAGGCACATGTCCACAGGCAACTACTTCGGACCTGGGGTGGACGCCGGGCGGTACGCGAAAGCAAGGCCGTCCGTCCACAGCTCCGCTATCGAGAGGTTCCGTCTAGCGGCTCGAATAGCAGTGCCGTTCGCTCGCGCGTTGGACGTCGGGTGTGGTACCGGACACTCAACTGTTGCGCTGGCGTCCATCGCTGACTCAGTCGTGGGCGTCGACCCGTCCACGGAGATGCTGTCCCACGCCGTCGCCCACTCGAAGGTCCGGTACCAACGGGCTAGCGCTGAGAGCCTGCCATTTCCAGACGGTGGGTTCGATCTCATCACCGCGGCGTTGGCATTTCACTGGTTTGACGCGAGCGCGTTCCTCGCTGAATCGCGCCGGGTCTTGCGGTCTCCTGGGTGGCTGCTTATCTATACCAGCGGGTTCACCGGTGAAGTGTTGGAGGAACCCGCCTTCAGTGCATGGTTTCGCGGGGAGTTCCTGACTCGCTATCCGACACCGGCGCGTAAGTCGACGGTGCTCAACCCTTCGCTTGCCGAAGGCAATGGCTTGGCCTGGGTAGGCGAGGAATCGTTTTCGAACGATGTCGAAATGACCATCGACACGTTTGTGGACTACGAGCTCTCGACGACCAACATCATCGCCGCGGCCGAACGAAGCCATCTCGAACTCCGGCAGGCCGAGGCGTGGATGCGGGAGTCGCTCGTGTCACTGCTAACGCCGAGGCACAAGGGCACTTTTCGTTTTGTTGGCAAAGCCGTCTTCTTGAAAAAGCAGGCCGGCTAACAACCGCATCTGGACTTCTCCGTCAAGTAGAAGGGCTGATTGTTCGACGAGCCGCCCTCCATCATCTCGCCGAGGCGCGGCTGATTTCGCGCGCTGGGGTGAGGAAGTCACGATGCGGATGGCCGCACTTGTTTCCCCGTAGATCACGTGACACGGAAATCGGGTGACGGCTCGACGTCGGAGACCAAGTTCAGGCGGGACCGTGGGCGCAAGCGACCGGCCCGGGGCAACTCACAAATCAGATCGATCGTGGCGTCGACGGCATCGAAGAACTCGATGCCCAGGTCTTCGCGACGCTTCTCGTACCATCTGCCGGCCCGTCGGTACTCGGCGTCGGCTTCGTCCTCGAACTGGACGCGGGGGCTCAACGTCGGCGCAGGTCTGCTTCGGCGCGTTGGCGAACGGTTTCCCACGGAATCCAGGAAGGGCCAGTGCCTCTCGCAAGAGATCTTGCACACGCGCAGACATGCGTTCATTCTAAATCCCGCGGAGGCAGCCCATCATCGCGCTGGAGTGGATGTGCGACGGTGCTCGAGCGCGTCGCCGCTCAGCGCGCACACTAGACACCCCCGCTCATAGAGGAACCGTGTATATCCCGACACCCTTCCTGGTTGAGGACCGCAAGGTCATCGTGGCCTTCATGCAGCAGTTCGACTTCGCCGCCGTCGTGTCGCATTCCGACGCCGCCGGGTTCGTAGCGTCCCATGTGCCGGTTCTGATTCGCGAGGTTGGCTCGGAGCTCCGTATCGTCGGGCATGTGGCTCGCGGCAACTCGCACTGGAAATTGATGGAGAGCCAGGCAGAGTCGATGGTCATCTTTCAAGGTCCTCATGCCTACGTGTCGCCAACCTGGTACGCGGTGTCGCCGGCGGTTCCGACGTGGAACTACGCGGTCGTGCACGCCTATGGCGCAGCCCGGGTACGGGAAGACAAAGCGTTCGTCGCCGGAGTTGTCGAGGACCTGACACGGCGCTACGAGGACCAGCGTGAACACCCCTGGTCGACCCAGGCGGTGCCCGGCGAGTCATACGAGAAGCTCCTCAACGCCATCGTGGGGTTCGAGATCTCGGTCTCCCGGTGTGAAGCCAAGTTCAAGTTGGGCCAGAATCGGTCAGCTGAAGACCGCGCCGGAGCGATGGCTGCCCTCGAACGCGAGTCCTCCCCGGGGGCGCTGGAACTCGCGAAGTTGATGAGATCGCACGGACAAGGTGTCTAACATGGGAGGATTCGATGACGACAGCACCGAAGAACAGGCTCACGGGCACGACGTGGATCAAAGCGACGCTGGCCGGCGCCGCGCTCGCACTGATGACGCCGTTGTCGGTCTACGCGCAGGCGACCTATGACTATCGCGTGCTGGCCACGTCGAAGACATCCACCCTCGAGAAAGAGATGAACGAGGCGGCGGAAGCTGGGTTCCGATTTTCGTTCGTCATGGGCGGTGAGACGGCAGTGGGCGGAAACGAAGGCGTGGCCGTGATGACGAAGACGGGTCAATCCGGCCGGTACGCCTACAAGCTCCTCGCGACGTCGAAGACGTCGACGATGCAGAAGGAGCTGCAGGAGGCGTCAGACGGAGGCTTCGAGTATCGCGACCAGACGGTGTTCAAGTCCACCTTCGGCGGCCAGGAGGTCGTCTGCATCCTAGAGCGCGACAAAGACGCGCCGGACCGCAAGTACGACTACAAGCTTCTGGCGACGACCAAGACCTCCACGCTCGAGAAGGAGCTCCGGGAAGCCGGGGAGGCCGGGTATGAAGTCATGGGCATGACGGTGTCGAAGACCGCGCTGGGCGGCAAGGAACTGGTCGCCATCACGCGCAAGGCCAAATGAGGCGTCCGCTCGCGCATCGTCCAGGGTGAGAGTGAACGAATCGACATGTCACGCTTTCTCAGGTTCAACGGCGCGGTGACGCACGAGCCGGCGATCGACGCGTGGTTCGACCGTCGACGGCCGGACCTCGCCGCAATCGCGCGAGCGTGGTTCGACGAGATGCGCCGGTGCGGCCCGGACGTGACGGAGCTGCTGCACGACGGGCACCCCACGGCATGCGTCGAAGACGCCGGGTTCGGCTACGTGAACGTCTTCACCTCCCACGTGAACATCGGGTTCTTTCACGGCGCGACCCTGGACGATCCCGCGCACATCCTGGAAGGCACCGGCCGGTTCATGCGGCACGTCAAGGCCAGCCCTGAATCGTTGCCCGACCGTGCGGCGCTGCAGGCCATCGTCGACGCGGCCTACAAAGACATCAAGGCGAAGCTGCGCATAGAGCGCACGCACAGATAGGCGCTACGCGAGGTCCGCCCAGCTGCCCGTGTGGTCGGGTCGATCGGCGGGCCGCGGCTACTTCGGTCCGATCGCGGCGCGAGACTCGAGCTCGTCCCACCGCGTATACGCGGCGAGCAGCAGCGTCTCCAGCTCCTCGAGCCTGGAGAGGGCCTCGTGTATGTCGGTGGCGGTGCGTTTGTAGAAATCCGCGGACGCCACGGTGCTCTGCAGGTGCCGCTGCTCGCGTTCGAGCGCCTCAATCCGCGCCGGCAGATCCGCGAGCTCCCGCTGCTCCTTGTAGGACGGCTTGCGCGGCGTCTTCGCTTTCGATGCGTCGTCCAGTGCCTTGTCTGTCTCGACCCTGCCGCGCACATCGCGCGACGCACCGCCGACCGCGGCCGTGTCCCCGCTCCGGCGCGCCGACGCGGCCGCCTGCCGGACCTGCCGCAGCCAGTCCTCGTACCCGCCGACGTATTCCTGAATGTGCCCGGCGCCTTCGAACACGAGGGTGCTCGTCACCACGTGATCGATGAACGTGCGGTCGTGGCTGACCAGCAGGAGCGTGCCCTGCCAGGCCGCGAGCCGCGCCTCGAGAATCTCCAGCGTCTCGATATCGAGATCGTTGGTCGGCTCGTCCATCACGAGCACGTTGAACGGGCGGGCGAAGAGCCGCGCCAGCAGCAGCCGATTGCGTTCGCCGCCCGAGAGCGCTCGCACGGGCGACAGTGCCCGCTCAGGCGGGAAGAGAAAGTCCCGCAGGTACCCGTGCACGTGCTGCGTCCGGTCGTTGATCGTCACCGTGTCGCGGCCGTCGGCCACGGTCTCCCAGACGGTGCGATCCGGGTCGAGCTGCTCGCGCTGCTGATCGTAGTAGGCGATCTGGACGTTCGCGCCCTGCCGCACCTCACCTGTGTCCGGCGAGAGCTCGCCGAGCAGCAGCTTGAGCAGCGTGGTCTTGCCCGAGCCGTTCGGCCCGATCAGGCCGATGCGGTCGCCCCGCATGATCCGCACCGAAAAGCGGCTGACCACCGGCACGTCAGCGAACGCCTTCGAGATCCCCTCCGCTTCGAACACCATCTGGCCGCTGCGCGCACCAATCGCGGCGTCCAAACGGACCGAGCCGACCTGCGATCGCCGGCTCGCGCGCTCCTCCCGCATGGCGAGCAACGCGCGGACGCGCCCCTCGTTTCTCGTCCGCCGCGCCTTGATGCCCTGGCGCAGCCAGGCCTCTTCTTCGGCGAGGCGCTTGTCGAACTTGGCGTGATGCGCCTCCTCGACCGCGAGCGCTTCCTCCTTGCGCCGGAGGAACGTCGCGTAGTCGCCCGGCCACGACGTCAGCCGGCCGCGGTCGAGCTCGACGATCCGCGTGGCGACCGCCTCGAGAAACGCGCGGTCGTGCGTGACGAACAGCACGGCGCCCGGATAGTCGGCCAGAAAGCCTTCGAGCCAGCGGATCGACTCGATGTCGAGGTGATTGGTCGGCTCGTCCAGCAGGAGCAGGTCGGGCTCGGTCACGAGCGCCCGCGCCAGCAGCACGCGGCGGCGCCAGCCGCCCGAGAGGGTGCCCATGCGCGCGTCCGCCGGCACCTGAAGCCTGGACAGCACCATCTCGACGCGGTGATCGACCTGCCATTTCTCGTCGCCCCGATCTCCGAGCGGTTCGGCAACGACGTCGAAGGTGAGCCGGTCTTCGGCGAACAACGCATCCTGCGCCAGCCGGCCGATGCGCAGCCCGGGCTGGTGCCACACCTCGCCTTCCTGCGGCGCGACGTCCCCGCCGGCGATGCTCAGCAAGGTCGACTTGCCCGTCCCGTTGCGGCCGATCACGCAGACGCGCTCGCGTGGCTCGATGCGGAGCTGGGCCTGGTGCAGGAGGGGCAGATGGCCGTAGGCCATCGAGAGGTTGTCGAGCGAGACGAGCGGCATCTTCGAGGATCGTACCACCCGCCGCGGAGCGTGCGGCAACTCCCCGCCGGAGCGTCGCCCGTGTGCGGGCGATAATTGGGGCGTGCACCGCGGCGCGAAAGGATCCGTGAGTGGCTGATCGCCGCTGGCAGTTCGCCGTGTTCGCGTCGCGGTGGCGCAACCGGATGCACTACGCGCGTCGGGCGCCGTCGGTCTACGCGAACTGGTGGGCGCTTCCTCTGCCGATGCTCGGCGTCAGCGTCGTCCTTCGGCTGCGCAACGGGCTGCAGTACTTCGTCCGCGCCGGAACGACGGATCTGGCCGTGGTCAACGAGACCTCCCTCGCCGATCACTACCTGCCGGCGGGCTTCGCCAGCCTGCCCGAGCAGGCGGTCATCCTCGACGTCGGCGCGAACATCGGCGATTTCGCCATGAAGATGGCCCGCGCGTACCCTCGCGGTCGCATCGTCGCCGTCGAACCGGTGGCCGACCACTGCCGCATGATCGAGGTGCAGAAGCTGCTGAATCGAGCGGACAACGTGACCACCGTGCGCATGGCGCTCGGCGGGGAGAACGGTGTCGTCGACATCCACGTGGACGGTGGACACTCGAGCGCGCTGTGGGGGAGCGGTCCTGCCGAGGTGGTGCCGCAGGCCACGCTCGGCCGGCTGATGGAGGATCTGGAGATCGACACCGTGTCCCTCCTGAAGATGGACTGTGAAGGGGCGGAGTGGGACATCATCCCGGCCGCGGAGGACGTCCTCCATCGCGTGGAGCGGATCGCCATGGAGTTCCACTGTGCCGGCGCCTGGACGCCGGAGCGGCTCGCGACCTGGCTCCGCGAGCGGGGCTTCGACGTACACCACACGTCGGGATCGTGGAACGGGCTGCTGTGGGCCATCCGGCCGCAGACACAGTCCCGTTGACTCGCCGGCAGCGGACCGCCAGAATGCGACTGCCGCAGCGGAACGGCTCACTCGAGGAGGCAGCGTGGCAAACGTCGGGACGGTGCAGCGGATCTACGAGTGTTTTGGCCGGGGTGATGTTGCGGGCGTGCTCGATCAGCTCGCCGACGACGTCGAGTGGGAGTACGGCGTCAACTCGACCGACGTGCCGTGGCTCCAGCCGCGGCGGGGCCGAGCGGACGTGGCCAACTTCTTTCAGGCCCTCGGCGCGCTCGAATTCCACAGGTTCCAGCCGACCGCATTTCTCGAAGCGGACACGATCGTTGTCGCCCTGGTGGACCTGGAAGCGACCGTCCGGGCCACAGGCCGCCGTCTGCTCGAGGAAGACGAAGTTCACATCTGGCACTTCGACCCCGCCGGCAAGGTCCGCAAGTTCCGGCACCGGGCCGATACCCATCAGCATTGGGCCGCGCTGACGGGCCGCTAGCCCCGGTGACCTTCCTCGTGGTTTCGGCGCCGCACGCGCACGGCGACCGCGTCAAGCCGCACGCGCACGGCGACCGCGTCAGCCTGTGAAGGCCTCGTCGCCCGCCTGATGCATCAGTGCGTGGATCTCCGACTCCACCCACGCGCAGGCCCGCTCCGTTTTGTGCCAGTCGCCGCAGTGCCGGCGTGCGACGAGGTGTCCATCGAGCGTCGCGCTGACGTCCCACCCTCCACCTGCCGCCGCGCGGACGTCCATGTGAACTGTGTGCGCCTGCCCGTCATCGCCGGCCAGGAGCACGTCTCTTGTTTGAAGCTGCACGGTGCCTCCGGTTTACCAACCGGAGCAGGCAGCATCCGTGCCACGCAAGTCCGGTCCGAAAGGGGAGCATTTCGATCGGATGAACACGGAATACTTCGCATTCGCCGAAAAAGATCTCGCGCGGCCCTGGGCGGCCGCGGATTGCCCGCGCACAGACAGCCGATGTTTCGGGGCGTTCCGCGCGCCACATACCGGGCTCGAGCGGCATCGACCTTGCCACTGACCGACGCAGAAGGCAGCGACACGGCAGCGATACGGCTGCACCAAGGGTCCCGTGGCACACCAATCGACAGCGGATGTCATTCAGGAACTGGAGAGCGTCCGCAACGGCGTCGTGGGCGCAGCGCGGCGGGTGCTCGCGAGCCGCGTTGATCTCCCCGAGGCGAGTCAGGCCACCGCGGCGAACCTGCTCCACTACCTCGCCCTCCGGCAGGCCGATCTCCGGCCGCTGCAGTCCCGGCTGGCGTCGATGGGGCTGTCGTCGCTGGGCAGGGCCGAGTCGCACGTGCTCGCGAACATCGATGCCGTGCTCGACGTGCTCTACCGGCTCGACGGCCGGCCACCGCTGGCGCCGGCGTTCCCACCCGCGCGAGACGGCCGATCGCAGCTCGATCTGAGGACGAGCGCCCTGTTGGGTCCACCTCGGATCAGCCGTGACGTCCGCGTCATGGTGACGATGCCGAGCGAAGCGGCTTTCGACGAGCGGCTGATTCGGGATCTGCTGGTGTCCGGCATGGACTGCATGCGGATCAATGCCGCGCATGACGATCCCGAGAGCTGGGACCGCATGCTGCGGCATCTCTCGCACGCGCGGGAGGAGACGGGCAGGCCGTGCCGCGTGCTGATCGATCTCGCCGGCCCCCGCATCCGCACGGGCGCGATGACGCCTGGACCGCCGGTGGTCAGATGGCGGCCCGAGCGTGACGCCTGCGGGCGGGTCGTGAAGCCCGCTCGCATCTGGCTGACCTCGGCCGACGCTCCGCGTCCGGCGCCGGAGTCGAGCGCGGCGACGCTCCCAGTCGGCGGGTCCTGGCTCTCGGCTGCCGAAGTCGGCGATCGCGTCCGCCTGGTCGACGCCAGGGGGAAGAAGCGGGCGCTCACTGTCGCAGCTCGAGGCGATGACGGCGTATGGGCCGATTCGGACCAGACGGCCTACGTGCTCCCCGGCATCCGCTTGACGCTCGAGCGGGAGGGGCGCGCCAAGCAGCACACCTACGTCGGCAAGTTGGGTCCAACCGACCAGTCGATCGTCCTCCGCCCGGGCGACTCGCTGGTGCTCGTGCGCGACGAGATGCCGGGGCGCCCCGCGTCGATCGATGCGAACGGCCGCGTGCTGGATCCCGCCGTCATCGGCGTGTCGATCCCGAGCATCTTCGACGACCTCCGTCCGGGCCAATCGATCTGGTTCGACGACGGCCGCATCGGCGGCACCATTCGGACGACCGCGCGCGATCGCGTCGAGGTAGCCATCGTCCACGCGATGGCCGAGGGGTCCAAGCTGGGCCCGGAGAAGGGCATCAACCTCCCCGACAGCGACCTGCGTCTGCCGTCGCTCACGACGAAGGACCTGCACGACCTCGAGTTCATTGCGTCGCACGCCGACATCGTCGGCTATTCCTTCGTGCGCTCGCCGCAGGACGTCGATGCGCTGCAGTCGCAGCTCGCGACGATGGGTGGCTCGGACCTGGGGCTGCTCCTGAAGATCGAAACGCGCCAGGCGTTCGAGAACCTCCCGGGCCTGCTGCTGGCGATCATGCGCAGCCCTGCGTCCGGAGTGATGATCGCGCGCGGAGATCTGGCGGTCGAATGCGGCTACGAACGTCTCGCCGAAGTGCAGGAGGAGATCCTCTGGATGGCGGAAGCCGCGCACACGCCGGTGATCTGGGCCACGCAAGTACTCGAGCAGCTGGCCAAGGACGGCATCCCCTCGCGCGCCGAGATCACGGACGCGGCGATGAGCGTCCGCGCCGAGTGCGTCATGCTGAACAAGGGGCCGAACATCGTCGAGGCCGTGCGGGCGCTCGACGATATCCTCACGCGCATGCAGGGACACCAGCGCAAGAAGAGCGCAATGCTCCGCCGCCTGGCGGTGGCGGACCGTTTCCTCCAGGGCCTCTACGCGTCCGACCCTCGCGTCGTCGCATAGGCGCCGGCGCGCGAGGGGTCAACCGCGGGCCGGCACCTCCCAGGCGAACGCGGCGAGCGGGAAGTAGACAACCAGCACGTCCTGCTCGATCGCGGCCGAGAACCCGATCGCATCGACCGATACGTCGTTCCGCAGCGACGCGTCGAGCGTCTGCCGATCCTCCGCCTCCGGGAAGGCGTGCCCCAGCAGCGCCTGCACCTCCATGCGCAAGGCGAATCGCTCCACCGTGGCCGGTCCGAGGGCGAGCGCCTCTCCCATGGTCAGCCACTCTTCGAGCGTGCGCGCCGTGGTGTGCGACGGATCCCTGCGGCGCTCGAAGCGGTCGTATTCGTCGCGTTTGGATGCCGGCGGCACCGCGTCGACGGCGACGATGCGGCCTCCCGGGCGCGTCACGCGGGCCATCTCGCGCAGCGCCGCCAGCGGGTTCTCCAGGTGATGGACCGTGTACCGCGTCACCGCGCCGTCGAATGCCCCGTCGTCGAACGGGAGCGACGACATGTCCGCGAGCGAGAACTGCACGTTGGTCAGCCCCTGGTCCGCCGTCCGGCGCTCCGCCGCGGCAATCATCGCCGGGGTCAGGTCGACGCCGTGCACGTGGCCGACATGGGGCGCGATCGCGGCGGTGACGATGCCCGGGCCGCAGCCGGCATCGAGCAGCCGGTCCCGCGTGGAGAACCGGCCGAGATCGGTGAACACCGCGACCGACTTGCCGTCCGCGTGCGCGGGGCATCTGGCAAAGGCCTCCGACTGCAGCGAGAACTGGCGAACGACCGTATCGTTGTGCGAGCTCATACCGAAGAGTGTGCCCCAGGGCGGATTGCCCGTCTTGCGACAATCGGCCATAGTTTGTGTCGAGCCGGCCATGACCACGCGTTTGTCCTCACGGCAGACCCGCGCCGCGATTGAGCGTCTCGGCATCGAACGCCCGCTGATCACGGCGTTCGCCGTCGCCGACGACGCGCGTCGCGTGCGGTACTCGATGCACGAGCACTCACGGCACCAGCTGCTGGTGGCGTCTGCCGGGTCCTTCTGGGTCGAAACGCGCGATCGGCTCCACATGTGCGACGCGACCGTGGGGCTGTGGATTCCGGCGCGCTGCCGTCACGCCACGACAATGAACGTTAGCGGCACGCTGTCGATCTTCTTCTCGCCGGGCCGGTACGCGTCGCCTGTTCGTGGTGCGTCGCCGGTGACGATGACGCCCCTGCTGCGGCACATGGCGGTCGCGGCTGTCGAGGAGATGCCGTCGGTGGCTCCGGCCGTCAGGCGTCAGTTCTTCGACGTGCTCTTTGCCCTCGTCATGCGCGGGCGCCGGGCGGACGCCGGCGTTGCGCTGCCGAATCCGGCGGACCCTCGTCTCGCGTCGGCAGTGGCGCATCTGCTCGACCACCTGGACACGGTGACAGTGCCGGAGCTGGCGCGGGCGGCGGCCTCGAGCGAACGGACGCTGCGACGCCGATTCTTGACCGAGCTGCGTCTCACCCCGGAGCACTACATCCGGCGCGCGCGTCTGATCCGGGCGGCTCACATCCTCGCGGGGGATCGACGGGCGAGCATCCTCGATGTGGCGCTGCTCGTCGGCTATTCCAACCACAGCGCCTTCACCGCGGCGTTCCGGCGGATGTTCGGCACGCCTCCAAGCGCGATCCGCAGAACCGGCACGCCGGTCGAGGCCTGATCGGGGCGGGGTGCGGTCAGGGCGGGTGGTCAGGCTGACGCGGTTGGATCGATGGCCTTCCGGCCACGGATGAAACCGACGGTGAAGCAGCCCGTGACGATGCGCTGCCAGAAGACGCCGCTGAACCGCATGAGCGCCGTGCACTCGGGAAGCTCCTGGCAGTCGATCGCCTGGACCTCGGTGAAGAGCGCCCGCGCCAGTGCGACGTACTGCGCCGCCGGTTCGAGGAAGGTCTGGTAGGTCCGGTCGATCGGAGCCACGTCGAGCCCGCGTGGAGAGGCCGAGGCGCCGGCGAACCAGTCCTGCCCGGCCATGACGCCACCGGGCTTCAGCACTCGATGGAGCTCCCGGAACATCGCTGCCTTGTCGGGCACGTGGCACATGGACTCCTGGAAGAGGACGCCGTCGAACCACGCGTCGGGATAGGGGATCGTTCGTCCGTCACAGATCTCGAACGACACGCCGGAGCGTCCGATCGCGTGCGCCTCGTTGCGCGCGATCTCGATCTGTCGCGCGGAGATGTTGGTGCCGTGGACCTCCAGGCCTCGCGCCGCGAGCGTGAGGCACAGCGCGCCGGCGCCGCAGCCGAAATCGAGCACGCGTCCGGTCGACGGCAGATCCGACCACTCGATCAGGAACGTCGTCTCGTCGACGGTTCGCCCGCGGCTGTCCCGCAGCGTGAACTGCGTGTGCCACACGAGCCGGTCGAAACAGGTGGGGCTCAGGAAACGCGCGACGATGGCGTCGGAGTCGTAGAAGTCCCGGACGCGCTGCAGATCGGCGGTCGGGTCCTGCGGTCGAGGCGACTCTGAGTCCATCGAACGTCCTCAAGTCTACCGCCGGCCGGGTGTCGTCGCATTGGCGCACTCGACACCGCCCTGGCGTGTCGCGCAAGATGCTGGCGCGCGGTCGCCACGAGAATCGATACGGGAAGACGACTGGCCCAACGAGAGAGAGAGAGACGATGACGAATGCGACGGACGCGAGCGGCATGACCAGGGTTGCTCTCGCCGGATACCGCTGCGGACTGGCCGCGTTCGCGGCGACGCTGACCTACGACGTCGTCCAGATCCTGCAGGTGGCCGGCATGCTGCGGTTCCCGGCCGACGAGATGCTCATCTACGGCAGCTCGCTCTGCATCGTCGTGCCGCTCGTCCTGGAGATGCTGGCGTTTCACCATCTCGCAGAGCCGGATGTCCGCTTCTGGACGCATGGCGCCGTCGTCTTCACGACGATCTACGCCGTGTTCGTCAGTGCGAACTACGTGGTGCAGCTCGCGACCGTGATCCCGGCGAAGTTGAACGGCGCCTCCGAGGCGATCCGTGTGCTGGAGCAGACACCGCACTCGCTCTTCTGGGACTACGACGCGATAGGCTACGTCGCCCTGGGAATCGCCGCGCTGATCGCGGTGCCGGCGGTCGGCACGACCGGCTTCGAGCGATGGGTCAGGCGGTCGCTGATCGCCCACGCGGCGGTGACGCCGCTCATCGCCGTCGTGTACTTCTCTCCGACGTTCTCGACGAACCTGCTCTTGCTCGGCCTCCCGTGGGCGGTGACCGCACCGGCGTTCATGCTGATGCTTGCGTTGAGGCTCGGGAGGCAGGCCGGCCAAGGGTCGCCTCTCCCTTCCGGGAAGCGGCGGCCGCTGGCGTGAATGGGGGAGTGGTTGCGTCGTGCGGGAGGGCAGCCGTCATCGTCAGGATGTTCCCCAGGCGCGAAACGCGTACTGCCAGCCCATGACCAGCTCCCATCGGTTCTCGAGCTGTGGGCCGTCGAGGTTCTGATACGCGGGCAGGAGGAGCTCGACGGCCAACCGTTCTCCGTGCAGCCTCCGTGCGGCCACTTCGAAGTTGAGTCCCACGCCGACGTCGATCCGACGGCCGGCGCGCAGCGCGGGG
>JBFXAT010000015.1:0-75255 GCA_050183995.1 Vicinamibacterales bacterium
GGACCCGGCCTGATACGATCGCCCTTCGATGTCGTTGCCACGCCCACGCCCCACCGTCGCACGCATGGCCGGCTACACGCCGGGCGAGCAGCCCAAACCGGGCGATCGCATCAACAAGCTGAACACGAACGAAAACCCGTACCCGCCGAGCCCGCGGGTGCTCGAGGCGATCCGCACCGTACCGCCCGAAGCGCTCCGCCGATATCCGTCGCCCACCGCCGACCAGTTCCGCCACGTTGCCGCACATCTCCACGGCGTCGACCCCTCGTGCATCCTCGCGGGCAACGGCAGCGACGATGTGCTGCAGATCGCGCTGAGGACCTATTGCGGCCCCGGCGATGTCCTCGCGAGCCCCGATCCGACCTACTCGCTCTATCCGGTCCTCGCGGAACTGGCGGATGTCGCCTTCGCGAGGGTTCCCTGGCGGGAGGGATGGACGCTGCCGGTCGAGGCCTTGCTGGCCACCGGCCCGCGGGCGATCTTCTTCGCGAATCCGAACGCGCCGTCCGGCACCTGGGTCGAGCCGCCGTCGGTCGCGAGCCTGGCCGCGGCCACTGACGCGCTGGTGCTCGTCGACGAGGCCTATGTCGACTTCGCCGACGACAACTGCATCGGCCTGCTCGCCCAGCACCCGAACGTGCTCGTGACCCGCACCGTCAGCAAGGGATACGGGCTCGCGGGATTGCGTTTCGGCTACGCCGTGGGACACCCCGACGTCATCGCACAGATGACGAAGGTCAAGGACAGCTACAACTGCGACGCGATCGCCATCGCGGCTGCCGCCGCCGCGCTGGAGGATCAGGAGTACGCGCGTGCGCGGTGGAGCGATGTGCGCGCCGAGCGCGCACGGCTGTCGTCGCGGCTGAGCGAGCGCGGCTTCGCGGTCGTCCCCAGCCGCGCGAACTTCGTCCTCGCGGCCGTCCCTCCCGGCCTCAGCGCCGGTCACCTCTACGCTGCCCTGAAGCAGGCGGGCGTCCTGGTGCGCTACTTCGACGCACCCGGCCTGGACGACAAGCTGCGCATCTCCGTCGGGACCGCACAAGAGATGCAGGCGCTGATCGAGGCGCTGGACGCCGTGACCGCCGGGAGCGCGCCGGAGCGTCCCTGAGCATGCCGCGACCGCCCGGCCGGCTCGCCCTGCTCGTGCTCGCCGTTGCGCTCGCGCTTGTCCATCCGTCCGCCGGACTCCGTTCGTCTCAATCGCCTGCCACGCTCGACGTGATCTACGTTCCGACACCCTACCCGGTTGTGAAGGAAATGCTCTCGATGGCGAAGGTCGGCCCCAAGGACGTGGTCTTCGATCTTGGCTCCGGCGACGGCCGCATCGTCATTGCCGCCGTCAAGGAGTTCCATGCGGCACGCGGCGTCGGCGTGGAGCTCGATCCACAGCGCATCGCCGAGGCGCGGCGCCGGGCCGACGAAGAGGGCGTGTCCGACCGCGTGGAGTTCATGGAACGCGACCTCTTCGAGGTGGACCTCTCCGACGCGACGGTCGTGACGCTCTATCTGCTGCCCGCGCTCAATCAGCGGCTGCTGCCGACGCTGCGGAGCCTCAGGCAGGGCACGCGCATCGTGTCGCACAACTACGACTTCGGTCCTGGCTGGAAACCGGCACAGACCAAGGTCGTCGAGCGGAACCTGATCCATCTGTGGCGCGTGCCGAGGCACTGACGACCTGCGGGCGCCGAGGCGCTGACACGCCCCCGCGCGTCGTGGCGCTACCGGCTCACTGCGGTGAGTGGCCAGCCTTCGAGCTCGCCGCCACACTGTCGAGCAGATCGCGAAGCCGCGCATCCGTGACCGGTTTCGTGAGGTGGACGTCGAAGCCCGCCCGGAGAATCCGCGTGCGGTCCTCTTCGCGCCCATACCCGGTCAGCGCGACGAGCTTCACATCCCGCAGGCGCGGATCGCTCCGGGCTTCGCGGGCGAAGTCATAGCCGGTGACGCCCGGCATGCCGATATCGACCAGGATCAGGTCGGGAGGATCCGCCGTCGCCGCGTCGAGTGCCTCCGCGCCACCGTAGACCGCCCGCGCGGCATGGCCCATCGTCTCGATCAGCATCGCGACGCAGTCGGCGAGGTCCGGCTGATCGTCGACAACCAGCACGCGGATACGCCCGGCGGTGTCGCGTGTGGAGGCCGGCGCCTGCATGTCGGCTGCGAGATCGCCGATCGACGCCGGCAGCCGCACGACGAACTCGCTTCCGTGCCCCGTCCCCTCGCTGTACGCCGTCACCTGGCCGCCGTGCATCGACACCACCTGGTGGACGAGCGCGAGGCCGATGCCGAGCCCGCTCTTCGATCGATCCAACGACGTGTCTCCCTGTACGAACAGGTCGAACACTCGTGGGAGCAGCTCGGGATCGATGCCCGCGCCGCTGTCCCGCACCCGGATGACCGCTTCGGCTCCCTCGCGCCGCGCATCGATGCTGACCCGTCCGCCGGCCGGCGTGAACTTGACCGCGTTGGCCAGCAGGTTCGTGAGCACCTGCTCGAGCCGGGTCGCGTCGCCGAGCAGCCAGACGGGTTCGAGCGTCGGCGCAACCTCGAGCCGCAGCTCTGCACGGCTCGCGGTGTCGCGCACGGCTTCCACCGCGCGCGAGACGATCTCGGCCAGGAGGATCGGCTCCCGCGCGAGCTGGATCTTGCCAAGCGTGACGCGCGACACGTCGAGCAGATCGTCGACCATCCGCGCGAGTGCCTGGGTCTGCCTGCGAACCACGCCCGTGAGCTTCCGGGCGCCGGGCTGCTCGACGCTCCGGTGCAGGACCTCGCCGGCGGTACTGATCGCCGCGAGCGGATTCCTGAGCTCGTGCGCGAGCATGCCGAGGAAGACGTCCTTACGCCGATCCGCCTCGCGCAGCTCGGCTTCGACCCTTCGCCGCTCGGAGATGTCGCGCGCGATCACGGTGAAGAGCCGCCTGCCGTCGACGGTGACGTCGCTGATCGAGACCTCGATCGGGACCCGCTCGCCGTCGGCCGTACGGCCCTCCACCTCGACTCGGCGCTGCAGCGTGCCGAGGTCCGCCTGCGCCGGCGTCGCGGCGTCGCCTGGGATCTCGATGCCCGGGATGAACGCACCGAGCGTGTGCGTGAGCGCGTCGGCGGCGGGGCACCTGAACATCTCCTCGGCCGACCGATTGAACAGCACGATCCGGAGGCGCTCGTCGCACATGACGATCGCGTCCATGGCCGTGCCGATGATGCTCGCCAGACGCAGCTCGCTCTCGATCAGCTTCCGCTCGATGCGGACCTGCGCCATGACGCGGTCGACCGCGGCCGGCAAGTACTCCAGGTAGCCCGCCGACTTGGGAATGAAGTCGCGGATGCCGGTCCGCAGCGCGCGGATGGCGATCGCCTGATCGGGGAACCCGGTGACGAGGATCGCCGGGACCCGCCAGCTCTCCGCCCGCACTTGCTCGTACAGGTCGAGGCCCGACCCGTCGCCCAGCCGGAAATCGATCAGGATCAGATCGATGGATCCGCCGCGCACGGCAGCCATGGCCTGCTCGAGCGTTGCCGCCACCGACACGGAGTACCCGGCCCGCTGCAACTGCCGCCGCTGCAGCGCCGCGACGCCGGGATCGTCCTCGACGATGAGGATGCGCGTGCGCCCCGTGCCTCCCGCGTGCCGTTCGGGAACCGCCGACGCCTGCCGGAGCACGCCGCGCACGGTGTCTGGAAGACTGTCGAGATACCCGAGGTTCTTGACGACGACATCCTTGATCCCTGCGCGCATCGCTTGGACGACCGTCGCATCGTCCAGCGACCCGCTCACGATGATGACCGGCACGTCATAGCCGGATGCCTTCATGCGCCGGCTCAGATCGAGCCCGGTCGTCGAGCCGAGGCGATAGTCCATCAGCACGAGATCGATCGCGCCGCCACCGAGCTTGTGCATGGCGTCGGCGACGTCGCTGGCCACGTCGACCCGGAACCCGGCGCGCTCGAGGCGCTTGCGCTGCAACATCGCGGTACCCGGCTCGTCTTCGACGATGAGGATCAGGCTCGATTCACCGGGCATGGTCCGCCTCGGGCGGCTCTTCGCGCGGAAGCCGCGCCGCCAGGAGGAACTCGGCGAGGCGGCGCACCATGTCGCCGAAGGCGCCGTAGTCGACCGGTTTGACGAAGCAGGCCGCGGCGCCGAGCGCGTAGCATCGATCAATCTCGATGGGATTGTCCGTGGTGCTCAAGACGAAGACCGGAATTCTCGCGAGCGTCCGATCCTGCTTCAGGCGCTCCAGGACCTCCGTGCCTCCGAGGCGAGGCATCTTCAGATCGAGGATCATCGCGGTCGGGCCGAGCGGCAGGCGTCCGAGCCATGCACCGCGCTGATGGACGTAGTCGAGCAGCTCCTGCCCGTCGCGGAGGTGCACCGGTTCCGAACCCAGACCGGCCCGCTTCAAGCTGCGACGCACCAGTGTCGCGTGGCCATCGTCGTCTTCCGCCATCAGGACGTTGACCTGCTGCACCTCAGGATGCCTCCCGGGCCGGTACTGCGGAGTCCGCCGGATCGGCCTCGAGAGTGAAGGAGATCGTCGTACCGACGCCGGGCGTCGAATCCAGCCAGACGCGCCCGCCGTGGCGTTCGACGATGCGCCGCACGATGGCGAGCCCCATCCCTTCGCCGTGAACGTCCCGCGTGTGCACGTGTTGAAACGCGCGGAACAACTTGGCGTGATATTCGGGCGGGATCCCGATTCCGTTGTCCTGGACGGCGAATACCGCCGGATGGCCTGTCGAGGCCCTGATCTCGATACATCCGGGTCTCGCGTCGTCGAAGCTCTTGAGGGCGTTGCCGAGCAGATTCGCGAAGAGCTGGCCGATGGCGTTGCGATCGCCTCGGACCTCGGGGAGCGGCCGGACCTCGATGCGGGCGCCGGACCTGACGATCGTCGTGTGCATCGCCGAGAGGATGTCCTTCACGAGGGCGTTCACGTCGACCGGGTCGTTCTCGTATTCGACGCGGCCGACCCGGGACAGACGGAGCAGTCCGTCGATGATGTTGCCGAGCTGCTTGACGGCGTTCCGGATGAATCCGAGCGATTCTTCGAGATCCGTGTCGAGCAGGGCCTGCGCGTCGCGGCGGACCTCGTCCGGGACGTCGGGCCTGGTGAGCAGCTGTCTAAGCGCGGCGCTGGCCAGGACGAGCTCCTGACTGAATCCCTGCAGGTTCACCAGCGGCGAGCGCAGGTCGTGCGACACGCTGTAGACGAAGCTCTCGTTCTCCGCGTTGCGCTGCGCCAGCTCCCTGTTGGTGGCGTCCAGTTCGACCACGCGCGCCTGCAGCTCCGTCGTGAGCCTCGCGATGCGTTCCTCGTGCTGCTTGCGCAGCGTCAGGTCGCGCGTCACCTTGGCGAAGCCGCGCAACGACCCGTCGGGCCCTCGCAGCGCGGTGATGATCACATTGGCCCAGAACTGCGACCCGTCCTTGCGGACCCGCCACCCTTCGTCTTCGAATCGGCCGACCCGCCCAGCCTCGGCGAGCTCGTAGGCCGGCCACCCACGGTCGATCGCATCCTGCTTGTAGAAGGTGGAGAAGTGCCGGCCGATGATCTCGTTCGCGCGGTACCCCTTGATCCGCTCGGCGCCGGCATTCCAGCTGGCCACGCAGCCAGCGGGATCGAGCATGAAGATCGCGTAGTCGGTCGTGCTGTCGACCAGCAGCCGAAACGCGTCGCTGTCGAGCTGCCTGGTGGCAGAAATCTTCGGCGGGCGTGTCGTGTCGCCGGCGTGCTCCATGGGCTGGAGGGGCTCCTCAGTTGTTGTCGTGTGGCACCAAGCTCGACCGTTGGACCGTTCTCGGCCGACGCCAGCTGGGCGGCGGGAACCACATCGGATCCGTGCTCCACGGAGGACATGGTCGGCAACGAGGACAGCGTCCACGCGATCGCCTCGTGTGAACGGCGCAACGCGCGCGTACGCCTCGACCTTGGGCGGCGCTCCGTCTGGCCGTCTTGATTGACAAGCAGGGTCCGTGCCCGGACGCCGCACCGACCGTCCAGCCCTTTCAGCAAGGCGCGGCAGAGGCATCCGTCCGGGTCGTCCGGGGCCGATCGTTTACCTCGTCGTCACATCGGCGGGATCACGGTGGCATAACATGAGCTCTCCGCGCGTAGAGGGACCGTCCGGTCCAGCACCCGACGCTCCAGAGGGATGTTGAATTCCGTTTTCGCCAATGTCATCGCCGGTCTCGGCCTGTTCTTCAGCGGCATCCGGTTGATCGACGCCCACCTCCGCCAGGCCACCGGCCGGCGCCTGAGAACCGCGGTCGGCCACCTGACGCAGAGCCCGTGGATCGCGGCGGGCGTAGGTTTGGTGACCGGGGCGCTCGTGCAGACCACGTCCGGGATTCTGTTCATCCTGGTGAGCCTCGTCGCGAGCGGGCTCACGACTGTACGTCGCGTGCTGCCGATCGTGACCTGGGCGAACGTCGGCTGCTGCGCGCTGATCTTCGTCGCCGTGCTCGATCTTCGCCTGGGGATCCTCTATCTGCTGGGGCTCGCCGGTGCGGCGTTCGCGTTCGACCGATCGCACAGGAGCCACGCCCTCGGCGCCATGTTCGGCGTCGGCATGCTCTTTTATGGCATCGAGCTGATGAAGGCTGGCGCCGCGCCGCTCAACCAGATGCCGTGGTTCGCGCGCATGCTCGACGGCGGCCACGATTCGTTGCTCCTGGCCTTCGCGAGCGGGGCGCTGGCGTCGTTCATCACGCAGTCGTCGACCGCCGTCGCGATCCTCGCCATAGGCCTCGCGCAGATGGGCTTGCTCGGGCCATTCGCCACGATGATGGCCCTCTACGGCGCGAACGTCGGGTCGACGTTCGCGCGCATGCTGCTGTCCACCGGTTTGCGGGGCTCGGTCCGCCAGATTGCCGCCTATCAGGACCTCTTCAAGATCACCGGCGCCGTGCTCTTCGTCTCGCTGCTGTACGCAGAAGCGATGGGACGAATACCGCTCGTCCTCGCTCTCGTATCGACCATCTCCGGGCACGTGGATCGGCAGATGGCGCTGGTGTTCCTGCTGTTCAACCTCGGGACCGCCGTGCTGTTCTCGGCGGCGCGCTCGCCCCTCATACGGCTGCTGGAATGGTGGCTCCCGGCTGACGCGCAGGAAGACCTTTCGATGCCGCGGTTCCTGTACGGCGAGTCGCTGGAGGAACCGGCGACGGCTCTCGACCTGGTCGATCGCGAGCAGATTCGGCTGGCCGAGTGCCTGCGACGGTACGCCGAGGAGATCCGCCGGGGTCCCGCCGCGGCCGAGCGGGTCCTGCTCCTGCACAAGCCGTTCGCGACGCTGGCCCTGCACATCGAGCATTTCGAACACGCGCTCGTCGACCGCGCCCTGGGCCCGTTGGAGACGGAGCGTCTGACGATCCTGCAGAACAGATTGAGCCTGATCGTGTACCTGGAGGACAGCCTGCGCGGGATGGCGACCACGACCGATGCGGTGACCGCCGACAGCCGGCTTGGCTCGCTCGTATCCTCGCTCGTCGAGGCGCTGGATTTCGTGCTGCTGACGCTGATCGACGCGATGAAGAGCGGCGATCGCGATCAGATAGAGCTGCTCGCGAACCTCACCGAAGACCGAGGTCCGCTCATGGAGAAGATCCGGCAACGATACCTGGAGGACGCCGGCATGAATCCGGCCGACCGCGGCGTCCTGCTGCAGGTGACGAGCGTCTTCGAGCGGGTCGTCTGGATGGCTCAGCGGCTCGCACGGCTGCTCGATCGCAACTCGAGGCCGAGCCTGGCCGCGGCGCTCTGACACGGGCGTTCGTTCTCGAACAGGCGCCGTTCATCGCCCCGCGGGCGGCCCGGTTACGGCGGCGTTGGCCGGTCCGTGTGCCGTCGGCCTCGGGCGGGACTCCCCGCGCGGCTCAGTCGGCGACCGGCGCCGGTTGGAGCGTCCGTTCGAAAAACGACCAGACCCGCGTCCAGGAGTCGACCTGCTCCGCCGTTCCCTCCGGTTCGAGGGTGACCGGCGACACCTGCCGGTCGAACAGGTGACCTCCGACGGGATCGTCGTAGACCTTGACGTCTGCGAGCTCCGGCTGTCTCGCACGCAGCGCGTCGACCAGCTGTCGCGCTTCGTCGAAGTTGACGTCCTCGTCGTTCCGCGCCACGTGCACCAGGAGTGGGATCCGCAGCTCGTCCACATGGAAGAGCGGTGAGCGTTCCCGGTACGCCTCCGGGTGCTCCCATGGCGATCCCCCGAAACGGTTGTGCGGATCGATGAGTCGGCGCTGCTGCTGGACGCCCTTGCGCGCCAGGCGATGGAAGAGGTTGGTCACCGGGGCGATGGCCACGGCACTGCGAAACGCGGTCGGCTGCCGGAAGATCGACAGCAGCGTGATCATGCCGCCGTGGCTCCATCCGATGATGCCGATGCGCGCGGGGTCGACCGCCGGGTACCGCATCTCCAGCACGCTCGCCGCCGTCACCACGTCGTCGACCTCGGCGCCGCCGTAGTCGATCGCGTCGTAGAAGGCGCGGCCGTATCCGATGCTGCCGCGGTATTCCGGCGCGATGACGATGTAGCCGCGGCCGACCGCCTCGCGCACGAACGGAATGTAGTGCTCGTAGAGATGCCCGCGAATGTTCTCGTGGACCCACACGAGCGCGGGATGCTGGCGGTCGCCCGCGGTGGTCAGCGGCTGGAAGACGAAGGCCGGGACGTCGAGATCGCCTCGCGTGCTGCGGTAGGTGATCTTCTCCATCCGCATCACGCCTTCGCTGGCCTCGCGCCAGGCGCGATCCGTCTCGTCCTGCTCGCGCGCGAGGCGCGCGAAGTCCGGCCGTCCTGCGGCGTCGACCAGCGCGCCGGCGCGAACCCGCGGTCCGCGCGGCCGCCCCGTGTCGCGCGCCTGCTGTCCCTCGGACAGCCCGGCGCACAGCATCACGACGACGGCCAGTGTGGCGCCAGCCGCGACGTGCCGGCGCGCTTCTATACGCGGGAGCATCCTCCCATCATAGCGGGAGGTGAAGGGCGCGGGAACCGCGCGTCACGCGTGCGCGGTTGGTTTAGCTGAACCGGAGGCGCGCGCGTGCGCACGTGCCAGCCACGCAAAGAGCTGCGCCGCAGCTTCCTCGGGAGTGCTGCCGTAGAAGGGCATCAACGCCGTTGGCACCCCCGGGAGCCTGACGATATACGCCCGCCAGCGGTGCTCGTCGACGACCTTGACCTCGACGACGTACGACCGCCCGCCGATATTCTCGTGAAATCGAAGCGCAGTACTCACAATAGGATGACCGGGCGCGTGAACATGTCGGGGGACGCCACGCATTGTTACGTCCCTGATACACGCGATCAAGCGAAGCGCCGTACGAAACGCGCGTCCACAGTCACCATCGGCGAGAAGCTTCGGCACGGGCCCACGAATTTATTTCCGCCGACAGTGCATCCACAGCTTTTGCACGTTTCATCCACAGCTTTTCAACAGCTTGACGCTGTCCGGAGTCGGCACGTAGGCTTGGGTGGTTCATGAAGTCCCATCGGTTGGCGGGCGTCGCACTCTGTTGCCTGTTGACCGCGGTTGGCGCCGGCGCTCCACGATCAGCCTGGGCCTCTCCCGCAGCTGACGATGCTCCCGGTGATGGTGCGCCGCTCTTCCGCGTGTTCCTCAAGGACGGCGCCACGCTCGTGAGTTACGGTGAGCTGGCGCGTGTGGACGACCGGGTCGTCTTCTCGATGCCGACATCTGCGTCGGCGGCCGCGCCTCAGCTCCAGCTGGTCAATATTCCCGCGGACCGCGTCGACTGGGATCGCACCTTGCGCTATGCCGAGTCCGCGCGTGCGTCCCGGTACATCGCGACGCGCGCCGAGCGGGACTACGCGCAACTCACCGCCGAGATCGGCGATGCCTTGAACGAAGTCGGCTCGGCTGACAGTCCGTCTCGCCGGCTCGCCCTCGCGGAGCGCGCTCGGAAGGCCCTGGCCGAATGGCCGGCCGGACACTACAACTACAAGCACGACGACGTGCAGCAGATGCTCGGCATCCTCGACGAGGCGATCGCCGATCTTCGGGCGGCGGCCGGCGCCAGCTCGTTCGATCTGAGCCTGGTCGCCACGCCGGCGTCACCTCCGCCACCCGAGCCGCTCCTGCCGCCTCCGTCCGCCAGGGAAGCGATCGAGCAGACGCTGCTCGCGGCCCGGCTCACGGATGCACCCGCCGAGCGCATGTCGCTGCTGACGGTGGTGTCGGCGGCGCTCGACAGCCAGGCCGAGGTCCTGCCGGCGGAGTGGGCGACCGCCACCCGCGTCGCGGTCCGCGAGCAGATCGCGCACGAAATCGAGGTCGATCGCCAGGCCCGAGCGGTGAGCGACCGTCTCCTGCGCCTCGCGACCGCGCGAGCGCGGCTGGCGAACGTACGCGGCGTGCAACGCGTGCTCGCGCAAGTGCCCGGAGCCACCGCCGCGATCGCGGACGAACGGCCGGACACGGTGCGGTCGATCGCTGCGGCCGTCGAGCAGCAGCTGGACTTCGCGCGCCGCCTGCGCCTCGAGCGCGACCGTTGGGCGCTGCGCGCCCCGAAGCTCCGGGCGTATCGCCAGTCCATCGCCCTGCCGCTCGTTCGCATGCAGCGCATCACGCCACTGCTCGAGGACATCAAGACGCTCGCCGGCTCCGGCCCGGACGCGATCGGCGCCATTCTTCGCGGCGCGTCGCAGATTCTCACGAGGCTCTCGGCCGTCCAGCCTCCGGCGGAGCTCGGCGAGGCGCACGCCCTGCTGATCAGCGCCGCCCAGCTTGCAGAGCAGGCGGCGAAGGTGCGGCGCGAAGCTGCGATCAACGGAAGCATGACGCGCGCGTGGGACGCTTCGTCGGCGGCCGCTGGTGCCCTGATGCTCGCGTCGAGAGCTGTGAACGCCATCCAGGCCGCGTTGAAAGTGCCGCAGACGGTCCAGTGATTACTGCCCGCCGCACCCGGCTCGTGCGGCTGTCCGATCTCCACGGCTATCGCGACGCGATTGCCGCGCTCTGCGCGTCGGCGGGTGCCTCGGCCGGCGGACGGCTGGTCGTCGTGCCCACGCGGCGCGCGGCGACGCTGCTCGCCCGCACCCTCTCCGAGCGATCCGTCCCGTCCGAAAGCTGGATCCTGGTCACACGCGACGAGCTCTACGACGCCCTTCACGCGCGCCTCGCCAGTCCACCCAGGCGCTTGACGATGCTGGAGCGGGAAGCGATGGCGCAGGTCGCGGCTCGCGACGCCGCGACCCAGACCGGTGAGCTTCCGTTCCAGATCAGGCCCGGGTTGGTTGCCGAGCTGCTGCGGTTCTACGATCAGCTGCGGCGTCAGTCGCAGCTGGTCCGCCGGTTCGAGGAGCTGATTGTCGACGCGCTCGGCGGAGAGATTGACTCGGCCGATCGCGGCGCCGATCGTCTCATCCGGCAGACGCGTTTTCTCGCCCGCGCCTTCCAGCTCTACGAGGAGCGCGCTCAACAGAGCGGGGCTGTCGACGAACATCTCTTGCGGGATGTGCTTCTTTCGTCCGCCGATGCTCGCCCGATCGAACACGTCGTGGTCACCGTGGCCGACTGGATCGCGGATCCCTCCGGCCTCACGGTTGCCGATTTCAACCTGTTGAACCGCCTCCCATACCTGGAGGCCATCGACATCGTCGCGACGGAAGCCATCCTCGGGTCGGGCTTTCACGAGCGGATTCACACGTGGCTCCCGGAAATCGAGGAAGCGACCGAGGGCGATCTGTTCCCCGTCCGGCCGCGCAAGAGGCCGGTGCTCGTCCGACCTGTGCCGACCCAGGAGTCACAGCCTCTCTGGTTCACCCGTCGCGATCGAGAGGAGGAACTGCTGTCGGTGGCGCGCAGACTGACGTCGGCTCCGCGTGCCGCGCTCGAGCGCGCGGGGGTCGTCTTCAAGCGTCCGTTGCCCTACTTGTATCTCGCCGCCGATACGCTCGGCGCCGCCGGACTGCCTTACGCGGCTGGCGACGCGCTTCCGCTCGCCGCGGAGCCCGCTGTCGCGCCGGTCGATCTCGTGCTCGACACGCTCGAAACCGGCTTCGCTCGCGATGCGCTCATCGCGCTGATGCGGTCACCCTACCTCGGGATTGCGGGGGAGGTGGCTCGAGAGTCCGTCGAGGCGCTCGACCACGCCTTGAGCGACGCCCGCTATCTCGGCGATCCGGATCGGCTGCACGCACTCGAGGCTCAGTGGAGCGCCGTCGATGTGGCCGAAGTTCGGCGCGAGCGGACCGTGCAGGTGGCCGCCCTCCCCGCGTTGCGCGCAGCGCTGGACCTGACGGCCGAGCTCGCATCGCTGCGTGCGCCCCGGAAGGCGTCGGAGCACTTGCGTGAGCTGGCCGGCATCCTGGAGGCGCGGTTCGACGGCCGGTCCGAGACCCTGCCGCTCGAGGAACCGTCCTCCCGTGCGTTCACCGCGCTGCTTCGCCTGCTTCGGTCGGCCGCTGACGCACACCAGCTGCACCACGATCCCGTCTGGGAGGCCGCGGACCTGGCGGCGAGCGTCCGCAGGTGGATCGGCGACGAGACCTTCGCCCGCGAGGCGGTCGACGCCGGCATCCAGCTGCTCGACGATCAGGCGGCCCGCTACGGCGAGTTCGACGATCTCACGATCGTGGGACTCGTCGAGAGCGAATGGCCGGAGCGGTCGCGGCGCACGATCTTCTATCAGCCGAGGCTGCTGAAGGCGCTGAACTGGCCGTCCGAGAAGGATCGCCACGCGGCAGCCGAAGCGCGCTTCCTCGACCTCATCGCGTCGTCGACCGGGCGCGTGGAGCTCTCGACCTTTCTCCTGGACGACGAAGCCGTCGTGTCCCGCTCGATCCTGCTCGACGAAGTACCGCGTGCGAAACTGTCGACCGACACAGCCGCCGACGATCGGCCCAGCGACCCGGCGGTGCTCGTCGGAGACGAGGCGCTGGCGCTTGGGCGTGAAGCTGCCGTCAGTGGCGTCGACGGGGAACGTCCCTGGCTGTCGATACGCACCTCCCGGACTTCCGTCGACTCTTCCAGCTTCCACGGCGACGTGGGGAATCAGCCGACCCGCACCTGGTCGGTCAGCGCGCTCGAGACCTACCTGACCTGTCCGTTCAAGTTCTTCGCCCAGCACGTGCTGCGCCTCGAGGAGGAGCCCGACGACGAGGAGGTCATGAGCCCCCTTCGGCAGGGACAGTTCGTGCACGAGGTCTTCGAGAGCTTCTTCAAGTCCTGGCAGCAGGCCGGTCGCCGCGAGATCTCACCGGCCACGCTCGACGATGCGCGCACGCTGTTCGCGTCGGTCGTCGATCGCATGCTCGAACGGCTGCCCGAAGGGGAAGCGGCGCTCGAGCGCACCCGGCTGCTCGGCTCTCCTGCCGCCGCAGGCCTCGGCGAGGCGGTGTTCCGGATGGAGGCCGAACGGCCGATTCCGGTCGTCGGGCGGCTGATCGAGCACTCGTTGAGCGGCATGTTCACCTTCGACACCGACGCGGGGCCGCGGCTGCTGGCGCTGCGAGGGAAGGCGGACAGGCTCGACCTCCTCGAAGACGGCACGTTCCGCCTGATCGACTACAAGCTCGGATGGCCTCCAGACAGGAACCGCGCGCTGCAGCTGCCGATCTACGCCGTCTGCGCCGAGCAGCGCCTCGACGCGCTGAACAGGCGATGGCGCGTCGGGGAAGCGATGTACATCGCGTTCAAAGGGCCCAAACGCGTCGTGCCGCTCTTCAGCGGGAGCGAGGGTCGAGACGAGACGCTCGGGCGCGCCCAGCAGCGCCTCGTCGACACAATCGACGCGATCGAACGCGGCGAGTTCCCCCCGTCTCCAGACGACGTGTTCAGGTGCGAGATGTGCAGCTACCAGTCGGTGTGCCGGAAGGACTATGTCGGAGACGTTTGACGCATCGGCACGGCGGCACGCGGTCGACCCGTCGCGCAACGTGGTGCTCGAAGCATCGGCCGGCACCGGCAAGACGAGGGTGCTCGTCGAGCGGTACGTGAACCTGCTGAAAGCAGGGGTCGATCCCGAACACATCCTCGCCGTGACGTTCACCCGCAAGGCTGCCGCCGAGATGCGCGAGCGCATCGTCGATCGGCTGCGGGAGGCGGCACGGCTGTCCGAGCTCGATCCCGCCCGCTGGCGCGAGGTGAAGGAGCGGCTCGGCGAGATCGCGGTATCCACGATCGACGCCTTCTGTCTGTCCCTGCTGCGCGAGTTCCCGCTCGAGGCCGACGTCGATCCGGCGTTCGACCTCGCCGACGACGCCGAGGTGCCTCGCCTGATCGAGGAGTCGCTCGATCAGGCGCTGCGGATCTGCCGCGGCATCGCCCGCAACGACGACGATGTCGCGCTCGTGTTTGCACAGCTCGGCGAACGGCGGCTGCGGCAGGGCCTGGCGGCGCTGCTCGACCGGCGGCTGGTCGCACCGGAAGCGCTCAGGCGCTATCTCACGCTCGGTCCACGGGACCTGACCGCGGCGTCCCTGTGTCGCACCGCCGCCGAACGCTTCCGCGACACGTTGCTCCTCGTGACCGGCGGTGTGGCGGCCTTCCTCGACGACGGACCCGTCCGCGACGCCGGCTTCGCGATGCTGGCCGCGGACGCGAGGGCGTTGTGCACGGGCGCTCCGCTGGCGTTTCCGAGCCGGCAGGAGCAGGCGCAGTTCAGAGTGCTCGCCGACCGGCTGCGCGCGTATTTCCTCAAGGCTGATGGGGAGCCGCGCGGCGACCGGTTCGCCGGCACGGGATTCACGGCGCGGGATTGCGATTCCGAGGCCGCGTGGAAGCGGCACCGTGCGGCTGCGGCGGCGATCGCGCCGGCGATCGCGGAAACCGTGCGCGCCTTCCGCCGCGACTTGAACGTGATGATGTCGAGAGGAGTCTGGCGCGTGTTCGCCGTCGCGCTCTCGACGTATCAGCGGACGCTCGAGAACCGCGCCCTCCTCGACTTCGCGGGTGTTCTCGAACGGGCCGTCGGGCTGCTCCAGGACATGGACGAGTTCGCGCAGAGCCGGTTCCGCCTGGAATCGCGGTACCGTCATGTGCTCGTCGACGAGTTCCAGGACACCAGCCGTGCTCAGTGGCAGCTCGTCTCCCAGCTCGTACGCAACTGGGGAGAGGGATTCGGCGCCGCCGCCGATGCCCTTGCGCCCTCGATCTTCATCGTGGGCGATCGCAAGCAGTCGATCTATGGATTCCGTGACGCGGATGTCTCCGTGTTGGACGATGCGGTGGGCTTCGTTGCGGCGCTCCGGCCGGATGTGGATCCGAGGCAGGCGATCTCGGTCAGCTTTCGGGCGGCGCCGGACCTCCTGGCATTCGTCAACGACGTGTTCGCCGCCGTCGAGAAGGTTCCCGAGCGAGCGGATCGATTCCGGTACGACGCGCACGATCACTTTCCGGTCGATCCTGGCGAGCCGTCGCGCGGGGCTGGCGGAGATGGGGATGCCGGCATGCCGGACGAAGCGGCGGCGGACGCCCGGCGCATCGGCCTCCTCGTCGGAGAGTCGTCCACCGCGGCGGCTGTTGCGGTCGCGTCCGAGATTGCGGGGCTGATCGGCCGCGTGAGCGTTCGCGATCGCCTGAGTGGGACGCCGCGTCCGGCGCGCGCGTCGGATATCGCGGTGCTCTTTCGATCGCGCGACGCACACCGCGAGTACGAGCGTGCGATCGAGCGGCACGGCGTGGCGACGTATGTGTACAAAGGTCTCGGCTTCTTCGAAGCCGACGAGATTCAGGACGCCGTCGCGCTGCTTCGGTATCTGGCGAACCCTCTCTCGGACCTGCGTGCGGCCGCGTTTCTCCGCTCGCGCGTCGTCCGGTTGTCGGATCCCGCGCTGTGTGCGCTGGCGCCGCGCCTGGCCGACGCGTTGCTGAATCCGGCCCTGCCGCCTGGCGCCGAACGACTCGGGGACGAAGACCGCCGCGTGCTCCACCTGGTTCGTGAGTCGGTGCCGCGGTGGCTGTCGTGGGTCGATCGTGTGCCGCCCGCCGACCTGCTGTCGCGGGTCGTGCGCGAGACCGCCTATCTCCACGAGCTTCGCGGATCGCGCTACAGGCAGGCGCGCGAGAACCTCAAGAAGCTGCGCGCGATGGTCCGGCGGTTTCAGAACCGCGGATACGCCACGCTGGCGCGGCTCGCCGACCATGTCGATCGGCTCGCCGTCGGCGACGAATCGAATGCGGCAATCGATGCGCAGGATGCCGTCAGTCTGATGACCGTCCATGCGTCGAAGGGGCTCGAGTTCCCGATCGTCTTCGTCGTGAACATGGGACGGGGGACGGGCACGGCGCGCGCGCCGATTCGCATCGCGGCGAACGCCGCGGGATCGCCGTCGGTGGCGATTGCCGACTATCAGTCGGAGGCGGATCAGGACAGCGTGGCACGCGAAAAGGAAGAGACCAAGCGACTTCTTTACGTGGCGCTGACGCGTGCGCGCGACCGGCTCTATCTCTCCGGCGCCGTGGCTCGAGGTGCGTTCCGCGCCACGCGGGGCAGCCTCGCGGAAGTGCTGCCGGAGGGGCTCCGCGCGGCGTTCGTCGGCGCGGCCGTCGACCCGTCCGGCGCTGCGTGGACCGGTCCGTCGGGGCGGATTCACCCTCTGAACGGGACGGTTCACGCGCACGCTGCGCCGATCGGCTGAGCGTGGCTGCACGCGTACGCGCCGTTTTCGGCCCGTTTTTCATTGCGCCCGCCGCGAGCGATTACATAGAATCAGGCTTTACCGCAGCCCTTCCGGGGGCGAAAGGGGAACGGTTCGTGACGTTGACTTGTCCAAATTGCGGCAACGACCGGAACTTTCAGGTCAAGACGCTGCAGATGCACGTGGTTCATCTGGAAGACAACCGCGTGGAAGTATCGGAAGAGAGCCGGCCGGCGGTGCTCGAGGTTCTGTGCGACGAGTGCGAGTCGGCGCTCAATTTCGAGGAGTTCGAGGATACCCTCCGCAAGGAAGTCCTGCTCACGATTGGCGCGCGCTGACGCTCGCGCCGGTCTTTCACGTGTTCTCCCCGTCGACCTCCTCGAAGTAGTCGCAATCCGGGCAGACCCATTCCAGGGTCGTTGAAGGCGCGGCACCGGCGTACCCCGGAATGTGGGGCGCCGTGGTGGTCTGTCTGATCTGCATGGTTCCGCCGCAGAGCGGGCACTCGCGCGTGTCAGGCATGCATGATGAGGCCTTGGGCTCGACGGTAGCACCGCCTCGCCGTCTTGACAAGGCTGTGACCCACTCCTATCGTTAGCGAGTCTTGAGTGTGAGACGTGAACCCGATCGTGACGAGCCGATCATCGCCATGCGCAACTCCGCGCGCGCGGGCGACGTGCCGCACGACTGTTTCAACGACGAGATCGCGATCGACTTTCCGTCCGTGAATCGGCTCGTCGATCGGCTGCGCGACGCATTCCTCGGCGAGGACGAGCGCGACACCGCCGGAACCGTGCGCCACGAGGTGCGGCTGTCGAATCGCGAGGCTCAGCGCGGAACGATCGTGCCGCTGCAGCTGCCCCTCAAGGGAACGTGCCGGCGATGTGGTGGACGCGGCGAGGTGTGGACCGAACCGTGCGCCGCCTGCCTCGGCAGCGGTGACGCGCTCGTGTGCCATCCCATTCGCGTCTCGGTTCCCGCAGGCGTCTCCAACGGCACCCAGTTCCGTTTTCGCGTCAGCTCGCCGCACGCGGCTCCCGTTCGAGTCGAGTTGCGCGTGGCGATCTGCGCCTGATCACACCCGAGTCCGGCGTCCTCGCGCCGGGGGATTCTGAGGCATGAAAGGCGCCGCCCATCCGCTCCGCTCGCCGGAGACCCACGTCGATCTGGCCGGCGTGCTGTTCATCGTCTGGGGTGGCCTGACGATCCTGATCGGCGCGTCGACCCTCGCGCTCGGCATGGCGGCGGCCGCGCTGATTTCCACCGCCGCGCAGGCCGGGCGCGGCCAGTTCGCCGCCGGACTCACGGCGGCCACCTTCACGCTCCTCGCGATACTCGCCGTGTTGTGGGGAGCGGCACACGTCAGCATCGGCCTCCTGCTCCGGCGCAGGCGGCACTGGTCGCGCCACGCCGCGATCCTGCTCGGCGCCATCGACCTGCTGCTCCTGCCGTTCGGCACGGCGCTCGGCGTGTACGCCCTGTGGGTGCTGCTGCGCGAGGAGTCGAAGCGGCTCTTCGACACCAGCTCTCGCGGCTAGGGTGGATCGACCGTTCCTGCCGGCGTCCACGGACCGCACGTCGAGAGGCGACGCGCCGTCCGCCATCCTCCACGCAGCAGCCCCTCGCGCCGGATGACGACTTCCGCATACCGGCTGCACGACGGCGTGAAGCGGCACGGCCCGATCACCCGAGCGACAATCGGCGCCAACGCGCGCTGGTAGACGTGGATTCCCGCGATGGCCACCGGAGCCCCGGCGCCGGTCGCGCCGATGCCTGTCGTGAGCGCGACGCCGATCGCGAGCGCCGCTGCCGCCCGTCGAATCGCGCGCGCGCGACGTTCGCGGCTAGAAGCGCGCGACGTATTCGCTGACTCCCGGGACGATGAATCGGGACCCGCTCAACGCGCGGACGATCGCCACGATGTGCAGCAGCAGGACGCCCGCCCACAGGAACAGGAACACGACCGAGACGATGCAGCCGAGTCCGAAGGTCACGATGGTGACGATCGTCGTCGCGATCGACAGGGCCAGGAACGCGGCGAGCTCGGCCGCCATCAGCACGAGTCCGTGTTTGGCGTGCCACTGGATCTCGGCGTCGTCTCTCGAGAGCAGGAGGGGGATGACCGCGAGCGGCCACAAGTAGGCCAGCACGAGCATCGTCGCGCGGCTGGGCGCCCCTTCGGCCATTTTCGCGAGTCTAGCATTTCTTGTTCTGGCGGAGCCAAAGCCGATACCATCTGATCATGGCGATTGAACACGCGGCCGTGCTGGATGCGCTCAAGGTCGTGCGCGATCCGGACTTGCACCGCGACATCGTGAGCCTTGGTTTCGTCAAGGACGTGGCGGTCGACGGAGGCGCGGTGGCCTTCACGATCGAGCTGACGACGCCCGCGTGTCCGGTGAAGGACCAGATGCGCGATCAGGCCCGCGCGGCCGTGCTTCAGATTCCCGGTGTGTCGAGCGTCGACGTCACGATGAGCGCGCGCGTGCGCGAGGCGGCGTCGGTCGAAGGCCCGCGTCAGCCCGTGCCAGGGGTGAAGAACGTCATCGCGGTCGGCGCGGGCAAGGGCGGCGTCGGCAAGACCACGCTCGCCGTGAACCTCGCCATCGCGTTGAGCCGAGCCGGAAGCCGCGTCGGGATCATCGACGGCGACATCTACGGTCCGAACGTCCCGATCATGCTGGGCCTCAAGACACAGCTCGGCACCGACGGCGAGAAGATCCTGCCGGCCGAGAAGTTCGGCCTCCAGGTGATCTCGATGGGGTTCCTGACGCAGGACGATGCGCCGGTGATCTGGCGCGGGCCCATGCTCCACGGTGCGCTGCAGCAGTTCTTCCGCGAGGTGCGGTGGAACGATCTCGACTACCTGATCGTCGACATGCCGCCCGGAACGGGCGATGTCGCCCTGAGCCTGAGCCAGACCGTGCCGGTGGCCGGCGCCATCGTGGTCACCACGCCGCAGCAGGTGTCGCTCGCGGACAGCCGCCGGGCCGTCGCGATGTATCAGAAGCTGAACATCTCGACGCTCGGGGTGATCGAGAACATGAGCTATTTCGCCTGCGGCCACTGCGGACAGCAGGCGGACATCTTCGGCACCGGCGGAGGCGAGGCGATGGCCGAGTCTCTGCGCCTGCCGTTTCTCGGGCGCATTCCGCTGTATCCGCCGGTGCGCGAGGGCGGCGACCGCGGCGTGCCGCTGATGATCAGCGAACCGGATTCGCCCGCCGCGCGCGCCATCGCGGAGGCCGCCGCCCGCGCCGCCGCGCAGATCTCCATCGCAAGCTACAACAGGCCGACGATTCCGCTCACCGTCGTGCGATGACTATTTCCTTCACCAAACAGACGCTCGCCAACGGACTGGATGTCCTCGTGCACGAGGACCGCACCTGCCCGATCGTGTCGGTGAACATCTGGTACCACGTCGGATCGAAGAACGAGGTTCCAGGGCGCACCGGCTTCGCGCATCTCTTCGAACACCTGATGTTCGAGGGGTCGAAGCATCACGACCGGGGCTACTTCCAGCCCCTGCAGGGCGCCGGCGCGCTCCTGAATGGATCGACCAACGCCGATCGCACCAACTACTGGGAAGTGGTGCCGACCAGCGCGCTGGATCTGGCGCTGTGGATGGAGTCCGACCGGATGGGCTATCTCCTTCCGGCGCTCACCGACGCGAAGTTCTCGAACCAGCGCGACGTCGTGTTGAACGAGCGGCGCCAGAACTACGAGAACCGGCCGTACGGGCTGGCGCCGATGGCGATGCTGGCCGGGATCTTTCCGCCGGAGCATCCGTATCACTGGACGACCATCGGCGAGATCGCCGATCTGCACGCGGCGCGGGTCGAAGACGTCCGCGAGTTCTTCAGCAGGTACTACCACCCGGCGAACGCCTCGATTGCGATTGCCGGCGACGTCGACACGGCCGAGGCCATCGAGCTGGTGAAGCGGTACTTCGAGGAGATCGAGGCCGGTCCGGCGGTCGATCCCGTGCGCCCGCCTCCGCCGGTGCTCAGCGGAGAGACGCGGCTCCTGCTCGAGGATCGCGTCGAGCTGCCGCGTCTCTATCTCGCCTGGGTCACGCCCGCCATGTTCGCGCCTGGCGACGCCGACCTGGATCTGGCCGTCGACATCCTCGCCAACGGCAAGACGTCCCGCCTGTACCGGCGCCTGGTCTACGAACAGCGTGCCGCCACCGACGTATCCGCGGCGCAGAACTCGCGCGAGGTCGGCGGCTTCGTGCAAGTGGCCGCCACCGCCGCTCCGGGGCACACGTTGGCGGAGCTCGAGCGCGCCATCAGGGAAGAGCTCCAGCGCCTCGCGCAGGAGGGGCCGACCGAAGACGAGATCCTCCGCGGGCGCGTGCAGGCCGAGGCGCAGTTCATGTACCGGCTGCAGACGGTGGGCGGTTTCGGCGGCAAGTCGGATCAGCTCAACGCCTACAACACGTTCCTCGACGACCCGGGCTTCTTCGAGCGCGACCTCGCCCGATACAACGCAGTCACCGCCCGCTCCTTGCAGGACGCGGTGCGCCGCTACCTTGCGCTCGACGATCGCGTGTCGCTCAGCATCGTGCCGAAGGGCAAGACGGTCTTCGCGCTGCCCGATTCGACGCTGTCGCGCGCTTCATGAAGGACCGTCGATGAGCGTCGATCGCAGCCGGCTTCCGGTTCCGGGTCAGCCTCCGCCGTACCGCCTTCCCGCCATCGAGCGATCGGCGCTTCCGAACGGCCTCCGTGTGTGGACGATCGCGCATACCGCGATCCCGGTCGCCACCGTCATCCTGCTCATCCGCCGGGGAGCCAGCGACGATCCGGTGGGCAAGGAGGGGCTGGCGGCGCTCACGGTCGACATGCTCGACGAGGGCACCGGTGCGTTGTCGGCGATCGAGATCCACGAGGCGCTCGCGCGCGTCGGGGCGCAGCTGGACGCCGACATCGGACCCGACGCAGCCCTGCTGACGCTGACGGTGCTGAGCCGGTTCATGACCCCGGCCGTCTCGCTGCTCGCCGACATCGCGGTCCGGCCGGCCCTGCGCGAGGAGGACTTCACCCGCGTCCGCCAGTTGCGGCTTCATCGCCTGACGCAGCTGCGCGACGTGCCGGGCGCCGTGGCGGACCGTGCCTTCATGCGCCTGCTCTACGGCGCCCATCCATACGGTCATACGCCGCTCGGCGGAGACGCGTCGCTCCGCGGCTTGACCATCGACGACGTTCGGCAGTTCCACGGTTCGAACATCCGGCCGGGTGACGCGACGCTGGTCGTCGTGGGTGACTGCAGCCACGCCGGAGTCGTACAGGCCGCCTCGGACGCGTTTGGCGGCTGGACACCGACCGATCCTCGACCGCAGCCGGCCGCCTCGCCGCTGCCGCAGGCCCCGCGCCTGAACGTCATCGCCAGGAGCGGCGCACCGCAGTCCGAGCTTCGGATCGGGCACGTCGCCGTCTCGCGCAGCACGCCGGATTACCACGCGCTGGTCGTCGCGAACATGGCGCTCGGTGGACAGTTCGTCAGCCGCATCAACCTGAACCTGCGCGAGGAGAAGGGCTTCACCTATGGCGCGCGCACCTCGTTCGACTTCAGGCGCCTGCCTGGGCCGTTCACGCTGCAGGTGAGCGTGCAGACGGCCGCGACCGTCGAGGCCATACACGAGTCGCTCGACGAGATCGCCGCGATTCGCGGCAGCCGCCCGATCACGGCCGAGGAGCTGGCGATGGGGGTCTCGGCGCTGACGCGCGGTTACGCGCGCAACTTCGAAACCGCGGAGCAGCTCGCCAGGGCCGCCACGCAGCTGGCGCTCTACGATCTGCCCGACAACTACTTCGACGACTTCGTCCCGCGCGTCATGCAGGTGACGCTCGACGATCTGCGCCGCGTCACCCAGCAGTACCTCGATCCCGGGCGGCTGACGACGCTCATCGTCGGCGACTACGGCACGGTGGCCGCCGACCTGCCGAAGCTTGCGATGGGGATGCCGAACATCCTCGCGCCCGACACGTTCTGAGACCGGCTCGGGGCGGCGATTCGGTGGCGCGCCAGGACGAGTGGCGATGGACAGTGCGCTTCCGCGTGGAGCGCCGTTGCCGGATTGGATCATGCCAGGACCTGACCACGAGCCGACGCTGCCCGATGTCGTGGCTCAGCTCGGCGCACGGAAGGCGGACGCGGTCACGACGCTCGCCATGCTCGGTGCGCTGCGCGAGCGCGTCGTCGAGGGCTCCGCGCGGCTGGAGAATCCTCGCCTCGTCCTCGAATACGTCGACTACTTCGCGCAGGCGATTCACGACGTGGTGGACGTCCTGGATCAGCTGATCCTCGAACTGCCGCAACGTGCCGATGCCGCGCAGGTGCAGCTCCTGCGCGAGATTGCGGCGAACTGCCGGACGGAACAGCGGCGCTGCCTCATCTTCCGCGATCAGTGCATCAACCGGCCGCTGCCCGACGAGCAGATGCGCCCGCTGCTCAATGACGTATCGGTGACGACCCGCGACCAGCTGACGGCGTTCTACGATCTCGGCAGCGCGGCGGCCAGGCTCGAGCGCATTCTTCCGGCCGGTGCTCCCGCCGCGGAGGCACGACGGGTGCTCGACCGCCGCCAGCTCTTCACGCGTCTCTTCACGTCCGCAAGAGGGGCGGTCACAAAGGGGCGCTCCGACTGATCGGCGAAACGGCGCGCCGACCGATCGGCGAGACGCCGCGACGATCGATCGACGAGGGCGCCGACCGATCGGACGGCGCCAGGGCCGAGACGCGAGACACGGGTCCTCCGGGTGCGTCGGCGTCTACGCGAGCGCGTCCCGCAGGAACCTCGAGAGGATCCAGCCGTCGATGAACTTGAACGGCGTCTTGCCGGTCGAGTAGTGGCCGCAGCGAAGCACCGCGACCTGGTGGGGGATGCCTTGTGCCTTGAACTGGCGCACGAGCTCGCGGGACAGATCGACGGGGAACGTCAGGTCGTATCGTGCGTACACCAGGAGAGTCCTGCGCGTGCGAAGCCGCTCCAGGTAGTTGGCGGGGCTGAGCGGGTTCCAGAGCTGCCGCAGCAGGTCGAGCTCGATGTGGCCGTCGAGCCCCTCCCGCACGTGCGCCGTCGAGATCCCGCGCCAGACGACGTCGGCGAAATACGGCGAGATGTGGTTGAGCGCCTGGGCGCGCACGAGCGGCTCGTGCGCCGTGGTCAGCAGCGACAGGCAGGATCCCAGGCTCGAACCCAGGATGCCGATCCGATCGTACCCCTGCAAGTGCAGCCACGCGATCGCGCGGCGGGCATCCAGCACCGCCTGCCGGCACACTTGCAGCGTACGCACGATGTTCGAGCTGACGATGTAGTCGGCGCGGTGGAGTTCGGATGGCATGCGCTTGTCGTGATACGGGAGGCTGAGCCTGAGCGCGGTCAGCCCGTGCATGGTCAGCAGCCGGCAGAGGCCCACGTGTCCGGTCTCGTCCGCGTTCCACTGCGGCAGCACCAGCACCGCCGGGCGATGCACCGCGCCTGCTGCCCGGTCCTTGGCGGGGAAGAGCCGTGCGTGCACGATGTTGTTCGCCGCGTGCGGCGTCGTCATCGCGCTCGGAAAGGTGAGCATCCGCTCACGATCGTCCAGGGCCTGGAGACGGTATTCGGAGGTCGGCGGCGGAGTGTAGAACGCGTCGGTGTCGGCCATCACCTCCGCGACCCACTCGCCGATCAGGTCAGCCGGAGGCGCGGGCTGGGCGGAATGGCGGCGCTCTGCGAGCCACTCGAGGCCCCACTCGAACGGACGCACGACACGGTCGGTCGTGGAAGCGGCGAGACGCCGCTCCCAGGCGTGGAAGATCGCTGAGAGCATCACCCTTCATTATCGCGTCGGTCGATCCATCGAGCGGCGCGAAGGGGCGCGTGTCACGTCACGGCAAGGGCGACGCCGGATTGCTACTTGATCTGCATGTCGGGGCCGATGGTCAGCGTCGGCTGCCCCGGTCCATCGGGAGGAGCCTCGAAGGTGGCGGAGATCAGGAAGGTCTGATCCGTCACTTCGGCGCTGAACACGTAGCTGCCGCGGCGGTCGGGGATCTTGACGCCGCGCTGGCCGAGCTCGGCGAGCGTCAGATAGCGGCCTTCGAGGGCGTATTGCTGCCGCTCGACGTTCGCGATGGTCATCAGGTCGGTCTTCACCGCCACGGAATCGACGACCGTCGCGGGACTTGCCGCGCCGGTGAGCGAGGCGAGCTGCCGCGCTTGTAGAGCGTAGAAGCAGAGGCCCAGCGCCATCATGAGAATCAGCCCGAGTACCGCTTTCATCCTGCCTCCTGCGAGAAGCCTGTCGTGAGAGGCGCCGCCTCGCGCGTCGCGGCGGCACGACAGCACTATCGGCCGGCCGGCGCCCGCTCGATAGCGCCTGGCCGTGCTATACTTCACAAGTTTCTGATGAACCGCCGGTCCGCCGGCCGAGCGCAGATGACCCTTACCCCCCTCATGCGAAAGTGCACCGGTCGAAAGCGGACCCGCCGTGTCGGGGGAGCTGTGCTCGAACGCTAGTCATTCGTCATCGAGCGAAGTCCTGCCGACCGGTGCTTCACCGTGTCGGCTTTTTTTTTGGAGAGCGCAGGCGTCGTATGCCTTCAATTCCCGTCGGAATTCTCGGTGCGACCGGCATGGTCGGCCAGCAGTTCATCGCGTTGCTCGCGGATCATCCGTGGTTCAAGGTCACCTATCTGGGGGCCAGCGAGCGTTCGGCCGGCAAGCCGTTTCGCGAGGCCGCCGCGTGGCGCCTGCCGAACCGTCTGCCGGCGGAGATTGCCGACAAGGTCGTCGAGGCCGCCGCGCCCGGCACCGCGCCGATGCTGGTCTTCTCGGGGCTCGACTCGTCGGTGGCGGGAGAGATCGAGGCGGCCTTCGCGCAGGCGGGCCACACCGTCGTGAGCAACTCGCGCAACTACCGCATGTTCGACACCGTCCCGCTGATGATCCCCGAGGTGAACGGCGATCATCTCGCGCTGCTCGAGGCGCAGAGCGCGGCCCACGGATGGAAGGGGCGCATCCTCACCAATCCGAACTGCGCGACGGTGGTGCTGGCGATGGCGCTGGCCCCGCTTCGACAGTTCGGACTGACGTCGACGATGGTGACGACGCTGCAGGCGATCTCCGGCGCGGGATATCCGGGCGTGCCGTCCTGGGACATCCTGGGCAACATCATTCCGCACATCGGCGGCGGTGAAGAAGAGAAGATCGAGACGGAGACGAAGAAGATCCTCGGGACGCTCGGCGCCGGCCGCGTCGAGGACCACCCCGTCCGCGTCAGCGCGACGACGACACGCGTGCCGGTTCAAAACGGGCACACCGGCTCGATCGCGATCGGTCTCGAACAGAAGCCGGACCCGGCGGCGATTGTCGACGCCTGGCGCTCGTTCCGCGGCCGCCCGCAGGAGCTCGGCCTGCCCTCGGCCCCTCCGCAGCCGGTCGTCTACCTCGACGAGGTGAACCGGCCGCAGCCGCTGCTCGATGCCAACCGCGACGGCGGCATGACGGTGTCGGTCGGCAGGCTGCGCCCGTGTCCGCTCTTCGACTACAAGTTCGTGGCGCTCGGCCACAACACGATTCGCGGTGCCGCGGGCGCGGCGATCCTGAACGCCGAGCTGATGCACGCCGAGGGGCTGCTGTGAACGTCATCATGAAGTTCGGCGGCACGTCGGTGGCCGACGCCGACGCCATGGGCCGCGTCATCGCGATCGTCGTCCGGCAGTGGCGCGACAACCCGGGCGATCCGCCGCCCGTGGTGGTCGTGTCGGCCATGTCGAAGGTCACCGACCGGCTCGTGGAAACAGGTCGTCTCGTCGGGGTCCAGCAGGGCGAACAGGCCGCGGGCATCGTCTCCGATCTTCTCGAGCGTCACACGAGTGTCGCCGCATCTCTGGTGCAGGGCGATCCGTTGACGGATCTGCTGGCGCAGCTCGAGGCCGACTTCGGTGCGCTCGCGGCCGACGTGCGGCAATGGGCCGAACGCGGCGAGCTGACGCCCGCCGACGCCGACGTCCTGCAGGCCATGGGAGAGCTGGCGAGCAGCCGCATCGTCGCGGCGGCGTTCCGGCAGCAGGGGGTCGACAGCGCGTGGGTCGATTCGCGCCGGGTGCTCGTGACCGATGCCGAACACTCCGCGGCGGTGCCCGACATGGAGGCCACCGAGGCCCGGGTGCAGGAGCTCGTCGCACCGCTGCGGGAGCAGGGCAAGGTTCCGGTGATGGGCGGCTTCATCGGCGCGACCGCTGCCGGCGTCACGACGACGCTCGGCCGCGGCGGCAGCGACTACTCGGCGGCGATTTTCGGGGCCTGCCTCCATGTCGACGAGATCCAGATCTGGACCGACGTCGACGGCATGCTGACCGCGGATCCGCGCGTCGTGTCCGATCCGGTCCTCGTGCCGCAGCTCTCGTTCGCCGAGGCGTCAGAGCTCGCGTACTTCGGCGCCAAGGTGCTGCATCCGAGCACGATCCTCCCGGCCGTCGCGAGGAACATTCCGGTCCGGATCCTGAATTCCCGGCGGCCCGAGGTGCGTGGAACGCTCATCACCGCGCAGGGCCGCGGTGACAGCGGGACGCTGACCGCCCTGGCGTGCAAGCGCGGTGTCACGGTCGTCGACATCACGTCGACCCGCATGCTGATGGCGCATGGCTTCCTGCGCCGGCTGTTCGAGGTGTTCGAGCGCTTCAGGACTCCCGTCGACGTCGTCACCACGTCCGAGGTCAGCGTGTCGGTCACCATCGACAACACGAAGCGGCTGGACGACATTCTGGGGAACCTGCGCAACTTTGCCGAGGTCAGCATGGAGCCCGACATGGCGATCGTCTGTATCGTGGGCGAGAACCTGCGGGCCGATCCGAGCCTGTTCGGACGTGCGGTGAACTCCCTCCAACGCGTTCCGCTGCGGCTCGTATCGCAGGCGGCGTCGCGCCGGAACATCACCTTCGTCATCCGGGATCAGGACGTGACGACGGCGATGAACCTGTTGCACGAGCAGTTCTTCGGCGAGCGGGTCGCCTCCTGATGCGCATCGTCATCGTCGGCTACGGAAAGATGGGGCGCCTCATCGCGGGGCTGGCGCCGCAGTACGGCTGTGAAGTCGCCGGGGTGGTCGATCCCGCTTCGGATGTCCACACCGCCGATGCCGGCGATCCGCGCTGGAAGGGTGTCGATGCCGCGATCGACTTCACGGTGCCGGATGCGGTGATCGCCAACGTGTCCGCGTTTGCGGCCCACGGCGTCAACGTCGTGCTCGGCACCACCGGCTGGCAGCAGCACGAGGACGAGCTCAGACGGATCGTGGCGTCGGCGAACATTGGCATCGTCGCCGCGCCGAACTTCTCGACCGGAGTCGTGCTGTTCGAGACCGTCGTGGCGCGTGCGGCGCGGCTGTTCGCCTCGCAGAACGAATTCGGGGCGTGGCTCCACGAGGCCCACCACGCCGCGAAGAAGGATGCGCCTTCCGGCACGGCCTTGAAGCTCAAGAGGTCCATGGAGGACGCCGGGTTCGGCCGGACGATCGACGTCTCGGCCACTCGGGCCGGCTACATTCCAGGCACGCATACGATTGGCTTCGACGGACCTTCCGAATCGATTACGCTCACACATACCGCGCGCGACAGGGGTTCGTTCGCCAGAGGCGCGCTGACCGCGGCCTCGTGGGTCGCCGGGCGCCGGGGCTGGTTCACCATGCGCGACGTGCTCGGAGTTGCGGATCCCGCAGCGGCCGATTGATGATTGAGTTGAAGAATCAAGGATGACTAGCCCATTCACGGGAGTCGGCACCGCGCTCGTCACGCCGTTCACCGCGTCAGGCGACCTCGACGAAGCGGCGGTACGTCGGCTCGGCCGGCGGCAGATCGACGCGGGCATCCACTTTCTGGTGCCTTGCGGGACCACCGGCGAGAGTCCGACGCTCAGCGACCGCGAGCGCCTTCGGATCGTAGAGATCCTGGTCGACGAGGCATCGGGCGCCGTGCCGGTTCTGGCCGGCGCCGGCGGCTACGATACACGCGAAGTCGTCCACCTCGCGGCCGCCATGAAACAGGCCGGCGCGGCCGGTCTGCTCTCCGTCACCCCCTACTACAACAAGCCGACTCAGGAAGGGCTGTTCCTCCACTATCGCTCGATTGCCGAGAGCACCGACCTGCCGATCGTGGTCTACAACGTTCCTGGCCGGACCGGTGTCAACGTCGAGCCGTCCACTCTCGCTCGACTCGCGGCGATTCCGAACATCGTCGGCGTGAAGGAAGCATCGGGCAACATCACCCAGATGTGCGAAGTCTGCCGCGTGGTGCCTCCGGAGTTCGTCGTGCTCTCGGGCGACGATGCGATCACGCTGCCGCTGATGGCGATCGGGGGCCACGGCGTGATCTCCGTGGCGTCGAACGAGATCCCGGCGGAAATGGTGGTGATGGTCGAGGCGGCCGCCGCGGGCGATTTCGCCGCCGCCCGGGCGGTGCACGCGCGCATCCTGCCGCTGATGCAGGTGAACTTCGTCGAGGCGAATCCGATCCCGGTGAAGGCGGCGATGTCCGCCATGGGTTTGCTCGAGGAGATCTACCGCCTCCCCATGTGTCCGCCGAAGCCCGAGTCCAAGGAGAAGATCGTTCGGGTGCTGCGGGACTTCGGCCTGGTCAAACCTGCCTTCGCGGAGTGACGCGATGATCGCTCCCGAGTCCGAGCTCTGAAGATGCCGGCCCTCGCCGACACCGGGCTCGACCTCGTCGCGTTGACCCGAACGCTGGTCGACATCGATTCGACGACCGGCCGCGAGCGGGACACGGCGCTGTGGCTCTCGCGATACCTGCGACAGCTTGGATTCGTCGTCGACGAACAGCCGGTGGACGACCTGCGATTCAATCTCGTCGCGACCGTCGACCCCGCCGCGCCGCCCGCCGTGGTGCTCTCGACGCACATGGATTGCGTGCCGCCGTTCTTTCCCAGCCGGGTCGAGAACGGTCGGATCTACGGCAGGGGCGCGTGTGATGCCAAGGGGATCCTCGCTGCGCAGATCGCCGCGGTCGACCGCCTGCGTCGAGAGGGTGAGTCGCGCGTGGGCCTGCTCTTCGTCGTCGGAGAGGAGCGCGGAAGCGACGGCGCGAAGCGAGCGAACCTCGTGCCCGGGGGAAGCCGCTACCTGGTGGACGGAGAGCCGACCGAGGGGCGCTTGGGCGTGGCGACACGGGGGATCCTCCGCGTCCGCCTGCGCGCGAACGGCCGCGCGGCGCACTCGTCGTTCCCCGAGCTCGGCGAATCGGCGATCGACAAGCTGATCGACGCGCTCACCCTGCTGCGCGGCATCGAGCTGCCCGCGGATCCGCTGCTGGGGCGGACGCATTTCACCATCGGGCTCATCGCCGGCGGCGTCGCCCCGAATGTCGTCCCTCCGTCGGCGGAAGCGGAGGTGATGTTTCGCACGGTGAGCGCCGCGGCGGAGGTCGAGGCCTGTTTGCGGCCGCTCGATCGACTGGTTCTCGTGCAACACATCCTGGAAGTGCCGCCGGTGCGGATGGCGACCGTCTCAGGATTCGACACGGCGGTCTTCCCGTTCGCGACCGACATCCCGTTTCTCGCCGCCTGGGGTGAGCCGCTGCTCTTCGGTCCGGGCTCGATCCACGTTGCGCACACCGCTCACGAGTTCATCGACATTGGCGAGCAGGCCTCGGCGGTCGACGCATACGTCCGGATCGCCCGTGCGCTGCTCGCCGGGCAGGCCGTACCCACTCTCGGGGCCGGCACCGGCGAGTCGTCGTGACCGGCGTCGCGCCGAGCGGAGAATACCAGCGGCGTATCGCCGCGCTCGATCAGTCCATCGCCGCGCTCGACCGCGCGCACCTGCGCACGTCGAACCTCCGCCTCGCCGCGTTCGGTGCAGCAGCGGTGCTGGCCTGGCTGGCGTTCGGGCGCGGGGGGATCGGCCCTTGGTGGGTCGCGCTGCCTGTCGCGGCCTTCCTGACGTTGCTCGTCGTGCACGCGCGCCTGCTCAATGCACGCGATCGCGTGTGGCGGGCAAGGCGTTACTACGAGCGGGGACTCAGCCGGCTCGACGGTACGTGGGTCGGAAGCGGCGCCGACGGCGCGCGATTCCTGGACGGGCACCACCTGTACGCGCGCGATCTGGATCTCTTCGGCAGGGGGTCGCTCTTCCAACTGCTCAACACGACGCGGACGGAAGCCGGCGAGCAGACGCTCGCCGACTGGCTGCGAACGCCCGCCGGCGCAGACGAGGTGCACGCGCGCCAGCGCGCGGTCGCCGAACTGCGCGACCGCCTCGACTTCAGGGAAACCCTCGCCGTGCTCGCCGCCGAGGCACATGTCTCTCGATCGGGTCTGCTTGCCCGGTGGGCAGGCACGGAGCCGGCCGGACTCGGTCCCACACATGCGGTGCTGTTCGCCGGATGTGCACTCGTGACGGCGCTGTTGGTCGCGGCCGTTGCGCTCGATGCCGCCTCCGGCGCGGTCCTCCTGTGGTGGCTCGCAGTTCCGGCTTCGGTTGCCCTGTGGCACAAGCGCAGGATCTGGGAGGTGATTCGCCGCGTCGACGCGGTCGCGGCCGATCTGACGCTCCTGGCCGATCTGCTCCGCGTACTCGAACAGGCCTCGTTCGAGGCGCCACGCCTCGCCGTGCTGCGCAGCGCGCTCGCCGGGAGCCGACGCCCCTCGGATCTCATGCGCCAACTCGGACGCTTCGTCGCGGCGCGCGACGCGCTTCGCAACGAGTTCGTGCGTCCGTTCGGACTGTTGCTTCTCGTACGTAGCCAGGCCGCGGTCGCGATCGACCGCTGGCACTACAAGCATCGGCGGTCGCTGCAGGCATGGTTGACGGCCATCGGGGAATTCGAGGCCTTCGCCTCTCTCGCGACACACGCCTACGAACACCCCTCCGACATCGTTCCCACCATTGCGCACGACGGGCCGGTGCTCGACGCGACGGGCCTCGGGCATCCGCTCATTCCCGAAGACACGGTCGTGCGAAACGACCTGGGCCTGGGAGGGAGCGCTCCGAGGCTGCTGCTGGTCAGCGGGTCGAACATGTCCGGGAAGAGCACGCTGCTGCGCGCTGTCGGTGCCAACGTCGTGCTTGCGCTCGCGGGAGGCACCGTTCGCGCGACCCGGCTGACGCTCTCGCCGCTGGCGATCGGCGCGACGATGCGCATCCAAGATTCTCTGGAGGAGGGGCACTCTCGCTTCTACAGCGAGATCCTCCGCATTCGCGACATCGTCGATCTGTCACGCGGCCCCGTGCCGGTTCTGTTCCTGCTCGACGAGATCCTGCACGGCACGAATTCCCACGATCGTCGGATTGGGGCCGAGGCGATCGTGCGCACGCTCGTCGAAGCCGGCGGCATCGGCCTCGTGACGACACACGATCTGGCGCTGACGGCTCTGGTCGCGACGCTCGGCGGCCGAGCGCGCAACGTCCACTTCGAGGACAGGCTCGAAGAGGGACGGATGTGCTTCGACTATCGGATGCGCGACGGCGTGGTCGAACGCAGCAACGCGCTCGAACTGATGCGCGCGGTGGGCATCACGGTGTAGGCGCCAGGCACCGAGCGGAGGGGGATCGCAACGGCGCGTGGATTGCAGTCTTCATCGGCACTTCCATGATTGAACAACCTCAGACGCCAAACACTCCGCGGCCGCCGGACGGCATCGACACGCCGCCTCCGGACATCAAGCCGGTGCCTCCTCCGGATATTCCACCGCCGGCGGGTCCGCCCGATATCCAGCCGCCGCCGAGGCCGGAGCCCCCGACGCTGCCGATCTGAACGGGAGTCCGCCACTCCAGTTCAGCTGCCAGCGAGCACCATCTCGGCGGAGAGTGCCAACTGCAGCAAGTCGTCGGTCCGGCCAGATCGCCCGACGAGTTGGAGACCGACCGGCAAGGATCCCGCCCCCGATCCACACGGGATGCTGATCGCTGGATGCCCGGTGATGTTGAAGAGCTGGGTCAGACGGAGCATGGCAGTGCGGATGGGCAGCACCGTCCCGCCGATCTCGACTTCCGTGGTTCCGATCGCCGGCGCGACGATGGGAAGCGTCGGCAGCACGAGTGCGTCGACGCCGTCGAGTGCCGCGTCGACTTCGCGGGTCAATGTCGCGCGCGCGTCCAGCGCGCGTACGTAGTCCTCGGCCAGAACGTAGCGGGCCGTTTCCAGGCGCAGGCGCACGTCGTGTGTGTACCGATCAGGCATCGAGTCGAGCGTCGATGCATGGTAGGCGGCTGCATCCCCGAACAGCAGGTGGATATAGGCAGGTCCGATGAGCGGGGCGCTCGGGATCGCGACATCCACCAGTGTCATGCCCGCGCGACGGAGCGTGTCGAGCGCTAACTCGAACGCCCGCCGCACGTCATCCTGAAGCAGATCGCAAAAATGGGTCCTCAGCACACCCACGCGTAGCGTCGCTGGCGCCAGCGCCGACAACGGCGTCACCGCCGTGTGGCCGCGAAGCGCGTCGAGCACGAGCCACGCGTCCGCCACGCTCCGCGCGAGTGGACCGGCGTGATCCATCGTGCGTGACAGCGGAATCACACCGTTCGTGGAGATCTCGCCGTAGGTCGCCTTGAGTCCAACGACTCCACACACCGCGGCCGGAATGCGGATCGATCCGCCCGTATCGGTCCCGAGGCTTGCGAGCACCATGTCCGAGGCGACGCTCGCGGCCGACCCACCGCTCGACCCGCCAGGCGACCGGGTTGGGTCCAGCGGATGCCTCGCCGGGCCGAACGCGGAGTCCTCGTTGGTCGTGCCGAGCGCGAACTCGTGGAGATTCGTCTTCCCGACGATGACGGCGCCGGCGCGCCGGAGCGAGGCCACGGCCGCCGCGTCCCGATCGGAGACGATGCCTTCGCGGACCCTCGACCCGGCCGACGTGACGCTTCCGGCGAGGTGGACGATGTCCTTGATCGACATCGGCACGCCGTGCAGCGGCCCGCGATCGAGTCCGCCGGCAAGCTCGCGATCCAGTTCGGCTGCGTGGCGCCTCGCCTCGTCGGCCAGCACGAGCACGAACGCGTTCAGGCGCACGTTCTGGCGCTCGATCGCCCGCAGGCACTCCGCCGCCGCTTCCGAGGCGCTGATCGATCGCGTCCGCAGCGCGCGGCCGAAGGCTTCGATCGTCTGCGGGATCATTCCGCGCCATCGCGCTCGTCGGCGCGGCCTCCGGGCGCGGCGTCGCGCAGCGATCGGGCTGCCTGTGCAAGGCTCTCCAGCAGCGGCCGGAGCTCGGGCAGACCACGCCGATCGGCGTCGGCGAGTGCGGCGTTCAGCCAGTCTTCAAGGGTCATCGTCTCGATCGCTCGCCGCGTCAGACCGGCGTGTCCGCGGGGCGCTTCACCGAGAGTGCCACGCCGTCGCGCAGCGGCACCGTCGCGGTCATCAGCTCGGGATGTCGGTTCAGGCGTTCGTTGTACTCGGCGATCGCCCGCGTGTCTTCGGCCTCGTGCGCCGGTGCGGTGGTATACCCCGGCACGACCTCTCCGTTCCACAGCACGTTGTCGGTGATGAGCAGCCCGCCCGGCCGCAGCAGTCTGACGAGGGGGTCGAGCAACGGTCCGTACAGCACCTTGCTGCCGTCCTGGAAGATCAGATCGAACGGGCCCGCGAGCTTCACGATCTTCAACTGCGCGTCGCCGACGATGACGCTGACGCGGGAGTCGAGGCCCGCGCGCTGGAAGTTCTCCTTCGCGATCGCCGCCCGGGCCGGGTCCCTTTCGATCGTGATCAGCATGCCGTCTGGCGGAAGGGCACCGGCCAACCAGAGGCCCGAATAGCCGATCGCGGTGCCGATTTCCAGGATGCGCCGCGCCCCGGTTGCCGTGGCCAGCACGCGCAGGAGCGCACCCACTTCCGCATCGACGAGCGGCAGCCCCTGTTCTGCGCCGCGCGCGGCGATCGACTCGAGCAGCGGATCGTTCACGCGATTCAATCCGCCGAGGTAGCGCTCGATGAGGTCGGGAACGATCTGGCCCATAATGAAAATGGATTCTACATGCGTCATACGAAGATCATCGCGACTGTCGGTCCGGCGTCAGACTCCGACTCCGCACTCGATGCCTTGATCGCCGCCGGCACCGACATCGTCCGCCTGAACTTTTCGCACGGCACGCATGATTCGCACGCCGCGACGTTCGCGCGCGTGCGGCGTGCAGCGCAGCGTGCGGGGCGTCAGGTTGCGATTCTCCAGGACCTCGGCGGACCCAAGATCAGGACCGGACGGCTGGAAGGTGGGCGGCCGATTCAGTTGAAGGAAGGCGAAGACCTCCGGATCGCGACCGGGGATGTCGTCGGGCGCGCGGGGCTGATCGCGACGAGCTTCGAGGGCCTGGCGCGAAGCGTCCACCCCGGGGACCGTCTGCTCCTCTCGGACGGGACGATCGAGCTCGAGGTCGTTTCCACGCAGGGCACGAACATCCTGACGAGAGTCGTCGAAGGCGGGACCCTCGGGCAGCACAAGGGCATCAACGCTCCTGGCGTGCAGCTGCCGTCGTCGGCGATCACGATCAAGGACGTCGACGACCTGCAGTTCGGCCTTTCGCTCGGCGTCGATCTGGTCGGCATCAGCTTCGTCCAGAATGCGGACGACGTGCGGCGCGCGCGTCAGGTCATCACGGACCACGGCGCGGACGTGCCCATCGTGGCGAAGATCGAGCGGCCCCAGGCGCTCGAGCAGCTCGACGCCATCCTGGCCTGCGCGGACATGGTGATGGTCGCGCGCGGCGATCTGGGCCTCGAGATGCCGCTCGAGCGGGTCCCGCGGGCGCAGAAGGAGATCACCGCTCGCGCCCGTGCCATGAAGGTGCCGGTGATCCTCGCGACGCAGGTGCTCGAATCGATGACCGTCGAAGCGAGGCCGACGCGCGCCGAGGTCAGTGACGCCGCCAATGCCGTCAGCGACGGCGTCGACGCCATCATGCTGGCCGGCGAGACGGCCTCTGGCGCATATCCGGTGCGCGCCGTCCAGACGCTCGATCTGATCATTCGCGAGGCGGAAGCCGGTCTGCCCCACGTCGCGGATCGGCATCCGTCCGGCGACGAAGACCATGCGCAGGCGATCTGCGAGGCGGCGGTGATGCTCGCCGAACGCAGCCGAGCGGATGCCATCGTCGCGGTGACGCGCGGCGGCGGTACGGCGCGCCGGCTCTCGGCGCTTCGGCCCTTCGTGCCCATTCTGGCGACCACCGATCGCGAAGCGACAGCGCGGCGGCTCGCACCGTACTGGGGCGTCAACCCGGTGTGCACCGACGTGGGCGAACACGCCGACCTTGCCGGGTTGCTCATCGGCCGGCAGCTCGTTTCGCAGGGGATCGTCGCGCCGGCATCGACGGTGGTCTTCGTCAGCATTCATCCAGACCTGGCGCGCGCCGACGCCAACTACCTGAAGATTCAGCAGCTCTGATCGCCACGGTCATGCGCGCGCACGTACCGCCGTTCTCTCGCAACGACTATCACTTCGTCACCACCTGGCGCGTGAGGGCCGCGAGCGGCGAAGTCGCCGACGTGTTGCGTGAGCCGCTCGAGCTCGTTCGCTGGTGGCCGTCCGTGTACCTCGAGGCCGAGGAGATCGCGCCGCCCGATTCGCAGAGGCTCGGGCAGCAGGTCAGGCTGCGCACCAAGGGATGGCTGCCGTACACGCTGAACTGGACCTTCACGGTCGTCGAGAACGACTACCCGCGCCGGTTCGCGATCGACGCGCGAGGCGATTTCGCCGGGCGCGGTGTCTGGACGATCGAGCAGGACGGCACGTTCGTGAATGCCACGTTCGACTGGCAGGTTACCGCGGAGAAGCCGCTGCTCCGGATGTTGTCTCCGGCCCTCCGGCCGCTTCTCGAGGCGAATCACCGCTGGGCGATGGCGCAGGGCGAAGCGAGCCTGCTGCTCGAGATCGAGCGGCGCCGGGCTGGATCGGCGGCTGCGCGCGGGGCGGTTCCTCCGCCGCCTGGGCCGGTGACGTACGCCGCCGCCGGGTTGATAGCCGGCGGCGTGGCGGTCGCGGGCACGTTGGCCTATCTCGTGTGCCGCGCGGCTGGTCGCCGCCGCTAGAAATCTTCCAGCCGGAGCGGAGCGTCGGCATTGCTCCAGGCGTCCGCAAAGCGGCGACGGACGACGAGCGTGCCGGGCCGGTCTCCCTCGATGGCCCTGAGCGTCTGCCATCGTCCGAACAGCGATCGGGGATTGCCCGGATTCCGCTCCAGGTCCTGACGAAAGACGAGGTCCGCCTCGTCGAACCGCTTGGCGCGGACGAGCGCGGCACCGAGCGACTCGCGGGTGGGATAGAACCAGTCCGGGGGCTCGTTGTAGCTCAAGCGATCTTCGGCATGGACAGCCAGGCGCCAGGCGGCGATCGCGGCTTCGGCGTCACCGCGCGCGGCAGCGATGCGGGCGTCGAGCGTGTGTCCCGCCACGTCGAGCACCTGCGCGGCCGTGTTCATGTTGAACGGCAGGTCGGCAGGCACGGCGCTGCGGGCCGCGGTGTACGCCTCGCGCTCGCGATCCGCTTCGGCGGCGTCGCCGAGCCCAGCATGCGCGACGCCTCGTGCGAAGTGGTCGAGGGCAACGAGCAGCCGGGCGTCGTCGTCCGGCTTCGGCTGCGCGAGCACATCGGACCACTTGCCGAAGCGCAGCAGGACCTGCAGCGTCTTCCACCCGAACGGCTCGAGCATCGGCATGTCGGCGAGCATCGGTGTGACATTCGCCGTCAGCTCGCGGGCCGCCTTCAACGCCACGTCGAACTGCCCGGTCATCATGGCCGCGGCGGCGAGGAAGTCGAGGTTGTGGTTGAAGTACATCGCCGGGTAGAAGCCCTTCGGGCTCGTCGCCTCGATGTATCTGCGATCGACGTCGGCCGCGCGTGCGTTCGCGGCGACCGCACCCGAGTAGTCGCCGGTACGCATGTAGGTATGCGCCGGCATGTGGACCAGATGGCCGGCCGCCGGCACCAGCGTCTCGAGCTTCTTCGCGCTCTTCAGCGCGCGCTCAGGCGTGAGCGAAGCTTCGGTGGCGTGGATGTAGAGGTGATTGGCGCCGACATGATCCGGATCGCGCTCGAGCACGCGCTCCAGCACCTCGACCACTTCGGACGTGCCCTCCGCGGGCGCGCCCTCCGCCGTGTAGAGCTTCCAGGGTCTGAGGTTCATCAGGCTCTCGGCGTAGAGCGTCGCCGCGTGCGAGTCGTTCGGGTAGGTTCGCGTCAGCTGCCGCATCGCGTCCTTGTAGTCCGCCGCGAGCGTCATGGGATCCGCGTTCGGATCGGCGGAGTACCGCTTGGCCATCGCGGCGACGTAGGCGCGCTCCTTGGCGGGTGCGCGCGATGCCAGCTGAACGGCGAGTTGGATCGCCGCCAGCGCCTGCGCGTGACGTTCCGGATCCATCTCGCGGTTGATGTTCGGGCCGAGCGCCAGGGCGATGCCCCAGTGCGGCATGGGCGAGGCCGGATCGATCTCCGCCGCCTTGCGGAACGAGCGCACCGCCTCCTCGTGGTTGAACGCGTAGACGAGCGCGAGACCCTGATTGAAGAACTTCTGCGCCTCCTCGCGCCGCGTCGCGATCTGGAAGCTCACGCCTCGAATGCCCGGTATCAAGACGGCGGGTGCCGCCTCGTCGTCGTGATCCGCGTGGCCCATCTGCGGTGACGGCTGCGCTGCGGCGAGCGCAGCGGCCATCAGGAGGGCTATCACCATCGCTACTTCTCCAGGAGCAGTTTCAGAATCCGCAGCGCCCGCTGCCAGTGCGCCGTCGCGATGGCATGGTAGCGCTGCGAGCGGACGTCTTCGTCGAAGCCGGTGATCGCGACGCGGAGCAGCGTCGCCGACGTGCCGCTGTTCGACAGGGTCGCCTTGAAGGTCGCTTGAATCGCCAGCGGTCCGATCGGGCCGGTGTCAGGCGGCAGCCAGAAGACATCCGCGAGGAACACGTGATCGTTGGGCTCGACGTGCATCACGGTGGCGCGAAGTACGCCGCCGCGACGGCCCAGTACCTCGTCCGCGTCCTCTGATGGGACCCAGTCGAGCACGTAGGGGCCGAGGAGACGTGGCACGGCAATCGCACGCCTGATGCCTTGCCATGCAGCCAGCGCCCCTTCTTCGAAAAAGGACTGGAACACCACGGCCGGTGGCGCGCAGATCTCCAGAGAGAGGTCGAGCTCGTGCCGAGTCTGTTCCTTGACAGCCATCAGAGTGACACGCCAGCGTAGGATCGGCCTCCCGGGGCGCCCGGGGGAAGCCGCAAAGACGGATCATAACATCTGCTAAAGTTTCAAATTCGTATGTCTCAGCCGCTGGCGTATCTCTACCCTGAGTTCCTGGAGAGTGCAGATGCCCGGCCAATCCGGATCCTCTCGGAATATCTCGAGCCGCTTCGCCGCTTCCGGGATGAGCGCATCCAGGACACCGTGGTGTTCTTCGGGTCCGCCAGGGTGAACAGCCGCGAACGTGCGGAGCGTGCGCTGCAGACGCTACGGGCACGCGGCGTGCCCGACGCCGACGGGCACTACCAGGCCGAGCTTCAACGCACCAGGAAGGCCCTCGAGTGGGCGCGCTACTACGAGGACGCACGTGAGGTGGCGCGGCGGCTCACGTCGTGGAGCCGCACGCTGCAGTCCGAGAACCACCGGTTCGTCATCACCTCCGGAGGCGGGCCCGGCATCATGGAGGCCGCCAATCGCGGAGCGCGAGAAGCCGGTGGCAAGACGATCGGCCTGAACATCCGGCTTCCGTTCGAGCAGGGCGCCAATCCGTACATCACCGACGGACTGCACTTCGAGTTCCACTACTTCTTCATGCGGAAGTTCTGGTTCGCGTACCTGGCCAAGGCCCTGGTCATCTTTCCGGGCGGGTTCGGCACGTGCGACGAGCTGTTCGAGATCCTCACGCTCGCGCAGACCGACAAGCTCTCCAAGAAGATCGAGGTCGTGCTCTACGGTCGAGAGTACTGGGAGCAGATCCTCAGCTTCGGCCCGATGGCCGACTGGGGAGCCATCGCGGATCAGGATCTGGATTTGCTGAAGTATGCCGACACGCCCGTCGAGGCGTTCGAGTGCCTGCGAGATCACCTCGTCGAGTACCACCTCGAGCCGAAGGATCAGGAGGCAGCCACGCCGGGGATCGCCAAGACACGAGGATGAGAATGGCGCACCAGCCGTTCTCCAGCAGCCTGCCACGAGAGTCAGGAGAGTCCAGATGGACAAGAAGACGCGCGACCGGCTCGTTGCGGAGTACAAGGACGGATACCGGGCGGTTGCCGAGGCGCTGGCCGGCGCGCCGGAAGACGAGCTGGACACCGCGCCCGCTGAAGGCAAGTGGACGGCCCGGGAGATCGTCCACCACCTCGCCGACAGCGAGATGACGTCGGCAGTCCGGTTGAGGCTGCTGCTCGCCACGCCGAGCCCGCACATTGTCGGCTACGACCAGGACGAGTTCGCGCGCAAGCTGCACTACCGTGAACGCCCGATCGAAGCCTCACTCGACGCGTTCAACGCGGCCCGACGCTCCACGGCCGAACTCCTCGACCTGATGTCCGAAGCGGAGTGGCTGCGCGAAGGAATCCATTCGGAGCACGGTGCCTATTCGGTCCACAAGTGGCTCGAGCTCTACGCTCCCCACGCACACCTGCACGCCGAGCAGATTCTGGTCGCGAGGGACGCCGCCAGGAAGAAGAAGCTGGGGTAGGAGGGGAAGGGGAACGGGAGGGGAGGGAAGAAAGGGAAAAGTGTGAAGGGACCAGTGGGTCGGAGCGACGGAGCTGGAGCGTCGCTCGAAGAACTAGTACAGCTCGAAGAACTAGTACAGCAGGAACTGTTCCCGGACTCCTGAGAACGTGCGGACGTCGGCATCCCAGCTGGACGCGATCGCTTCCGCTGGCATTCCCCGTTCGATCTGCTCGCGCGTCGTCGAGGATCCTGCGAGGATGTCGAACGGGAGCTTCACGGCTTCGTATTCGTAGGGCGGTTCGCGCCACGCGAACTGGCCTGGGGCCGCCTGCCGGAAGGCTTCGGTCAACAGCACGCCCGTGAGCACGGGGCGGAACGTGCGCCGGTCGAGCACGTGGATCTGGCAGCCTCCGCAGCCGCTCTTGGCATGTTTGTGAAACGTCGGCTCGAAGAACGCCGGCCGGAAGAACACGCCGGGAAGGCCGCGCGCGTTCAAGGCGTCCGCGAAAGGCTCGGCCTCGACCCAGGGGGCCCCAACCAGCTCGAACGGCCTCGTCGTGCCTCGCCCCTCGGAGACGTTGGTCCCTTCGAACAGCACAGTACCGGGGTAGACGATCGCGCTTTCGAGCGTCGGCATGTTGGGCGAGGGCATGACCCACGGCGCCCCGCTCGCATCGTGATACATGTCGCGCGTCCACCCCGTCATCGGGACGACGTCGAGATCCGCCCCGATGCCGAAATGGCCGTTGAAAAGGCGCGCCAGTTCGCCGATCGTCATGCCGTGACGCATCGGGATCGGGTAGAGCCCGACGAACGACTCGAATCCCGGCTGGAGCATGGGGCCCTCGACCGCATCGCCTCCGATCGGGTTCGGCCGATCGCACACGATCACCTTCACGCCGTGGCGGCGTGCGGCCGTCAGGCAGTACGCCATCGTGTAGATGTAGGTGTAGATCCGCGTGCCGACGTCCTGCAGGTCGATCACGAGCAGGTCGAGGCCGCGCAGCATCTGCGCCGTCGGCTCGCGCGTCTCGCTGTAGAGGGAATAGACGGCGACGCCGCGTCCGGCGTCGCGGCCGTGCTCCGTCTCGATCATGTTCTCTTGCACGTCCGACCTGAAGCCGTGCTGCGGTCCGAAGATCGTCGCGAGGGTGGTCTCGGGCCGCGCCGCTATGCGGTCGGCGATGTGGCCGAACCGATGATCCACCGACGCCGGATTGCAGACCACGCCCACGCGTGCTCCGTCGAGCGTGGAGGAGGCGAGCAGGTGTTCGGATCCGAGGGTGATACCCATCGCCCCGATTATTTCACGAGCGTTGGCGTACTATGGCAGCCGTCCCCTCGATGCGAAGCCGGCTGTCGCGCACACGATCGATCCCGCTCGCGCTCGGTCTGCTCCTGTCGACCGTCGGCGCCGTGTCCCCGGCAGCCGCGCAGCCGGCCCCGAACACGTTCAGGTGGGCGGGCGATCCCGAGGGCGGCGCCCCGTTCGTTCAGGCGCGGCCCGACCGGCCTGACGTTCTCGAAGGCTTCGACGTCGAGGTCGCCGGTCTCCTGGCACGCGGGCTGGGGCGCGAACCGCGCTTCGTGCTCATCGCCTTCTCCTCAATCGATCAGTCGATCGCCCGCGGCGACGCCGACATCGGCCTGAGCGGCATCGAAGACACGCCAGCGCGCCGCGCCTCAATGGCGGTCACGCTTCCGTACTACAGATTTCGCGAGGTGCTCGCCGTCCGGTCGGCCGATGCGGAACGCCTGCGCCGGCTCTCGGATTTCCGCGGCCGTCGCGTCGGCACCCTCGGCGGAACCATGGCTTACGAGATCCTGCTCGCGGCGGAAGAGGCACACGGCATCACCGCCGTCTCCTACGACGATGACGTGCATCCGTTCGACGATCTGCTCATGGGCCGGCTCGACGGCGTTCTTCTCGACAACGTCCTTGCGCTTCGCCGTCAGAAGGCAATGGGCGGCTTCACGATCCAACCGGAGACCGTCGCAGTTGGCCACTACGTCGGCGTCCTCGCCGCCGAGAACACCAGCCTGCGAGATGCGTGCGACGAGATCCTCCGGCAGGCGATGCGCGACGGACGCCTCGAGCGCATCTTCCGCCAATGGGACGTCTGGAACGACGATCAGGCGCCCCTGTACGCGCAGGTTCTCGCCGGCGAACCGGCGGTGCCTCTCGAGGCGGTCGGGCGTGGCGACGCGGGCCCACCATCGTCGACGCGGCAGGCCGCGTTGCGCTACCTCCCCGCCCTGCTGCGCGCCTCGCTCGTCACCCTCGCCTTGTCGTTCTCGGCGATGCTGCTCGCCGTCGCCGTCGGCGTGCTTGTCGCGAGCGGGCGGGTGTACGGTCCGCCGGCGCTGCGCGCGATGCTCGCAGCCTATGTCGAGGTCGTTCGCGGCACGCCGATCCTGCTCCAGCTCTTCGTGCTCTACTACGGCCTGGCGTCGGCCATCCGTCTGCCGGCGTTCGTCGCCGCGTTTCTTGGACTGGCGCTGAACTACGGCGCCTACGAGAGCGAGATCTACCGGAGTGCCCTCGAGGCGGTCGGCAAGGGCCAGCTCGAAGCCGCGCGTGTGCTCGGCTTCACGGAGCGGCAGATCTTCGCGCTGATCCGCGGTCCGCAGGCCTTCCGGCTCGCCCTCGCGCCGATGACCAACGACTTCGTCGCGCTCTTGAAGGACTCGTCGCTCGTCTCGGTGCTCACGGTCGTCGAGCTCACCAAGCAGACGCAGATCTTCGCGACCAACGTCGGCAGCTGGGTCGTGCCGGGCGCCCTGTGCGCAGGCCTCTATCTCGCGATGTCGTTGCCGCTTTCCGCGCTCGCCCGGCGGCTCGAAGCTCGCTGGAAGGTGACATCCTCATGAGCGCACCCGTCGTGCGCATCGGCGGGCTGGGGCTCCTGCGTGGGGATCGCGTCGTGCTCGAGGACGTGTCGCTCGACATGTGCCGCGGCGAGGTGGTCGCCCTCATGGGCGCGTCCGGGTCCGGCAAGACGACGCTGCTTCGCACCGTCGCCGGCCTCGAGCGCTTCGATCGCGGGGCGATTGCGGTCGACGATGTGATGCTCGGGCCGGGTTCGGTCGACACCGCGATGCTGCGCCGCCTTCGTCAGAAGGTCGGAATGGTCTTTCAGTTTCATTGCCTCTTCGAGCACCTGGACGCGACGCGCAACGTCGCCCTCGCCCTCGTACACGTGCACCGCGTCGGGCGGGCGGAGGCGGACGCGCGATCGATGGCGCTGCTGCGCCAGCTCGGCGTGGATCATCGGGCCGCGGCGCTCCCGGCTCAGCTATCGGGCGGTGAAGCGCAGCGTGTCGCCGTGGCGCGCGCCCTGGCAACCGACCCTCCGCTGCTGCTGATGGACGAGCCGACCGCCTCGCTCGACCCCGAGCGCCGCGAGGAGCTGGCGACGATGGTGAAGGAGCTGGCCGCCAGAGGGCGCACGCTGCTCATCGCCACGCACGACGCGGATTTCGCCGAGCTGGTGGGCGCCCGTGCGGTCAAAATGGTGAACGGACGCATCGTCGAAGGGTAAGCGGGCGACGCGAGCTATGGTCGGGCTGCCGGCGCGGACGCGGCCCTTACTGCCTTGCGGTGCGCGCGAACGGTTGTATACTACGCCGGTCTGGTGGCCAGCCCCGCCTGCTTCGCCCGCGCCGAGAGCCGATCGAGCCTCCGTCCTGACTCGTTCTCTCCTGCACGCCATTGCCGAGCCGACGAGCACGCCACCCTAGCGTGAGGAGTCAGTATGGGTCGCAGGCTGTACGTCGGGAATCTCCCTTATTCCGCGGGTGAAGCTGAACTGCAGGAGCTCTTCAGCCGGGCCGGCAACGTCGAGTCCGTGCGGGTCATGCGCGACGCCGCAACAGGCCGTGCTCGGGGCTTCGCCTTCGTCGAGATGTCGACCGACGAGGAAGCACAGCGGGCGGCCTCCGAGTTCAACCAGTATCAGATGGGCGGGCGCCCGCTGACGGTGAACGAGGCGCGGCCGAAGCCAGAGGGCGGATTCGGCGGCGGCGGCGGATTCGGCAACCGTGGCGGCGGGAGTGGTCGCCGTGAGCCGCGCTGGTAATGGCACCGAAGACCTGGTCCAAGGGTGACCGCGTGGTGCAGCCGACCTACGGCGCCGGCACCATCGTCGAATACAACGAGCACCATGCCGTGATCGAGTTCGACGAGCACGGCCGCCGCACGTTTTCCACGCGGCTCGTCGTGCTCCAGACCACGAGCGAACCGGCACCCGCCAAGGCGTCGCGCAAGCGCGCGCCGCGGAAGACCAAGGCGAAGAAGGAAGCGGAAGAATAGCGACCGCTCCTGCCGGCTCGAGGGGCCGCCATCAGGCCCTCTGCGGTCCCTGCCTGGTCGGCTGTCGTCTGTACTCAAACCATCACGAGGGCTGGCGTCACCGGCGCGGCAAGCGTACGTGTGCCTTGCGCCCGTCCGCCCATAGCCGCAACGCAGGGCCGTCGCCGAATCAGATCTGCTGAGCGCGATCGCCCGCGCGCCGCCGCGTCAGTCCGCGTGCGGCTGTGTGAGCGCTTGCCCACGCCCACTGGAAGTTGAAGCCGCCGAGCCGGCCGTCCACATCGACGACCTCCCCGATGAGATAAAGGCCAGGGCACACCCGCGACTCCATCGTCTTGGGATCGATCTCGGCCAGCATGACGCCGCCCGCCGTCACTTCCGCGTAGTTGTAGCCGCGCGTCCCGGTGATCGGCAGCGGCAGCTCGACGAGCGCATGCGTGAGCCGCCGGCGATCCGCGCGGCCCAGACCGGAGAGCGCCGCCGTCGCGTCGACGCGCGCGGCGTCGGCGAGGGCGAGGCCTACCGACGCGGGAACGATCTCCGCGAGCACGGCGCCGATCGAGGCGCGAGGGCGCTGTCGCGATGCATCGATCAGGCGCCGCTCGACGGCATCGAACGGCGCCCCGATGCAGACATTGAGGGTCATCCGCGGCTGCCGCTGATCCGCGGCCGCTCTCGCCCAGTGTCGCGAGATGTCCAGCGCCGCGGGGCCGCTGATGCCGAAGTGTGTCCAGAGGAGCGATCCGCGGACGTGGACGGCCACCCGGCCGTCGATACGGAGCGACAGCTCGGCGGGGTGCGACACACCTGCGAGCGCGGCATGACGCAATGGCGATTGGTCCGACAGCACGAGCGGCACGAGCGCCGGCACGGGCGGCACGATGTGATGACCGAGCGAGGCGGCCATCGCAAAGCCGACGCCATCGCTTCCGCTCTTCGGCAGCGACTGTCCCCCGGTGGCCAGCACGACGCGTCTGGCGTGGAGACGCCCACGAGTGCTGTCGATCGCGAAGGTGCCGTCGTCGCGCCGCGCGATCGCCGTCACGCGGCAGAGGTCACGCCGCTCGACCCCTCGCGTCTGCGCCTCCTTCAGAAGGGCGTCGAGCACGTCGCGTGCGCGATTCGAATCCGGAAACAGCTTGCCGAGTGCTTCTTCGTGCAGCGGAACGTTCAGTCCGGCGAAGAACGCGACCGTCTGATCGACTGGAAACGACCGCAGAACCTGGCGGATGGCCGGACGCGCGCCGCCGTTGAAGTCGCGCTCCGTCACGTGAGCGTTGGTGACATTGCACCGGCCGCCGCCACTCACCAGGATCTTCGCGCCAGGGCGCCTGGCCCCGTCGACCAGCACGACGCCGCACGTCGCGTCGAAGCGCCGGGCGAATATGGCTGCGGCCAGACCTGCGGCGCCCGCGCCGACGATCACGACGTCGTGGAGTTCGATGCGCCATTATCGCTGAGAGTGGGGCAACCGCTGACGTAGGAGGCGGCGCGTGGCTTGCACCACCGTTCGTCGAGGCGCACATCGCGCCACAACGGAGGCAAGCTCGCGTGACCATCTACGATCGTATTCGACCCGTTTCTCGCGTTATCGCAGCGCTCGCGTTCAGCGCGGCGCTCACCACGACCGCCGCTGCTCAGCCGGCAGCACCGCAGACGACAACAACGATCGACCCAGGCTACTGGACCGTGACCCCCTTTGTGGGCCTCGGCTTCAGCGGCGATCTGGATGGCGGCACGGCGGTGCTCGGTGGCGCCGCCGGGTACGTCTGGAACCCCCGTATCTCCTTCGAGGGCGAGTTCTCGATCCTCCCGTCGAGCGAGAACAGCGGATTGGTGGAGGTCGACTCGACCGTCTGGGCCCTCACCGGAAATCTGCTCTATCACTTCACCGGACGTGAGTGGGTGCCCTACGCGGCAGCCGGTCTCGGTATCGGCCGCGCGACGGTCGACGTGAACGGCAGCTCCGTGCTCGACAATTTCGACACGGCGTCGACGAAGGTCATCGCAAACTTCGGGGGCGGTGTGGAACGGTTGATTGCCAACAACGTGGGGTTCCGCGGAGACCTGCGGTATCAGTTCGGAGCCGACCTGGTCCCGGATTATTGGCGCGCCACTGCCGGTATCACGTTCGGCTTCAGGCGTCCCTAGCCCATCTCGCGTTCGGACCCGCTCGTCGATGCGAGGCGTGACCAACGCTGGGAGGGTGCCAACGCTGGGAGGGTGAGAACCCTCTCAGCGTTTGGCGTACTTCGTCAGACCCCCGCCGGCTGCCGGGCGGGAGATGGGGCCCTCAGCGGCGTAGACGGTCCCGTCCGCGTCGACGGCAATGCCTTCACCGGCCGCGCCCCATGGATTGCTGGTCTTGTGGGGCGGGATGAACGCGAGCACCTTGTCGTTCCGCGTGGTGCCGATTCGCACGCCGGTGCTCCAGTTCGGATGGCGTTCGTCGCTCGATTCGGAATCGATCGTGTAGAGGTTGTCGCTGCGATCGATGAAGAGTCCGCTGACGCGGCCGAACTGCTTCCACTGGCCGAGGAACGTCCCCTCCTGATCGAAGATCTGGATCCTGTGGTTGCCGCGATCGGCGACGAACAGGCGGCCCTGCGAGTCGAACGCCAGCGAGTGCGGTGTGCGGAACTCGCCGGGTGCGGTGCCGATGCGTCCCCATTCCTTGACGAAGGTCCCATCGCGGCGGAACTTGAGGATCCGCCCGGTCGATCCCGGCGGCGGCGACGCGTTCTGACCGCTGTGCCCGTCGGCGACGAAGATGTCGCCGTTGGAAGCGGTGACCACGTCGTTCGGTTCGTTCAACAGGCCCGGCCCCGATCCCTTCTGTCCGGCCTTGCCCAGACGCAGCAGCACGTGGCCCTTGGGATCGAACTTGATCACCTGGTGCCCCATGGTTCCGTCGGCGCTCCCCTGTCCGTCGGTGATCCAGACGTTGCCTTCGCGGTCGACGTGGATACCGTGGGGAAACACGATCATGCCGCCGCCGAAGCTCTCGAGCAGCTTGCCCGTGTTCCTGTCGAACTTCAGGATCGGATCCAGCGTCGATCCGGCGCACGTGTTCTTGCCGCAGCGGTCGTAGGCCCACACATGACCGTCGGGCCCGATGTCCACGCCTGCGGTCGAGCCCCAGGTGCGGCCTTGCGGCAGCTCGCCCCAGTTCTTCGTGACGATCGGATTCGGATTGGGGAGCGGTGCGGCGGCGGGATCGGTGACGTCGGACTGCGTGGACACCGGGATGCCGAGCAGCGCGACGGCGCAGATGGCGGAGAGGAGGTGGACGGCGCGGCGCGAAGGACCAGACATGGTTCTGCCTCCCTCTGAACGCGATTGTCCGGGCAGTCTAGCCCCGAGCGTCCGAGGCTTTCAACCGTCGCGTTCTTCAGACGGCACCGGGACCATGCTGACCTCGACCGATACGTCGTGGCATCCTCCGCCGAGCGCCACGCCCTTGATGGGGGTGACGTCGCCGTAGTCGCGTCCCCATCCGATCGTCACGTGCCCGACGTCGGGCCGCACGTCGTTGGTGGGGTCGAAGTCGACCCAGCCGGCGCCAGGGACGTACACGCCGACCCAGGCGTGCGAGGCCTCCGCGCCGACCGTGTCGGCCCCACTGCGCAGGTATCCGCTCACGTAGCGGGCCGCGAGACCGAGAGAGCGCAGCGCGCCGATCATCACGTGCGAGAAGTCCTGGCAGACGCCCCGTTTCGAAAACAGCGTCTCGAGCAGGGGCGTATCGATCTTCGTCGTCGCCGGCGCATAGATGAACTCGGCGTGGATCCGCCGCGACAGGTCGGCGACGGCGTCGATCAGCGGCCGTCCCGCGTCGAAGCTCGGCCGGGCGAACTGCTCGAGCTCGGGAGTGACCGTCACGTACGGCGAATCGAAGGAGTACTCCGCCGCCTGCAGCGCCTCCGCCGTCGCGCGCGTGGCAATCGTGTGCCGCGCGTCTTCCCACGGCGCCCATGGCGCGGCCCCATCGTCGACGGGCGGACGGGGAGCGAGCCGGACCTCGCTCGTGGCCACGGTGACGAAGCGGTCGTGCCGCTCGAGGATGCCGAAGCGATTCACGATGTTGCCGAAGTAGTCGGTCCGCTCGCCGATCCACGCCGGGACGGGCGTCGTCTCGATGGTGCTCGAGAGCACCGTTTGCCAGGGAAGTCTGCGAGGCGTGAGCCGGACTTCGCTCTGGCACTGCGAGACCGGACCCTCGTAGCGGTAGGTGGTCGCGTGCACGACACGGTAGATCATGGCGGCGCAGGTCCCCGATCAGAGAGTGGGCGACAGCCTGGAGGCCGCCGAGTGGCTCAGGTACCGCGCCGTCAACGCGTCCGACAGGTCGACGACGCCGGCGCGAAGCGCGCGGAGGTGCGCCTCGAGCGCCACGCGCTGGCCTCCTGCATCGCGCCGTTTCAGCGTCTCGACATGGCCGCCTCGGGCGAACGCCGCAATGCGTGACGCCAGGCCGTGCACGTCGAGTGCATCGCCGCTCTCCGTCGGACGCGGGAGCCCCCCGACCTGTTCGACGAGCGACTCCAGCTGGAAGGCGACCGAGCGCGGATACGTCTCGTCGGCGAGGAGCAGCTCGAGGACGAAGCGCGTGCGGATCGACGTGAGATACCGCGATCGATACATCGTGGAGCTGTCGGCGATCTGCAGGAGCACCTCGAGGCAGCCGTCGTCTGGGAACGGAGCCGTGGCGACGCCGACGCGCAGCAGGTCGGTCATCTGCAATGCGCGTTCGATGCGCCGGCCGATCTCGAGGAAGCGCCAGCCGTGTCCCCGCGTGGGGTTCTCGGAGAGCAGCCCGGCAAACGCGGCGAGCATGATCACCAGATCGTCGAGCTGCGCCGCCGCCGCGACGAAGCGTCGCTCGGGATTCGCCGACGGTGCGGCGGAGAACCCGTGCTCCAGCTGCTGCAGGACGCGCCACGTGTCCTGCGACAGGCGCTCCTTGACCTCGCGGCTCAGGCGCCGCACCTGTCTGACGTTCCAGCCGATGCCCGTCGGGCGCTCGAAGTCGAACACCATCTTCCCGAGCAGATCCTGCAGGCGCCACCACTGCTGTTCGAGGGGTGAGTCGCGGAACTCGCGGGGCAGCAGAGCCAGGCCGTTGAGCAGGTGCACGATCGTGTCGAGATCGGCCCCCCGCCGCGCACCCGCGTCGCCCGACAGGCCCGGCAGCAGCACTCGAACGAGACGCGCCATGGCGTCGAGCCGCTCCGCGTGTCGGCCGAGCCAGAAGAGGTTGTCGGCGACCCGGCTCGAGAGCTCGGTGGACGTGCCGATCGCGGCGGGTCTGGGCGCGAGCCGCTTCTCGTCGGCCGACGGGTCGGCGCCGCCCACCACCCACGTGTCCTTGCTGCCTCCGCCGAGCTGCATCGAGACGACGAGCGATTGACGGCCGGTGGCGACGCGGGTCAGCCCGCCCGGGAGCACCGAATACGACGAGCCGTCCCACGCGGCGAGCACCCGCACCGTTGCGTGCCGCGGTTCGAAGCCGCGATAGGTGAGCACGGGCGTGGTGGAGAGGTCGACCTGCTCCTGCGCCACGAAGTGCCCGGGGTGCGCCTCGATCCGTCGCGCGAGCTCCTGCCGATCCGCTTCGCTCATGTTCGCCGGGAACTCGGCGCGCCTGCCGCTGGCGCCGAACGTCGGCTTGATCACGAGACGCTCGAGATCGCCCAGGACCTGGCGCCGCGGTTCCTCCTGCCCGCACCACCACGTGGCGACCGAGGGCAGGATCAGCGGCTCTCCCAGGAGCTGCTGACAGAGGGCGGGCAGGAACGCCATCAACGCCGGCGTTTCGACGATGCCGCTGCCGAGCGCATTGGCGATGAACACGGTTCCTGCGCGCGCCGCTTGCACCAGCCCGGGCACGCCGAGCAGCGACTCGCCGCGCAGCTCGAGCGGATCGCAGAAGTCATCGTCCATGCGACGCACGATGACGTCGACCGGATTCAGGCCGGCGAGCGTCTTCAGATAGACGCGGTTGTCACGAACCGTCAGATCGTCTCCGCCCACGAGCGGCACGCCCCAGTGGCGGGAGAGGTACGCGTGTTCGAAGTAGGTTTCGTTGTACGGCCCCGACGTGAGCACGATGATCCGCGGGTCCGAGACCGCCGCCGGAGCGAGGCTCAACAGGGTTTCGAAGGTCGTGTCGAAGAAGCGGCCGAGCGGGCGGACGCGGCACTCGTCGAGCACCGAGGGGAGGGTGCGCGCGCTCACGACGCGGTTCTCGAGCGCGTAGCCGAGCCCCGACGGCGCCTGGGCGCGATCCGCGATGACCCACCAGGCACCGTTCGGCGCCCGCGCGAGATCGACGCCGTAGTTCTGCAGGAACACGCCCGACTGGGGCCGGATTCCGCGGCACGGCCGCAGGAATGCCGGGTTGCCGAGCACCAGCTCCGGCGGCAGCAGGCGATCGCGCAGGAGCCGCTGCGCGCCGTAGAGATCGTCCATGATCGTGTTCAGCAGCGTCGCCCGCTGCCGCACGGCCTGTTCGATGTGGGCCCACTCGTCGGACGGGATCACCAGCGGCACGAGGTCCATCAGCCACGGCCGCTCGTTGCCTTGCGGATCCGCGTAGACGTTGTAGGTGATGCCGTTGTTCTGGATCAGCCGTTGTCCCGCCTCTTCGCGGCGGCGGAACTCCGGGTAGCCCATGCGCCGCAGTCCGGCGGCCAGGCGGACCCAGTGCTTGCGAAGCCGGCCGGCGGGATCGAGGGCTTCGTCCCAATGACCGTGCAAGGCTGGACGGTACGTCCACCCAGGATCGTGCGTGGCACGGGCAGGGATCGATCCCGAGTTGACGCTGTTCGACAGGATGCTGCTCCTCAGCCCGCCGCCCGCGCCACGGCGGCCCGCGGCGCTCCGGCTCCGGAGAAGTGTACTGGAAAGGCGGCGGTCACACCGCGGCCGGGCCCGGCGTCTGGCCCTGGCGCTGGGAGCTGGTCTGCGCCGGCGGCGAGGGGCGCACGGGCGTGATGGCGAAGTCGTCGCGCAGATGCAGGTCCACGGCGTTCATCTTCAGCTGCAGCCTGTCGAGATATTCGTGCAGGCCGCCCCGGACGATGCCCGGCACCGACGTGAAGTCGAGCTCGGCGCGGAGCTGGCCGAGGAGCTGCTCCGAGACGTAGCGGAAGGCGCCGCTCGGCGTTCCCGTGATCGCATGGAGCGAATCGCTGGCGCAGCGGACGCAGAATCGGATCGATCGCGGGAACTCATCGTCCCGCACGAGGAAGTCGACGACGTCGGCCGGAGAGATGCGGCCGAACTTCTTGCGATACATCTCGAACCCGCTGACCGACTTCAGCACGGCCGCCCAATGGATGTCGTCGTACGGGGTGCCGACGTCCTTCGTCGACGGCAGCAGCATGAAGTACTTCACGTCGAGAATCCGCGACGTCTTGTCGGCGCGTTCGAGCTTCCGTCCGAGCCGCAGGAAGTGCCACGCCTCGTTGTGAGACATCGTCGCATCCGCAATGCCCTGGAACTCGTGGCAGGCGAGCCGGATCTCCCGAAACGCGTCCAGCAGCCGTTCCGGCTGCGGCAGCGTCTGCCGCTGGATTCGCAGGTGCATGCTGTTGATCTGCTCCCACATCTCGGAGGAGATCGTTTCGCGGACCGAACGCGCGTTTTCGCGGGCCTGGCGGAGGCACGACGCGATCGAGTTGGCGTTGTCCTGGTCGTAGGTCAGGTACTCGATGACGCGGTTCTGCGTAGCCTCCGGATACCGCGCGTGGAAAGCCTCCCAGTCGCCGCTGGTCTCGATCAGCGGCTGCCACTGATGGGCCGGCGCGAGCGGCAGGTCGATCTGCAGGTTCAGATTCACACCGATGAATCGCGCGACGTTTTCGGCGCGCTCGATGTAGCGTGCGATCCAGTAGACCGAATCGGCGACGCGGCTGAGCAGCGGGGGCGGTTCGTTCCTCATGCCGAGACCCCTTCTCCGGGCGAGAGCACCCACGTGTCCTTGCTCCCGCCGCCCTGCGACGAGTTGACCACCAGAGAGCCCTTGCGCAGCGCGACGCGCGTGAGTCCTCCCGGCACGACCTGAATCTCGTCGCCGTACAGGATGTAGGGGCGGAGATCGACGTGCCTGCCTTCGAGGCGATCGCCGGCCAGCGTCGGCATGCGCGACAGGGCGAGCGTGGGCTGGGCGATGTAGTTGCGCGGGTTCGCGCGAATCCTCGCGGCGAAGGCGTTGCGCTCCGCCTCGCTGGCGTGCGGGCCGACGAGCATGCCGTATCCGCCCGCTTCGTTGGCCGCCTTGACCACGAGCCGGTGGAGGTTCTGGAGCACGTGCTGCCGATCGATATCGCGCCAGCACAGGAACGTCGGGACGTTCGGGATGATCGGGTCCTCGCCGGCGTAGTAGCGGATCATGTCGGGCACGTAGGCGTACATCACCTTGTCGTCCGCGATGCCGTTCCCGGGGGCATTCGCGAGCGCCACGCGGCCCGCGCGGTAGGCCGCGAGGAGCCCGGGCACCCCGAGCATCGAGTCGGCTCGAAACGCGAGCGGGTCGAGGAAGTCGTCGTCGATGCGGCGGTAGATCACGTGGACGCGCCGGAGGCCGCGCGTCGTGCGCATCCATACCGTGTCGTCCTCGACGACGAGGTCACGGCCCTCCACCAGCGGGATGCCCATCTGCTGCGCGAGGTAGCTGTGCTCGAAGTAGGCGGAGTTGTACATGCCCGGCGTCAGCAGCACCACGACAGGTTTCGACGTGACGTCGGCCGGCGCAATCGCCTCGAGCGTGCCGAGCAGGAGATTCAGGTACTCGAACACCGGCCGCACGCGAAGGCCTTCGAAGACCTGCGGGAACGTCCGCTTCATCAGGTCGCGGTTCTCGAGCATGTAGGAGGCGCCGGACGGCACGCGCAGGTTGTCCTCCAGCACGTAGATCTGTCCGTCTCGATCGCGCACCAGGTCGGTGCCGGTGATGTGGCACCAGACGCCCTTCGGCGGATCCAGACCGATGCACTGCGGCCGCAGCGAAGCAGCCGAGTGCACCACTTCCGCGGGGATCACCTTGTCCTTCAGGATGCGCTGGTCGTGATAGACGTCGTCGATGAAGCAGTTGAGCGCGCGGATGCGCTGCTTCAGCCCGCGCTCGATCCAGTCCCACTCGTCGGTCCGCATGATGCGCGGGATCAGATCGAAGGGGAACGGCCGCTCGGTGCCGGCGGCGTCGCCGTACACATTGAAGGTGATCCCGAGCTGCACGAGGATCCGCTCGGCGGCCTGCTGACAGCGCAGGAGCTGGCCCTCGCCCAGCGAGCCGATGGTCTCCAGCAGCAGGCGCGCCTCCGGGCGCGCCTGACCGCTCGGGTCGAAGAGTTCGTCGTAGAAGCCGCCGGTGTCGTATCCGCCGATGCGCATGCCGTATCCGTCTTGAAGTATCCGAGCCTGTCCCGAGGTGTTCGATGCCTGTCGCGCGTCGCACGCGCCACGGCTGTGAGAAGAAGCTGGTCAGCAAACGCAAGGCCAGCCGTCCGGCCGGCGGTCCTTGCGCGGAGCGCAAACGAACGTTCCGGAATTCGGCGGATCCGGCGCCGACAACCGCGCGCCGGGATGCCGTGCGACACGACAATATTGTCGAACTGGCCGATAAAGTCGACAACCGTGTCCGAATCTCCCGTGGACGTCTCGCGCGCCGTGGTCCATGGCCGCCTGCGCTCGCGCGCGTCGCGTTCCGGGCCGGGCCGCCGCGCCCGGTGTGTCTGCGGTCGAGCTGGTCTGCCTCTCGTGCCTCGCTGCAATATCATCGGGAACGTGACCTGGCCACTCGCAATCTATCCGCCGCTGTCGCTGTCCGCGCTGGGGCGCGTGATCTTCATCCTCCTCGCCGCCTATGTCGGCACGATCGTCCTGCGTCGGGCGGTCGGCACGCTGCGGGCCTCCGCGCTCGCCGTGATGATGCGTCACGCCGGCGGCGCGCCGCTCGAACTGGAAAAGCGCGCGAACACCATCATCGGTATCGCCCTCAAGACGCTCGTCACCCTGATGTGGAGCGTCGCCGTCGTGATCGCGCTGGCGCAGATCGGCTTCGACATCACCCCGATCCTCGCCGGCGCGGGCGTCGTGGGGCTCGCCGTCGGGTTCGGCGCGCAGAACCTCGTGCGCGACGTCATCAGCGGCTTCTTCATGTTGATCGAGAACCAGATTCGTGTAAACGACGTTGCGGTGATCAACGGGACCGGTGGCCTGGTCGAGGAGGTCAACCTTCGGACGACCGTACTGCGGAGCCTCGACGGCACGGTGCACATCTTTCCGAACGGCACCATCACGACGCTGTCGAACATGACGCTCGGCTACTCGTATTACGTGTTCGACATCCCCGTGGCATACCACGAAGACACCGACCGCGTGACGGCGGTCGTGCAGCAGCTTGCCGCCGGACTGCGCGAGGAGGCGGCGTTCGCCGACGCGATCCTCGAGCCGCTCGAAGTCATGGGCGTGGATCAGTTCGCCGATTCCGCCGTGATCGTCAAGGCGCGCATCAAGACGCAGCCGCTCGCGCAGTGGCTGGTCGGACGCGAGATGAACCGCCGCATCAAGAAACGCTTCGACGAGCTTGGCATCGAGATCCCCTTTCCGCAGCGCACGCTGCACAACGGCGGCGGCAAGCCGCTGCGCGTGCAGGTCGACGCGCCCGACGCCGATCAGATCCGCCGGATCGTCCGTGAGGTCGTCGAGGAGATGGTGCCGCGCCCGGGCTCGTCCTGATCCGCGGGCGAGCGCTGACGATCGGCGCGGTGCTGTGCGAGCGAAGTCTGCACCATGACGAATTCGCCCACGTTGTCGAGCGTCAGTAGCCCGACGATCCGTCCGTTGTGCTCGACTGCGCCAATTGGGGATCCGGTCTCCTGGAGGTGCCGCAGGGCAGGTTCGAGCATGTGGTGCGAGTCGACGACCGGGACGTCGCGCCGCATCACGTCCTCGACCAGACCGCGGTCTCCGTGGCGCTTCAGCGCGCCAGGGAGGTCCTTGCCCAGGACGACGCCGAGCAGATGGCCGCCGTCCACGACCGGGAAGTCCTGCTGGACGCCGCTCAAGAGCAGATCCACGACGCGCGCGAGCGGCTCGCCCGGGGCAACCGATCGGAAATCGGTGATCATCGCGTGGCTGACCGGAATGCCCGCCAGCGCCGACTTCATCTGCACCATGCTCGCTTCCTGCGCCGCCCCGAGCCAGACGAAGAGCGCGATGAACAGCAGCATCGGGTAACCGGACAGCCCGATGAAACCGAACAGGAACGCCATGCCCTGCCCGAGCGACGCCGCGATCTGCGTGGCCCGGGTGTAGGTGACCCGCGTGGCCAGGAGCGCGCGTAGGACGCGCCCGCCGTCCATGGGGAACGCCGGCAGCATGTTGAAGGCGACGAGCCCGACGTTCACGATCATGAGGCGTTCGAGAAAGGGACCTCGGGACACGTCGAGCTGGTCGGCCGGCACCATCGGCGACGGCGTGACCGAGATCACCAGGAACAGCACGGCGGCGATGACCACGTTCACCGCCGGACCCGCCAGCGCCACCCACAGCTCCTGCACCGGGTCGTCCGGCATGCGGTCGAGCCGGGCGAGCCCGCCGATCGGCAGCAGCGTGATGTCGCGCGTGCCGATGCCGTATCGTCGGGCGGTCAACGCATGCCCGAGCTCGTGGAGCACCACGCAGCCGAAGAGCGCGAGGATGAACCCCACCCCTTCGATGACCGCCGGAACGCTCCGGCCGTCGAGCCAGTACTGCCAGGCGACGAACGCCAGCAGCAAGATGAACGTCGCATGCATGCGGAGCTCGATGCCTGCGATCCTGCCAAGACGCCAGTTCATGCGGAGTACACCTGCAAGTCAGGAGTCACTGTTCACCCCGTGCCCGCCACGCCAGGGCCGGCCCTATCGGACATAGATGACGTAGAAACGATCGTCGAACAGCGCGGGCTTCTCCGAGAGTGTCAGCCCCGCCGCCTGCAGCCATGCTTCGGTCTGGGCCTCGCTGACGACCAGTTCGGGCTGCGACCGATGCGGCGACGTCTCGGGCTTGAAGTCGACGATCGCGATGCGCCCGCCCGGTTTGATGTAACGGGCAAGGTTCTTCAGATACGTCGCCCGGTCCTCGATGTGGTGGAGCACGTCGTTGATGAACGCGAGGTCGACCTGCTGCGGCAGCGTCGGATCGGTGAACGCCCCGAGCACGGTCCTGATGTTGCCGATCCGCTGCGCCGCGGCGCGCTGGTCGATGTGCTCGAGCAGGCCCTTTTCGATGTCAACCGCGAAGAGCAGGCCCGTCGGGCCGGTCTCCAGTGCCAGCGGTCCGCTCAGCGCACCGGATCCGGCGCCGATATCGGCGATCGCGGACCCCTTCTGGATCTTCAGCGCGGCGATGATCTCGCCGACGCGCATGGCGCTGATCCGGTTCGGTGAATCGAGCGTCTTGATCCACTCTTCCGCCGCCCGGCTGGCGAGTTGCGCGCCGGCCGGCGCGGCCAGCGCCAGCACCGCAGCGGCCGCGAGTGTGCACCCGGCCAGCGCCTTCCAATGCGGGGCCCGTCTGCTCTGCATGTCCGTCCTTTCGACGCCAGGCTTCCCACGACGTCTCGGTTCGCTCTTGAATCCTTAGCCCTGGCGCCCTAGACTCGCGACCGCCTCATGTCGAGGCGCCTCATCTCAGGGACTGGAGCGCTCCATGGCTCGTATCAACGGCGCGAGAGTCATTATCGGTGGTTTGCTCGCGGGACTCCTGCTGAATATCGGCGACTTCCTCATCAACGGCGTACTGCTCGCCGACGAGTTCCGGGCGGGGCTGGTGCGGCTCGGGCTCGACCCGGTTGCGCTGGAGGCGGCATCGGTCACCATGCGGTGGGTTGCCGTCGACTTCGCGCTCGGTCTCCTCCTGGTGTGGACCTACGCGTCCATGCGCCCGCGGTTCGGCCCCGGTCCGCGCACCGCGATTCTCGCGTTCGTGCCGACATTCGTGGCCATCACGTCCATCATGTTCGGACTGGCGGGAATGGGGTTCTTCACGCTGTCGCTCTTCTCGAAGATCACGGCGTACTCCGCGGTGAACGCGATCGTCGCGTCGCTGGCAGGAGCGTGGGCCTACAAGGAAAGCCCGGACGGGCGCATGCGCTAGAAGTCGCGATCGAAGTAGGTGTGCCGGTCGTCGTCGCTGGTCTTCCGCAGTGCGACGCAGCGCGCGCCGATCCCGAGGTCCCAGTCGCGCACCAGTACATCCGGCCTCAGCAGACGCTGAGCGCTGCGGAGCCTCGCCGCGCGCCGGCGCAGCTGCCCCCGCCACGATGTCGGAGGCGCCGGCGGAGCGCTCGTGGCCAGCACCTCGTAGCAGGGATACGTCAACGCGTGGCGGATTGCCCGGCTCACCGATCGCCGATCCGCATCGTCGAACACCACGACGCCGCCGGCGGAGAGCAGACGGTTGACGTAGTAGAACTCCGTCATCACCTGCTCGAACCGGTGAAGTCCGTCGATGAAGGCGAGCTGGACGGAGACGCCGGACGAGAGCAGCGCCGGCAGCACGATTTCGGACGGCTCCTCGCGGAAGTCGATCAATCGCGCGTACCCGGCACGCCGCAGGTGCTCGAGTCCCAGCCCCTGCCATTTCCCGCGCTGGAAGGGGTCGATGATCGTGTGAACCGCGCCGTTGTCCAGCGCCGCGAGCGCTTCGCAGATGAACAGCGCCGAGATCCCGTAGGCGAGACCCACCTCCAGCGTCCTCGACGGGCGCAGTGCCGCGATCAGCCGCTGCAACAGCTCTCCTGTCGCCCGGTCGATGTGCGACTGCGCGTCCGGGAACTCGGGGTGGTTCAGCGTCAACGCGCCGCCGCCGGCGCGCTCGATGCGGCTCGTACGGAGGAGCTCCCGCAGGACCGCGTTGTGGCCCGGTTCTGCGGCGATGTCCGGGGCGAGGGTCGCGGTCAGCATGCTTCCGCACGCAGTTCCCGCCCGAACAGGGGCCTGCCCTCCATGTAGGCGGGAATGGGAGCGCCCATCAGTCCCAGAATGGTCGGCGCGAGGTCGAGCGCGTGCGCATCGTCCATTCCACCGTCGAGCGGTAGGTCGCCGCCGCTGGCGAGCAGGAACCCGCGTTCGACATGACTGCCGGTCCTGTGGAACGGCAGTGGGCCGATCCGGCCGAACGCCGTGTCGACGGCGTCCGCCGGATCGGCGTTCCAGAGGACGAGCAGGTCGGCGTCGGGCAATCGCGTGTCGTCCGAGGTGAACGCCGCTTCGCGGGGACGCACGATGCGCGCAACCATGGGCTGCTGCGTTCGGGCGTTGCGAACGCCCCGCAGAAGGGCCTCGAGCTCGTCGCAGAGGGCGGAGTAGCCGGCCGGGTCCACGATCCCGTGGCGCTCGCGCCCGCGCAGATTGAAGCGGATGTAGCCCTCCGAGAAGCTCGGGAGCGCAAAGGCCCGCATCTCAGGCCAAGCGGGCTGATACCACATGGGCGGCTGGTGTCCGAGCGGACAGTCCTCGGGGCAGAGGGGCAGACCGTTGACGCCGATCCGCTTCTCGATCGAGTAGTGGAAGAAGGTCGTCGGCAGACGCCGTCTGAGAAAACGGGTGATCGGATTTGCGTCGTGTTTGCGACTCCAGACCTCGTCGGTCCACGAGCGTCCCCGGGTCGGACGCGCCGGCGGCGGAACCGCACTCCGCGACGGCAACGCTTCGAGGCCCAGGCGACCGGGTGCGCTCCAGCGATACAGCAGCTCAGGCAGGAACACCAGGCTCGGCAAATCGGTGCTGTTCGCCTCCATGCCGTGGTCGGAGAAGACGAGTAACCGTGCGTCCGGCGGCGCGGCCGATGCAATCTCGGCAATCGCGCGGTCGACCGCGATGAAGCTCTCCAGAAGGGGATTCCACGGCGCTCCGGTGCGTGGATGCAGCGGATGTCCCGCGTCGTTCAGGTGCCAGAAGAAGTGGCCGGCCGAATGGGTCTCGCCGAAATAGGTGACGAAGAGATCCCACGGCTCACGCTGAAGCAGATCCCGGCAGATCGCCGCGCGCCGTTCGATGCCGGTCAGGAGCCGCCCCGCCAGACGGCGCATGCCCGGTTCGTCCCACAGCGTCACGTAATCCTTCTCGTACGCCGGATGTTCGCCGAAGCGTGCCGTCAGCTCCGGGAGCAGATCGGCTGGCACGGACGCTCGCGCGGTCCGAGGTGAGTGCGCGCCCCAGCCGAGCACCTGCACGCCGTGCACGCCATCGCTCAGGCGCGTCTGCGGGAGGTCGAACATCCCGACGCGATACCGCGGACCCAACGCGTAGAAGGGTGCATATTCGTCGAACTCGTACGCCTGACGCTCTTCGACGGCATATGCGTGCGCATCGAAGCGGAACGGCGTCCAGCGGCCGGTCTGCCACGCCGAGCACCCGGTCAGGAACGACGTGCACGCCGCCTCGGCGCGGCAGTAGTCGAAGTTCCGGAGCCGCGTGTACGCTCCGCGATCGCGGAGCGCCGACAGGGTGGGCAAGTGCCCCTGCTGCATCCACTCCTCGATCAGCTGCGGATCCGCCGCGTCGAGCCCGATCGCGATCACCGTACGTGGTCTCATCAATCGCCGCTCCTCAGCGCAATGCGCGCGGCATGGTCAGCCCCACCCGGGGCTTCACGCCGGTCGCGCCGGAACGCTTCGATCGGCGGCCCGCTCTGCTCTCGAGGACGTATCCGAGGAGCTCCCACAGGCGCGTCTCGTGGCCGAACGCGTCAGCGGGGGTGCCGCGCAGGCTCGTGTGGATCCACTCCGCAAACTCGCCTGCGAACTGGCGAAACGCGAACAGGGGAATGCCGAACGCCCGGCTGAACTCCGCCGGCTCGGGCCGCAGACCCAGAACCGGATCGGACAGCTCCTGAAAGGCCATGCGGGTATTGCAGCGGCCGATGTTCAGATGCCATCTGCGGTGATACGCCTTCGTCATCCGCTCCGGATCGACCGGCGCCTGCACGAGCATGTCCGGCACGTAGAGCGCCCGCTCTCCGGCCCTGTACATCCTCAAGAGGAACTCCGTGTCCTGGGCACGCACGAAGGCCGTATCGAAAAGGCCGACGCGGCTGAAGACACTCTTTCGAAACGCCAGGTTGGCGCCCGCCAGACAGATGGGACGCTTCGCGTCGACGATGAACGACGCCGTGCCGTAGTCCTGCAGCGCAAGAGGGCCGACCCAATGCTCCGTCGTCAACCACGGTGGAGGCGGAAAGGGCCAGAGCGGGAGCGTCCGCCCGCCGGCGCCCGCGATGTCCGGATGCGCGGACAGCGCCTGATGAACGCTGCTGACCCACGTGCTGCCGACGCACACGTCGTCATCGGTGAATGCGACAATCGGCGCGGTCGCCGCGGCGATGCCGGCGTTCCTGGCGTACGACAGCCCCTGACGCGGCTCGAACACATACCGCACGCGCTCGAAACGCCGCTGGAAGCGCTCGACCACCTGCGGTGTCCCGTCGTTCGAGTTGTTGTCGACGACGATGACGTCGAAGGGAGGTGTCGACCGCGTCTGCTCAGCGAGCGCCGCAAGCGCGCGTTCGAGAGGGGTGGCCCGGTTGAACGTGCTCACGACGACGGTGACGGCGGAGGGCGGCACGATGTCCGTGCGGTCGAGCAAAGCACGTACCTCTTCTGAAGCACGCGTCTCCTTCTCTGAGGACGGGTGGTCTCGCGCCCTCTGAAGACGGGTGGTCTCGCGCAGCGACGAACGAATTCGCTGGAGGTTGGGAAGCGCGGCTCCAGTTGAGAGGGATCTCGTTCCGTTTCTGAGACACGGATTTCCACCGGATACGCATCAGGTGGGCGGGAGGCGAAGGGGGTGGGGCTGCGGGTTTTCGCCGCGGGCTACCGGGCCGCGCAGCCTGGTGGCGCACTGCCGCCGTAGGTCCAGCGCGGCCGCAGGCGATTCGTGAACGCGTCGGCGCTCAGACGGCCGGATCGACTGCGCAGCCAGTCCTCGACCACCTCGCGAACCAGCGGCGCCGCCGCGGGAGGACCGAGCGCCGAGCTTCGCAGCGCCGCGAGTGCGGGGCCCGGCACGGGCGAGTCGATTCCGGCGAGCGCCAGGACCTCACCATCGCCAACGGGCTGCCCAGCGCGTGCGATTGCGACGTCCACGCGGCCATCGATGCAGCTTGCCTCGACCTGCACTCCCGACACGGCCAGTGTGCCGGCGCGTCCTCGCGCGAGCTCGTCGCGGATTACCCGTTTCAGATCGGCGCCGGTCACCTGCAGGCGGAGCAGGCGGTTGTCGAACGGGAAGACGTCGTACACCGCGCCGAAGGTCAGCGGTCCGGACAGAAGATCGGCGCGCAGCGCGCGAACGCCGCTGATGACCACGTCTGCGCCGCTGCTTTCACGCAAGGCATCCGCGAACAGGTTTCCCAACGCGGACTCGGGTCCGCCGGCGCGTGGCAGCGGCAAGTCCACGGTCACGCCGAGCTCGGCGGCCCTCAGGCGCCTCACGCGGTCGAGTCCCGGCGCCATGGCTTCGACGACGGCGGGATCCGCCTGGACCGGGCGCCCCTCGTACGAGGCCCGGACCGTTCCCGCGGCGGCGTCGACGCATGTCGCATCGTTGCTCGCGCGCTGATAGGCGCAGATCTCCTGCGGCGCGAATGGCTTCACCTCGAGCACGCGATGTGTGCGGGCGTCCACGGTGACATCGGCGCGCGCGAATGCGCGGCCGAACGGATAGGCCTGCACGATCGCGATGCCGTTGACGACGTGCGCGAGGGCGTCGTGCGTGTGTCCAGCCGCGATGACGTCGACCAGCCCGCGGGGAAGGGCCCTGGCGACGTCGAAGATCTCGGCGCTCCGATCGCACGACGCGAGGTCCAGCGGATCGTCGAACCGGCTGCACGATCCACCAGCGTGTGCGAGGACCACCACGGCGGTGGCGCCGGCCGCGCGGAGCGCATTTGCTTCGTCCGCAATCGTCGGAGCCAGCGGCGCGAGGGCGAGTCCGGCGACGTTGGGGGCGAGGGTGGATCGAAGTCCCGCGGCGGTCATGACCCCGATGAGCCCGATGGTCGTGCCATTCGCCTCGACCAGCGTCGAGGCGCGGACGTTGGGCCACGCGACGCGGCGGCCGGTGTGCGCGTCGAGCAGGTTGGCGGCGAGAAACGGGTAGTGCGCCTGTGCGGCGCGCGCCTCGAGTGCGCCGTGAGGATCGGCGCCGGCATCCTCGCGCGCACCGGGCAGGTCGACCGCTCCGAAATCGAACTCGTGGTTGCCGACGGCTGCCGCGGTGTAGCCCATCGCGTTGAACGCGTCGACGAGGATCGCGCCTTCGCTGAGGTTCGACTCGATGCCGCCCTGGAACGTGTCGCCGGCGTCGACCAGCAAGACCGAACCGCCGTCCGCGGCGCGCGCCGCGCGCAGGTTGTTCACGTAGCCGGCGAGCAGCGCCAGCCCGCCGCGATCGTCCCTCGCGAAGGCGAACCCGTGCAGGTCGGTCGTGCTGACGATCGAGAGCGTGATCGTCGTCCACGGCCGCGTTTCCGCCGCCGGCCACGCGGGTCGCAGGGCGGCGACCAGCGCGAGGGCGAGCGTGCACGTCAGCCACGGTGCGGAGCGGGAAGCGCGCACGAGGGGAGACTGTAGCAGCGTCGAGCGTCTCTCGAAACCCCAGGTGTTCTCCTGGAGGCAGAGGCGCTTCCGGCGCCGAAGCACGAAAGCTCAGGCCTGCGACGGCCGCCCCCGTTCCCGCGCGTTCGCGGTCGGCAGCGCTGCGTCAGTATTGAGGCTGCGTCAGTATTGAGGATGACAGGCCGAGCAGGTGCGCCCGACCAGGTACCGGACGGCGACGCCCTCGCCAGAGGGGAAGCGGCCGCGTTCCGGTTTGTGGCAGTCCTTGCAGGCATAGCGGCCGTGGAATCCGTCGAAGAAGTCCTTCAGCTCGCGGTGTACGTACGAGCCGCCGACGTGGAAGGTCGATGCCGTGTGACATGCGGCGCACGTCGCGCCGAGCTGTCCGAGGTGCACGTCGCTGTGGCACGTGACGCAGGCCGGTTCGATTGGCTTGAACCGGACGGCCGTACCCGTGTGCGCAGGGAAAGCCGTTGTCTGGGTGACGTGACATGTCGAACACGCGATCGACGCGTGCGCCCCTTCGAGCCGCAGCCGTGCGCGTTCGTGTGAGAACGCCAGCGCTTCGAACCCGCGCCCGTCGATCGCGTGGCATTGATCGCACGAAGGGTCGAGCTGTCCCAGGTGCGGATCGGCGTGGCACGTCACGCACTGCATCGACGGCAAGGCGGCTGGCGCAGGCCGCTCCGCTCGACTGGGGATGTGGCACTGCGTGCACGTGAGCGCCTGGTGAGCGCCTGCGAAGAATTTCGGTTCTCGCGGGTGGCGGAAGTCTTTCACGCTGAATGTCGCCTGGCTATGGCACGTGTCGCACGCCCGCCCGAACGACCCTTGATGGGGGTCCCGCGCTTCGTGGCACGACACGCACGCCGCGGTGGCGCCGCTGAAGTCGACGGTCCGCTTTGCCAACGGGACGGTTCGGTCGGATACGCCCTCGTGGCACTTGTCGCACGAGATCTCGGCATGTCTGCCCTCGAGCGCAAACGTGGTCTTCGCGGCGTGATCGAACGGCGCTCCCGCGAACGATCGCTCGGTGTGACATGAGGCGCAATCGCCCTCGATGCTCTGTCGATGCGGGGTGTCGTGGCATGACGCGCACGTGCGCGACTCGATCGCGATGGTCGCGCGCCCACGCTTGTGACACGCCTCGCAGGCGACGCGCGTATGCGCGCCGGCGAGGGGGAAGCGCGTGCGTTCGTGCGCGATGGTCCGCGTCGTCCACGCCTGTGTCGTGTGGCACGAGGTGCAGGCGGCGCCCAGCCGCCGCTCGTGCGGCTCGCGGTGACACGCCGTGCACGAGGCAAACGCCACGCCCGTGAACTGGCTGCGGTCCTGGCCGCTCGTGTGGCACTGTTCGCACGCAGCCGTCCGATGGGCGCCGGTGAGCGGGAAGCGTGTCGTACGGTGATCGAACGATGTGCGCGCCGTCTTGAACGATGGGCTTGCCGGAGGGTGGCACGTCGCACACGCGCCTGCCAACGATCCCTTGTGCGGATCGTCATGGCACGTGTCGCAGCCTGGCTTCAGATCCAGAAAGGACCGGCTCTTGTGGCACGCCGTGCATGTACCAGCGACCTTGGCGTGGGCTCCGGCGAGCGGAAATCCCGCCTCCGCCGAATGGTCGAAACGCTTCGTGTCGATGGGCCGCAGCTCGCCGTCGGCTCCAGCGTGCTCGACGTGGCAGATCACGCACTGTGTCGCTTGGCGGTGGACGCCTTTGCGGCTGGCCAGGCGGACCGCAATCGGCTGGTGACACGAGAGGCACCGGTCCGTACTCACTCTGCGTCCTGCTTCGTGGCACCGCTGACACTGATTGCCCTCGAGCTGACGATGTGCACGCGACAACCCGCCGGGTGAGAGAAGGGCGCTCAGCTGCCCGGCATCGGCTGGCGATACCGACAGGAGCCCAACGGCCATCGCCGCCACCAACGTAGGCACCAGCCCAAGGCCGCCGCCCATGATGGCTCCAGCGTACTCACTCCGAGAACGGCACATACCCCATGTACAGCGTGACGCCCACGTGAGCGACGACAATAGCGAACATGATGTAGACGAGCGGCATGTGGAACACATGCCAGAGCTCGAACAGCTGCTTCGTTCGGCGAAGGTGGGCCATCCGGCGAAGCAGGGTGGCACGTTCGGTTCCGATCGCGATCACCCGCTCGTGCACGCTGGACGCACCGGGCAGGTGCGTGACCGCCGCTTCGAAGCGAGCGACCTCCCGTCGCAGAACGTGCTCTACGGTGAACACGGAGAAGTAGCTGACGTCGCCTGACGGCACGACTCGCTGCTCGAACTCCTCGATCGCACGCAAGAGGAGCTCAGGAACCGATCCGTCGGCCAGTTCCCGCCCGAGGTCGGCCGCGCGGCGGTTCAGATCGGCTTCGTCCACCTCCAGGCCACGGAGCGTCCTGGGGATCCTGTTGAACAGGTACCGCCCGATGAAACCGGACGACACGACGATCATCATGGACCAATACGCGACCGAGATGATGCCCCCGAACTTGAACGATGTGTGAAAGGTGACGAACACTGGGCCGACGATGCCGCAGAAGATGTGCAGGTCGAGCCACCGGCGCATCGACCCGAGGTTGCGCAGCCGCTTCATCTTCTTCCGAACCGCGTACGCGACGGGCATCAACATCATGACGAAGCCGATCACGCCGAACAGGTGGCCGACGCGTCCGGTCGGCCGCAGCAGTGGGTGCGCCGCGGTGTAGCCGCGAATCGCCGCGGGTGCGGTGTAGTAGCTCCATCCGTCGAGGCCGATGAGGATGTAGGAAGCAATGCCGGCCGTTGCGATTCCGCTCAGCACCAGCACGTTGGCGACGGCAGCCCTGGCCCCGGAGACCGCGGTCCCGGCGGTGGCACTGGGCTGTGGACGGGGAGCGGACGCCTGCATGCGTCAGGCATCCACCGTGCAGTCGCTGACCACCTGCGTCACGCAGGCCAGCACGTAGCCGGCGGCGCGATCCTCGTCGTCCAGGATGGTCGACGGGCAGGTCGTCTCGCCGCTGATGATCTTCGTGCGGCAGGTGCCGCACACGCCCTGTCGGCAGAGCGATGGGATGTCGGCCCCGCAGCGCTCCGCCGCTTCGAGCAGCGTCTGGGTGCTCTCGACTGTCGTCGTCTGGCCGCTGCGCTCGAAGGTGACGTCGTGACCCGCCTCCGGCGAGACGTGCCCGTCGCCGACGGGCGGAGGTGGCTCGGCGGTGCGGCTGCTGGCGGCGATCGCCGCCTGGAACACTTCCGACCGGATCTGCGAGCGGGGCACACCGACCCTGTCGAGCATCGACGTCATGGCGTCGATCATCGGCTGCGGCCCGCAGAGGAGACAGACGCTGTGGCCCACGTCCGGGACCACGGCACCAATCAGAGACTCGCAGATGCGCCCCGGGAAGTAGCTGGGTCCGGCGGGGCCATGTGTAATCGCGATGGCGACGCGGACATGATCGTTTCGTTTCGCGATCAGATCGAGCTCGTCGCGAAACGCGACATCCTCGACGCGGCGCACCGAATAGAGCAGCGTGATCGGGCGCGTCGGCTCCGTCTCGACCCCGTGCCGCAGCATCGACATGAGCGGCGTGATTCCCACCCCTCCGGCCACCAGGACGAGCGGCCGATCGTCGTCGGTCGGGTAGCAGAATGAACCCGCGGGCTGCCGGATGGTGAGCAGCGATCCCGGTCGAATCGTCGCGTGCAAGGCGCCCGAAACGAGTCCGAGGCGTTTGACGGAGATCTCGAGATGCCCGCGGACGCCGGGCGACGAGCTGATCGAATAGCAGCGTACGTGTTCGCGACCGTCGGCGCGCAGGCGAACGGTGAGGAACTGGCCGGCCTTGAACGCGAAGCCTTCCGGCCGCGCAAGACGGAACGTCCGGATGTCCGGTGTCTCTTCGAAGACCGCCATGACCGGCGCCTGCACGAACGCCGATGGTCGGCGCGCGGCTTGGGCAATGCCCTGGATCAACCTGGGCTCGCTCGCCGCGGCCCGTCTTGTCGCGGTCGCATCTACCGATCGTGGTCGCGTGGGGAATTTTTCCCCGGGCACGAGCAGTCTCTCGCATGCGATGAACCACGCCACGTGTGCGGCGAAGCCGATAGCGAGCCCGATCGGTGTTGGCAGCAACCAGGGAGACGCGGCGAACAGGAGTGAAATCGCAGTTACGAAATAGCGACTCGCGCCGCGTGTGGTGCGCTGCGAGCGGAGCACGACCAGCGCGAGGTGTAAGGTCGTCGTAAACGCGAGAATCGACGAAGCGGCCGGCAGTGACACGTTCATTGCTTTTCGAATGACAGCAAGACAGTCGAACGATCGACAGGTCGACGCGAAGCTGTATCGAGCGTCGATGTGCAAGCAGAATACCGCGGAGGTTCTTTCGATCTCACGCGTCGATGGACGGAGGGCACCGGCCGCTCGAGTGGCGCGCCGATTGCGTAGTGCACGACACCGGCTCCCATGTCCCGTCGATCGATCGTCGAGTTCGTGACGCGCAGCGTCCTGTCTGTCGTGGTGTGTGGTGTTGGCGCGCAGCACGCTGTCGTTGCGCAGAAAAAATCCGCACCAGACGCGCGCGCGGAAAAATCCCCGCCGCCACAGTTGGTGTGGCCGCTACCGCCGGAACCTCCCCGCATCCGATTTCTTCGTGCCTACCGGGGCCCCGACGATGTGAAGGGCGGGAAGAAGAAGTCGTCGAGACTCGCGTCACTGATACTGGGCCCTCAGGTGTCAGGTCAAGTGACGGACGCACTCGTGAAGCCGTACGGTGTCGCGGCGTCGAGCGCCGGCGTGATCTACGTGGCTGACTCCGCGTCACGGCGGGTGCACGTCTTCAACCCGGAGGCGCGAACCGTCACGTTCCTGGGTGAGCGGGGCAACGGCAGGCTGGTGAAGCCGATTGGCGTCACCGTCGACGCCGCCGACGTGGTGTATGTTGCCGACGCGACGCTGAAGCGCGTGTTCGGCTACGGGCCCGAAGGCGCTCTGCGCATTGCGCTCGGGCGCGACGGTGAGCTCGAGAACCCGTCCGGGATTGCCATAGACCCCTCTGGTGAGCGGCTGTACGTCGCCGATGCGTCGAAGCACCACGTGGTCGCGTATTCGACGGAGACCGGGGCGATCGTGCGCACCATCGGCAGGCGCGGCGAGGCCGAAGGGGAGTTCAACTTTCCCACCAACATCGCGGTCGATCGGCGCGGGTGGCTGTATGTGGCCGATACGCTCAACTTCCGCATCCAGATGTTCGACGCCGAGGGGCGCTTCGTGCGCACCTTCGGTCAGATCGGCGACAGCTTCGGCTCCATGAACAGACCGAAGGGCATCGCCGTCGACAGCGAGGGGCACGTCTACGTCGTGGACGCCTCGTTCAACAACTTTCAGATCTTCGACGAGCAGGGTCAGCTGCTCTTGTTCGTCGGGTCCGGCGGTGCGGGCTCCGGTGAGTTCTTTCTTCCAGCCGGGATGTTCATCGACGCGCAGGACCGCATCTACGTGGCGGACCAGGGGAACGCGAGAGTGCAAGTATTCCAGTATCTGAATGGAGCGAGCAGATGAAACGAGCCAGTTTCATAGCAGGACTCGCATTGCTGCTGTCGGCGAACAGCAGTTATGCGCAGAACACATCGACAATCGCCGGCGGGCCGCACGACTTGAGTACGGGCAGTGCGGTCAGGAACTCGGACAGCACCATCAACGGCCAGACCTGTGTCTTCTGTCACACGCCGCACGGCGGTTCGACGAACCAGCCGCTCTGGAACCGGACCAATCCCGGCACGGCGGGATACCAGGTCTACACGAGCTCGACGAGCAATACGACCGCCACGGCGACCGCGGTCGTGTCGGGCGTGTCGGGGGCCTGTCTGAGCTGCCACGACGGCACCATTGCCATGGACGTGGTGACCAACGTCAACGGCACGACGTTCGGCACGGCGCCGACCGGCGGATCGGTGGGCTTCACCAAGCAGGGCACCGCCAAGGCCGACTACACAAACGGGAGCGGGGGCACCGGCAACGTCATGCTGAGCGGCATGCCGTTCATCGGCACGGACCTGCGCAACGACCATCCCGTGGCGATCCAGTACAAGACCGCCTACGACGCCGACACGACGCACTACCGGGCGGCCACGCTCTCCGGCAGCAAGCTGTTCGTCTCGAATGCCGGTGTCCAGCTGCCGCTCTACGGCACTACGTTGGCCGACGCGACGGTCGAATGCGCCAGCTGCCACGATGCGCACAACAACTCGCTGAACGGCACCAACGGCGGATTCCTCCGCGTGTCGAATGCCAACAGCGCGATGTGCAGCACCTGCCACAACAAGTAGCAGGTGGCCCGTGCGACTCCCGTTCCTGACGATCCTCGTTCTGCCGCTCGCCAGCGCCATGGTTACGGCGCAGCGGGCCGTGCCGTCACACGAACCATCCTCCCCGAGGCCCGCCACGGCAACGGTTCCCGGGGTGGCGCGGGTGAACGGCGTGGCGATCTCGAAGGACAGGCTGGATGCCGCCGTCTCGGCGCTGGTCCCGCAGGAGTCGTTTCACCGCAGCGTGAAGCCCGAGAAGATGGCGGAGCTGCGAGCGAAAGCGCTCGCGACCCTCATCGACGAGGAGCTCGCCTATCAGGACGGTATCCGCCGCGGGATCGCCGCGGCGGATACCGACGTCCGCCGCTCGTGGGCCGACATGGCCCGCACCTACGGTGGAGACGCCAAGTTTCGTGCGGCCCTTCAGACGGCCCATGTCGCGGAGGCGACCGTTCGGCAGGAGATGGCGCGTCGGGTCGTGATTGGGAAGAGCGTGGACAGCGCGGTCACCGGCCGTTGTGCCGTCGGTCTCGAGGAGGCCGCCGCCTTCTTTCGAGACAATCCCGCCCGTTTCCTCGAGCCCGAGCAGGTGCACGTGTTTGGCATCACCATCGGCGTCGACCCGAGCGGTGGCGCCGCCGCGTGGCGCGCGGCCCGCGCGCGGGCGGACGACGCGGACCGTGCCCTGCAGGCGGGCCGCCCGTTTTCGGAGGTGGCCGCCGAATACTCCACCGACCCCAGCCGCAGCCAGGGCGGCGACATGGGGTTCGTCCATCGCGGCAGCATGAACGCGCCCTTCGAGGAGATCGTGAAGACCCTCGAGGTCGGACGCACCAGTCCCGTCATCGAGTCGCTCTACGGCTATCACATCCTTCGCCTCTCGGAAGTGCGGCCGCCGGTCCGCAAGACCTTCGAGCAGGTGTCGGCGACCCTACGCCGGGACCTGACAGCGAGGCGGTGCGCCGAGCGCAAGGCGGCGTGGCTGGCGGATCTGCGCAGCGGGGCGCGCATCGAGACGTTCGAGCCCACGCGATGACATCCGCGGTCCGCGCCGCGGCGGCCGGGCTGCTGCTCGTCGTGGGGACCACGGCGCACGCGCAGGTCATGTCCGGCACCGCGCAGGTCGACGTCATCGGCTCCGGTACGCGCACGCGCGGCATGGACAGCCGCGACAACATGGTCGCGCAGACCTACACGTTCAACTGGGCTTCGCCGCTGATCGACGAGCGCCTGGTCCGGTACGACCTCGGCACCTCGTTCTCGACCTTCCGCCAACGCGCGACGCGGCCCGACCGCGCCGACCAGACCGGGCGCGCCGGCAACCTCGGTTACCAACTCGGCGCGCAACTGCTGTCGGCCAGTCCGTTTCCGCTCACGGTTCGCCTGTCCCGGCTGCGAACGACGTCGCTGGGGGATCTCGGTCTGACCAACCCGATCCGCAACGGCCTGATCTCGGCCAGCGGCGCGCCTCCGTCCGACTACGAAGCCATCAATCACGACATGATGCTGAACTGGCATGTCGGACTCGGGCGCCTGCCGACGGTGGACCTGTCGTATCGGCGCAACTCGTCGGACATGAGCGGCGGCAATATCGCGGCATCGCAGCAGGCGCGCAATCTCACCACGGCGGTGTCAAAGTCGTCACCGCGCACGCACTACACGCTCCGCTATCAGTCGTCACACGCCGAGAACCATCTCGACCAGACGTACACGCAGCGGCTCGGCACGCTCGACTACGCCTTCGGCGCGACCCTGACGAAACACAGTCGCCTGAATGTCACCGCCGGCCGCCGCAGCGCCTTCTCGCGTGTGCTGTTCCAGGTGCCGTCCGACACGGCCACCGGTGCCTACGCCCCGCCGGTCGATCCGGGCGGCGGGGGCAGCGGGCTCTACGGTCAGGTGGGGTACCACTACGATCCGGGGAGCCGGTTCACGCTGCGCGCGACGGCCACGGTCGACGCGCAGGAGGGTACGACGGCCAGGACGTCGTCCGCGCTCGGCAGCGTCACCTCGCAGGTCGAGGCGGTGAAGGGGTTGCACCTGACGGCCGGCATCACGTCCGGGCGTCGCCAGCAGATCGTGCGTGCGACGCTTGCCTCGGTCCTGACGCAGCGCGCGGACGTCGGCGCAGCCTACCAGCGCAACTACCGCCACTTGGGTATCGGGGGCAGCCTGGGCAGCGGCATGGGTGCGGGGACCAGTGCCGAGGGGATACGGGGGGGCAGCCGCTCGTGGTCTGCCGACGGGCACGCGTCGACTTCAGTGCGCTGGCTGGGTGGCTCGATCGGCTACGGACGCTCGCACTATCGCGACGACCTGCTCGATTTCGGCAACTACGCCAGCCGGCAGCTTCGCGCCTCGTTGCAGGCCGAAGGCCGTCGAGGCAACCTCGTGGCCAGCGCCATGCGCACGCTCGTGACACGCGGTCGCGAACTCACCTACTCGCGCAACGTGCAGCGCTCGATCTCGGCCACCGCCAGCTGGCGCGCCGGGAGGCGCAACCAGCTGTCTGCGACTGTGGGCCATTTCGACAACGACATCGAACAGTTTGCGCTTGCCGGTACCGACCGGAGCGTGTTCTGGGGCCTGGGCATCGACGGCAGTCCCACTCAGACCCTGCATTTCTCCGCGTGGGCGCGCCACGAGAACGCCGCTACCACGATCACGCGCTACCGGCAGAACGCGCTCACGGCGCTTGCCCGCGTCGATTACCGTGTGCGGACGCTGAAATTCGTCCTCGAGTACCGCAAGAGCCGCAGCGAGATGTTCTACCCCGGCCTCCTCTCGTCGACTCCGTTTACGGGGCACCAGTTGCGATTCTCCGTGGCGCGCCTCTTCGGGATGCGACTGTCATGAGGAGCCGGCATCTCGCCCTGATCTGTTCTGTCTGGCTGGCCCTGTCGCTCCGGCCCGATGCCCAGGCGCTGCCGGCGGCTGGACAGCCCGTCTGGCCCGCGCCCCCGGCGCCACCCCGCATCCGCTTCCTGAGCTCGCTGACGCCGGACGCGATCCGTCCGCGGGCCTCGATCCTGACCCGGATCCTGCGCGTGGTCGCCGGCAGGGAGCCCGAGCGACGCATGGGACAGCCATACGGCGTCACCGTCGGATCCGATGGACGCGTCTACGTGGCCGATTCACTCGGCGGGATCGTCCATGTCTACGACGTCGAGCGCCGTCGGTACTCGACGATACGGACTGAGGCGACGACGCTGATCGGGATCGCCGCGTCTGGCTCGCGACTCTTCGCAACCGATTCGGTGGGCGTGCAGGTGACGTGTTTCGACATGCGGGGGCGCGTACAGTGGCGCCTGGGCGCGAAGGACGGTTTCGCGCGTCCCACCGGTGTCGCGGCGTCCCCAGAGGCCATCTACGTCGTCGACACACTCCAGCATCGCGTCGTGACGGTGAGTCCGGACGGCCACGTCACGGGCAGCTTCGGGGAGCGGGGAACCGGGCCAGGGCAGTTCAACTACCCAACCAACATCACGCGCGCACCCGACGGCCGGCTCTTCGTCACCGACACACTGAACTTCCGCGTGCAGATCGTCGACGAACGGGGTACGCCGCTTGGCATGTTCGGCCGCGCGGGCGACGGTGCAGGCGACTTCGACAAGGCAAAGGGGATCGCGCTCGACAGTGGCGGCCACGTCTACGTGGTGGAAGGCTTGCACGATCGCGTCGCGATCTTCGAACCGGATGGGCGCGTCCTGCTCGCCTTCGGCGGATCGGGCTCCGGGCCGGGAGAGCTCTGGCTCCCGTCGGGTATCGCTGTGGCGAACGACGTCATCTATGTCGCCGACGCTGCGAACCGCCGCATCCAGATGTTCGAATACGTGAAGGAGCGGCCGTGATCCGGCTTCGCCTCGCCGTGGCCGTCGCGTGCGTGGTCAGCGTCGTCTGTCTGACGCATGTATCAGCGCAGCAGAGCGTCACCGAGACGAGCAACAAGCACAATCTGTCGGCCGGTGGGCCAGGACCCGTGACCTCGTCGCAGAGCGAGATCTGCATCTTCTGTCACACGCCGCACAACACCAATCCCGTCACGCCCTTGTGGAGCCAGCACCTGTCGACGGCGACGTACGACCCGTACTCGAGCAGCACGATGGCCTCCCAGCAGGGCCTGCCACAGGGGTCGTCGAAGCTGTGTCTGAGCTGTCACGACGGCACCGTTGCGGTCGGCGACACGGCGGGGCGCGGTCAAATCTCCATGCAGGGCCTTCCGAGCGGCAAGCTGACGGGTGCTCCGCTCGTTGGCACCGGACTCGGCGACGACCACCCGATTTCGTTCGTGCCGGTCACCGGGCCGGCCATCGTCAGTCCGCCGGCGGGCTCGCCGGTGACGCTCGACGCCAACGGGCAGGTGCAGTGCCGCTCGTGCCACGACCCGCACCAGATGAACGCCGATCCGGTGACAGGGAAGTTCCTGGTCATGAACAACTCCGGTTCGGCGATGTGCCTGGTCTGCCACCAGCAGCCCCACTGGTCGTCAAACCCGAGCACGCACATGACGTCGACGAAGCCCTTCACCGCGGCACAAGGTGCCCACACCGGGTACGAGACGGTGGCCACCAACGGATGCGGGAGCTGTCACAAGTCCCATACCGCGACGAGCGGCACGCGGACGTTGAAGGGGGTCGAAGAAGCCACCTGCGGGAACTGCCATGGCGCGTCGGCGGTGGGGCGCAACATCCAAGCCGAGTTCGCGAAGCTGTACAGGCACCCGACCTACAGCGTGACGCCCTCCGCACACGACGCGGCCGAATCTCCGACCAGCGCGTCCGGCATGTTGCCGGAGGTGTCGATCGCGGCGCCGCGACATGCGGAATGCGAGGACTGCCACAACCCCCATGCGAGCTACGCATTGTCGGCCGATGCGCCGAAGGCGTCGGGCAAGCTGGCGGGTGTGTGGGGCATCGACAGGCTCGGGTCGCTCGTGCTCCCGAGCGGCACCCCGCCGTCGGTCAACGAATACGAGATCTGCTACAAGTGCCACGGCGATTCGGCGAACATTCCGCAGGCAGGCGGGATGCCGAGCCCGCCGTATCCGCAGCGATTGGTTCCGCAGTTCAACAAGCGTCTCCAGTTCGACACCACCGCCGTGTCGTTCCACCCGGTCGAGCGCGATCTACCGGGGGCCCAGCCCGCGGTGTCCATTTCCGGCGTGAGCATCAAAGCCCCATGGACGACGACGAGCGTGATCCTGTGCAGCGACTGCCACGACAATGACGCCGGTCCGAGAGCGCCTACCCCGGGTTCGGGACCGGCAGGGGTGCACGGATCGAGCTACAAGCACATTCTCGCGGGCCGCTACGACATGGACAATGAGTACACGAACGAAAGCGCCGCAGCCTACGCGCTCTGCTACAAGTGCCACGACCGAACGCGGATCAGGAGCTCCGCGTCTTGGGAGCGGCACGACCAGCACATACGAGACAAGCAGACGTCCTGCTCGATCTGCCACGATCCGCACGGCGTCAGCAGCGGACAGGGTACGACCACGAACAACGCGCACCTCATCAACCTGGATCTGCGCTTCGTCACAGCGAGCCGGCGCACGGGCCGGCTCGAGTTCCAGCAGACATCTCCAGGGCGCGGCCGCTGCTATCTCACCTGCCACGGCGAGGACCACGATCCCTACACGTATTGACCTGGCCGACTCGTTGATCCAGGCGACTTGTTGACGTGGCCGACGCGCGACACGCCGGCCCTCTCTCTGTTCGTCACCGCGATCAACGCGTCACCCCCGTCGCGCCGCGCGCTCCTCCAGCGCCGCTTCGACGAGCGCCGACA
>JBFXAT010000016.1:0-68541 GCA_050183995.1 Vicinamibacterales bacterium
TGGTCCTGAGCGCGCTGGCCGGCGCCGCGCAGGAGCTCGACGAGGCGCTGCTCATCAACCCATCCGACGAGGACGCCTTCGCCGACGCGCTGTGCCGCGCGCTCGACATGCACGTCGACGAGCGGCAGAAGCGGATGCGGAGCATGCGGCGCGTGGTCGCTGGGCGCGACGTGTTCCGCTGGGCGTCGGACATTCTCGAAGGGCTCGAGAGCTTGTGGACGCAGCCGCTGCAGTACGCCTCGCGTGTGCCCGAAGACGCCCCCGTCTAACGTGCCGTCGGGCGGCCGCGGGCTGTCAGGAGATCGCGCCACGCCGGACCGCATAGAGCACCAGTTCGGCGGTGTTGTGGAGATCCAGCTTCTGAAAGATATGGGCGCGGTGCGTCTCCACCGTCGCCGGGCTCACCGACAGCAGCTCGGCGACCTCCTTGGTGCTGCGGCCCTCGGCCACGAGCTGGAACACCTCGCGCTCGCGTTCGGAGAGTGATTCGTACCGATCGCTCATGCCCTTCTGCGTGAGGTGACGAACGTAGTCGTCGAGCATGACCCGGGCGACAGCCGGACTGAAGTACGACTTGCCGGCGGCGATGGCCGTGACGGCGCGAATCAGCTCGGTGTCGGCGGAGTCCTTCAGCAGATAGCCCTGCGCGCCGGCGCCGAGCGCCTGCGTGATGTACGCCTCGTCGGCGTGCATGCTGAGGATGAGAACGCGCAGCTCGGGCAGCCGCCGTACGGTCTGACGCGTGACTTCGATCCCGTTCAGCAGGGGCATGCCGATGTCGAGGATGGCCACATCCGGCTCGAGCTCGAGAATGTGCTTCACGGCCTCGCGGCCGGAGCTCGCTTCTGCGACGACCTCCCATTCGGGCTGTGCCTCGAGGATCTTGCGCAGCCCCTGGCGGACCAGGGTGTGATCGTCGGCGAGCACGATACGAAGATTAGGCATCGACAACCTCCACGAGAGGGACCCGCTGACGAAGCGGATGACCCGCCCCGGCGGCCGGGGGCGGGACCGCCGCCGGAACTGCGGTCGTGGCGGGCGGATCGACGGGAATCGTCATCTCTATGGTCGTGCCCAGACCGAGGCCGGTAATCGTGTGCACCGACCCTCCCAGTTGTGCGGCGCGCTCCCGCATCCCGATGAGCCCAAGACCACAGGGGCACGCGGACGCGTCGAACCCCACACCGTCGTCGCGAACGGCGACGAACAGCGCGTCGTGTACTCGCCGCAGCTGCACCTGGCAGCTGCGCGCCTGCGAGTGCCGCACGACGTTGGTGAGCGCCTCCTGTACGACGCGATACGCGGCGAGCTCGACGGGTGCGGGAAGCCGCGCGTCCATGTTCTGCTGAACGAGATCGATCGAAATTCGATGGCGCCGGCGGAATTCGCGGATGCGCGCCTCGGTCGCCGCCAGCAGGCCCATGTCGTCGAGCAGGGCGGGATGCAGCAGGTGCGAGAGATCGCGGACCGTGTGCAGCGCGTTGTCGGTGATCGCGCGGGCGTCGGCGAGGACGGCGGCCTTCATTCCGGCCGCCTCGATCCGATGTTCCGCGACGGCGAGCTCGACCCTCACCGCGGTCAGCACCTGACCCACTTCGTCGTGCAGCTCGCGTGCGATCGTGCGCCGCTCCTCCTCCTGGGCGTTGATCAGCTGCGCCGAGAGCCGCTGCAGATCACGTGAGGTCTCCTGATCGCGCAGTTGCTGGCGACGGAGCCGTCCCTCCAGGCGTGCCACGTGGTGGGTCGCCACCAGTCCGATCAGGAAGCTGATCGCGAGCGCCAGACCGAACTGCGTCAGGGTCCGCCGCTGCATGGCGCCGTAGACCTCGGCGGTGGCCTCCTGCTGGCGGACGAACGCGGCCCGGTTCAACGCCTGCACTTCCTCGGAGACCCGGATGACGGCCTCGCGCCGGGGCATGATGCGCGCGCGGAGAATCTCTCGTGCGTCGCGTGGCCGGCGGGCGTCGTGCGTCGCCAGCACGTCGATCACCGTCCGGCGGAAGTCGTCGATCTGATGCCGCAGCTGCGCAATCGCGTGTGGGTCGAAGTCGAGGCCGAACACCGGCTCGTACCGGTCGAGCGCGGAGTTGACCCGTCGCATCACTTCTTCCAACTGATTCCGGTAGTGGACTGTTTCCGAGGGGCTCGGATCGAGCAGGCCGTCGCGGACGTAGACGGCCGCGATGAGCACCTGCGTACGGACGGTCGACAGGAGCTCCTGGGCTCGCATGTACCGGCGGCTGATCTGCTCGGACTGTTGGCGCACCTCCGCCACGTGGCTGGCGAAGTAGTAGCCGGAGAAGACCCACAAGACGAGCGTGAGGCCGAATCCGAGCAGGAGCACTCGACGGATGGTGAGGCGCTGCAGCAGGCGACCGCGGAGCCGCGTGGCCGTGTGGGGGGCGCGCACGGCGCAATCTTACAGCTTTGGCGAGAAATGCAAGCTCATCGGGGGCGAGCTAGATACTTTCGACCCCAAATATCAAGGAAAACCATGATCCCCCGAAATGGCGGTTGGCGGTCTGGCGGAGCCAGGGTCCGTCGCTCCGCTACGCTTCCCGCTGCTCCGGCCGGAACACGACACCGGCCGCCTCGCGGGCAACCGACGCGGCGCGCCGGGCATCGTGCTGAAGCGCCTCCTGCACGCGGTACCGCGGCTCGCCCTCGGCGCGCCTGGGACGGTAAGTGCCGTCGCTGCCGAGCCACCGCGCCTTGACGTTGTCCCGGAACATCGCCCTGAGCGCGTGGAGCACCTTCGCCCGGTGTGCGGGATGCTCGACCGGGAACATCAGCTCGATCCGGCGATCGAAGTTGCGCGTCATCCAGTCGGCGCTCGAGAGGTACACCTCCTCGTCTCCGCCGTTGTGGAACGCGAATATCCGGGAGTGCTCCAGGAACCGGTCGACGACCGACACGACCTGAATCTGGTCGCTGTGCCCAGGGACCCCCGGCCGGAGCGCGCAGATGCCGCGCACGTTGAGGCGTATACCGACGCCGGCGCGCGACGCCGCGTAGAGCGCCTCGATGATCTCGTCGTCGATGAGCGAGTTCATCTTCGCCGTGATCTCGGCCGGCTGGCCGGCCTGCGCGCGCCTGCGCTCGCGCGCGATGAGCTTCAGCAGGCGTTCGCGGAGCCCGGTCGGCGCCATGACCAGCTTCTTGAGCCGCGGAGGGTCGGAATAGCCGGTCAGGGCGCTGAAGATCGCGCTGGCGTCCTCGGCGACAGTCGGCGACGCGGTCAGCAGGCCGAAGTCGGTATAGGTGCGCGCGGTGCGCTCGTTGTAGTTGCCGGTGCCCAGATGGACGTACCGCCTGAGCCCCCGGGGCGTCCGGCGGACGATCAGGCAGATCTTGGCGTGAACCTTGTAGCCGCGGATTCCGTAGATGACGTGCGCGCCGGCCTCTTCGAGCGCGCGAGCCCACTGGATGTTCCGTTCCTCGTCGAAGCGCGCGGTCAACTCGACGACCACCGTGACCTGCTTGTTGCGCTCGGCGGCGCGGCGCAGGCTGGCGATCAGCTGCGACCCGGGGCTCGCGCGATAGAGCGTCTGCTTGATCGCGAGCACGTCGGGGTCCTCGGCGGCCTGCGCCAGCAGCGCGAGCACCGGCTCGTACGCGTCGTACGGGTGGTGAAGCAGCAGATCCTGCTCGTCGATCGCGGCGAAGATGTCCGAGGGCGGATCCGCGATCAGCTCCACCGGGCGAAGCGGCGGAGCGCGAAGCGCGTCGAGGCCAGGGAGGTCGGTCAACGCCATGAGGAAGCGGAGGTCCAGCGGGCCGCGCACCGCGTAGACGTCCATCTCCTCGACCTCGGTCTGCCGGCAGAGTAGCGACACGAGCTCGCTCGACGTGCCTTCCTCGATCTCCAGGCGGACCACGTCGTTCTGACGGCGGTGCCGGACTTCGCGCTCGACTTGATCGAGGTGCGTGCGCCCGCCTTCGTCGTCGAGCTCCAGCTCGGCGTCGCGAGCCAGCCGGATCATCGACGTCTCGAGGATCTGCTGGCCCGGAAACAGCTGGGCCAGGTGCATGCGGATGATCTCCTCGAGCAGCACGAACGTGGTGCCGTCGGCGCCGGGGACCGGCACCAGCCTGGTGAGGCCGGGAGGAACCTGGACGATCGCCAGCCGCGGAAGCGTCTCCCCGCGCGCGGGTGCGAGGAGGATCGCCACGTTGACGCTCAGCGACGACAGCAGCGGAAGCGGGCGGGCGACGTCGATGGCGAGCGGCGTCAGGATCGGGAGCACGGAGCTCCGGAAATGGGCCCCGAGCGCCGCCCGATCGCGCGCGTCGAGATCCCCCGGCTTCGCCAGCCGCACACCCTCGCGCTCGAGGGCCGGCATGAGCTCTCCGAACACGAGAGCGTAGGTGCGGTCCACCAGCGCGTGCGCCCGCTCGGACACGGCACGAAGCTGCTGCGCGGGCGTGAGCCCGGCGAGATCGGGCGTGGCGTCGTTGTCCACCACGGCGCTCTTCAAGCCGGCGACGCGCACCATGAAGAACTCGTCGAGGTTGGACGCGGTAATCGCCGCGAACTTGAGCCGCTCCAGCAGAGGCGTCGACGGGTCGGCCGCCTCGTCGAGCACCCGCTCGTCGAAGGCGAGCCACGAGAGCTCGCGGTTCAGGAACAGCGTGGCGTCGTGCCGATGCAGCGGAGTCACAGCGCACTCCCGGCGGCGCGGATCACCACCTCCCGCCCGAAGACCTGCGTGAAGAGATCGGTCCGCGCCGTCGCGGCGATCTGTTCCATGGTGATGTCGCCGGACCCGTCGAGCTCGAGAATCCACGTCCGGTCGCGATGCACCAGGCGAAGGTCGCGCACTTTCTGCAGATGCTCGGCGTCCAGCGCGTTGGCGACACGCAGGATGGCGGCGAGCTTGTTGACCAGCAGCTGATCCCGGTGATCGAGCTCGACGTACGGCAGGTGGCTGCGTTGCGGAAACGCCCTCCGGTGATACCTGGCGATCGTGGCGACGATGCGGGTGTCGTCGCCTGACAGCCCGAAGATCTGGGAGGCGGCGAGCAGATACTCCGAGTGCTTGTGATGGGCGCGCAACCCGACGTACACGCCGATGTCGTGGAGGAGCGCCGCGGTCTGCAGCAGCAGGCGTTCGCGCCGCGAGAGCCCATGAGCCGCCTGCAACTCGTCGAACAGTCGCGTCGCGAGCATCGCCACATGCCGTCCGTGCGCGCGATCGAACCGGTAGCGGTGACCGAGCGACTCCGCGCTCGCCAGCACCTGGCGCTCGAAGTCCTCTTCGCCGCTCGGGTCGCCCGGGTTCAGCAGGTCCAGGAAGACGCCGCTGCGCAGCGAACCTTCGGACACGACGAGCCGTCGCGCCCCTGTCTCCGCCAGAATCGCGCGGTAGACGAGCAGCGATGGAACCAGCGTCTCGGCTTCGGCACCAGGCAATCGGAATCGGCTGACCAACGCCTCGTCTTCGAGCGGCTCGACCTCGTCGCAGAACGCGAGAAACGCCTCGCGAGGGATCTCCCGCGGGCCTCCCTCGGCCGGCTGATCGAGGATGTGCGCGGCCGCGCGCCGGACGTCGCCGCCGACCGCCACCACGTGCGTCACCCGCTTGAGCGGAATCTCCAGGCGAATCTCGTCGACGACGTTCGCGATCGCGCGCTTGAGCAGAGCCAGTTGCAGCTCGTGTCCGTGACGCGGCAGATCGAGGCGCTGCCGGAGACGGACGCCGCCGAGCGCATATAGGCCCGATCGCAACGGCTGTCCATGACGGAGAAGCGTCAGACTCGTGCTGCCGCCGCCGACCTCGGCCAACAGCGTCCAGGCGGCCTTCATCGCCGCGTGCCGCTTGAGGGCGTCGCGGACGGCGAGGAAGACGAGGCGGCTCTCTTCGGCCTCGTTGATGATTTCGAACGCCAGGCCCGCGCGCGCCCGAACCAGGTCCAGGAAGAGCTCGCCGTTGCGGGCTTCGCGAACCGCGCTCGTGGCGACGGCGTGGATCTCGGTGACGCCGAAGCCCTCCATGATCGTCTTGAAGCCCTCCAGCGCCGCGAACGCCGCATCGGCAGTACGCGGACGGATGACGCCGCCCGAAAAGGTGTCCCGTCCGAGGAGGACGCCGCGGGAGGCCTCCTCGAGGACCCGAATCGGCTGACCGGGCACGATTTCGCCGACGACGAGGCGGATGGCGCTGGCGCCCATGTCGAGGACGCCGACGACTCGGGGTGACTGTGCTTCGATGTGATCCATGGGGCGGGCTGGCGCATTCATCGTACCGGATGACGAGACCCCTCCGGTAACAGTCGTGTAAAAGCCTCTGGGGTCCGGTGCGGGATCGTCCGCCGGGTCCTCGATCCCGGCACGGGAGGGCGATCAGCCGGCGGCGAGAATGCGGAAGTTGCGCATCATGCCCATGTCTTCGTGCTCGAGGATGTGGCAGTGATACAGGTAGAGCCCCGGATGCTCGCTGAAGGTCACCTGCACGCGAACCGTCTCGTGCGGCAGGACGAGAACCGTGTCCACCCATCCATCGTCCACGATGCCTTCGCGGAGGGCGTTGGCGCGTCCGCCGCTTCGAGACAACACGCGAAACTGGCGGCCGTGCATGTGCATGGGATGCGCCATCTGCATGCCCATCGGATTCGGCTGATTCACGAACTCCCAGACGTGCGTCGATCCGGCGACGGCCGTCTCGGAGGGCGCCACGTCGTCGAGATCGAAGACGCGTCCGTCGATCAGCCAGTTCATCCGCATGAACGCGAGCGGGACGCGGCGTGCCGGAGCCCGCGGCGCTTCGGTGAAGCTGTGAGCCGGCAGCCGTTCGGGTGGAGCCACGCGGGGGCCGCGACGGTTCGAGACGCGGAGCGTCGCCACCACCAGCGGTGCCCCGTTCGGCACGGGGGCAGGAGTGCCCATCATGCCGGTCTGGCCGCTGTGTTCGCTCGGGAACGCCACGCTCTCCAGTCTCACGGTGTCGCCGGCAGCGTGATCCGACAGATCGAGCAGCACGTCGGCACGCTGTCCCGGCGCCAGCGTCAGATGACGCGACGTGCGCACGCGAGGCAGCAGACCACCATCGCCGCCGAGAACCGTGAACGGCGCTCCGTCGCTCCAGGCGAGCTTATAGATGCGCGCATTTGATCCGTTCAGCAGCCGGACCCTGTAGGTGCGGCGATCGACGTCGAGCGCCGACGGCGTCCGGCCGCTGACGAGCATCCGGTCGCCCAGCCAGCCGTTCATCGCGTCCATCGCACCGCGCATGCCCATGCCCGCACCGCGCATCCCACCCATTCCGCGCATGCCGCCCGCTCCGCCCATGCCCCGTCCGCCTCGGCCTCCACCGGCAGCGGGTCGGCCGATCGAGTCGAGATACTCGAGCTGATGCCCGGCGTCGAAGCGGCGATCCTGCAGCACCCACAGAAGCTCGCCTTCGTTGGACGGCAGCCCGAGGGCGTCTTCGTCTTCGTCTGACACGAGCACGAAGCCGGCGAGCCCCTGATAGACCTGCCACGCCGTTCGCATGTGCGGGTGGGGGTGATACCAGTAGGTGCCCGCCCGGTTGGTGACGGTGAAGTCGTAGACGTATTCGCCGCCGGCGTCCACGGCGAGGCGCGGATGCCCATCCGCACGATCCGGCACGTCGAGGCCGTGCCAGTGCACGATCGACGGCTCGTCGAGGCGGTTCCTGAACCGGACCCGGACGCGCTGGCCGCGGCGAAGACGGATCACCGGTCCGAGATAGGACCCCTCGATCGGTTGCAGCGTTCCCGCCGGGCCGCGGACGAGGGTGCCGCTGTACCGCCAGACGCGTGTGGGCGTGCCCGAGAGCAGGGCGGCCTCACCCTTCGAAGCCGTCAGCAGCAGTTCGACGTCGGGTGGCGGTGCGGCCTTCTGGGCCGGGAGCAGCGCCGCCAGCGCGTACGGGTGCGTGGCGGCGCAAATCGAAGAGAGCCCGAGGATCTGAAGGGCGGTTCGTCGGTGCACGCCTAGATTATTGGCGATTCCGCGCGAATCTGGTGCGCTGTCTGCGCGTCACTCGGAGACGGCGGACGCGTCGGGCGGCCGCTCGACGGGACCGATGAGGACACGATCGATGCGATGGCGATCCATGTCGACTACTTCGAAACGATGGAACCCGCGCACGAAGGTGTCTCCGACGCGTGGCACGCGGCCCAGGGCCAGCATCACGAGGCCGCCGAGCGTGTGGCAGCGCGCGCGGTCTCGGGGCGAGGCGATCCCGGGGTCGCCCAACGTATCGACGAGGGCGTCGATCGAGACCCGTCCATCCATCAGCCACGTTCCATCGTCGCGGACCACGACGAGCGGCTGTTCCCCGGGCTCGTCGGGAAGGTCCCCCACGATGGCGGACATCACGTCGGTCAGGCTCACCAGGCCTTCCACCCCGCCGAACTCATCGACCACGAGCGCGACCGGCAGGTGCGTGCGCCTGAATTGTTCGAGCAGCGTCATCAGCGTCATCGTCTCCGGAACGAAGAGCGCCGGCTCGGCGAGTGACACGAGATCGGCGGAAGGGTCCTCGAGCATGCGATCGAGGACCCGCGCCGCCCGAACGAAGCCAAGGACGTGGTCCATGCCGCCGTCGCACAGCGGCAAGACGTTGTGATGATGCGCGCGCAGCCGGGCGCGATGGACATCGCGGCCCTCGCGGACGTCGAGGAAGGTGATGTCGGCGCGGGGCGTGAGCGCGGACCCGACGAGCCGCTCGTCGAGGTCCAGGACGTTCGACATCAAGCGGTGTTCGATCGGCTCGAAGACGCCCTCGCGCGCCCCCTGTTCGAGCATGATGCGGATCTCGTCGGCCGTGACCGCCGGCTGCGGCGTCTGACGAATGCCGGTGACGCGCACGAGGGCGTCCGTGGTCGCGCTGAGCAGGTGCACGATCGGACGACCGATGGAGGCGACGAGCGTCATCGGACGCGCGATCGCCGCCGCGACCGCTTCGGGGTTGGCGAGCGCCAGACGCTTGGGAACCAGTTCGCCGAGGATGAGCGAGACGAGGGTGAGGGCGATCACCATGATGCCGACCGACAGACTGTCGGCGTGTGCCGCGAGAGGCGGCATGCCTTCGAGCGCGGAGCGGATGCCGACGGCGATGGATTCGCGCGCGATCGCGCCGCTGAGGATGCCGATCGCGGTGATGCCGACCTGAACGCTCGACAGGAACCGCGTCGGCTCCGCGGCCAGGGCGAGCGCCTGGGCGGCCCCGGTGCGCCCTCGACTCGCGAGCTGTTGCAGCCGCACGCGGCTCGAGGACACGATCGCAATCTCGGACAGGGCGAACAAGCCGTTCACCAGGATGAGAACGAGCAGGACGGCGAGCGCGGTCAACATGAGCACTCCACGGCCGCATCATATCGTCCGCTGCGCGCGTGCGGGCTCGAGGAACGCTATAATCCGCGCCGATTCGCTGCAGGGATCCGCTGTTTCACCAGGAGAGAGCATATGAAGAAGACGCTCGCATTCGCGCTCGCGCTGCACGTTGCTTCGGCGGTGGCGATGACCGCACAAGGCCGGAGCGAAGGCATGTCAGGTTCCGCCGCGCCGACGCTGAAGGTGCGATATGACGAAGACTTCATCAAGTGGCCCACGGAGATCTGGGCCTCCGAGGCGGTCGGCGTCGCGCTGAACTCGAAGGGGCACCTCTTCCTGCTCAATCGAGGGAATCATCCGCTGCTCGAGTTCGGCCCCGACGGTTCGTTCATCCGTTCGCTCGGTGAGGGCTCCACGATCTGGCACGCACCGCACTCGGTCCGCTTCGATTCCGAAGACAACATGTGGATCGTCGACTCCGGGAACAACGTCGTCGTGAAGCTCAATCCGCAGGGGAAGGTCATCCAGGCGCTCGGCAGGCGCCTAGAGCCGTGGGTGTACGACACACATGGCATCGAGCGGGCGATTCCCGCGCCGTCGAACTTCTACCAGCCGACCGACACGGCGGTGGGCCCCGACGGCAGCGTGTACGTCTCAGACGGGTACGGGAATTCCCGAGTGGCGAAGTTCACGAAGGAGGGCAACCTGGTCAAGTACTGGGGCGATCGTGGCACGCGCCCCGGCCAGTTCAACACGCCGCACAGCATCGTGATCGATCGCAATCAGACGCTGTATGTGGCCGATCGCCAGAACAACCGGGTCCAGACATTCGACACCGAAGGCAACCTGAAGAAGGTGTGGAACCTCGACGGACCGCCGTGGTCGCTGTGCATCACGCCTGGGCAGAACCAGGTTGTCTTCGTCGGCAGCGTTGGCAAGGTCTACAAGATCGGGCTCGACGGTACCGTGATCGGCACCTTCGGGAAGCCGGGGCGGCTGCCTGGACACATCGACTCGCTGCACGCCATCGCGTGCCCGGACGAGAAGACGATCTACCTCGCCAACGAGTGGAGCTACCGGTTCGATCGCGTGATCATCGAGTAGCAGCCGCCGGCGGTCCGTCGGGCACGGCGACCGAGGGCCCGAACGCGCGCGCGTTCGGGCCTCAGCGCGAGCCGGTCCGAGCGGTTCATTTCTTCACGAACTTCCGGACGTTCATCAAGAAGTCCGCGCCGTACACGTTCCCGTCGCGATCGACCGTCACACCTTCCGCGAGACTCGAGGCGGCCGGATATGGGTACGGACATGGATCGGGGATGAAGGATCGGACCTCCCCCGTGCGTGCGTTGCCGATTCGGATGCCGCGACGCGCGCCCAGGTTGTATCCATAGCCGGTCTGCGCGAGTGCGAAGCGACCGGTATTCGTCCGTCCATCGCGCGACTCGGAGTCCGCCACATAGAGGGTGTCGGTACGTGTGTCCACGTACATGCCGCTCGGCCGTCCGAACTGATACCACATCGTGACGAAGCGGCCGTCGGGTTCGAAGATCTGTATCCGGTTGTTCTGCCGATCGCCGACGAGCACGCGACCGCGTCCATCGATCACGATCGTGTGGGGCACGTCGAACTCGCCCGGCCCCATGCCTTTCTTGCCCCACGTGGTGAGGAACCTTCCAGCCTTGTCGAACTTCACGACGCGGGCGTTCCCGACTGCCGTGCCGCCACCCGTGTGGCCGTCCGCCACGAAGATGTCGCCGTTGGCCGCCACCGCCACCTCGGTCGGGGCGTCGAACTGATCGCGTCCAGGGCCGGCGACTCCTTTCTGTCCCAACGTGAGGAGCACGGTGCCGGACTGATCCAGCTTCAGCACCGTGTGTGCGCCGTTGTCGGCGACCCACAGGTTGCCCTCCCGGTCGACGGTCAGCTTGTGAGGGTTGACGAAGGTGCCGGCACCGAATGACTTCAAGAGCCGTCCGCTCGCATCGAACTGAAAGATGGGGTCCACGGACGCATTCGCGCCGCCGCAGCTGGTTCCGCCGGCCCCGGACGCGCCGCAGCGGTCGACGACCCAGAGCGTGCCGTCCGGCGCGGTCGTGATGCTTGCCGTCGAACCCCAGCGCCGTCCCGGCGGCAGCTGACCCCAGTCGACGCCCTCCCGATACGGATCGGGCAGGTCGTTGCGCGCTCCGAGCAGCGAGACCGCAGGCAGGCGCACGGGATATTCGCCTGGCGGAAAGGTCGGCGTTGCGCTGCGCCCAGCCGGCGGCGGAGCCGTTGGCACTCCACACGATGTCGCGAGCGGTCCTGCCGACGACGCTTCCGCGGCAGAAGGGGATTGGGCGGTGGTAGGGGCGAGCGAGAGAACGAGGAGGACGCCGACACCCAATGACGTGGTCGCAGCGAGCTTCATTCGAGCCTCCGTTGCGGACCGGCGCGTGGCCGCGGCAAGACTATAGCCCGGCTTCGTGGAGCGCCAGCCAGAGCTCTGCCGCTGCTCGCCAGAGGCACCGGGTACGACACCGAGGCGAGCAGAACGCGCTCCGCGGCGTTCCGCCCGTGAGCACCCATCACCACCGGTCGGCGCCCCACTACTTCGGCCTCATCCAAGGATTGCGCCTCAACGTTTGGCGAGCGCTGCTGCGACGATGGCGACGGCCATCGCGCTGACCGCGGCCAACACCCCGCGGTGTTCCGACAGCCTGGTTTGCCAGCTCGTGCCGTGCGCCGCTGCGCCGAATCGCCCGTGAGCGCCGAAATCGCGCTGCTCGTCGACAGGCGTCCAGAGGTTGAACGGCCGGTCCGGCCGCTCGCGTTCGTCGGTCTGTTGCGACGCGTACCCGGTCCTTGCGAGATACCAGTCGCCCACGCCGGGCAGCAGCTTGTTCCCGACGATGGCCACGGTCGTCGAGACGCCGACGAAGAGCTCGCGCCGATCGTGCTCGCTGGCCCAGACGATCGCGTCCGCCGCGACCTCCGGCTGGTAGATCGGGGGGACTGGCTGCGCCCGGCCGTCGAGACGGCTCTTCACCCACTCGAACTGCGGCGTATTCATGGCCGGCAGCTGCACCATGGTCAGCCGGACGGCTGATTGATCGTGCAGCAGCTCGGCGCGCAGGGAATCGCAAAAGCCCTGAATAGCGTGCTTGGCCCCGCAGTAGGCCGCCTGCAAGGGGATTCCGCGGTACGCAAGCGCCGACCCCACCTGCACGATCGATCCGTGATCGCGCGGGAGCATCCGCCGAAGGGCGGCGAGCGTCCCGTGGACGACCCCGAGATAGGTGACCTCGGTGACGCGCCTGAATTCGTCCGCCGTCATCATCTTGACCGGGCTGAACACGCTGGTCATCGCGTTGTTCACCCAGACGTCGATCGGCCCGAGCTCGTCCTCAGCGCGTGCCGCCGCTGCCTCTACCTGCTCCGGATCGGCGACGTCGGTAGGCACGACGATCGCTCGTCCACCGAGGCGTTCGACGTCTCGCCGAGCACCCTCCAGGCCCGCTCGCCCCCGCGCGAGGAGGGCGATCTTGTCACCGCGCCTCGCGAAGGCACATGCCGTGGCCCGTCCCACTCCTGCGGATGCGCCGGTTACAACGATCACCTTGCCTTGGTTCATCACCTTGCCCTGATTTGCTCGAGTCACACCATGCGAGCGTCCAAAGCGCGTTCCACACTCCGGTTCGCCAGCGGGATGTCGCATGTCGAGGCGCCAATCGGAAGCGCACACGACGGATTCGCGCCCGCGCTCATGGCTTCAGCGAGAATCGAGCTGGCCGGTGCGTGGGGCGTCGAGAACCCCGGTGCGCGGTCCGGCGACGGTGCCGAGGCCCCGCGGCTGAGGTCCGACGCTGTCCCGAGTCAGCACGTCGACACCGATCATCGTCATCAGCAGCAGGGCCAGTCCGACGCCCAGCGCGAACGCCCACCGGCTGATGGAGGGCTGCGTCACGAGGTGCATGAAGAAGGCGCTGATGAGCACCGCTTTCGCAAGCGCGATCCCGAGCGCGAGCACGGGCGACCACGCGCCCAATGGGGCGAATGAGAGCAGGAAGCTCGCCACTGCCAGCAGCAGCAGCCAGATCCACACGCGGACGATCCCCGACGGACGTGAAGGAGGCACGTCAGCCCCGCATCAGATAGAACATCGGCCAGAGGAATACCCAGACGATGTCGACGAAGTGCCAATAGATGCCGGCCAGCTCGAGTGGCGTGTGGTAGGCGGCGTCGAGGCGCTGATTGCGCGTGAGCAGCAGCATCCAGATCATCAGTGCGATGCCGATCGCGACGTGCACGGCGTGGATCCCGGTCATCGCGTAGTAAAGCGTGAAGAAGACCCGTGCGCCTCGATCGGGCAGCTCGGCGTATGCGTAGTACGCGCCCGGATAGATCCCTTCGCGGAAGTGATGGACGTACTCGAGCAGCTTGAGGCCGAGGAACAGAAGGCCGAGCGTGGCGGTGCCCGCGAGCAGCATCTGCACGGATCGAATGCGCCAGCCCGCGCCAATGCCGTGTACGCACAGCGCGACGAGCAGACTGCTCGTGAGCAGGATGAAGGTGTTGGCGGTGCCGAGCGCGAGATCGGTGTGTCGGGCGGCTTCCCGGAACAGATCCCCGTACTCGAAGCGGTACGCCGCGAACAGGCCGAACAGTCCCGAGAAGAAGAGCACCTCGCTCGCCAGGAAGACCCACATCCCGAGCTCGGCGGCGTGCGTCTGCTGTTCGAGATCCTGGAACTGCTCCTGAACGTCGCCCGTGAACATCAGTCGGGCTCCGCGCGGTAGTCATGCGGTCGACGCGTGATGCGGGGAGGCGCCGGGAAGTTGTGCGTCGGGGGCGGCGAGTCGGTCATCCATTCGAACCCCCGTGACCCCCACGGGTTTGGTCCCGCGGCCGGCCCCTTGAACAGTGACCACCCGAGATAGGCGACCGTCGCGAGAAGGCCGCTCGCCAACGCCCACGATCCGGCTGTCGAGATGACGTTCAGCACTTGGTACGCCGGCGGATACTGCCCGTAGCGGCGCGGCATCCCCATGTTGCCCAGGAGGAACTGGGGTGTGAAGGTGACGACGAAGCCGATGAACACGGCGCTGGCGGTCACGAGGGCGAACCGCTCCGAGTACATGCGGCCGAACATCTTGGGCCACCAATAGTGGAGCGCCGACAGGAAGCCCATCATTGCGGCGCCGACCATCACGAAATGAAAGTGGCCCACGATGAAGTAGGTGGCGTGCCAGGGCACGTCCAGCGACGAGGTGGCGACGGCGACGCCGGAGAGCCCGCCCCACCCGAACAGGAAGACGAACGCGACGAAATAGGCGAGCGGCGTCGTGAACGCAATCGATCCGCGATAGAGGGTGCCGACCCAGAGGAAGACCTTGATGGCCGAGAACACCGCGACGGCCATCGAGAAAAACGAGAACGCGATCGTGTCGACCGTGGACATCCCCGAGACGAACATGTGGTGCCCCCACACCAGGAACCCCACGATGGCGATGCCCACTGTGGCGCCGACCATCCACTCGTAGGAGAGCGTGAACTTGCGCGAGAAGGTCTCCACCACCTCGCTCATCACGCCCATCGCCGGCAGGATCATGATGTAGACGGCCGGGTGCGAATAGAACCAGAAGAGGTGCTGATAGAGGATCGGGTCGCCGCCCAGCTGCGGGTCGAACAGGCCCCAGCGAAAGGCGTGATCGATGGCCACGAGCAGCAGCGCCATGCCGAGCACGGGCGTGGCGCAGACCAGCACGATGCTGGTCGCATAGATCGTCCAGACGAACAGCGGGATGCGGTTCCACGTCATCCCCTCGGCCCGCAGCGTGTGCGTCGTCACGACGAAGTTGATGCCGGTCATCGTCGATGAGATGCCGAGGACGAAGACTCCGGCGGCAACCCACGTGACCGCGGTTGGTGAGCTCGAGCTGTACGGAGGATAGAAGGTCCACCCGGTGTCGGCCCCACCGATGAACAGTGCGGCCACCACCCAGAGCGCGCCGGCGAGATAGACGTAGAGGCTCGCCAGGTTCAAACGCGGGAAGGCGAGATCGCGCGCGCCGAGCATGAGCGGCACCAGGAAGTTCCCGAACGAGTTGGGAATCGACGGGATGAGGAACGCCCAGACCATGATGACGCCGTGCATGGTGAAGAGGCGGTTGTAGGTCTCGGCGGTCGTCAGGTCCTGCGGCGGCGTGAGCAGCTCGAGCCGGATGATCATCGCGAACACTCCGCCCAGCGCGAGCGCCAGCGTCGTCGCAACGAGGAACATCACGCCAATGCGCTTGTGGTCGGTCGTGGTCAGCCACGAGCGGATCCGCGGATCCGCGTTGAGGTAGTCCGTGCCGCCGGTCGCGACGATGACCGTCTCGCTCACGGGGACACTCCGCGAGGGGCCGGCGCCAGTCCGTCGATTGGGCCGTCTGGCAGCGGTGCGACGACGTGAGGCTGACTGGCGTCGCGCAGCGACTTGATGAACTCGATGATCGCGGCGGTATCGGCTGGCGTCAGCAGACCCTGGTAGCTCGGCATCACCGGATCGAAGCCGTTCACCACCTCGACGGCGGGATCCATCATCGACCGCGTCATGTAGGCTTCGTCGACGCGAACCCTCGTGCCGTCGCGAAGCGGCTCCTCGGAGTCGTACACGCCGAGCCATGTCGGCCCGATATGGCGTTGGCCATCGATGGTGTGGCACTTCAGGCACGCGAACGCGGCCGCCGCACGGCGCCCTTGCTCCACGCGCGTCTCGAACGCGCGCGGCGAGACACGGGTCTCGGCATCCGGCGTCGGCAGGCCAATGGACGCTGGAGAAACCGCGGGCTGGTCCCCCTGCTTCCAACGGGAGTAGTCGGGACCGTCGAGCACCACGATCTGCGCCCACATTCCGGCGTGGCCGGCACCGCACATCTCCGCGCACATGACCTGGAAGGCGCCAGGTGTCGTCGCTTCGAACCAGACGGATGTGTAGGTGCCAGGCACGGCATCCTGCTTGATGCGAAACGCCGGCACCCAGAAGCTGTGGATGACGTCTCGGGAGGTCAGCAGAAGGCGGATCGGCTGATGCAGCGGCACGTACAGCACGTCGACCGATCCGCCGCCGTCGGCGTAGGCAAACTTCCAGGTCCACTGCTTTCCGGTGACGTAGACGTCGGCTGCGCCGCGCGGAGCCGACCGCAGGGTGGTGAACTGCGCCTGCCCGATCGCCCAGAACACGACGAACAGGCCGAACATGCCCAGCGCGTACGCGCCAACCAGTCCCGAGGCCTGCACGTCCGGCGGGCGATCCGCGTCGCCGCGTCTCCGGAAGCGGATCAGGAACACGACGGTGGTCGTCATGAATACGACGGCTATCGCCGTGTAGATCGTAATTTCCAGATAGTGCAGCGCGTCGATTGACGACGAGACCGAAGATGCCTGTGGCGGCAGCATGAGCACTGTCCGGTACACGCGGTTCAACGCACCGACCACTGTCCAGAACGACGAAGGAAGATGGAGGAACTGCATCAGGAGATCGGCTTCCGGCGCCAGAGCAGGAACAGCATCGACCCGACCGCGAGAGTGACGGACAGACCGGTGATCCTCAGCATCCAGGCGACGAAGGTGCCATGCCGGCGCAGGGAGGGAACGTAGTGGAAGCAGCGCATCAGGAACGTCTCGAGGGAATGGACGCGCCGGTTCTCTCGCCCTGAGGCCAGCGCGTCCGCCATCTCGCGACCTTCGAAGGTGATGCCGTAGAGATAGCGGGAGAGCCTGCCGTCGGCGCCGACGATGAACACGGCACTGGCGTGGGCGTACTGCCGCGTCTCCTCGTCGTACGCGTATGCGAACCCAAGCGCCTCCGCAAGACGACGGATGCTCGCCTCGTCACCCACGAGAAACGGCCACGCGTCGTCGGCGAGCGGGACGCCGAGCACGGCGGCACTCCGGTTCCGCCACTGTCGGGCGAGCTCGGGTGTGTCACTCGGGTCGATGCTCAGCGTGACCGCACGGAAGTCGTCTCCGATGTGCCATCCGGAATCCCGGAAGGCTGCCGCCGCCCCTTCCTGGGCGAGCCGGCAGAGCATGGGGCAGGTGAAGTACGCGAGGCTGATGACGAGAGGCTTGCCGCCAATCAGCTCATCGAGGCTGGCGGGATCGCCATTGTGGTTCGTGAACTGGAGCTCCCGCGGGAGGGCCTCGCCAAGGCGTTCGACGATCTCGGCTGCCTGCAGCGCGCCCTGGGCCTCGGCCGATGCCGGTGTTACGGCGGCCAATGCACACGCGAGCAGCGTGGGGGCCAAGAAGAGCATTGCGACCCCGATGGGTCGGACGTGGCGATCACTCCACATGGGCGCCCTCCACAATCAGTTCCATGGCGCGGCCGATTGGAATCGCGGCAAGGCCGCGCTCGCGATCGACCCACTCGTACGACTCGAGCGCCTGGCGCTTCGCCGCCCAATCGCTCGAGGGCGGAGCCTGAGCTTCGAACAGCGTCCGATCTCCCGTGTCGAGCGCGGATGCTGCGTACGTGGCCGCGGCCGCCGGAATGTGCGGTCGCGGAGTGCCTGGCCCGTGGGAGGTTGAGGGCGTCACGAGCCACGTGAGCAGCGCTCCGATCGCGAGCAGCGCCGCAATCCCGGTCGCCGCGCGGTAGACGACGCGGCGTGGGACGCGATCGCGCTCCTGTCGAAGGGCGGCCGTGTCAGTCGTCATGCGCCCGAGTACCTCAGCGACCGGTCGAGTGACGGATCGCCGATCGGAATACGTGCGTGGTCGCGTGCCCGCCACAGCGCCACGCCGCCGACGATGCCGGCGACGGTGGCGAGCGCGGCCGCGTCGAGCCAGTGGAGCGCCACGCCGCCAGGGTGCCGAGCAGGGGTGACCAGCCAATAGACGTCGGCGTAGTGCATGAACAGCAGCCAGACGCCCAGCCGTCGCAGGATGCTCGCACGGCGCTTCCACGCGTGTGGCACCATCGCGACGACTGGCACGACGAAGTGTCCGAACGCGACGGCGAGCCCGAAGGCCAGCCAACTTCCCCTGGCGCGCGGCAGGTACCAGCGGATCTCCACTGGGAGATCGCCGATCCACACGATGAGCAGCTGCGCGAAGCTGACGTACGCCCAGAAGGTCGCGAAGGTCAGGATCATCTTGCCGATCGCAGCGCGATGCTCCGCGCTGACCGCGCCAGACAGGGTCGTGTGCCCTGGCGTGTCGGCGAGGACGGCGAGCAGCCCCAGGGCACCGACCATGGCGCCGGCGAACAGCTGGACGCCGAAGATCGTCGAGTACCAATCGGGCGAGAGCGACATGACCCAATCGATGGCGGCGAAGGCCAGCGTGAAAGCGAGGAGGATCAGTGCCGGTCCGCCGATCCGGTCGGGGCTGTCCCAACGCCACACGCGGCCGGACGGGCCGTCCTGGTCGAGCGACCACCGGCGCAGCCGATCGCCAACGATGACCCAGCTGGCGAGATAGGCCGCCGATCGCACCAGGAAGAATGGAGTGTTGAGATACGCGGACTTGCGCAGCACGCTCTCGCGGGCCACCTCGTCGAGATCGGCCGGGTGAACCCAGGGATACAGCCAGTGCATCCCCACGGCAATGGGCACGAAGAGCGGAATCAGAACCGGAAGTGCCGCGGTCACGTCTTCCGTCGCGCGTCGCATGACGACGAACCATGTCGCACCGATTACGTGCTGGATCAGCACGAGCATCAGCGCGGCGACGAGGATTCCGGCGACGGAGACGAACGCGGTGAGGTAGGAGAAGGCGGCCTGCGCCGGATCGATGAACGCACCGACCGCGAGCGCGGCTCCGCCGATCGTCGCTACGATCAGGGACACCTTCATCGCTCAGCCTCACCGCGAAGGGCTCGCAGCGCCTCGATCCGCAGAGGTGGGGGCAGCGCGTCCACCGCGATCGCGCTGCGAAGCTGCAATGCCCGCACGTACGCGACGACGGCCCAGCGATCCCGCTCCTGCAGTTGGCGGGCATACGACGGCATCAGCCCGTAGCCTTGGGCAATCGCCTGGTAGAGCCGCCCGACGGGGAGTGCCCGCACCCTTGCTTCGAGCAGCGACGGCGGTTTGCGCAGCTGCATCGCCGACGCGACCGGCGAGCCGCCGGTGCCGTCGACGTCGTGGCAGGGGCGGCAGAAGACGTCGTACCGGCCGCGTCCTCGGATCATCAGCTCTGTGGTGACGCCGACCGGAACGGTGGATACGCGATTCCAATCCTCGGTCTGAAGCGGAACTGGAACGTTGGCGTCTTCGATGGCGATGCTCCCTTCGGGCGGCCGCCGCATGGTCATGCCATCCGCGAAATAGCGGGAGTGCTCGTACGCGTCGTAGCGCGGCTGGGCGCGCATCCGCTCGAAGTCCAGAATCCCTTCTCCCGGGTTCGCGTTGCAGGCCAGGGCGGCGAGGAGCGGGAGGGCGAGGAGGACCCTCATCGCCGCAGCTCCACGGTGACGATGCGCAGCGGTTCGTAGACCGCCAGGGCCTGGCTGACACGATCGCCATCCGAGCGAGGATCGTCGAGCGGCACGCCGACCCAGAATCGATCGATCGTCGCCCGCTCGAACCCGGCGATCTCCGACAGCGGATGCCACAGGCGGGGAAGACCGGTAAACAGGAAGAAGCCGATGAATCCGGCGCAGGCGGCGCAGAGCACCGAACTCTCGAAGGTGATCACGAGAAAGGCCGGGGCCGCGTGCATCGGCCGCCCGCCCACATTGAGTGGATACGCGATCACGGACGTGTGCCACTGCAGCCAATAGCCGAAGACCGCGCCTGCGATCCCGGCGATCAGCATGACCGCCGGCACTCTGGTACGGCCGAGTCCGATCCTCTCCGCGAGTCCAGGAACTTCGTACGGTGTGTAGGTGACCACGCTCCGGAAGCCGGCGTCGTACAGGTGGACGGCGGCTTCCGTCATTCGGCGTGGCGTCTCGAATTCGCCGAGAACTCCCGTGCGCACATCTCTCATGGCTGGGTCTCGTACTGCAGCTTCTTCACCTCCGCGATCGGCACGAATGGAACGAATCGGAGGAAGAGCAGGAAGAGAAAGGCGAACAGCCCGAAGCTGCCGAAGAGGATGCCCCAGTCCACCAGCGTGGGAACGTAGGCGTCCCAGCTGGAGGGCAGGAAGTCACGCGCCAGCGACGAGACGACGATGTCGAAGCGTTCCACCCACATGCCGAGCAGCACGAACAATCCGACCGCGAACAGGACGAGCGGGCTGCGTCGCGCGGACGGAGCCCAGAGCACCTGCGGCACCGCGACGTTGCAGAGGAGCATCAGCCAGTAGATCAGCGCGTAGGTGCCGAACGGGCGATACCAGAGGTACATGTATCGCTCGTAGCGATCCGCGCTGTACCAGCCGACGAAGGTCTCGATGGCGTAGCTGAACGTCATCATCCAGCACATCGTCAGCATCGTCTTGGCCATCTTGTCGAGATGGGCATCGGTGATGACGTCTGCGATGCCGTAGTACCAACGGATCGGAAGCAGGAGACAGAGGACCATCGCGAAGCCGGAATAGATCGCGCCGACGACGAAGTACGGCGGAAAGATCGTCGAGTGCCAGCCGGGGAGCTGCGCGATCGCGAAGTCGAGGCTGACGACCGAGTGGACCGAGATGACCAGCGGGATCGCCAGCGCGGCCAGCAGGCCGTACAGGATCGTGTAGTGCCGCCACTGGTCGCAGGAGCCGCGCCAGCCCAGAGCGAACAGGCCGTAGAGACGGCGTCTTCTCAGCGAGCCGGCGGCATCACGCGCTGTCGCGAGATCCGGAATGAGGCCGAGATACCAAAAGAGCAGCGAGACGGTCAGATACGTGGAGACGGCCGCCATGTCCCACGGCAGCGAGCTCTTGAACTGTGGCCACACGCCCATCGTCGCCGGGTAGGGGAACAGCCAATATCCGAACCAGGGCCGGCCCAGGTGCAGCAGGGGAAATATGCCCGCGTTGACCAGCGCGAACAGGGTCATCGCCTCGGCGAGGCGATTGATGGAGGCGCGCCACTCCTGCGCCATTACGAGGAGGAACGCCGAGATGAACGTGCCGGCGTGGCCGATTCCAATCCAAAAGACGAAGTTGATGATCGGGAACGCCCATGCGACCGGAATCTGATTGCCCCACACGCCAGGGCCGTACAGGACCGAATAGGTGACGGAGACGACGAGCAGCAGTACGCCGCCTGACGCACCCAGCAGAAGAAGCCTCCAGACGATCGAGCGCGTGTAGACGGGCGCGAGCAGGTGCGCCGTGAGTGCGGCGTCCGTGCGCGCCGTCATCAGCAGCGCTTCAGGGGCGCGGCGCGGAGGCGGGTCGGTCCAGGTGGTCACTCCGGCCCCCCGGTTGTGTTGCCAGTGTTCCGCAGACGCGCCAGATACCAGATTCGAGGGCGGGTTCCCAACTCGTGGAGGACGTGATAGCTCTGGTCGGTTCCGGCCAGTGCTGCGACCTCCGAGTTTGCGTCGGTGATGGACCCGAAGGCGATCGCGCGGGTGGGGCATGCCTGCTGACAGGCGGTCTGCAGACCGGCGTAGGCGGTGCCGGAGCCGTCGAGCGCGTCGTTGATTCCGGCGCGGCGGATCCGCTGCACGCAGAATGTGCACTTCTCCATGACCCCGCGGGCGCGCACGGTGACGTCCGGGTTCATCGCCATCTGTTCGGTGTCGCCGAGCAGTTGGGTGTAGTTGAGGAAGTTGAAGCGCCGGACCTTGTACGGGCAGTTGTTCGAGCAGAATCGCGTGCCGACGCAGCGGTTGTAGATCATCTCGTTCAAGCCGTCCGGGCTGTGGACCGTGGCGTTCACCGGGCAGACGTACTCGCACGGTGCGTGTTCGCACTGCTGGCAGAGCATCGGTTGGACGTCGATCCGCGGTCCGTCGGCGGCGTCTTGGAGGTAGCGGTCGATCCGGAGCCAGTGCATCTCGCGTCGCTGCAGCACGCCGTCCTTCCCGACGACTGGAACGTTGTTCTCTGCCTGACAGGCCACCATGCAGGCGCTGCACCCCGTGCAGACCGTCAGATCGATGGCCATCGCCCACTGCTGTGCGGCGGCGCCGGGAGTCGGTGGGTACCAGGACGGCAACGGTCCCTTGTGCGCTGCCGTGAAGTGCGGCGCCGCGCGAAACCGTTCGAGCGACGCGCTCAGCACGACCGGCCGTCCCTCGAGCGACCAGTGGGCGGCGGTGACGGCGAACTCGTGCGAGAGCGGAACGGCTCCGAATGCGAGCGCAGGGCTCGCTGTTGCGGCAACGCTCCAGCGGAAGGGGGGGAGCAGCGTGTATGCGTCGACGCCCACGCCGGCCGCCGTTTCTTCGGCGCCCCGGCGTCCGTACCCGAGCGGCAGCACGATCAGGGAATCCGCCACGCCCGGCAGAGAGAAGACCGGCGCGCGCAGGCGGCGGTCGCCGACAACGAGCTCGACGACCTGTCCGTGCTCGGCTCCGATGGCCGAACGCGTACGCTCGTTCATGAAGGCGGCGTTGTCCCACGTGAGCTTCGCGACCGGATCGGGAAGCTCCTGCAGCCACGGGTTGTTCGCGAAGCGGCCGTCATACACGGACGGATCGGACGTGAACGACAGCTCGATCGCGTTGCCCACAGGCTGGGGCATGTTCGCAATGGCGTCAGCGACGGCGTTCCAGTCGAGCTCTGGTTCGCGCGGGGTCGACTCGGACCCACGCACGAGCCCCTGCGTCAGCGCCGCGACCCACGACTCCGCATCGCCTCCGAACGGCCCATCTGTCCAGAGCTGTCGTACGATCTCGTTCGCGGGGCGGTTCTCACCTGAAAGCCACGCGAGCAGCTCCACCGGCGACCTCGCACCGTGCAGCGGCGCGATCAGCGGTTGCACGACGGACGCGGTGCCATCCAGGGCGCGCGCATCGCCCCACGACTCCAGGAAGTGAGCGAGTGGCACGAACCAGGCGAGGTCCTGTGCGGTCTCGTTCTCATACGGGCCCGCGAACAGCGACAACGGCACGCTGCGAGCGAGCGCGCTGAACCGTGCTTCGGCAGTCGTGTTGTAGGACGGGTTCCCGCCGATCACGACCAGCGCGCCAACCTCTCCCGCCTCCATCGCGGCGATCAACGTGGAGAGATCACCGCCGTCGAGCAGCACCGGCGGCACGTAGGAGACGGCGTCGCCACCGGTGATGGCGTTGATCGCAGCCGCGATCGCGTGCGAGACCGCTGGCTGGCGTGGGCCTGCGGCGACGACGGCCCGGCCGCGGTGGCGAAGCAAATCGCGAACGAGGCTGTCCCGCCAGGCGTCGGCGTCGCGGGAGGCGGAGCGCCGCAGGGCCGTGCTCACGCTCTGGGGAACCGTTCCCAGTCCGGCCGCCAGGAGTCGGTCGAGGACAGATGCCAGGGTCGGTGCGATCTCGGACGGTCGAAGGCTGCGCCGATGGTCGGCGATGATGCCGGTCGGCGTGAACGCCCCTTCCGCGACATACAGGCGATTCATCCCGTCTCCGATCGACCGGATGCGACGCCTGTCGGCGAATCGCCTGGCGTGGGCGAGATGGAACGGCCCCTCGGCCAGCAGATTCGCGTCGAAGGTGGCGACGATGTCGGCGCGGTCGAGCGCCGGCATTGCAAGCGCGCGGGCGCCCGTCGCCATCGCCACACCAGCCTCGGCATATCCCGTCGCGAACGGGGCGTAGTAGTGGACGTGCAGCTCTGGAAAGCGCGTGCGTATTCGATCGAGAAGCGCCGCGACTGTCGGCGAGGCGGTCGGCTCGAGCAGGAGGTGCAGCCCCGCACCGGCCGCGCCGCTGCGTTGCCGCAGCTCGCGATCGCTGAACGCGCCCGCGCAGTCGAGCCACGACCGCGTGATTCCGCGCAATCGCACCTGGCTGGGTCGATCCGGGTCGTAGAGCTGATAGACAGCCGCCTGTTCGAACGCGCCGGTGGCACCGAGGCTCGCCGGGTGAGCCGGGTTGCCTTCGACCTTCACGGGTCGCCCCTCGCGCGATTCGACGATGAGGCCGGTGGCGTATCCGTCGAGCTCCATCGCCGTCGCGTAGTGGCGGGGAACACCCGGCACGAGCTCCGGCGGCTGCACGACATACGGCAGGATGTCACCCGCCGGCCGGGTGCATGCGGATGCGCCGGCGGCGATGAGACCGGCGCCGAGCGTCTTCAGGAAGACCCGGCGATCGAGCTCCGCTTCCTGACGTCGGACGAGGCGCAGCGGAAACCGGGGCTGAGTCGGATCGCTCATCGGTGGCATCCAGTGCAGGCGGTCACGCGCCGCACGCGATAGGTCGCAGCGAGGCGAGGTCCGAGAATCTCTTGTCGCTCCGGCGGCTGATATCCCATGAGCGCGACGGCGTCGAGCGGGCGGAGGTGGGGCTCCGGGTCGCGATGACACCCGAGGCACCACCCCATCGTCAGCGGCGCAACCTGATACACGCGCGCCATGCGGTCGACCCGTCCGTGGCAGCTCTCGCAGCCAACACCCTTGCGCGTGTGAATCGCGTGATCGAAGTAGACGAAGTCCGGCAGATCGGTCACGCGCTTCCAGTTGAGCGGCTGCCCGGTGCTCCAGCTTCGCCATACCGGTTCCAGTGCCGGGCTGGTGTTCCAGATCTGGCCGTGGCAGTTGAGGCACAGCTCCGTCGGCGGAACGCCGGCGTGACGGGAGCGCTCGGCGTCGACGTGGCAATACATGCAATCGATGCCGTCGTCCGCGACGTGATGACGGTGATCGAAGGCGACCGGTTGGGTCAGCGGGACGAACTGGCCCGTCACGTACGGAGTGCGCACCCACGCGATCAGCACGACGGGGACTCCGACCAGCACGCCGACCACGCCAGCGAGCGCGAGGCGAACGAGAGCGTCTGCCTTCGCGGGGAAGAGTTGCATCAGCGGGTTCCGGGCACGGCCTGCATCAGGTCTGCAAAAGCGTTTCCGTCGAGGCGTGCCCTCGGGAGAGCCGGCGGATGTGGTTGGAATAGAAAAGAAACATAAAGATGCGTGTCGGCTGAACGGAAGCGTGATGGCGGTGCGTGATCGACCGCGGCCGCTGGCCGGCGGTGCGGGAGGCGCGCGGCGAGCGCGCGCCATCGCGGAACGTGCTTTGAGTACGACTCCGAATATGGCAGCGACTACATCCGACTATCTGCTCGAGCGGCTGGCCCAATGGGGCGTCACGCGGATCTACGGGTATCCGGGTGATGGCATCAACGGCATCCTCGGCGCGTTGGACCGCGCGCGCGACCGCATGCACTTCGTGCAGGCGCGCCACGAGGAAATGGCCGCGTTCATGGCGTGTGCGCACGCCAAATTCACTTCCGAGGTGGGGGTGTGCCTGGCGACGTCAGGCCCCGGCGCCATTCACCTGCTCAACGGGCTGTACGACGCGAAGCTGGATCACCAGCCCGTCGTCGCGATCGTCGGCCAGCAGGCGCGGGCCGCGCTCGGCGGGCACTACCAACAGGAGGTCGACCTGGTCACGCTGTTCAAGGATGTCGCGCACGAGTTCGTGCACATGGCAGCGACGCCCGAGCAGGTGCGGCATCTCGTCGACCGGGCGGTCCGGATTGCCAAGGTCGAGCGGACGGTCACGTGCATCATCCTGCCGAACGACGTGCAGGAACTGGCTGCTGTCGCCGAGCCGCCGCGGAAGCACGGCACCATCCACTCCAGCGTCGGCGTGTGTACGCCGTATGTCGTGCCGGAAGACGACGACCTGCGGAGGGCCGCCGACATTCTCAATAGCGGCAGCCGGGTGGCGATGTTGGTCGGAGCCGGAGCGCTTGGGGCCACGGACCAGGTGCTCGACGTCGCCGACGCCCTTGGCGCCGGCATCGCCAAGGCGCTGCTGGGGAAAGCCGCGCTGCCGGACGACCTGCCATTCGTGACCGGTTCGATCGGGCTGCTGGGCACCAAGCCGAGCTGGGACCTGATGATGGAGTGCGACACGCTCCTGATGGTCGGGACGAGCTTTCCGTACTCGGAATTCCTCCCGAAAGCCGGACAGGCGAGGGGCGTCCAGATCGACATCGACGGACGCATGCTTGGCATCCGCTTTCCCACCGAGCTGAATCTCATCGGTGACGCAGCGGCGACGCTCCAGGTCCTCCTCCCGTACCTGGAGAGGAAGTCCGATCGGTCGTGGCGAACCCGAATCGAGGCGGAGGTGGCCGAATGGTGGCGCGTGCTCGAGGGGCGCGCGATGAACGATGCGAACCCGATCAATCCGCAGCGCGTGTTCTGGGAGCTGTCGTCGAGGCTTCCCGACGACTGCATCCTGGCGGCCGACTCGGGATCGGCGGCGAACTGGTTCGCGCGCGACCTCAAGATCCGCCGCGGCATGATGGCCTCTCTGTCGGGCACGCTCGCGACGATGGGCCCAGCTGTGCCTTATGCCATCGCGGCGAAGTTCGCGTTTCCGAGCCGCGTCGCCATCGCACTGGTGGGCGACGGGGCCATGCAGATGAACGGAATGAATGGCCTGATCACCATTGCGAAGTACTGGCACGAGTGGAGCGATCCGCGCCTCGTCGTTCTCGTGCTCAACAACCGGGACCTCAACCAGGTCACATGGGAACAGCGGGCGCTCGCCGGCGATCCGCGCTTTGCCGGGTCGCAGAGCATCCCGGACGTGCCGTACGCACGCTACGCCGAACAGTTGGGACTCATGGGCATTCGCGTCGACCGCCCGGAGGACATCGGCGACGCGTGGCACCGCGCCCTGCATGCGGATCGCCCGTGCGTGCTCGAGGCGATCACCGATCCCAATGTGCCGCCCCTACCTCCACACATCAGCCTCGAGCAGGCGCGAAACTTCGCTTCGTCCATCTGGGCCGGTGACGCGGAGGCGCTGGGATTCATTACTCAGACGGTGAAGGACGCAGCCGAGAGCGTCCTACCGCGTAAGAAGTAGGAGATGCGGGCTGTCCGCGTCGACCGCCTCAGCGCCGAGGCGTTCAGGCTTCCTACCGATCAGCAGGAATCGGACGGCACGCTCGCGTGGGACGCGACGACGGTGGTGGTCGTACACGCGTCTGGCGGCGGGGCGACAGGGCTGGGCTACACCTACTCGGCACTCGAGACGGCACGGCTCATCACGTCGATGCTCGCTGATGTCGTCACGGGAGCCGACGTGATGCACGTCGAGGCGTGTTATCAGGGCATGCGGCGACAGACGCGCAATGTCGGGTCCGCCGGCATCGCATCGGCGGCGATCTCCGCGGTGGATGTGGCGTTGTGGGATCTGAAGGCGCGTGTGCTCGACCTGCCGCTCGTGTCGCTGCTCGGTGCGAGCCGGGAGTCTGTCCCCGCCTACGGCAGCGGCGGCTTCACTTCCTATTCGGTCGAACGGCTGCAGGAGCAGCTCGCGCAGTGGGCCGCCGAGGGCTTTCATGCCGTCAAGATGAAGGTGGGACGCCACCCTGAGGACGATGCCGGGAGGGTCGCCGCGGCGCGGGCGGCCATCGGCGGTGGGACGGCTCTCTTCGTCGACGCGAACGGTGCGTACGATCGCGCCCAGGCGGCTGCCTGCGCGCGGGACTTCGCGGCGTACGGCGTCTCGTGGTTCGAAGAGCCGGTCACCTCCGACGACCGCGAAGGACTGCGCCTGGTTCGCGACCGCGCGCCTGCGGGAATGGAGATCGCCGCGGGCGAATACGGGTATCACCCGTGGTACTTCCGACGCCTTGCTGAGGCCGGCGCGGTCGACATCATGCAGGCGGACGCGACACGTTGCGGCGGCGTCACCGGCTTCATGCGTGCCGCGGCGATCTGTGATGCGTGGTGTCTGCCGTTGTCGGCGCACACCGCACCACAACTCCACACGCATCTGTGCGGCGCGGCCGCGCGCGCGCGCAATCTCGAGTATTTCCACGATCACGTTCGAATCGAGCAGCTCCTCTTCGAGGGGGCCGTACGGCCGTCGGCGGGACGGATGGCGCCGGACCTCTCGCGCCCCGGCCTTGGGATCGAGCTGAGGCGGCGCGAGGCGGCGCGATTCGCCGTGTAGAGCTTCCGGAGGGGATCACAACATGGGACGCACTCTCCATCTGACCGCCGCGCCGGTCGCACGCCGCGCCGGGCTGCACGGATCACACGACGCCCTCTCCGCGAGCGGGAGCCGGGTCGATTCGTCACGTTTGGCGGCCGACCTGCGATCGGTGGTACGCGGAGAGGTTCGGTTCGACAGCGGCAGCCGCGCGCTCTACGCGACCGATGGATCGAACTACCGCCAGCCGCCGATCGGCGTGGTGATCCCGAGGGACGCGGAGGATGTGATGGCGGCGCTTGAGATGTGCCGCCGGCACGGCGCGCCGGTGTTCGGGCGGGGTGGTGGAACCAGCCTCGCGGGGCAGTGCTGCAACGCGGCGGTCTGCTTCGATTTCTCGAAGTACATGAATCGCGTGCTCGAGATCGATGCACGTACGCGTCTGGGGCGCGTGCAGCCCGGGGCGATTCTCGACGATCTGCGGGCGCGGGCGGCGGGGGTCGGTCTTACCTTCGGACCGGACCCGGCGACCCACGATCACTGCACGCTCGGCGGTATGGTCGGCAACGATTCGTGCGGCGTGCACTCGGTGATGGCGCAGTTCGCGGGCGGAGGCGCGAGGACCGCCGACAACATCGAAGAGCTCGAGGTCGTCACCTATGACGGCGTCCGCATGCGTGTCGGCGCGACGAGCGACGTTGAATTCGAGCGGATCGCGCGCGGGGGCGGACGCCGCGCGGACATCTACACCCGGCTGAAGTCGCTGGCCGACCGGTACGGCGACGCCATCCGCAGCGGCTTTCCGTCGATCCCGCGGCGGGTGTCGGGCTACAACCTGCCGTACCTGTTGCCGGAGCGCGGATTCAACGTGGCCCGTGCGCTCGTCGGGAGTGAGAGCACGTGCGCGATCGTGCTCGAGGTCGTGGCCAATCTGCTGAGCAATCCGCGCGCGCGAACGCTCGTCGTGCTGGGGTACCCGGACGTCTACCAGGCTGGCGATCACGTGCCCGACATCCTGCCGCATCGTCCGATTGGCTTGGAGGGCATTGACGATCGGCTCGTGGCGGACATGCGGACGGCGGGCATTCACACCAAACATCTCGGGATGCTGCCTGAGGGCAAAGGCTGGCTCCTGGTGGAGTTCGGCGGCAGCACCCACGAAGAGAGCGATGCGTTGGCGCGGCAGCTCATGGCTGCGCTCGAGTCGGCGCCAAATGCGCCGAGCATGAAGATGTTCGTCGACCGCGACGAGGAGGCCGAGATCTGGAAGATCCGGGAGTCTGGGCTCGCGGCCACGGCGCACGTGTCGCAGTCCCACCCGACCTGGCCCGGATGGGAGGATTCGGCGGTGCCCCCCGACAAGGTCGGGGAGTACCTGCGCGCGCTACGCGGGTTGATGAACGAGTTCGGGTACACCGGCGATCTGTACGGCCACTTCGGGCAAGGATGCATCCACACGCGGGTCGACTTCGACCTGATGACGGCCGGTGGAGTCGAGCGCTACCGGCGGTTCGTCGACCACGCCGCCGACCTCGTCATCGGCCTGGGCGGATCGCTCTCGGGTGAGCACGGGGACGGTCAGGCGCGAGGAGAGCTGCTGCCGAAGATGTTCGGACGCGAGGTGATGGAGGCGTTCCGGGAGTTCAAGTCGATTTGGGATCCGGACTGGGCGATGAACCCGGGGAAGGTGATCGATCCCGCACCCCTCGATGCCAACCTGCGCCTCGGGTCGAGCTACCGCCCGGCGCACCCCGCAACACACTTTCAGTTCCCGAACGACAGCGGTGACTTCGCCAAGGCCACGCTCAGGTGTGTGGGAGTGGGGAAGTGCCGGCGCCTCGACGGCGGCACGATGTGCCCGAGCTTCATGGTGACGCGCGAAGAGGAGCACTCGACCCGCGGGCGCGCGCGTCTGTTGTTCGAGATGCTCCAGGGCGATCCACTCCAGGGAGGCTGGCAGGACGAACACGTCAAGGACGCGCTCGATCTCTGCCTCGCATGCAAGGGCTGCAAGGGAGACTGCCCGGTCGGCGTGGACATGGCGACCTACAAGGCGGAGTTCCTTTCCCACTACTACGAGGGACGCCGGCGGCCGGTATCCGCGTACGCGTTCGGACTGATTCACTATTGGGCACGCGCGGCGGCGCAGGCGCCGGGTCTGGTGAACTTCGTCACCCAGACGCCGGGGTTGCGCGATCTCGCCAGGGTGGCTGCCGGCATGGCGCCGCAACGGTCCATCCCGCCGTTCGCCCGCACGACTTTCAAGGAGTGGTTCCGAAGCCGACCACCGCAGCCTGCCGGCCGGCGCGGGCGCGTGATCCTGTGGGCGGACACCTTCAACAACCACTTTCACCCGAAGACGGCGATTCACGCGGTCCACGCGTTGGAGCGAGCCGGGTTCAGCGTCGACGTTCCCACGGCGGCGCTCTGCTGCGGCAGGCCGTTGTACGACTACGGCATGCTCGATCTCGCGAAGCAGTGGCTGCGAGAAATCCTCGGGCAGCTCCGGGATCCCATCGAAGACGGCGTCGCGCTGGTCGGGCTCGAGCCGAGCTGCGTCTCTGTCTTTCGAGACGAGCTGCGTGAGCTGTTCCCCGCGGATGAAAATGCGAGGCGGCTGTCCGAGCAATCCTTTACGCTCAGCGAGTTCCTTCACTCCCGCGCGGTGGAACTGCCGCAGCTGCACCGGCGCGCACTCGTACACGGGCATTGCCACCACACGTCGATCCTCGACATGGACTCGGAGACGGAGCTGCTGGCGTCGATGGGACTCGACTGCCAGCTCCCGGAATCGGGCTGCTGCGGCATGGCAGGGTCGTTCGGCTTCGAGCGGGACCACTACGACATCTCGATGCGTGTGGGTGAGCGCGTGCTCCTGCCCGCGGTCCGCTCAGTACCGGCCGACACGCTCATCGTCGCCGACGGGTTCAGTTGTCGCACGCAGATTGCGCACGCGACGCCGCGAAGAGCGCTCCATCTGGCCGACGTGATCGAGATGGCCGCGCGCGACGGGGTGCGAGGCCCGGCGGGCGACAACCCTGAACGGCGGTACGTCGAGCAGTATGGCGGCCCGCCTTCGGCGCAGACTGCGATCGCCGTAGCTGGCGCCGCAGTCGGTCTTGGCGCAGCGACATGGGCGTGGGCGAAGCGCCGCAGGTAGCGAGTCGACGCTCTGAGGAGCGAGGAGTCAGCGGTGGATGAAATGGGCAGACGACGGTGGGCGATTGCGGAAGGGTACATTCCAGGAGAGAGTCACGGGCCGGAGCCCTCGATGACCAGCCACGAAACGGCCTGCATCCTGAACGCCGGAGATGCCCCCGCGCACGTGCGAATCACGGTGTTCTTCGGCGACAGGGAACCGGTGGGGGCTCGATTCACGGCAGGCAGCGAACGCGTTGCTGTCAACCATCGCGTGGGCCGAGTGAGCCGCTCTTCAAGCTGCTGGCCCTTTCGGCAACCTGGTGGGCTCGCCGGGCACGCACGGCGTGTCCTGGTTGCGCCCCGGCGCCGGCGCGGCGGCAGTACGTCAGGAAGCGTTGGAACAGCTGCGTCTGGTAGCGCGCCTTGCGCCAGGCGACGGCAATCGTGCGTGACGGCTTGTCCCCGGACAGCGTTCGGTAGACCCTCCCCGCGTCCGCTCCCTTCGGCACGGCCATCTTCGGAATGAGGGACACACCTTGTCCGAGACGCACCAGTTCGAGCACCGTGAGCAGTTGGTGGCTGCGGGAGACGACGAACGGGACCATGTCCTGCGTGCTGCAGAAGCTGAGCACGTTGCCCGTCAGGCAGTGCGCCTCGTTCAGCACGACGAACGGCTCGGACGCCAGATCCCGCATCGTGAGGCGGCGCCGGTGGGCCATCGGATGACCGGCCGGCATGGCCAGCACGAGCTCCTCGGTGAACAGCGGCGTCGTCTCGATTTGATCGGCGTCGATGGGCAGCGCGATGATCGCGAGGTCGATGTCGCCGCTGGCGAGCTGTCGTAGCAGTTCCTGCGTCGTGTCCTCCCGGATCTCGACGTGCGCCCGCGGTACCTCCTTCAGAAAGCCGCACAACACGCCGGGCAGGAAGTAGGGCGCCACGGTGGGGATCGCGGCGACGACGAGATGCCCCGAGTCCGGTTCGTCGACCACGCGCGTCCGCGCATCTTCGGTGAGGCTCAGGATCTGATCGCAGTACTGCTTGAAGAGGTGGCCCGCCCGCGTCAGCCGCACCCCTCGTCCGAGCCGCTCGAAGAGCGGTTGTCCCAGTTCCTGCTCCAACTTTGCGATCTGCTGGCTGAGCGACGGCTGCGACACGAAACAGGCCTCCGCGGCGCGGGTGACGCTGCCGAGCTCGGCGACCTTCGAGAAGTAGCGAAGCTGGTGCATCTCCATCCGGCCTCCTGTCTCAGGTATTAGCGATACCTATCTCTTCCATTGTAATGAAGTCTTGGACCTATGGCTGAGTCTGCCGTAGGGTTGGATGAGCCCGCGCGAGACGACCCCGCGAGGGATCAACCCACGAACGACCGAACGAGAGTATGGGGAACATCCACATGCGCACGCCTACGTTGTCGGTGAACGCGATTCTGAGGACGGCCGTCTTCCTGGCGGCGACGGCGAGCCCGGCTCTGGCGCAGACCGGCGCGATGTCGAATCAGGACTGGTGGCCTGAACGGCTCGATCTCGCGCCGCTGCGGCAGCACTCGGCCGAGTCCAGCCCCCTTGGGACCGGATTCGACTATGCGAAGGCCTTCAGCAGCGTCGATCTGAACGCGGTGAAGCAGGACATCCGGAAGGTCTTGACGACGTCGCAGCCGTGGTGGCCCGCCGACTACGGTCACTACGGCCCGTTCTTCATCCGGATGGCCTGGCACAGCGCCGGCACGTACCGCCTCGCCGACGGGCGCGGCGGGGCCGGAGGTGGTCAACAGCGCTTCGAGCCGGAGAACAGCTGGCCGGACAACGCCAATCTCGACAAGGCGCGCCGGCTGCTCTGGCCGGTCAAGCAGAAGTACGGACGGGCGATCTCGTGGGCCGACCTCATGGTGCTCGCGGGCAACGTGGCGCTCGAGGACATGGGCTTCAAGACCTTTGGCTTCGGCGGCGGCCGGAGAGACGACTGGGAGGCGGACCTGACCTATTGGGGTCCCGAGAAGAAGTTCCTCGCCGACGAGCGGCACGACGCCGGTGGGACGCTGCAGAACCCGCTGGCCGCGGTGCAGATGGGGCTCATCTACGTCAATCCAGAGGGGCCCGGCGGAAACCCTGACCCGCTGGCGGCGGCCAAGGACATCCGCGTGGCGTTTGCCAGGATGGGGATGAACGACGAGGAGACGATTGCGCTCATCGCGGGCGGTCACAGCTTCGGCAAGACGCACGGGGCGCACCCGCCCGGAGACTGTGTTGGTGTCGAGCCTGCTGGCGCCGGCATCGAACAGCAGGGGCTGGGCTGGGCGAACAGGTGTGGGAAGGGAAACGCGGGCGACACGGTCACGAGTGGCCTGGAGGTCACCTGGACGTCGACGCCAACGGCGTGGGGGCACGGCTTCTTCGAGAACCTGTTTCAGTACGAATGGGAGTTGACGACGAGCCCCGGCGGGGCGAAGCAGTGGGTGGCAAAGGGCGGCGCGGGCGCGGGCACGATCCCGGACGCGCACGATCCGTCGAAGCGGCTCGCGCCGACGATGCTGACGACCGACCTTGCGCTGCGCGTCGATCCCGCGTACGAGAAGATCTCACGTCGCTTCTACGAGCACCCCGAGGAGTTCGCGCTCGCGTTTTCGAAGGCGTGGTTCAAGCTGACGCACCGCGATCTGGGGCCCCGTGCACGATACCTCGGCCCCGAAGTGCCTCGTGAGGCGCTGATCTGGCAGGACCCGCTGCCGGTGCCGGACTACCAGATGATCGATGCGAAGGACGTCGCGACCCTGAAGGCCTCGATTCTCGCCACGGGGTTGACCGTGCCGCAGCTCGTGCGGACCGCCTGGGCCTCGGCATCGACGTTCCGCGGAACCGACATGCGCGGCGGCGGCAACGGCGCGCGCCTCAGGCTCGCGCCGCAGAAGGATTGGACGGTGAACGATCCCGAGGAGCTCGCGACGGTGCTGGCGCGCCTCGAGAGCGTCAGGCAGGAGTTCAACCGCTCCAGCGGAAAGAAGAAGGTGTCGCTTGCTGACCTGATCGTGCTCGGCGGTGGTGCTGCCATCGAGCAAGCCGCGAAGGAGCGTGGCATCGTCGTACAGGTCCCGTTCAAGCCGGGACGCGCCGACGCGTCGGCGGAGCAGACCGATCCAGTCGCGTTCGCCGCACTCGAACCGGCGGCCGACGGCTTCCGGAACTACTTCGGGCGGGCCGGCCGTCTGTCACCCGCGGAACTGCTGGTCGACAAGGCGAACCTGCTCACGCTGAGCGTACCGGAGATGACGGCGCTGATCGGCGGCATGCGCGCGTTGAACGCCAATGCCGGACAGTCGAGCCACGGTGTCTTCACCAGCCGGCCAGGCACGCTGAGCAACGACTTCTTCGTCAACCTGCTCGACATGTCGACGGTGTGGGTGAAATCGTCTGCGTCGGACGGGCTCTACGAAGGGCGCGATCGCGCGACGGGGGCGGTGCGTTGGACGGCCACCCCCGTCGATCTGCTGTTCGGATCGAACTCGGAGCTTCGGGCAGTGGCGGAGTTCTACGCCGCCGACGACGCGAAGGAGACGTTCGTGCAGCAGTTCGTGGCGGTATGGACGAAGGTCATGAATCTCGATCGATTCTGAAGAACAGCGCGTCGCGGGGGGCTGCGTGCAGTTCCCCCGCGGCGGGCTGGGCGCCACCGGCGGCGTCGGGCGCGGTCGCCCGCGCCGGTGCGTCCGCCAGGGGCGGATGGCCGTCTAGATCGAATCCTTGAACAGCACGTGCGGGTTCTTTTCCTGGGCGTACCGAAGCTCCCAGGTGGACTCGAACAGGATCACCTCTCGATCGAGCCTGTCTCGCACGATCAACGTTCCGGACGATGGAAGCGTCAGCTTCGCGTCGGCCGTCTCCCGGATCGGCCAGCGGGCGGCGACGTGCGCAACGGGCTCGATCGAGCACCGGACGCCATATTCGGACTGCAGGCGCGCCTCGACGACGTCGAACTGCAGGGCACCGACGACGCCGATGATCGGGTGTCGCAGCCCGGTGCTCGGTGTGAACACCTGCATCAGCCCTTCTTCTTCGAGCTGCCGGACCGCCTCGTCGAACCGCTTGTGCCGTCCGTCGGCTGGCCGCAGGTACGCGAAGCGCTCGGCGGGGAACTGCGGAACGGGCGGATAGCGAACGGGCCGACCTGCATAGAGCGTGTCCCCGATGGCGAGCCGGCCAGGATTGACGACTCCGACGACATCGCCGGGGAACGCCTCGGGCACCGTCTCGCGATCGCGGCCGAAGAAGCGGTAGACGCGCGAAAGCCGGATCGACGATCCGAGGCGTTCGTTGACCACGGACATGTCCTTCGCGAGGCGCCCGGAGCAGACGCGTACGAACGCGACGCGATCGCGGTGCCGCGGGTTCATGTTCGCCTGGATCTTGAAGACGAAGCCGGAGAAGTCCGGGTCGGTCGGCGAGACGAGCCGATCGTCGCTCAGGCGCGGAGCGGGGCTCGGCGCGAGCCTCAGCAGCGCGCGAAGGAAGGGCTCGACCCCGAAGTCGTTGAGGGCGCTGCCGAAGAACACGGGTGTCAGGCGCTCGCGGCGGTACTCCTCGAGGTCGAAGCGCGTGCCCGCGCCGGCGATCATGGCGGCGGCTTCGATCAACTGCGCCTGCCGCGCGGATCCGATGAGACTCGCGATGGCGTGGTCGTGCGGGTCCGCCACGGCGACCGGAGCGGTGCGTTCGCCCCTGGCGCCGCGCTCGTAGAGCAGGACGGAATTCGCGTCGAGGTCGTACACGCCGGCGAAGCTGGCCCCCTCGCCGAGTGGCCAGTTGATCGGAGCCGCGGCGATGCCGAGCACGCGCTCGATCTGGTCGAGCAGTTCGAAGGGATCCAGCGCGGGCTGGTCGAGCTTGTTGATGAAGGTCAAGATCGGCAGGCGGCGCGAGCGGCACACCTCGAAGAGCTTGAGCGTCTGCGGTTCGATGCCCTTGGCGGCGTCCAGCACCATCACGACGCTGTCGACGGCGAGCAGGGTGCGATAGGTGTCTTCGCTGAAGTCCTGATGCCCCGGTGTATCGAGCAGCGTGACGTGATGGCCGTCGAGCTCGAACTCGAGCGCGGCGGCGCTGATCGAGATGCCGCGTTGCTGCTCCATCTCCATCCAGTCGGAGACGGCATGCCGCTGCGTCTTACGCCCTCTGACGGCGCCCGCCAGTTCGACGGCGCCCGCGTACAGGAGGAGCTTCTCGGTCAGCGTCGTCTTGCCCGCGTCCGGGTGGGAGATGATCGCGAAGGTTCGCCGCCGGGCGACTTCGCGCGCGAGCGTTTCGGTCTCACCAGACGACTCGCTGATGGGTGACGTCGAAGGCGGGGTATCCAGGTTCACCGTGAGGGACCGTTCGTCTCGGGAGCGTGGCGACTCGCGATGGGGAGGAGCCGCGGGTTCGTGACCAGTTTACATGAACACGTGCGTGTGGCTCCGCTGGGCCGGACGCGTGGCGGTGGATGGCTGTCGCCCGATTGTGCGATCGACCGCGTGGGGCCTGCTCTCGAGCGGTGGCGCGGGAGGGCAGGGGGGCTTCGATCTGGGGGGGCGGCTGTCAGCAGACCGCCGAACGCGGCGTGGTGACCCGGGCGGGGATCGAACCCGCGACCCTCTGATTAAAAGTCAGATGCTCTACCACTGAGCTACCAGGTCACGCGACCTGTATGTTACTACGCAGGATCGCGCCGCACGGCGTGCGCCCAGCCGCCGCCGTTCGACCGTGCCGCGATGCCCACGGCGAAGTCCGCAATCGTTCGCCCGTCAGAGGATCTTCAGGCCGAGCGCCGACAGCGCCAGCCCCGTGCCGAGCTCCGCCGTCGTGTTCCGCAGATCCAGCGTCGGGTTCACCTCCACGAGATCGAGCGAGGTGAGCAAGCCCGAGTCTGCGACGATCTCCATGAGCGTGTGCGCCTCGCGATAGTCGAGGCCGCCGCGCACCGGCGTGCCGACGCCCGGCGCAATGCTGGGATCGCACACGTCCATGTCGAACGACACGTGAATCCCCGTCGTGCCGGCCGAGGCGATCGCGACCGCCTGCTCCGCGACCGACGCGATGCCGTGTCGATCGATGTCCTTCATCGTGAAGACGTGCACACCGGCGTCGCGGACTAACTGCTTCTCGCGCTCATCGAGATTGCGAACGCCGACGAGCACGGTCTGCTCGGCCGACACCTTCGGCGAGAACCCGCCGATGCCCGAGAGCTCGTGCGGCTCCGACCCGAGCAGCGCCGCGAGCGGCATTCCATGAACGTTGCCGCTCGGCGACGTCTCCGGGGTGTTCATGTCGCCGTGGGCGTCGATCCAGATCAGCCCGATCGGCTTCGCCCGCGCCGCACGCGCCCACGCGGAGGCCGCCGCGACCGACCCGGCCGCAAGACTGTGATCGCCCCCGAGCACGAGCGGCATCGCCCCGGCGTCGAACGCCTCGCGCGCACGTTCGTAGAGCTCGCCGCACACCCGCGCGATGTCGTCGATGAACTTCTTGTGCTCGTGCTGCCGATCCTGCGTCTCCGGAATCGGCACGGCGAGGTTCCCGCGGTCGACCACGGCATATCCGAGCGTCGCGATCTGCTCGCCGAGGCCGGCGATGCGAAACGCGGACGGCCCCATGTCGACGCCGCGGCGTCCGCCGCCGAGATCCAGCGGGACGCCGATGATGTGCACGGACTTCATTCGCGCATCCAGTCCGCGGCCCGACGCGCGACCGCGCGACCGTCGGCCACGCAGTCGGGGACGCCGACGCCGCGAAAGCCGCTGCCCGTGACCCACAAGCCCGGTCGCGTCGCCAACTCCCGCTCGATCGCGTCGACGCGCTCCAGGTGCCCGACTTCGTGCTGCGCATTCGCGCGTTCCCAGCGATAGACGCGCGTGAACAGCGGATCGCCCGTGATGCCCAGCAGCGGCGCCATTGCACGGAGCCCGGTCGAGACCAGCTGCGCATCGGAGCGATCGAGCGCCTCCGGATCACGCGCCCCGCCGAGAAACGCCCGCAACAGCACGTGGCCGTCCGGCGCCCGATGCGGCCACTTCGACGACAGCCACGATCCGGCCAGAATGCCGGTGCCTTCCACCCGCGGGACCACGAACCCACTGCCGTTCAGCGGATGCGAGACCGAGGCGCGCGCGAACGCGAAGGCGACGGTCGCCACCGAGGCATAGGGGACCTCGGCGCAAAGGCGCGCGACGCCCGGCGCGGACTGGCGCAGCAGCGCGGCCGCGGCGTGAGCCGGCGCCGCCAGAATCACGCCGCGGGCCGACTGGCGTTCGCCGCCGGCGCACTCGACGTGCCAGCCCTGGTCGTCGCGCCACACGCGCGTGACCGGCGTGTCGACGCGCACGGCTTGCCTCGGCAGCATGGCGGCGAGCGCATCGGTCAGCTCGCTGAGCCCTCCGGGAAGCGAGCGGAACGCGCCGTCCGGACTCGCCGGCCGCGGCTGACTCCGAAATGCCCGAAGCAGACTGCCGAAGCGCTGCTCGGTCTCGCGCAGCCTCGGGAACAGCGCGCGGACCGACAGCCGATCGACATCCCCCGCGTGAATGCCGGCGAGCAGCGGCTCGGCCAGATACGTGGTCGCTTCGCTGCCGAAGCGGCGTCGCATGAAGGCGCCAATCGACTCATCGCCATCGTCGCGCCGAGGCGGGACGAACATTTCGGCACCCATGCGAAGCTTGCCCGGAAGGCTAAAGAGGGATGTGCGGATGAACGGCCCCCATGCCGTTGGTATCCCAAGGACCGACGCGGCGGGAAGCGCGTGCAGGCGCCCGCCCCGCTGAATGTATGCGATGCGCGGGAGCTTGGTCGGGACGAGCCTCGCGCCGAGCCCGAGCTCCTGACAGAGCTTGATGGCTTCGGGTTTCTGCACCAGCAGCGAATCGGGTCCCGCGTCGACCGTGAAGGGTCCGACCCGCTCGCTGAGAACGACGCCGCCGATTCGCGGGCCGGCTTCCAGGAGCAGGAAGGGCACGCGTTGCTGCAGTAGTTCGTACGCCGCGGACAAGCCGGCCATCCCGCCGCCGACGATCAGGATGGGAGGGGCCGCGACCATGGTCAGACCTGCGTGCGCTGGTGGACGTAGCGCGCCACCGCCTGCACGTGTTCGAGCGGCGTCCCCGGGAGGATGCCGTGGCCCAGGTTGAAGATGTGACCCGGACGCCCGTCGATTCGCGCCAGCACATCGTCGGTGCCCGCGAGCGCGCGCTGGAGTGGACCGAGCAGGAGCGTCGGGTCGAGGTTCCCCTGAATGGCGCGATCGAAGCCGATGCGCTGCCAGGCTTCGTCGATCGGCGTTCGCCAGTCGGCGCCGATGACGTCGCCGCCCGCCTCCCGCATCTCACCGAGGATCGCCCATGTGCCCACGCCGAAGTGGATAGTCGGTACTTGTGTCCGCGCGGCGAGGATCTCGAAGATGCGCTTGGTGTGCGGCAGGAGGAACTCCCGGTAGTCGCGCGCGTTGAGCGCGCCGACCCACGAGTCGAACACCTGCACGACGTCGACGCCCGCCTCGACCTGCGCAACCAGATAGTCGCCAATCGTTTCGGCGAGCAGCGCGCAGAGGCGGTGCCACGCGTCGGGATGCCCGTACATCAACGACTTGGTGCGCGCGAAGTTGTTCGAATGCCCTCCCTCGATGGCGTAGGACGCAAGCGTGAACGGCGCACCCGCGAAGCCGATCAGCGGCACGCGCCCGGCGATCTCTTGCTGAATCTGCCCAATGGCCTGAAGGACGTACCCGAGCGACTCGCGAGGTTCAAACGGCCGCAGGCGCGCGATGTCGGCCTCTCCGCCGATGGGATTTTCGATCTGCGGACCTTCACCACGTATGAAGTCGAAGCGGATGCCCAGCGGTTCGAGCGGCAACAACAGATCGGAGAAGAGGATCGCCGCATCGACCTCGACCCGCCGGAGCGGCTGCATCGTGACTTCCGTTGCGAGATCGGGAGTGCGGCAGAGCTCGAGGAGCGAATAGCGCTCTCGAAGCGCGCGATACTCCGCCATGTAGCGTCCCGCCTGGCGCATGAACCAGACGGGTGTCGCGTCGACCGGCAGGCGCCGGCACGCACGAATGAAGCGAAAGTCTGGCGAACTCAGGATGTCACCTCGTGCAGTCGTGGGGAGTGCGAAGCGGCGGCGCCGGCAACCGATCGACGACAGAGCCGCCACCGGTCAACACGATAGAGCCGCGAGCAGGCGCGCCGCGCCCACGCATTGTAGCTGACCTGCAGAATCGCCACCGACGATGCGCAAGAGCTTGACAACGTCGTGTTACACTTAGGGGTTTCCTACGTCAGAATCCAACTATTTGGAGGCGTTAGGTGAGCCCAATCCTGGTCCGACCCGTCCGCGAACAGCTCGAACACGATCGTGTCATCCGTCTCCTGCACGCGAAGAGCCGTCGTCGGTACGACGCGGCAATGAATCCGGGGACGGAGAAGAACGCGGCGGTTGGATCGGGCAGCGCGGCGATGTACCCGGACCTGGTGCTTCAGTCGCCGGAACGGGGCCGTCGACTCCAGGTCGTTGTCGAGGTCGAGACGGGGGAGTCGGTCAACCATCTCGAGGCTTTGGCCCAGTGGGCGCACTTCGCGCGCCTCCGGGCCGCGTTTCATCTCTACGTGCCCTCCGGCATGGTCGACGTCGCTCGCCGGCTCTGCGAGGACAATCACATCGAAATCTCCGAAATCTGGAGCTTTCACAGCATCGGCGACGATGTGCGGTTCACCCTGATCCACAAGTCGAAGGAAGTGCCCGCGCCTCCGCCGGCACCTCGGCGTGCGGCCAAGCCGACGCCCGCATCGACGCCGCGGCGCAAGGCGGCGGCACCGGCACCGGCGAAGCGTCCTGCTGGCCGCGTCGCGAAAGGGACCGCCCCCCGGCGCAAGGCCGCGGCCGCCAAGAAGACCTCCAGGCCGCAGAAGCGCAAGTAACACGTGCCGTCCGTCCGCTTCTCCCGCGACAAGCGGGGCTACGAGTACGTCTACCTCGTCCACAGCGTGTCGAAGCGTGGCAAGCCGGCGCGATCGCGGGTTCTGTACTGGTACCGCACGCCGCCCGGCGTGAAGATCGGACGCGAGCCGTTCGACCCTGACGTTCGTGCGGCGCTGGAACGCCAGCACCCCGGCGTCGACTTCGACTGGGACCGTATCGTGTCCACGCCGATGCCGCCGCCTGACATGACGGAGTTCTGGCGCGAACGCCGTCGGGCGGAACGCGCGGCCAAGGCGGAGCGCAAGGCAGCAGAGGCGGCGCTGCTCGCCTCGGGAGGCGACGGAGCCGACGGAGTCGCCGAGGGCAAGGCGGCGCTGGACGTAGAGTTCGCCGCACCACCCGAAGTCCGCCACGCGGCAGAGGTCGAAGTCGAGCGGCTCGCGACTCCCGATCACACTCCAGACGTCCAGGTCAGCGAGGCTTCGACGCTCCTGTCCCTCGAACCGAACGGGGTCCCCAAGTCGGTGGACGCGTCCGAGGGCGGTGAGGCCGCACGAGCGTCGACCACGTCCGCGGCTGACGGAGATGTCGCGCCACGCCGGCGCCGGCGTCGGCGCGGGGGTCGCCGCCGGAAGGGCCGGAGCGGAGTCGGGGCCGGGGAATCCGAGGCGGCGCTCGATGCGGGCGACGCCGAGCCAGGAGCACCCGAGGCGGGAGGCGAGGCACCAGACGGAGATGCGTCTCCGGACGGGTTCGAAGAGGAGTAGACCTGGGCGCCCCCCGTGGCATAATCCAACAGGTATGAGCCTGAAACTGAAAGGGTTCTGGTCCTCGGCCCTCGGTGTCGCAGTTGCCGCCAGCCTCTCGGCGCAGGCGCCGGCTCAATCCGGCACGTCGGCCGCGCCGACCACTACGCAGAACCAGGTGCCTCCCGACTTCCGGGTCCAGATCGACGCCGTCACGATGGACGTCGTCGTCAAGGACAAGGAAGGGCGCTTCGTCCCGGACCTTCGAAGGGACGAGTTCGAAATCTACGAGGACGGCGTCAAGCAGGAAATCACCTCCATGACGATGAGTCATGGGGGACGCGTCAGCAATCTCGTCGAGGCGCCTCCGCCACCGCCGCCCGAAGGCATCATTCTTCCGCCCTCGCGGCACGCACCCGATACGTCAGGCCGGATCTTTCTGTTCTTCGTCGACGATCTGCACCTGCAATTTCAGAACACCGGTCGCGTACGCGAGCTGTTCAAGCGGATCGGCCGCAATCTGCTTCACGATGGCGATCTCTTCGGCATCGTGTCGAGCGGCCCGTCGTCGATTCACATCGACATGACGTATGACCGCAGCCGATTGGACGAAGCCATCAACAAGATGAGCGGCAGCGGCCTGAAACCGAGCGAGCTGATTCAGCGCGGCACCGGCACGGAAGGCTTGAGCGAACTGCGCTACAACGCGCAGGTGGCATTCGGGACGATGCAGGAGGCCCTCGGCAACCTCGAGAAGGTGCACAACAGGCGAAAAGCCATCATCTGGGTGAGCGAAGGCTACGACTTCAATCCGTTCCAGGACTCCCGGCTGGGAGGTCAGGCGCTGGATTCGCCATTCATTCAGAACCGGGGCAACGCTGCCGCGAACACGATGAGCGACGGCTCGCGTTCCGCCGATCCGTTCACACAGTACCAGCGTCAGCGCGAGACCTTCAGCGACGCGGATCTCACGGCGCAACTCTCCGACCTGACCCGGTCGGCGAACCGCGCGAACACCACGATCTATCCGATCGACCCGCGCGGGCTGGTTGGAGGCACCGACATCGACGAACAGGTCGACCCGGTGGAGTGGAGCAACTACGTCAGGAAGTCGCAGAACAGCATGCGGGTGCTGGCGGAGCAGACCGGCGGGCTCGCCGTGGTGAACATGAACGATTTCGACAAGGCGTTGAAGCAGATCGACGCCTCGAGCAGCGACTACTACGTGCTTGGCTACTACTCGACCAACCCCGACCCGACGAAACGTCGCCGCGAGGTCGAAGTGAAAGTGTTGCGGCCGGACAGCGAGGTCTTCTCCCGCAAGGAGTACGTGCTGCGGCCGTCTACGCCCGCTTCCGCGCCGGCTCCTGCTCCTGCGCGAGACGACCAGCAGCCGAAGCAGCCGCCGCCCGGTCAGCCGAAGCGGCGGTAGACCGCCGGCTGACCTTCGCCATCTTCGCCCGCGCGGGAAGCGCCGCGCGGGCGGTCATCACACCTTCCATCCGTTCGACCGCCTCGTCCAGATAGGTGGCGTCGAGATCGCACCCGACAAATTTCACGCCGAGGCGCGCGCAGGCGACAGCCGTGCTGCCGAGTCCCGTGAAGGGATCCATCACGGTCTTCACGCGCGAGACGCCGTGCAGCCGGATGCACTGCTCGGGCAGTTTGGCCGGGAACGTCGCGGGGTGCGGCCGGTCGCGGTCGCGCCGCTGAATGGTCTCGTAGGGAATGAACCAGGTGTTTCCGCGGCACCGCACGCCTTCGGCGGCGGAGCGCCAGCGGGCGATGTTCGAGGGGTCCTGATAGGGCACGCCCAGCGCGAGCCGCTCGAGCCGTGTCGTTCCGCCGGGAGTGAAGTGGAACAGGAACTCGTGGCAGTCGTTCAGGTACCGTCCGCTATTGATCGGCTTGTAGTGGCCAACCGCCAGATCGCGCGTCAGCCCCGCGGCCGCGCCGGCGGCGCCTCGATCGATCACCACCGACTTCACCCAGTGAATGATGTTCTGCAGCTTGAGATGCTGACGCGCTGCCTGGGCCACGTCGAGCGCCGTCCACGGATCGGAGGGACGTGTGCCGACGTTCAGAAACAGCGAACCTTCGGGTGTGAGCACGCGCGCGGCCGCCGCGATCCAGCGCCCGGTCCAACGCAGGTACTCGTCCTGCTCCAGGGCGTCCTCGTAGCTGTTGTAGCGGATCCCGATGTTGTAAGGCGGCGACGTGACGATGACGTCGATACTGGCTTCGGGGAGCGCTTCGAGGAGCTCGAGGCAATCGGCGAGATAGAAGGTCCCACTGGCGTTGCCGGTGCCAAGGGTTCTATACGGGTTCACGGCGCTGCGCATCATTGACAGTCTTTTCGGCTGTCGCGCAATTGTACGTTAGCCGTGGCCCCGGCTGCCGCGACGGGCGGCAGCGGCTCAGGAGGCTTTGTGCAGGAGCTGAGGAGCGAGGCGAGCGCCCCTGGCGACGACGTGATTGCGGCGGTGTCCGTGGCTCGCGCACCCCTTGCCCTTCTCCTCGACGTACGTCACCTCGCGGCTGGTCGCCAGCTCGCGGTAACGGCCGACGATGCAGCCGCAGGTCAAGGTTGTGAACCCGAGCAGCCTTACCAGACTCATGACACCCTCGCGCAGACGGTTTTCCGGCCCGACCGTCCCTCTGTGGACGGCGCGGTGAGCGGGCCTACAGCAAGGCGCGTACCGCTGAGGTCGCGCCCGCAACGTAAATCTTGAAACGATTATCGGTCGCGAATTTGTGCAACTACGCCGAGGGCGTCGTGGTTTTTCGCCGTCGCCGGTTCGCGATCCGGACTCTTGGATTCAAGGAACGCGTAATAATTTCCATTCTGTGCGTGACTGTTTCCCAGTGTGTCTCCGTGAGCCGGACGGGCGATGGACGCGGTGGTCGGATCCCGCGATGGTCATCCGGGCCGAAGCGGTGTCCGACATTCGACCGGCGCTCGCCGAGGTGGAGCGGCTCACCCGCGACCGCGGACTGCACGCGATCGGGTTCCTCACCTACGAAGCGGGAGCGGCCTTTGGGTTGACCGCCCATGCCCCTCCACCGGGGATCCCGCTGCTCTGGTTCGGACTCTACGAGACGTCCAGCAGCCGTGTCGTGGGCGCCCCGCAGTCGCAGGGCGGCTACACGCTGGGTACCTCCAGGCCGACGCTGGAACGCGATGCGTTCCGACGCCGCTTCGAACGGATCAAGCAGCACCTGTCGGCCGGGGACAGCTATCAGGTGAACCTGACGCTCCGGGTCGAGGCCGCATTCGAGGGCGACCCGTTCGACCTGTTCGCGGATCTGGTCGAGGCACAGCAGGGGACGTACTCGTGTTTCCTCGACATCGGCGACCTCGCGATCTGCTCGGCGTCGCCGGAGCTCTTCTTCGCGATCCGGAACGATCAGGTGCTGGCGCGTCCGATGAAGGGCACGACGCGGCGCGGTCTCACGATCGAGGAGGACCGCGAGCTGAGCGACCGGCTGAGGCAGTCGAACAAGGATCGGGCCGAAAACGTCATGGTCGTCGACATGGTGCGCAACGATCTCGGGCGCGTCGCAGACGTCGGATCGATCCGGGTGCCCGAGCTCTTCTCGATCGAGCGCTATCCGGGCGTCTGGCAGATGACGTCGCTCGTGACGGCGCGCACGCTCGCGTCCCTCGACCGTCTCGTCGCGGCACTGCACCCCTCTGCGTCCATCACCGGCGCGCCGAAAGTGCGCACGATGGAGATCCTCCGCGATCTCGAAGACGGCCCCCGAGGCATCTATACGGGTGCGATCGGCCGGATATCGCCGAGCGGAGACGCGCATTTCAACGTCGCGATCCGTACGGCAATCGTGGACCGGTTGCGTGGGCGCGTGGAGTTCGGCGTCGGCAGCGGCATCGTGTGGGATTCCGAGGCGGACGCCGAATACGACGAGTGCCTCCTCAAGGCTGCCGTTCTCGGGCGACGTCCCGTGCGATTCGATCTGCTCGAGACGCTGCGTTGGCAGCCCGACGGAGGCTACCTGCTGCTGGAGGAGCACCTTGCGCGCCTTCAGGGTTCGGCCGAGTACTTCGGCATCGCGCTCGACGCGGCGTCGGTGCGCCGCGCGCTCGATCAGGCGGTCGCCGCCGAGACGGCCGCGCAGCGCGTGCGGCTGCTCGTGTCGCGAGACGGAGCGGCGCGGACCGAGAAGCGGCCGCATCGTTCAACTCCGGGCCCACTGCGCGTGAAGCTTGCGGCGTCTCCGATCGACGCCGCGAACGTCTGGCTGTACCACAAGACGACCCACCGCTCCCTGTACGACGCCGCGCGAGCGGCGATGCCGGGCTGCGACGAGGTGCTGCTATGGAATGTCGAGGGTCAGCTGACGGAAGCCACGACGGCGAATCTGGTGCTCGAGATCGACGGCGCGCGTGTGACGCCGCCCGTCCGGTGCGGTCTGCTCCCGGGCACGTGCCGTGCGGCGATGATCGCGTCGGGAGCGATTCGCGAGGCGGTGCTGACACGGGAGGATCTGAACCGTGCGACCGGCCTCTGGCTGATCAATGCCGTGCACGAAGCGCGACCGGCGGTGCTCGTCTCGTGATACACAATCAGGCATGAGGCTTCGCCGCGCGGCTCTCGCGGTCCTCGCGCTCGCGGCGGGGCTCGCGCTGTCCGATGGACCGGGTGTCTCGGCACAACAACCGTCGGGGGTGCCGTCCCTCGCTCAGCGTCCGGCTGTGGCAGCCGCGCTGTCGGCGGCGAAGGCGAGCGAGCCGCGCACCCTGGAGGATCAGATCCGATTCTGCGAGGTGCCGGCGCCGCCGTTCCAGGAGGCGGCACGCGGCGAGACGCTGCGTCAGACGTTTGTCGCGCTCGGCCTGCGGAACGTTCGCGTCGATCGGGTTGGCAACGTGCTCGGCGAGCGGCCTGGAACGACCCCTCGGCCGCGTCTCGTCGTCGCCGCACATCTCGATACGGTCTTTCCCCCGGACATCCCGGTAAAGGTGACCCGGCAGGGGACAATCCTTCGAGGACCCGGCATCGGCGACAACTGCCGCGGGCTGGCAGTGCTCGTCGCGATCGCACGATCGTTGGATCAGGGCGGCGTGAAGACCACAGGTCCGGTCACCTTCGTCGCCAATGTGGGCGAGGAGGGATTGGGGGATCTTCGCGGCATGAAGGCGCTCTTCGGCGACACGCTCAAGGGCGACGTGGACCGCTTCGTGACGATTGACAACGCCGGCATTCAGATCAGCACCGTCGGTGTCGGGAGCCGTCGCTATCGCGTGACGTTCAGGGGACCAGGCGGCCACAGCTTCAGTCAATTCGGGCTGCCGAACCCCGCGAACGCGCTCGGGCGCGCGATCGCGAAAATCGCCGACTTCCGCACAGAGAGTTCACGCACGACCTTCAACGTCGGGCGAGTGGGTGGCGGCACGGCAGTCAACGCCATCCCCTACGAGGCGTGGATGGAGGTGGAGGTCCGGTCCGCGAACCGATCGGCGCTGGCCGAGCTCGACGTGCGGCTGCTCAACGCCATCGACGATGCCGTGTCGGAGGAGCAGACACGGTGGGGGCGCGGCCTCAGCGTGGTGAAGGATCTGGTTGGGGATCGCCCGGCGGGGTCGATTCCGCGCGACTCCCCGATCGTGCTCACCGCCGCCGCCGTGGCGCGCGCGCTTCGCCTCGTGCCCGTGTACAGCGAAGCGTCGAGCGACGCGAATCTGCCGCTGAGCCTCGGCATTCCCGCCATCTCGATCGGCGGCGGGGGAGAGTCGTACGATTCGCATCTTCCGTCCGAATGGTTCGATGCGACCAACTCGTGGCTGGGCACGCAGAACGCGATCCTGCTGACGATTGCGCTGACCGAGAACTGACGCAGGCGTCAGCGCTGCCGCGCTGACGCGTCGGCCCCCGCAGACCCCGCAGATGATGCAGACGATGCGCGCGTCGGAAGCGTCGCGGAATCGTTCTGAAGCCGGCGAAAGCGATCGAGATCGATGGCGCGCTGCCGTGCGGCGTCGCGACGCGCGCGCCAGATCCGGAAGGCGAACAGCGCGTGTGCGAGCACGACCAGCCAGGAGTCGGCGGCCAGGGGCTGCCCGGACAGGGCCGGTAGAAGGTTCAGCAGCGCGGCGAGCCAGAAGAACGTGCAAAAGAGGGGGTCGAGGCCGCCGCCAGGGAACGCGCGTCCATACGCCATGGCCGCATGTTCCCAGGCGGAGCCGTCACCTTCGTGGAACACCTGGATGTAACGGCCAACGCGTTCGACTCCGGTGTGCAGGGCGAAGACGGCCTCGAATGCGACGGCAAGCAAGAGCAGTGGCGGCAGGGTGGCCGCGGGTGTGCCGGCCAGCACGGTCGACGCGAGCGCGATCGCACTCCAGGCCGCCAGCCCGGCCACCGCGATCCAGACGCGTGCGGTTCCGCGCTCGCGGATCGTCGCGCGCAGTGCTCTGTATTCCTCCAGGTCGCCCGGTGTCATGTGGCCGTTGGTCTGCGGGACCGATACTAGATCAGAGAGTCGGCGGGCGCGAGCGATCACACGGCGGCCGGCTGGCACGAGACTTGGCGACGGGGCAGCGGCGACGAAGCGTAAGTGATTTCGGCCGCGAAGCGATAAACCGCTTGCCCTCTATGAATTCCCTGCTAGAATGACCGTGCCTTTCCGAACACTTACAGTCGCAGGTCTCATGGTGCACAGAAAACCAACTTTCTGGATTGGTACTCTGCTACTCGCCGGCGTCTTTGCCTTCGGGAGCGTTCCGCTCGAGGCACAGTCCGGCTCGTCCGCCGCACGAAAGACCACGAAGGCTCCGGCGAAACGGGCGACCGTCAGGAAGGCTCCGGTTCGCAAGGCCGTCGCGCGTCGTCCGCAGACGGCCGCGGCGCGTCGCGCCGCCGCCACGGCTCGCGAGATGGCCGACACCGTCGTGCCGCGCTACAAGGTGGACGCCAGCGGCGAGTTGGTGCCAGACCTTCGCGCCGCCGCGGCCATCATCTACAACCCCGAGACCAACGAGGTTCTCTGGGAGGAGCACTCGCAGGATCAGCGGTCGATTGCCAGCATCACCAAGTTGATGACGGCGACGGTCTTCCTCGAAAACGATCCTGATCTGACGCAGGTGGTGACGGTCGTCCGCAGTGACGTGTTTCGAGCGTCGACCACCCGGCTCATCGCTGGGGACAAGCTCAGGACTGGCGATTTGCTCCATCTGCTCCTGATCGCCTCCGACAACGCGGCCGCCCGGGCGCTGGCGCGTGTGTCGCCTCACGGCTCGGTCGGTTTCATCCGTCGTATGAACGAGAAGGCGGCGGAGCTGGGGCTCGAGAGCACGCACTACGCGGATCCTTCCGGCCTGCTCTCGGACAACGTGTCGTCGGCGTTCGACATGGCGAAGCTGATCACGCACGTCTCCGGCGACGAGCGCATGTCCTCGCTCATGCGAACGCGACAGGACACGATTCACACCGCGCGACGCACGATCACGTTCCGCAACACCAACCATCTGCTCGAGCGCAGCGATCTGGAAGTGATGGCGGGGAAGACCGGGTTCATCTCGAAGGCCGGTTACTGCCTCGCGACGCTGCTCCAGCTCCCGCAGGGGGGGCAACAGGTGGCGGTCGTCGTGCTCGGCGCCCGTTCGAACGCGGGCCGGTTCCTGGAAACCCAGAACCTCTTCACGTGGCTCTCGTCGAAGGCCTCGACGCTCTTCGCGACCAGCACGCCGACCGCGCTGCGCGATCAGCAGTAGCCGACGTTCAGCCTCGATAGCCCCGCGCCATGGCTGCCGCGTCGAGCGGCAGCGTGGCCACCGTGTCCACGGCGGCCATCACGGGCCGCTGCCCGTGACGCGCATCGTAGGCTTTCAGATACCTCCGGCAGACATCGCATCCATACACACGGTACCGGCCGTCGCGCGTCGCGAAAGACGTGACCAGCGTGCGCTCGTCGTTCGCGCAGTACGGACAGGTGTGAACGCCGTAGACCCACTGCGCCAGACATCGCCCGCAGATCAGCTTCCGCTCGCCGTCGAGTCCCACGACCGCGAAGTCCGGCTCCCAGCCGCAGACGGGGCAGTGTCCGTGATGCCAGCGCGCGAAGTCGGGCCTCGGCAGCAGCGCTTCAGCGCAGCGTGCGAGAAAAGGCCGCAAGGAGAGCAGGAGTAGCTGCTCGATGCTGTCGGGCGCATCGGCGGGAAGCCGCTGTGGCGGCGGCCCCGGTTCGACCCCGGAACTCGCGAGATACCAGTTGGTGACGATCGGTTCGAGGGCGTTGCCGTCCCGCGTCAAAGTCAGCAGCTGTTCGTACTCCGACCGGTCGATCGTCTCGTAGCGATGAAGCACGTCCGAAGTCTGACGAAGTGTCAGACGGAAATCGCTCCAATCGAGCGGGATGTCGCCGAACCGCACAGCCGGACGGCCCGCTTGTTGTTGGGCGGAGAGCCATCCGGGATCGGGCTGCAGCCGCGGGAGCGGCACGCGCGACTGCACGCGCCGCTGGATCTGCACGAGCGCGATCTGCATGTCGACCGCCTGTGAGAGCTCGGGATGGGCGCTCTTGACCTGCCGGAGCTCGACGATTTCACGGGGCTCCGCACGAGTCGGGCGGGGCGGGCGTTCTGACACTTGAGCTATTGTATCGTGCCTCGAGCAGGCGGCCGGGCGACCGGTTGATACAATGGCGCACCGTCGCATGCCGCCAGCCGGACAACCCCAGCCCCCTTCTCCCCCGCGCACAGTCCTGATGATCGGCTCGGAAGCGCTGCCCTTCGCCAAGACCGGAGGGCTGGCGGACGTGCTTGGGGCGTTGCCAGCGGCCCTGGCGCGTCTCGGGTGGGACGTCACGCTGGTGATGCCTCGCTACCGCGGCGTCGACGCCGGCCGGTTCCTCGAGCGGCGCCCTGTGACGGTCGGCGGCTTCTTCGCCGACGTGCGCTTCTACGAGGAACCGCTGGCCGACGGCGCGCGCGCGATCTTGGTCGACGAGCCGTCCCTCTACGACCGCCCTTATTTGTACGGCGAGGGGAACGCGGACTACCCGGACAACCCGCGCCGGTTCGCGCTGCTCGCCCGCGCGGCCTTCGAATGGGCGATTCGTGCCGGCGTCGCGCCGACCATCGTCCACGCCCACGACTGGCAGGCGGGGCTGGCGCCGGTCTACCTGCGAACGATGTACGCCGGCAATCCGCTTCTCGCTGGCGCTCGCTCCGTGTTCACGATCCACAACCTCGCCTATCAGGGACGTTTCGAACCCGATTGGGTCCCTCGGCTCGATTTGCCGTGGAGCGCGTACACGATCGAGCAGCTCGAGTTCTGGGAGACGATGAGCTTCTTGAAGGGAGGCGTGGTCAATGCGGACGCGGTGACCACGGTCAGCCCGGGGTACGCCAGGGAGATCCAGACGCCGGCCGGAGGCGCCGGCTTCGACGGCATTTTGCGATCGAGAGCCGAACGACTGTTCGGCGTGTTGAACGGCATCGACGTGCGGGAGTGGGATCCGGCTCACGACAAGCATCTCCCAGAGCCGTACAGCGCCGACGATCTGGCCGGGAAGCGGGCCGCCAAGGCCGCGGTCCTGCGCGCGTACGGACTCGAAGCCGACGACGGGGCGCTTGCGCGCCCGCTCGTGGGCATGATCTCGCGGATGGTGGACCAAAAGGGGCTCGACCTGATTGCGGCGCTCTCGCCGCAGTTGCCCGCGCTGAACGCCTCGTTCGTGGTGCTCGGGACCGGAGAGCCGCGCTATCAGGACATGTGGCGCGCCCTCGCCGCGGCGCATCCGGATCGGATCGGCGCACGCATCGGCTTCGACGAAGGGCTGGCGCATCTCATCGAGGGCGGCGCCGACATCTTCCTGATGCCGTCGCTGTTCGAGCCCTGCGGCTTGAACCAGATGTACAGCCTGCGGTACGGCACCGTGCCCATCGTCCGTCGGACTGGAGGGCTGGCCGACACCGTCGTGGACTACGCGCGCGGCCGAAAAGGGGCGACCGGGTTCGTGTTCGACGAGTACTCGCCGGCGGCGCTGTTCGGCACGATGCGGCGTGCCTTGGGAGTATTCGGGAACCGGTCCGCCTGGCGCGCGCTGCAACGGAACGGGATGAAGCAAGACCTTTCCTGGGACCGCTCAGCTCGGGAGTACGTCAAAATATATGGATTCGCGACTACCCAAGGGAGAGGTTAATGGCAGCGGACAACGTGCAGACCTTCACGGACAGCAACTTCGACTCGTCGGTACTGCAGAGCGGGCAGCCGGTATTGGTCGATTTCTGGGCGGAATGGTGCGGCCCGTGCAAACGGCTGGGGCCCACGATCGACCAGCTGGCGGCGGAGTACGAGGGCAAGGTGACCATCGGCAAGCTGAACGTCGACGAGAACCCGAACACCGCGATCAAGTTCCAGATCCGCGGCATTCCGGCGGTGTTGCTCTTCAAGGGTGGCGCGATCGTCGAGTCGGTCGTCGGGCTCGCACCCAAGGAAGAGTTCAAGAAGGCCATCGATAAGCACATCTGAATGACACCCCGCAACGTCATCGTCATAGGGTCCGGCCCCGCCGGACTCACCGCCGCGCTTTACGCCGCCCGGGCCAATCTGAGCCCGCTCGTGATCGAGGGGCTCGAGGCTGGCGGCCAGCTCATGATCACCTCGCTGGTGGAGAACTTTCCCGGGTATCGCGACGGAATCCTGGGACCGGACCTGATGGGCGAGATGCGCGCGCAGGCCGAGCGATTCGGAGCGGAGCTCGTGCAGAGCTACGTGACTGCCGTCGACCTGCTCGCATCGCCCTTCGTCGTGCGGACGACCGACGCCGAGTACACGGCCCGCTCCATCATCATCGCGACGGGCGCCTCGGCGAAGCTCCTGGGCCTGCCGTCGGAACGGCAACTCATGGGGCACGGGGTCTCCACCTGCGCGACGTGCGACGGCTACTTTTTTCGCGGTCAGGAGATCGCGGTCGTCGGCGGAGGGGACTCCGCCATGGAGGAGGCCAACTTCCTCACGAAGTTCGCCTCGAAGGTGACGCTGGTCCATCGGCGCGACGCCTTCCGCGCGTCGAAGATCATGCAGGACAAGGTGCGCGCGAATCCGAAGATCGAGTTGCGGCTCAACTCGATCGTCGAGGAGATTCGCGATGCCGGTCAGGGCGCCGTGGGCAGCGTCGTTCTCCAGGACGTCACGACGGGATCGGTGAGCGAGGTGCCGGTCGCTGGTGTCTTCATCGCGATCGGACACACGCCGAACACCGCGTTGTTCAAGGGGCAGCTCGAGCTCGACGAAGACGGCTATGTCGTCACTCGAGACGGGACGAAGACCAATCTGCCAGGCGTCTTCGCCTGCGGCGACGTGCAGGATCACATCTACCGGCAGGCGATCACCGCCGCCGGGTCAGGGTGTATGGCGGCGCTGGACGCCGAGCACTACCTCGAAGGCATCCCCGAGCACCTGCATTCGGTCTGACCTACGAGCGCCTGTCTCGCTGCCATTCGAGGTGGGCTCGCACCGTCGGCCACTCACTGGCGATGATGCTGTAGACGCACGTGTCGCGGAGCGTGCCGTTTGACGCGCGCTGGTGGTTCCGCAGGATCCCGTCGAGCCGCGCGCCGAGGCGCTCGATGGCCCGCCGGCTTCGGACGTTGAGGACGTGCGTGCGCAGCTCGACGGCGATGCAGGCGAGCGTCTCGAACGCGTGTGTGAGCAGGAGGAGCTTGCACTCGGTATTGAGCACCGTACGCTGCACACGTGCCGCGTACCAGGTCGCCCCGATCTCGACCCGGCGATGAACGGCGTCGACGTTCATGAACGTCGTCATCCCCACCGGCGTGCCCGTGCGATCGAGCACGGTGAACGGCAGCATCGATCCGGACTGCTGCAGAGCCAGGCGCCGCGCGATCTCGAGGCCCATCTCCTCTGGCGCGGGAACGGTCGTGAACCACAAGCGCCACAGCTCACCGTCTCGAACCGCCTCGACGAGTCCGGCCTGATGGTCCAGACTCAGCGGCCGCAGGGTCACCTGCGTGCCGCGAAGGGTGACGGGCGTCAAGTCGAAGGGTGCATCCAGATGCGCGGGCGAGGGCACGAGGGGCATTTCACCCCGCAACGCAGGGCGTCGTCAAATCCGCGCCGGACCCCTCAGTCGAACCACCCTCAGTCGATCCACCGTCAGTCGATCCACCCTCCGCCGACGACCACATCGTCGTCGTAGAAGACCACCGCCTGTCCGGGCGCGATCGCGACCTGCGGTGCGTCGAAGCGCACCTCGGCGCGGGCGTCGCGATCGTCGGGGAGCGCGCAGACCGTCGCGGGGGCTGGCTGGTGCCGGTGGCGGATCTGGGCGGTCACCTTGAGCGGGGTCTCGGAGCGGGCCGTGATCCAATTGACGCCGGACGCGGTCAACGTCGTGCGCTCGAGTGCATCCCGGGGACCGACGACCACTTCGCGCGCCGCTGGACGCAGGGCGAGGACGTATCGCGCCGTTCCGTCCGGTGACGTGGAGAGCCCGAGCCCCTTGCGCTGACCCACGGTGAAGCGGTGGATGCCGGCATGGGTGCCGAGCGTCCGCCCCTCGCGATCGACGATCGTCCCGCCGACCGGCATGTGGGGCGCCCGGCTGGCCACGAATGTTGCGTAGTCGCCGTCGGGCACGAAGCAGATCTCCTGGCTGTCGGGTTTATCGGCGACCGGCAAGCCGAGGCGCCGCGCGTGGGTCCGTACGGTCTCTTTGGTGACGGTGCCCACCGGGAAGCGTGCCAACGCGAGCTGCTCCTGCGTGAGCGAGAACAGGAAGTACGCCTGGTCCTTGCTCAGATCCACGCCGCGCTTGAGGAGAAACCGGCCCGAGCCGGGGTCGCGCTCCACGCGCGCGTAGTGGCCGGTCGCGACGGCCTCGGCGCCGAATCCCGCGGCGCGCGTCGCCAGCGTGGCGAACTTGAGGTCGCTGTTGCAGTGCGCGCAGGGAATGGGCGTGCGTCCGCCGACGTACTCACGCACGAAGTTCGAGACGACCTGATCGTCGAACTCGCGCTCGAAGTTCAAGACGTAGTGGGCGATGCCGAGCGCCCCGGCGACCCGCCGCGCGTCGTGAAGGTCGTCGAGCGAGCAGCAGCTCCCGAACGACGCCTCGCCGTTCGACTGATCGTACAGCTGCATCGACAGGCCGATGACGTCGTGCCCTTCCTCGGCGAGAATCGCAGCCGCGACCGAGGAGTCGACGCCGCCCGACATGGCCACCACGATTGTCATGGGTACAGCTGCCGTAGGAACGATGTGATCATCGCGCGGCACCGGCGCGCGGGCGCGTCAGACGTCGGAGCCGGTCGACCAGTCGTGGCAGGGTGTCCAGCACGAGATCCACTTCGCGCTCGGTCGAGAAGAGGCCGAGGCTGAAGCGCAGCGCGTTCTGGGTGCGGTGCGCCGGGAATCCCATGGCCCGCAGGACGTGCGACGGCTCCAGCGTGCCCGACGAGCAGGCGGATCCGGTGGACACCGCGATGCCTTCGAGGTCGAGCGCGATCAGCAGGCTCTCGGCTTCGACGCGATCGAAGCTGACGTTGGTCGTGTTCGCGACCCGAGGCGAGCCGCCGCCGTTGACGACGGTGCCGGGGACCCGATCGAGAATGCCGCGCTCCAGCCGGTCGCGAAGCGCCCCGAGACGAACGGTTTCGCCGTCCATCTTCGCCACTGCGAGCGTCGCGGCGACCCCCATGCCGGCGATCGCGGGAACGTCTTCGGTACCCGCCCGCCGGTTCCGCTCGTGTTTGCCACCCGTGAGAATCGGCAGCAGCCGCGTGCCGCGCTTCACGAAGAGCGCGCCGGCGCCCTTGGGGCCGTTGAACTTGTGCGCGGACAACGCGAGCAGATCGACACCGAGTGCCCGCACGTCGACCGGCACCTTGCCGATCGACTGCACGGCGTCGGTGTGCAGCAAGGCTCCGTGCTCGTGCGCAAGGGCCGCGATGTCGGCGATCGGCTGCAGCGTGCCGATCTCGTTGTTGGCATGCATCACCGAGACGAGCGCGGTGTCCGGCGTCAGGGCTTCGCGCACGCGCGCGGGAGACACCACGCCCGACTGGTCGACCGGAATGAGCGTCGTGCGCCAGCCTCGGCGGGTGAGCGCCTTCAACGTGTTCAGCACGGCCTCGTGTTCGATGGCGCTCGCGATCAGGTGACGCCGCCCCGTGGCTTCGAGCGCCTCGGCGGCCCCGCGCAGGGCGAGGTTGTCCGCTTCGGTCCCACCGCTCGTGAACACCAGCTCGGAAGGGTCGCATCCCACCAGCACGGAGACAGCGGAGCGGGCCTCGTCGAGCGCGCCCTTGGCCTGCTGGCCGAAGTGGTGCACGCTCGACGCGTTCCCGAAGAGGTCGCGTGTCGCGAGAGTCACGCGCTCGACCACCTCGGGTGCGGGCGGGGTGGTGGCGTTGTAGTCGAAGTAGACACGCATGGTGAATTGTTCATTCTACCATTCACGCTAAGTGTAGGCAGCAAAAGGACTAGACATCCGTTTCTCGGCGAGCCTATACTCAGGGCTCGACAGTTCCCAGCACTCCGGGGCGGGCGCCCCACACCGTGCAAGCCGAGGTTCATATGTGGAAACGCGACGAAGGCGTCCGCGGCTCGACCGGACAGCCTGCGGCACAGCCGCAGCCGACATCCCTCCAACACAGACCGCCAATCGGTCACTCCGCGGAGCGAGACATCGTGAATATCGGCAAGTCGGTCATCGTCAAGGGCGAGCTGAGCGGGAGCGAGGATCTCACGATCGAAGGGCACGTCGAGGGCACGATTCAACTGCCCGACCACGTGCTGACCATCGGTCCCAATGGCCGGATCCGCGCGCAAGTGTTCGCGAAGTCGATCATCGTGCTTGGGGAGATTCACGGCAACGTGACCGCAAGCGAGAAAGTCGACATCCGGGACAAGGGTTCGGTCAACGGCGACATCATGTCGCCGCGGGTCGCGATTTCCGAGGGGGCGCACTTCCGCGGCAGCGTCGACATGCAGCGCAAGCCGGCGGCGGCGAAGCCCGCTGTCGAGGCGAAGCCCGCTGCCGCCGCGGGACAGCCGGCCGCCGCGCGCGTCTGAGCGGGCCTGCATGGGCCTGCTCGATCGCTTCGCTCCTCGTCGACCCGAACCGGCGCCGCTGCCGGAGCCAGAGCCGGAACCGCCGCCGCCGCCACCACCGCCCGAGGATCCAGTATTTCCGACCAAGGCGCTGCGCAAGTTCCTGGCGACCGTTTCGGAACGCGAGTCGCCGACGCTGCTCGACCTCGCGCCAGTCGTCGGATCGAACCTGAACTTCCTGGGCGATCACCTGGGCTGCCGGATCATCGTCGACGACATCTACGGGGAGATCGAGCATCACATCAAGACGCAGACGCTCGACGCGCTGCCCGCGTTGCTCGCGTCACGCTTCCCGCATCCGGATGCCAGCATCGACGGCATCTTGTGCTGGGACCTGATGGACTACCTCGATCGGGCGGCGTCGCAGGCGCTGGCGGATCAGCTGGCGAGGCTGTTGCGGCCCGAGGGTGTGCTGCTCGCGTTCTTCGGCACCGCGCCGTTGCGCCAGCCGCATTACACGCGGTACGTGATCGTCGACGACCTGAATCTGCGCTACCGCAGCTATCCGGCCTCGCAGACCAAGCAGGCGAGCCTCGCCAACCGCGACATCATCCGGTTGTTCTCGGGACTTCGCGTGTCGGACTCGTACCTGTTGCAGAACAACCTGCGCGAGATCCTCTTCAAGCGGCCGAGTTACGAGACGCGTTGACGGCATGGCCCGGCCGATCATCGCGTTCCTGTCTGATTTCGGCCTCCGCGACCATTACGTCGGCGCGATGAAAGGGGCGGCGCTCGCCGTCTGTCCGGACGCGACGCTGGTCGACCTCACGCACGAAATCCCTCCGCAGGACATCACCGCGGCGGCGTACGAGCTGGCCGCGGCGGCGGGGTATTTCCCGGTCGAAACCGTCTTCGTCGCGGTCGTGGACCCTGGCGTCGGCGGAAGCCGGCGAGGGATTGCCGCCGAGGCGGACGGCCGCCGCTTCGTCGGACCGGACAACGGTCTCTTCACGCTGATCGTGTCCGGAGCCGGATCGGTGCGTGCGGTGGAGATCACGTCGCCGCGCCATCAACGGCCGGCGATCAGCCGCACGTTCGAGGGGCGGGACAGGTTCGCGCCGGCGGCGGCGTGGCTGGCGGCAGGCGTGCCGTTGGGCGAATTGGGGCCGGACGTCTCGAACCTGGTCACGCTCGATCTGCCGGTGCCGGTCACGCGCGGCCGGACGATCGTCGGATGCGTGATCCGGGTCGATCGGTTTGGAAACGCGATCACCAATATCGCGGCTTCGGCCGTGGCGTCCCTGCCCGCCGATCTCGTCGTCCACGCGGGCGATGTGGAGATCGCCGGTCTCGTGCCGAGTTATGCGCACGCCGCGCACGGCGCACCGTGCGCCCTGATCGGCAGCAGCGGACATCTGGAGGTCGCGCTCAACGGCGGCAGCGCGGCCAAGACGCTGCGGCTCGAACGCGGAGCCGTCGTGCAGGTGCGGCCGCGCGCAGGTGCGTGATACGATCCCGGCGCTTCGATGATCGGGTTCGACCTCTCGGATGAGCAGCGGCTGCTGGAGCAATCGGTGCGCGAGTGGGCCGCGCGTGACGTCGCGCCGGGCATCGCCGAGGCCGATCGGCAGCATCGCTTCGACCGCGATCGCATCCTGGGAGGCATGGCCTCGCTGGGGCTCCTCGGGGTTTCGGTGCCGCAGGAGTACGGCGGCGCGGGAATGGACTACATCTGCCTGGGCTTGGCGTGCGAGGAGCTCGAGTACGTCGACACGTCCCTTCGCGTGATCATGTCGGTACACGCCGGGCTGAACTGCCTGACGCTCGTGGCGTGGGGCAGCGAGGAGCAGAAACAGCGCTATCTCGTCCCGCAGGCGCAGGGGAGCAGGATCGCCGGTTATGCGCTGACGGAGCCGTCCGCGGGCAGCGACGTCCGTGCCATCGAGAGCACCGCCGTCCGGCAGGGCGATCGTTACGTGCTCACCGGCGAGAAGAGCTGGATTTCGCTCGCCGACGTCGCAGATCAGTTCCTCGTGTTCGCGTGGACCGACTTGGCGCTGAAGGCGCAGCGCGACCCCGCCGGTCTCAGCGCGTTCATCGTCGAACGCCAGTCGCCCGGCTTCTCGAGCGGGCCGATGAAGGAAAAGTGGGGCATTCGAGCGGGCGATACCGGGTGGATCAAGCTGGACGGCGTCGAGGTTCCCGAGGCCAATCTGCTCGGTCGTCCGGGCGAGGGCTTCAAGATCGCGATGTTCGCGCTCGATCAAGGCCGATTCACGGTGGCCGCCGGGGCCAGTGGACTGATCCGTGCCTGTCGCGACGCGAGCGTGCGGTACGCGCACGAGCGGCGGACATTCGGCGTCGAGATCGGACAGCATCAGCTGGTCAAGGCCATGATCGCCCAGATGGAATCGGACTACCAGGCGTCTCGGCTCCTGTGGCTGCGCGCCGGCTGGCTGAAGAACAGCGGCCGGCGCAACACGCGCGAGACTGGGCTCGCGAAATGGTTTGCGACCGTCGCCTCCGAGCGTGCCGCCGGCGACGCGGTGCAGATCCACGGCGCCAACGGGTACTCGGACGAGTATTCGGTTGGACGGTTCTTCCGCAATTGCAAGGGCGCCGTCATCTACGAGGGTACGCGCGAAATTCACACGCTCATGCAGGCTGATTACCTGCTTGGCTATCGAGTCGACCGTCCCACACGGTGCGACCTGCCTCCCGCGAGCACATAGCATGGACTCAGATCTCTCGCTTGAATTCCTCCGCGTTGTCGAGCAGGCGGCCATCGCCTGCGCCCAGACGATGGGACAGGGCGACCGCAACCGTTCGGACCATGTCGCCGTCGAGGCGATGCGCCGCGTGATGGACACCGTGCCGATCGATGGCCGGATCGTCATCGGCGAGGGCGAACGCGACCAGGCGCCGATGCTCTACATCGGCGAGAAGGTGGGCATGCCTCACGCCATGCGCGGCACGCCGGTGGCCGGGTTTCCGCAGGTCGACATCGCCGTCGACCCTCTCGAGGGCACGAACCTCTGCGCAACGGGCGCCGCGAACGCGATTGCCGTGCTGGCCGCGTCGACCCGCGACGGACTGCTGCACGCGCCGGATCTCTACATGGAGAAGCTGGTCGTCGGTCCGACGTCGAAGGACGCGGTCAGCCTCGACGCCCCGGTGCGCGATAACCTGCGGGAGATCGCCCGCTGTCTGGACCGCCGTGTCGAGGATCTGGTGATCGTGGTGCTCGAGCGTCCCCGGCACGAGCAGCTGGTCGACGAGATCCGCTCGACCGGTGCGCGCATTCGCCTGATCGGCGACGGCGATCTGTCGGCCGGCATCGCCGCGGCGGTCGTCGGATCCGGCGTCCACGCCGTCATGGGCACGGGCGGCGCGCCGGAAGGCGTGATCACGGCCGCCGCGATGCGCTGCCTGAACGGCGAAATTTTCGCCAGACTGGTCGTCAACACGCCCGAGCACGAAGAGCGCTGCCGGGCCATGGGGATCTCCGACTTCAAGAAGATCTACCGGTCCAAGGATCTGGCGCCGGGTTCGAAGGTGATCTTCGCCGCGACGGGCGTCACCGACGGCACGCTGATGCGGGGCGTCCGCTTCTTCGGCGACGGCGTGCGCACCAGCTCGGTGATCATGCAGAACGACCCGCACTACATCCGCTTCATCGACAGCATCCACGTCGCTCCGTCCAAGGACGTCAGAATCCGCTTCTGACCCCATGGTGCGCCTCGTCGTGGATGCGCGCGAGCCCGACCGCGAGACGATCGCGCGCGCGGCCGCGATCGTGCGCGCCGGCGGCGTCGCGGCGGTCCCGACGGACACCCTCTACGGGCTGGCCGTCGATCCATTCGACGCGTCGGCTGTCGGACGGCTCTTCACGATCAAGTCGAGGAGTCAGGAGCGCGCCCTGCCGCTGGTCGCTGCCGACGCTGGGCAGGTGCGCGCGGTGCTTGGAGTCCTCTCGCCGCTCGGCGAGCGGCTGGCCTCGAGCTTCTGGCCCGGTCCGTTGACGCTCGTGATGCGAGCGCCCGAGGGGCTGGCGGTCGAGGTGACCGGCGGCGGCACAACCGTCGGGGTGAGGGTACCGGCCGACGCCGTCGTCCGTGCGCTGTGCGCGGCCGTCGGCACGCCGCTCACCGCCACCAGCGCCAACGTGAGCGGACAGCCGCCGACGGCGAACCCGGACGATGTGGCGGCCGCACTGGGCGGGAGCATCGACGTGCTCGTGGATTCCGGCCGAACACGAGGCGGGCCGCCGTCGACCATCGTCGACGTCACCGGCCCTGTTCCGCATCTCATCAGGGCAGGAGCAGTGGAATGGGAGCACGTACTGGCGGCGGCAGGCGCCGCGCCCCCGCAGGAACCGAACGCGCCGCGCTCGTAGGGCTCGTGGTCGGCCGCGCCCGCCGCGTGGACGCGGAGCGCTCCCTGGACGAGTTGGCGGGACTCGCTGAAGCCGCAGGAGCCGAGGTCGTCCTCCGGGTGCTGCAGGAGCGGCCCAAGCCGGACCCGGCGACGTTTCTCGGCAGCGGAAAGATCGCCGCTCTGGCGGACGCCTGCGTCGAAACAGCCGCGGACGTGGTCGTGTTCGACAACGAGCTCTCTCCCGCGCAGCTGCGGCAGATCGAGGGCGCCGTCGGTCGCAAGATCATCGACCGGACGCAGCTGATCCTCGACATCTTCGCCCGGCGCGCACGGACGCGCGAAGGGAAGCTCCAGGTGGAGCTGGCACAGCTCAAGTACCTGCTCCCTCGGCTCGTCGGCTCAGGGGCGGCGTTGTCGCGACTGGGTGGCGGCATTGGAACGAGAGGGCCCGGCGAGACCAAGCTCGAAACGGACCGGCGCCGGATTCGAAGCCGCATTCACGCCCTGACTGAGGAGATCGAATCGGTACGGGCGCGCCGTTCGCAGCTTCGCGAGCGGCGTCGAAAGGCGTCGGTCCCGACCGTGGCGCTCGTCGGCTACACCAACGCCGGCAAGACCACCCTGTTCAATCGTCTGACGCGCGCGTCGGCCGACGCTTCCGATGCGCTGTTCGTGACGCTCGATCCACTCGTCCGCCAGATTCGACTCCCCGACAGCCGGGAACTGCTGGTGTCGGATACCGTCGGATTCATCGACCGGCTGCCGCACGCTCTCGTCGCGGCCTTCAGGGCGACGCTCGAAGAGGTGAGCGAGGCGGACCTCGTGCTGCACGTCATCGACGCGTCGGCACCGGACCGCGAGAGGCGAATGGCGGCCGTGCGGCAGGTTCTCGGCGAAGTGGGTGCGCTCGACGTCCCCATCGTGGAGGTCTTCAACAAGTGCGATCGCCTGCTGCCGGTGGAGATCGCGCGGCTGGCCGACGGCGACGCCACGGCAGCTTGCATCTCTGCCAGCGACGGCACCGGCGTCGACGAGCTCATCGAGAGCGTCGCATCTCGCCTCGCGCTCGACGTGAGGCGCGTCAAGTTGACCTTCAATCCGGACGTGGACGACCACCGGGAGCGAATCCGGCGGGTCTACCGCCACGGGCGGGTTGTCGAGCACGAGGTCCGCGATGGGCGGGTGGACATCGTCGCCGACGTACCCCGGCGACTGCTGGGCTGGCTCCAGCCGCCTGCGCGGTAGAATTCACGTGATGCGCGTGTGGAGACTGGCAGGTGCGGTGGTCGCGCTGGGGCTGGCGACGGCCTGCGCGCCGCGAACGGCGAGCGTGCCGATCGTCACGTCGCCGCTTCATCCGGAGTACGTCGAGCCGCGTATCCCCTTGGACCTGGGGGCGACCGGCGTCGAGATGAATCACGAGCGCGCCTGGCAGTTCCTGCAGGCCGGGGACCTGCGCAACGCCGAGCGTGAGATCAACGCGGCTCTTCGCCGCGATCCCGACTTCTATCCGACCCTGACGATGTCCGGATACGCGGCCCTCGCGAAGCGCGAGACCGACGAGGCGCTCGATCGCTTCGAGCGTGTGCTCGCCCTCGAGTCCAACTACGTGCCCGCGGTGGCGGGAAAGGGGTTGGCCCTTCAGGCGGCGAATCGGAACAGCGAAGCCCTGGACGCCTATCGGCAGGCCGTCCGCCTCGATCCGTCGTTGACCGACATCGCGCGGCGTATCGACGTGCTGACGCTGCGTTCCCTCCAGGTGGACCTCGCGAACGCACGGGAGGCGGCGAAGACCGGCAACATGACCGAGGCGCGCCGTGCTTATCTCAGCGCGATCGATGCCTCGCCCGAGAGCGCGTTTCTCTACCGCGAGGTTGCAAGCATCGAGCGCCAGCAGGGAGACCTGGCCGGCGCCCTCGACCATCTGCGGCGCGCCCACTCGCTCGATCCGAGCGACCCGCTGACGCTCGGGGCGCTTGGCGATGCCCTCGAAGCCCAGGGAGACACAGAGGGTGCGGTCCGAGCCTATTCCGAGGCGCTCGCGATCGAGCCCGATTCGGGTGTCGAGGCGAAGCGAGACGCGCTGCTGGATCGACTCGAGCTGGCGCGGCTTCCCGCCGAGTATCGCGCCATTGCGTCGACCGCCGAGATCACGCGCGCCGAACTGGCGGCACTGATCGGCGTACGACTGGCGGGGCTCATCGCCTCGGCGCCGGCGCGTGACGTCGGCGTCATGACCGACGTGCGGGACAACTGGGCCGAACGTTGGATCGTCCCGGTCGCGCGCGCGGGCGTGATGGAGCCGTATGCGAATCACACGTTCCAGCCCGCGGCGATCGTGCGCCGCGTCGATTTCGCGCAGGCGGTCTCGCGACTGCTGGGGCTCGTCGCGATCGCCGACCCCGGCCGCGCCGCAGGTTGGCAGAACGTGCGGCGGAACTTCTCCGACCTGACCAGCGGGCACCTCGCGTTTCCGGCCGCGTCGGTCGCCGTCGCATCCGGTGTCATGGAGATGGGGCCCGACGGATCCTTCGAGCCGACGAGGCCCGTGAGCGGCGGGCAGGCAGTCGCGGCGGTCGAGCGGATCGAAGCGCTGGCCGGACCTGCGAGGGCGCAAGCCTCCGATCGTCGATGACGGCCCTGACCGCTGCCAACCAGGTCACGCTGCTGCGGATGCTGTTGGTACCCGCATTCGTGACGCTGGTGATCTACGGTCAGCTGGGCTGGGCCCTGATCGTCTTCATGGTGGCCGGGCTGACCGATGCCATCGACGGCCTGATCGCGCGCCGATCCGGACAGCAGAGCAGCCTAGGCGCCTGGCTCGATCCGATGGCCGACAAGCTGCTCGCCGTCGGCACCTTCGTGGTCCTGACGATACCAGGTCTGGGGCTCGCGAATCCGCTGCCGATCTGGCTCACGATTCTCATCCTCACCCGAGACGTCGTCATCGTCGCCACAGTGGCGATCGTGAACTTGGCGCTCGGCCCGCGCACTTTCAGGCCGTCGATCTTCGGCAAGATCGCGACCGCCGTGTACATGCTGACCGCCGTGGTGGCCATGTTCTTCAATTACCTTGAACGGCGGTCGGTCGTCGTCGATGCGTTCGTCTGGGCATCGCTGGTGATTACGCTCGTGTCGAGCCTGCACTACATCCGCCACGCGGCGCGGATCATCGACGCCCCAGGGCCGGCGCGTCAGGAGCGGACATGATGCAAGAAGAGGGCTCGGGCAGGGCGTTGTCCGGACTCGCGATCCGGTCGGCATGGGTCGCCGCCGCGGTCATGCTCGCGATCGCGTTCCGATCTGTTTCACTTCACGCGCAGCCGCAGCCGCAGCCGCAGCCGCAGACGACAGGCAAGCAGGCGGCAGGCAAGCAGGCTGTCATCGAGACGACAGCTGGAACGGTGATCATCGATCTGCTGCAGGAGGCCGCGCCGAACCACGTGGCGTTGTTCATCAAGACTGCGGAATCTGGGGGGTACGACAAGACGACCTTCCATCGCGCCGTGCGCAACGGCATGGTGCAAGGCGGCGACCCGCTGTCGAAGGATCCTGCGAAGAGAGCCGAATATGGAACCGGCGGACTCAACCTGCTGAAGCAGGAGGCGCGTGCGCCGAAGATGACGCGTGGCTCGGTGGCGGCCGTGCTCGTACCGGGCAAGCCGGACAGCGCAGGCACGCAGTTCTTCATCGTCCTCGCCGATCAGCCGGCGCTCGACAATCAGTACACGGTCTTCGGCACGGTGTGGGACGGCATGGAGGCGCTCCAGCGGATCTCGGCCATGCCCGTGGATGCGTCCGGGGCGCTGGTCGACCGTGCCGAGATCACGTCGATCGCCATCCGAGACACGCCGCCGGAACCGTTCGTCGACGAGACGCCAGCGCAACTCGGCACCTACCGTGCAGTGCTGGACACGAGCGAAGGGGCGATCACGATCGAGTTCCTCGTCGACAAGGCGCCGGAAACCGTGCGGCAGTTCCTCCGGCTGTCGGAGGCGGGCGTGTACAACGCGATGGCCTTCCACCGCGTCGCTCCGGGCTTCGTCATCCAGACCGGGGCCCTGTCGTCGCGCACGGCGCCGCTCAGCGAGCGTCAGCAGGGACTGATCCACGATCTGCAGCCCGAGTTCAGCGACGTGACGCACGAAAAGGGGATTGTCTCGATGGCGCGGGGAGAGAGCCTGACGAGCGCCTCTACGTCATTCTTCATCTGCGTTGGCGCGTCACCCGCGCTCGATGGGGTGTACACCGCATTCGCGCGCGTGGTGGAGGGCATGGACGTCGTGGAGAAGATCGAAGCCGCGCCCCGCACGGGTGAGACGCCTGACGCGCGAATCGAGCTGCGCTCCGTCCGGGTCGTGAAGCCGTAGAGCGAAGGAGCGCTACAGGGTGACGACCCTGGTGACCTTCACCGGCACGCCCACCAGATACTCGACCTGAATTCGATCACCAGGCTCCAGGTTTCTGGAGACCGCCTCGGGACCCAGGCGCGCGACATGGATCTGTCCGTCGGGATCGTCGACGTTCGTGAAGAATACGTCGCAGCTGATCTGCCCGTGGATGCTGACCGGCTGGAGCCGCTTGAGAATGCCGTCACGTGTTCCCTTGAGCATGGTCAGCGATTGTCCTCGAATGGTAGGCGGTCCGTGGCGCTCGGTCCCGTCTCGGTGTTGCTCGTGAAATTATGGACGCTCACGCCGAGCAGCCGCACGGGTCTGTGCCCGGCATCGGTGCGACGCAGCAATTCTACTGCGCGCGCGGTCAGGCGTGCGGCGTCCCGTTCGGGCGCCGATGTGTGGCTGCGCGTGACCGTCGTGAAGTCGGAGTAGCGGACCTTCAGGGTGATCGTTCTCGCCAGGATCGAACGGCGTTCCAGCCACGCCACGGCCTGGGCCGCCATGCGCGCAACTTCGCTCCTGATCAGCTCCGTGTCACGCAGATCTTCCGCATACGTGCGCTCGGACCCCGATGACTTCGCGGAACGGTGCGCCACGACCGGACGTTCGTCGACACCGTGCGCGAGGCGCCGAAGGGCGTCCGCGAAGGAGCCGACGACGCGTTGCAGGCGATCGAAGGGGATGGATCGAACGTCCACGAGCCGGTGGATGCCCTCGGCACGCAGCTTCCGGGCAGTGACGGGTCCAACCCCCCAGAGTGCATCGACGGGCAGCTGCTGGAGGAAGGGCTCGACGCGGTCTGGGCTGATGATCGTCAGCCCGTCGGGCTTCTTCCAGCCCGACGCGATCTTCGCCAGAAACTTGTTCGGCGCCACGCCGGCCGACGCGGTCAGGCCGGTCTGCTCGACGATCCGCGCCTTCAATCCGCGCGCGACGCGTCCGGCGAGCGGCTCGCCCCAGGCGTTTTCGGTCACATCGAGGTAGGCCTCGTCGAGCGAGAGCGGCTCGACGAGCGGCGTGACTTCCCGAAAGATGCCGAAGACGCGATCGGACGTCTGCTTGTAGCGCGCGAAGTCGGGACGCACGATGATCAGCTGCGGACAGGCGCGGACCGCGGCGGCCATCGACATCGCGGATCGGACGCCGAAGGCGCGCGCCTCGTAGCTGGCGGCAGCGACGACGCCGCGCCGGTCAGGCTGACCGCCGACGGCGACCGGCCGCCCCCGCAGCGCGGGATCGTCGCGCTGTTCAACCGAGGCGTAGAACGCGTCCATGTCGACGTGAATGATGCGGCGGACAGGCACGGGCGGTTGCAGATGTCGTGGCAGAGCCGGCGGATTCGAGGCCTGGAGCCAGACAGCAGATTGTAGACGCCCCGCGGGAGCGTTGGTCTCCCCGGCGGCATTTGCCGCGCGAGCCGCCGAGCATGTACTCTGAAGGGCTTGCGCAGGTGGAGCGTTCGCCTCGATCCCTCTTCGAACGGCGGCCCGCAGCGCAATCCAATCTCCAACGCGCAGCAATCGGCGGTGGCAGTAGCAGCCGGCAGACTGCCGTGTCCGCGAGCTGTGAGAAACATTCAGTGAGGCGCTGAGCGATGCCCCAGTTCATTTACACCATCAAAGGCCTTGGGAAGGTTCATCCTCCCGATATCCGCGTTCTCGACGACATCTGGCTGTCGTTCTACTTCGGCGCCAAGATCGGCGTCCTGGGGCTCAACGGCGCGGGCAAGAGCTCGCTGCTCCGCATCATGGCGGGGGAGGATCAGAGCTTCCTCGGGGAAGCGTTCGCGGCGGCCGGGACGACGGTGGGCTTCCTCCAGCAGGAACCCGTCCTGAACCCGTCCAAGACGGTCCTTGGCAACGTGGAGGAGGGGGTGGCGCCGATCAAGGCGCTGCTCCAACGCTACGACGACGTGAACGCGAGACTGGGCGAGGATCTCTCTCCGGAGGAGATGGACAAGATCCTCGAGGAGCAGGCCGCGGTGCAGGACCGCATCGACGCCTCCAACGCGTGGGATCTCGACTCGAGGATCGAGCTCGCGATGGACGCGCTGCGGCTGCCCCCCGCGGACGCCGACGTCACGAAGCTCTCTGGCGGCGAGCGCCGCCGCGTCGCCCTCTGCCGGCTGCTGCTGCAGTCGCCAGACCTCCTGCTCCTGGACGAACCGACGAACCACCTGGACGCCGAATCGGTCGCCTGGCTCGAGCGCTTCCTGAAGGACTACGCCGGGACGGTCGTCGCCGTCACGCACGACCGCTACTTCCTCGACAACGTCGCGGGCTGGATTCTCGAGCTGGACCGCGGACGCGGCATTCCGTGGGAGGGCAACTACTCGTCCTGGCTCGACCAGAAGCAGAACAGGCTGGCCCAGGAGGAGAAGGCGGAGACGAGGCGGCAACGCACCCTGCAGCGCGAGCTCGAGTGGATCCGCATGTCGCCGCGCGCGCGGCAGGCGAAGGGCAAGGCCCGTCTCAATGCGTACGAGGACCTGCTCCGCGAGGACAGCGCGCAGAAGATCGAGACCGCGGAGATCTACATCGCACCCGGGCCACGTCTCGGTGACGTCGTCGTCGAGGCGCGGGGGCTCCAGAAGGGCTACGGCGATCGCCTGCTCATCGACGGCCTCGACTTCACGCTCCCACGCGGCG
>JBFXAT010000017.1:0-68306 GCA_050183995.1 Vicinamibacterales bacterium
GCGCGGCGAGCGAAGCAATCAGCAGGCCCGGCATCAGAGCTCCCGATCGCGGCGCCGCCGGGTCGTCGTCGGCTCGGGGCGCCAGGAGATACGTCGTCACCAGCGCCACGAGGGTCGCGGCCGTCTGGTGCGGCGCCCACATGGTCGACACGATGGGCGCGCTGAAGCTGCGGTCGACGTTGTGAATCCAATAGTCGATGTGGGTCGACGGGATGATCGCGCGCAGGCCGGCGAAGCCGCGGGGGAGGGGCCATGCGGCGACGGCGGCGCGCACCGCGTCGATGCCCAAGGGCACGATGTCGAAGCCCACCAGCAGCGACGAACCGGCCGCGGCGGGGAGCGCGATGGCCGCCCCGACCAGATCGCGCGCCACGACATACACGACGAGCGGCGTCGCGGCCGCGGTGAGCAGCGCGAGGAGCCAGAGCGCCGGGTATACATCGCCGGCGCGGCTTCCCGTCGACGTCATCGCGGCGCCAACCAGGTGATACCCGAAGTAGTACGACGGAGCCGCGTGGGCGCGTACGTACGGATGCGGTGGGGGAAACGCGTCTGCCCCGGCGATGGCCGTGGCCATCACGATGTGTTTCTCCCAGTCGGTCAACGCCATCCGGTGCACACCGTCCGGACGGTTCCAGCCATATGGCGCGAACGGAATCGCGAACAGGACAGCGCTGGCGAGCGCGCAGGCAAGCAGCAGCCGCGTGTGATTCGGATGTGTCGAGGGCGTGGAGAATGCCGGCGCCGTGGGTGGGCCGGAGCGGTGGCGAGCCCCGTCGTCCGTCGCCGGCCGCCTCGCCCGGAGACGCGCGGTCGCCGTAATCAGAAACGTCACGCCTAGCGTGGCCCCGATACAGGTGGCGGCAGACATGCCTGCGATCGCCGCGGCAATCCAGAGCGCGATCGCGGAGATGCCGATCCCCACATACGCGACGACCAGATCGACCAGCAGGTCTGGCGCGGCGACGCCGCGCGCACGGAACTGCGCCCGTACCCATTGGACTGCAGCCAGTCCGGGCAAGAGAGGCACGAGGAGGCTGAGGAGTACGAGCAGCGCGGTCACGGTGACGGGAAGGTGATGTGCTGCCCGGCTAACGACCGGCCAGCAGTTCCTCATAAAACGCGCATACCTGCCGCGCCACCCGTTCTGGGGTGAATGGAGCCACGAACGCCCGCGTGTCCGACATCGCCGGAGCGGCTCGCCCGAGCGTCGCGCGGATGCCCTCGGCCAGCGCACGATCGTCTCCCGAAGGCACGACGGAGCCGACCGGCAGCGCCCCAACCCAGGCCGAGATGCCCGTCGAGTCGGTCACGACGAATGGCGTGCCGACCGCCGCGGCCTCGACGCAGACCTTGTTGAGCGACTCGAGATGTGAGGGGACTGCAAGCACGTCGGCGGCAGCGAGAAAGATCGGGGCCATCTCTGGCCGGACTGGCCCCACGAGCCGCACGCGATCGCGCAGCTCGTAGCGATCGACGAGACCCGCCAGACGCCCCGCTTCGTCGCCCGTGGTCTTCAGGCGGAGCGACGGACCGGCGATGACGAGTGTCGCGTCTGGGATGTGACGCATCGCGCGAACGAGCACGTCGATGCCCTTGAATGGGTGCAGCCGCCCGAGCGAGAGCACGATCGGGCGGCCAGCTGTGTGGAACAGGCCATCCAGAGTCGCTCTCGCATCGGCGCGGCGGGCCGCGCGAGCGTCTGCGTTTTCGCTGGACATCGCGACGATTGACGCGTTGACGTTCAGGGGGATCACCCGGCGCGGAACGTCCGGGGCGATGGAGGCGATCACGCGCTCGTGCAGCGGCGAGATGCAGCGGATGCCGCCTGCGCCGCGCAGCGTGCGCGCCACGAGCCATCGGGGCACGACGTGCCGGCGAAAGCCGTAAGACGACGGCTCGTGCACGAGCGTGTCCTCTCCCATGGGCGTGACGGCGAGGAGTCCGCGCCATCGCCTCGCGCCGACCGCCAACGCCGCCGACGCCGCGAACGGGTAGGCGACCTCTTCGTGCAAGACGTCGATCCGGTCGCCATCGCGATCGAGGTGTTCCGAGAGCGCGGCCGCGGACGACAGCAGGGCTCTTGTCCGCGACCACGGGGACAACGCCCGGTCGACGGCACGCCAGGCGGGCGAGCTCCCGACGCTGGTCCAGTTCGCCCGCGCCGCGCCGCTGGCGGTGGTCACGATGCGAAAGGTGTGGCCGAGCTGTCGCACGGCACCGGCGAAATCGTCGTGAACGCTCGCGCCGAGCGCGTCACCGCGGAGCCCCGGCATGAACATGTCGATACGCACGCGTCGATTCGTCGTCGCGTCTAGTTGTCAGTTGGGTGCACTTGGCGCGCGATATACAGCGTGCCGCGCGATGTGGTCTCCGCGGCCGTTGGCTCGTACCCGAATTCTTCGAAAACGCTGAGGACTGTCTCGGTAACCCTCGGCCTCGTCCTGAACCCCATGTAGGCGACTCCTGGCGGACGAGATGATGCGAGAAAGTGCTCGACCCTGAGCCTGACAGCATCGGCGGAGCCGTCCGGCAGCTGCAGGGTACGCTCGCGGAAGATGTTGACACCGCTGCCGCCTCGGCGGAAAGCGATGCGCCACGGGCCGTAGATCGCCGTGAGGTAGATGCCCGCCGGCGACAGCACCAGTCCGTCCGCTGCCTGGATGGTCGCGGGAAGCGCCTTCACGAGCTTCGAGTCGTCCACGTCCCAATAGCTGACCTGCACTGGAGCGACCAGCGCGAACACGGCTGCGATCACGCCGATCGCCATCCGGATGGTTTCCCTACGGGGGAGCCATTGTGTGGCTGCGTGCACACCCATGACCGCGAGGGTGATGAAGACCGGGAACGAGCAGATGGTTCGCCGGAGCGTCAAGGGATAGAGGTGTGTGTAGGTGGCTACCAGGAAGAGCCCGACGCAGCACACGAGGAGCGCGCGCGCGTGCCGTGTCGAACGGGTAGCAAGCACCCAAACCAGTCCGGCGGCGATGAACACGGTGGCTGCCGGGATGAAGTGCGGCTGCCACGGCGTCGTCTCGAACCAGCTGGGGAGGCTGCGGGCGGCGATGTCCCTGAAACCGGTGACGGAGAAGGTGAGCAGGCGAATCGGGTGTCCCAGGCGGCGAATGAACCCTTCGCGGATACTGGAATAGAAGCCCCCGTAGCGCATCCGATACCAGAACGCGACGGCGGCGAGCACGCCTTCGAAGACGGCCGTCACGATCGTCACCAGGGGAACGCCGTTGCGGCGCGTCCGCCAGGATCGTATCGCGACGGCGTTGATGGCCGGCACGCTGACAAAGGACGACCCGGGCGACACCGCGAAGCCGAGAGCGGAGGCGGCAATGAGGGCGCCGGCGTGGGCGAGACGGATCTCGCAGCGTTCGAGGAGCCGAAGCGTGAAGTAGAGCAGGAGAGCCCCGATGAAGAAGTCCAGCGAGTACTGCTTCACGAAGAGGGTGTAGTGTGCCAGCAGCGGATTCAACGCCGTGACCGCCGCACCGAGAAGCGCAAGGCCGTCGCTCTTCGTGAGACGGCGTACGACGGCGGCGATCACGGGAATGCTGGCCAGGCCCGCCGCGAATGGGACGAGCTGCATCGACAGTTCCGGATCGTCGATCAGCAGGGAAGAGGCGGTGAGGAGCGCAAGGAATCCGGACGGAGCATGTGATGGAGCATGGAGGACCGCCCTCACGTCATGCGTTCTGGCGAACACCGCCCAAGCGAGATCGTCGTACCAGAGCGACTCGGGGTTCAGGCCGGAGGTTCGGGCGACCGTGGTGCCGATGACGAGCAGAGCGAGCCCTGCCAGCAGCACGAGGGACGGTCGAGACATTCCCTCGGTGGCACTATCCTGGGAGCGTTGTGGAGAGTGCGACATCAGCACGTGTAGCCCGACGGAGAACCGCGTTGCGACGCTCCCGCCAGAGAACTTGAGGAGCGAGGAGCGAAAGGCGCGAGTAGGGCCTTCATGCTAGCACAGGGCATGTGCAGTGTCAGGCTTTCTCCCACTCGTGATTGTGGTCCGCCTGTCACCTGTGGGAAGATCCCGGCCGCAGATCCAGATCGTGCTCCGGTCGACAACGGTCCAGACGACGAGGTACGGGATCGGTCCGGGCCGGTCCTGATGGCGCAGCCGGTCAATTCGAGACATCTCTTGCGTCGGACCAACCGCCGGAATCGACTGGGCACGAGGCTGTGGGAACGGATCGCGTCGTGGCCACGAGCGTGGCAATACGCGCTGCTCGCCGCGGCGGTCATCGGATCACTGCCGCTGGTGACGATGAGGCTGTACGCCTCCGACGAAATCGAGTACTTCGCCTACCTGCGGTCGATGTGGTTCGACCGCGATCTCTCCTTCGACAACGAGTACCACTACTTCTACGATCGGGGCATCGCGCATGGGGTCCGACCGCTCCCGGACGGCTCTGGTGTGATCGGTGGCCGATTCAGCGAGACGTTTCTCGAAGCGGAGACGCCGACAGGACGGCGGTTCAACTTCGCACCGGTTGGCACGGCGATCATGTGGACGCCGTTCTATGCCGCCGCTGATCTTGGAGTACGTATCGCTCGAGCGCTCGGTGCCTCGGTACCGGCCGACGGTTTTTCGCAGCCGTACATCGCCGCGGTCACGTTGGGATCGGCGTTCTACGGCATCTTGGCGATCGTGCTGTCGACGATCGCCGTCCGTCAGGTCTTCGGAACAGGTGACCTCAGCGCCGCTGCGATTGGCGCGGGCACGCCGCTGCTGTTCTACACGTACATCGCCCCTGGCTACTCGCACGCCTGTTCGGCCGCGGTGGTGGCGGCCTTGGTCGTGGTGTGGCTGCGCGTTCGCCGCGACTGGGCTCCCCTGGGTGTCATCGCGCTCGGCGCGCTGGCGGCGCTGACGGGGATGGTGCGGGAGCAGGACGCGTTCATCGCGCTCGGACCCGCGATCGACTTCGCGACGACAGCGGTGCGATCGGTTCGGACTGGCAAGACGAAGCCGGCCCGTTGGATCCTGCACGTGGTCGCCGGAGTAGCGACGACGGCACTCTGCGTACTTCCGCAGGCCTTTACCTACCTCGCGCTGTACGGACGCCTTGGCCCTTCCACAGCGGTTGCCGAGAAGATGTCGTGGACGGCGCCCTACGTCTGGAAGCTCCTCGCGTCGACGGAGTACGGTGCGCTCTTCTGGTCGCCAATCCTCGTTCCGGCCTTCGCAGGACTCGCGCTGCTCGTCGCCGGCGCCTTCGACAGGGCGATTCCGGTTCATTCCGGCACCAATGGCACTCATCCCGCTACCAACGAAGCCCATCCCGCCATCGACGAGACCGGCCTGTCCGACACGCCGTGGATTTCCGACACACAGTGGATTGGTGTGATCTGCGCCATCATGGTCGGCACGCAACTCTGGATCTCCGGCAGCGTGAGCAGCTGGACCGGCAGCGCGTTCGGACAGCGACGGTTGATCGGATTGACCGTGTGCCTGTCGATCGGACTCTCCGCCGCGTTCCGCGCGATCGCCGCCGGCTGTCGCCGACAGATCCTGCTGGTGGTCGTCTGCGTGTGCGTCTGGTGGAATCTGGGCCTGGTGGCGCAATACGGCAGCGGCCTGATGGATCGGCAGCGGCTCGAGCTCGGCCGCAACGCGTACAACAACTTCGTGACGGTCCCAATTCGCTTGCCGCGGCTCGTCTATCGGTACGTGTTCGACCGGCCATCGTTCTACCGTGGTCCGGCCGGTCGGCCGACGTCGGGTCGCTGAGCGGCCGTGCCGATGCGGATCCTCTACACGGCCATCGATCAGGCGGTCCCCTCGTCGCACGGGGGCGCCGTCCACGTGACCGCGGTCGCCGAGGGGCTCGCCGCGCTCGGACACGACATGCACGTGCTCGTGTCGCCTGGAGAGGGTAGCTCCTCCGACGCCGTTCATTGGGCGTCCATGCCTCCCCCGTTTGGCCTGCGACAGCTGCGCCTGGCGCGTGCGCCCGCGGTGATCCGGCGGGCCCGCAAGATTCAGCCCGACGTCGTCATGGAGCGCTACTACAACTTCGGCGGCGAGGGGCTGCTCGCCGCGCGCCGCGTGGGAGCGATCGCCGTCCTCGAGGTGAACGCGCCGGTCGTCGACTACCCTGGATCACTCAAGGCTCGGCTCGACAGGCTCCTGCTGGCGCGGCCGCTCGAGCGTTGGCGCAACTGGCAGTGCCGTGCGAGCGACCTGATCGTCACGCCGACGGCGAAGATCCTGCCGCTCGACGTCGTCAGGGGCCGGATCCTCGAGGCCGAGTGGGGTGGTGACGTCGAGCGCTTCAGGCCGGACGTCGTCGGGCCGGTTCCCTTTCGCCGCGACGCCGGGGAGAGCATCGTGGTGTTTGTCGGGGCGTTCCGCGCGTGGCACGGCGCGGCCCAGCTCGTCGAGGCCGTGCGGCAATTGCGCGCGCGCGGGCGGTCCGACATCAAGGTCGTGTTGATCGGCTCCGGCCCCGAGTTCGCGGCCGTCAGCGCGGCGGCGGCGGGCATCCCGGGTATTGTTTTGACCGGTGCGCTGAAGCACGACGCGGTTCCGGCGTGCCTGGCGGCTGCCGACGTCGGCGTCGCGCCGTTCGACGTCTCCCGGCATCCGGCACTGGCGCTCGACTTCTTCTGGTCCCCGCTGAAGATCTTCGAGTACATGGCGTCCGGGCTTCCCGTCGTCGTGCCGCGGATTCCCCGGATGGCCCAGATCGTCCGGGATGGCCTGGAGGGATTTCTCTACGACGCAGGCGACCCCGGGGCGCTCTCGGCGGCCATCGAGCGCGCGGTCGACGCCGCGGGGCGCGTGCGCATCGGGGCGGCGGCGCGCGCACGCGTGGTCGAGCACTTCAGCTGGCAGGGGCACTGCGTCGCCCTCGATGCGGCGATCCGCGCCGCTGCCGGGGCGAAGCGATGTGCTTCGCGGTGAGCGGCCGGGCATGAGGATCCTGATCGTGACCGACGCGTTTCCGCCGACGTGCGGCGGCAGCGGTTGGAGCACCTACGAGCTCACTCGCGGCCTGCGTCAGCGCGGGCACTACGCAGTCGTCGTGCAGCCGACCGCGGATGGACGGCCGTGGGCCTACGACGGCATCGATGTCACGGCGTTCCCGGCGCCGGCACCATCGCTCCCGTTCGTGAGGAACTACGCGCGCAACGAGCGGCTCTACCCGAAGCTCGATCGGTTCCTGCGCGACGTCATCGCGCGCGAGCGCATCGACATCGTGCACGGACAGCACGTGCTGTCCGGGCCCGCGGCGATCGGCGCGGCCCGCGCCTCGGGCATCCCCGCGGTCTGCACCGTGCGGGACTACTGGCCAGTGTGCTACTGGGGCGATCTGCTGCGTCGCGACACGGACGCGCCGATCTGCCCGCAGTGCAGCGCTCGCGCGATGGTCTCGTGCCTGCCGCTGCATGCCGGCGGCGCGTGGCCCCTGACGTTGCCCGCCATTCCGTATATGCGATCCAATCTCCGCATGAAGCAGGCGACGCTCGCCCAGGCGGACGCGGTGATCGCGGTCAGCCGCAGCGTCGAAGCCGATCTGCGGGCGCGCGCTCCGGAACTGGCGCGGACACGGGTCGAGGCCATTCCGAACGCGGTCGACGTTCGACGTATCCGGGTCGCCGCGGGTCGCGAAGGGCCGCCCGCGGAGCATCCGTACGCGCTGTTCATCGGCAAGCTCACGCGCAACAAGGGGGCCCGTCTGCTCGTGGAGGTCATCCAGCGCGCGGCGTTGACCATGCCGCTCGTGGTGGCCGGCGACGGCCCCGATCGAACGGCACTGCTGCAAGCCGCCGCCGCGGCAGGGCGGGACGTGCGCGTGCTCGGCTGGCGCGATCGGGACGAGGTGTTCCGCTGGCTGGCGCACGCCCAGCTCCTGGTATTCCCGTCGGTGTGGAAGGAACCGCTCAGCAGAGTGCTGCTCGAAGCGAGCGCATTGGGAGTGCCGATGGCCGCAATGGACACGGGCGGCACGTCTGACATCATCGTGCACGGCGAGACGGGCCTGCTGTCGCAGTCCGCGGAAGCGCTCGCGTCTGACGTGACGCGCCTGAGCGCCGACGAGGCATTGCGCGCCACGCTGCGAGCCGGCGCCGCGCGCCGCGCCGAGGCCCTGTTCGACATCGGCGTGGTCGTGAAACGAATGGAGCGGCTCTACACCGAGCTCATCGGCCTGCGCTGACGTCCGGCGTTTCCCGGGTTCCAGCGGTGCCTCGTGAGACTCCGTATCGCCTGCGCGCGCGGCAGGTCGACCCGTCTTTTAACGGACTTCTTTCAGCGGACTTCGACCCGATCGAGCACGACACCGAGATCGCGCGTATCCCCACCGCCGATGGTACGCGCGGGGTTCCACGTCCGGGTGTCGAGGCGGAGGACGGCGGCGCCGTCCTGGCGCGCGAGCGCGGCTGCCAGGTCTGCGGGAATGTCGAAGCGATACGGCTCGATTCCCCCCCGAACGGTCACCGTGCCCAGTTGGCGATCACCAAGCGTCACGGCGATCCCCGCCGGCTCCGCGGTCGGCGGTCGCCCTCCTTGGCCCATCCAGATCGTCAGGGTGCGATGCTCCGCGCGGATGCCGACGAGCGAGAGGAACGAGACGTCACGCGTCCAACGCGACGTCAGCCCACCCGAGGTGGTCTCCTTGGCGTGGAAGCGCCGCACGTAGAGGTCGTCGGCGGATCCGACGTCGATGTCGATCGTCGCCCCGTTCACCGGCTGCGGGAGGAGCTCGTACACGCTGAGGTCGAACTCCTTGTGCCGGACGCGTTGCGGAAAGGCGTTGACGGGCGATTCGAATTCGGGAATCTGAAACCGTTCGCCGCGGACCGGGACAGCGCTCATGGATCGCGACAGGAGCTCGGTGCCGCCGCCTCCGCCGCCGACGAAGAAGACCCGGCGATAACGCCCGAGCGCCCACCCGAGGAACTCGCGGAAGACCTCCTTCGGCGGGTCTGTCTGCGCGAATACGAGCACGTTCCGTGCGTAGATGTACGCCAGCGGGAGCGCGAGCACGTGCGAGTCCGAAGCCCCTCTGGCTTCGAACACGACGAGGTCGTCGTCGCCGAACGTGGCCGCGAGCGCCTCCATGTGCGGAATGAGCGTCGCGTATTCGACGTGGCGCATGATCGGCCGTGACGCCTCGTGGAACGACTGCGCAAGGATCGCGATCAGCGCGACACCGGCCAGCCGTCGCCACATGCGGGCGCGCGCCGTGTCGAAGCGGCGCCAGATGCCGGCCGCCGAGGCGGGCACCGGGGCGAATGCCGCGGCCCCGACGAACAGGAGCATGCCTGGCAGGATCACGGCCAGGAACCGGCGCGCCGCCCAGAAGTGTTCTGGGATGATCCGGATCTTGTAGAAGAAGACGACCGAAAACGCCGCGACGAGAATCGCGAAGGTCGACGCCTGCCGTCGCGTCCAGACGATGAACACGAAGCCCGCCAGGGCCGCGGTCACACCGATGGGGGTGACGTAGAACGCCGCAAAGTCGCGCAGGCTGTTGGCGTCGTGCGGCGCGAGCCGGCCCGCGGGTGTGCGAACGAAATACGCGTACGCGGCGAGGCCGCACACGGCGAGGGTCAGAGCGGCGGTCACGGGCAGGAATCGTCGATCTGGTGCCAGACGCCGAGAGGCAAGCAGGGTGAAAAGCCCCACCGCGGCGAGACCAGCGATCCCGGCCACTTGTGGACCGTTGAGACTGGCGATGAATTCCGCCGGCACGTTGAAGTACGGCGGGATGTAGCGCCAGAGGAACACGAGCGCCACAACGGTGCCGAGCGCCAGCAGGAGCCAGAATGCCGACCGTATGCGGTAGCCGTAGAGCGCCACGTCGACGGCCGCGCCCGCGGCAATCGCCAGCATCACGAAGATGCCGGTGATGTGCGTGAGCGCGCCAAGAGTGAAGAGGAGCGCGGCGACAGGCGCGAAAAACGGCATGTCGTCGTGGACGGCCCTGGAGTACGCGAGGACGCCGGCGAACACGAGAGGCTGCAGCAGGATCTCGGCGCTCGGATAGCGCGCGTACCACAGCTGTGCGACGTTCAGCGCCAGTAGCCCGGCGCCGGCCGCGGCGGCGGCCCGACCAAGAAGGCGGACGCCGGCCATGTACACGGCGACGACGCCGAAGACGGCGCAGAACACGGGAACGTATCGCGCACCACTCAGGCCGTTGAGTCCGTACGCGAGGGCCACCCACGACGAGAAGCCCGCCGGGAACTGCGCGACGACGGTTCCGGGCGTCGGGTCGAGCAGGAAGAACCCCATGAAGCGGCTGCTGTAGTAGCCCGCTTCAGTCGTCCTGGCGAAGAAGAGATCACGAAACACGGCCGGCAGCGTCTGGACGCTCTGGTCCTGCACGACGATGCCGCCGCGCTGCGCGATGCGGATACCCGCGTTCACGTACACGCCAGGGTCCTTGCCGCCCATGACGTATTCCGCCGGCGGCACGACTGAGAACACATACGCGGACCCGGCGAGGAGCAGGAGCGGGACGGCCATCGACCATGTCGGCGGGACCGCGGCCGCGCCGAAGCGAAGTCGGCTCCGGAAGACAAGGAGGACGGCGACGACCACTGTGGCGTCGATCCAGAGGACGCGAGAGAACGTGTATCGATTCGCGGTCGCCAGGGCGAGCGCGGCCATCGTGGACAGAAGGACGCTCAGCGCGATCGACCAGAACGCGCGTTCCTCGGCCGGAAGGCCGGCGCGGGCCGACACCCGCGCTGTGGGAATTCGGAGGATGACCGCGCCAGGCACGAAGCCGAGGAGCAGTGCCTGCAGGATTGACGTCACGACTGCGGCGCCCCGGCTCGCGTCGTTGGTGTAGCCATCGCCCGGTAGATGGCGTCGAACGATCTGGCGACCCGATCCCAGCTGTGATCGCGGCAGGCGACGGCGCGCGCGCGCGCGCCGATCTCCGACGCGAGCGAGGGACGACGCAGCAGGTCCGCGATCGTCCCGGCGAGGGCGTCCGCATCGCGTTCGGGGACCACACGCGCCGTGACACCGTCTTCGACCACGGCGCCGATCCCGCCGGCGGTGGTCGCGACCAGGGGGGTCGCCGACGCCATGATCTCCATCACCGTATTCGGAAGCCCGTCCACGTTCCCCGCATCGTCGCGAACGGATGGCACGACGGCGACGTCCGCCGCCGAGAGGAGGGCGGGCACCTCGTCGTGTGGGACGTTGCCCAGGAACGTGACCCGCGGGGCAACGCCGATCGACGCCGCTCGCTCCCGCAACGCCGGCTCGAGGTCGCCCGTGCCGCCGATCAGGAGCCGCAGTCCGGGGAATTCACGTGAAAGCTGCGGGACCGCGTCGATGAGATGAACGAACCCCTTCTTCTCGACCAGCCGGCCGAGAGTGAACAGGATCGGTGCGTCCGGCGGGATTCCGAGACGCGTGCGGGTGTCGGTCCCAAGCGCGGCAGAACGGTTGAATCGAGCCGTGTCCACGCCGTACGGAATCACGGTCGTGCGATCCGGATGGGCACCGAGTCGCACGGCGCGATCGCGCAGGTCGGCGCTGCAGGCGGTGACCCAGGCAGCCCGCGAGAAGGCGGCTCGCGCCGCGGTTCCGGCTAGCCTGTGCCGCTCCGCCACGAACACGTCCGAGCCGTGCAGGCTGATGAGCAGCGGCCGCCGGCCCGCGGCTGCGGCACCCACGACACCGCCGGGAATCACCCAGTGCGCGTGCACGAGCGCGGATCGGGTGCGGCGAACGACACGCCGCGTTTCGCGCCATCCCGCGGCCAGGGCCAGCGGCGCGACGGCGACCGCCGACAGGCGTAGGCGGACGTCAGCCCGCATCGATGTGGCGTAGCCGAACGTGTTCAAGCCCTCGGTCGGCGCATATCGATAAAGGTGAAAGGTCAGCCTCCCGTCTCGCGCGCTCCGATTCCACCGGGGCGTCCACGGGGCGACGATGTGCACGTCGTGACCGAGGGAAGCGATGCCCGTGGCGATGGGCTCCATGAAGGTCGCGATCGTGTCGCCGGGGAACCTCGGGTATGAGCTGGTGACGAACGTCACGGTCACGAGCGCTGAGCCTCTCGATCTCTCGATGGAGCCTGACACGGAATGGGCCGCGGCCCCTGGCGTGGAGGACGGAGCCGGCATTGTACAATGGGCCCCTTTAGCCCTGCCGATGTCGATTCGCCGAGTGGTGGTCTGTGAGGCCCAGGTTCCGTTCATTCGAGGCGGAGCGGAGTACCAGGTGAGAAGTCTCATCTCGGCGCTTCGCGATCGCGGCGTCGAGACGGAGCTCGTTGCCGTGCCGTTCAAGTGGTACCCGGCCGAGGAGCTGCTGGCGCACGCGGCGGCCTGGCGCCTCCTGGATCTGACCGAGAGCAACGGGCAGGTGATCGATCGTGTCATCGCGACGAAGTTCCCGACCTATTTCGTTCGGCATCCGAACAAGGTTGCGTGGCTGATGCATCAGTACCGCGCGGCCTACGAACTGTGCGGCACGCCGTACAGCGAGTTCACGCACAGCGAGGAGCACGTCGGCGTGCGGGACACGCTGGTCCGGCTCGATCGCGAGATCCTCGGCGAGTGCCGGCACGTGTACACGAACGCACAGAACACCGCAAATCGCCTGAAGAAGTACAACGCCGTCGAGGCCACGGCGCTCTATCCACCGTCGCCGTACACGGGACGGCTCCAAGCGGGGCCGTATGGCAATTACGTGCTGGCGGTCGGACGGGTCGAGACCATCAAGCGCCCGGACCTGCCTGTGCGCGCGATGGCGCACGTCGATCCGGGACTGCGGCTGGTCGTCGCCGGAACCGGCAGCGCACTGGCGGACACACGCCAACTCGCCGCCTCGCTTGGCGTCGCGGATCGCGTGGACTTCCTCGGTGCCGTCGGCGAGGAAGAGCTGTTGCGGCTCTATAGTGAAGCCATGGCCGTGTTGTACACACCATTCGACGAAGACTTCGGCTACGTCACCGTTGAGGCCTTCCTGTCGCGCAAGCCGGTCGTCACCGTTTCGGACGCCGGCGGGCCGCTCGAGTTCGTCGTCGATGGTGTCAACGGCTGCGTCTGCGAGCCCGACCCCGAAGCGCTGGCCTCCGCCGTGAACGATCTCGCCGCGAACCGCTCGCGCCTCGCCGGCCTTGGCGCGGACGGCTTCGAGCGTGTTCGCGGCATCACCTGGGACTCCGTCGTCGACGCGCTGCTACTCGCATGAGACAGACGAAGCTCATCATCCAGATTCCGTGCCTCGACGAGGCGAACACGCTGCCGGCGACGCTCGCCGATCTGCCGCGAAGCATCCCCGGGATCGATACGGTCGAGGTGCTGGTCATCGACGACGGGTCGACGGATCGAACCGTGGAAGTCGCCAAGGAGTCCGGGGTCCACCACGTCGTCTCGTTTCGCCGCCGCCGGGGTCTCGCGGCCGCATTCATGGCGGGCATCGACGCGTGCCTGCGGCTCGGCGCGGACTACATCGTCAATACCGATGGCGACAACCAGTACTGCGGCGATGACGTGGCCGCGCTCGTCGCGCCGCTCGTGCGCGGAGAAGCCGACATCGTGATCGGCGACCGAAACGTGCGGGCGCTCAACTACATGTCGCCGACGCGCAAGTTCCTGCAGCAGATGGGGAGCTGGGTGGTGCGGCAGGTCTCCGGCACGAACGTGCCCGACACGACGAGCGGGTTCCGCGCCTACACGCGCGAGGCCGCGCTGCGCATGACGGTCGTGTCCGATTTCTCGTACACGCTGGAGTCGATCATCCAGGCCGGGAAGCAGCGGATGGCGATCGCGCACGTGCCGATTCGGACGAACCACCGCATGCGCCCGTCCAGGCTCTTCAAGAGCGTGCGCCAGTATCTCGTGCAGTCGGGCTCGACGATCATCCGCATCTACACGATGTACGAGCCGCTCAAGGTCTTCACCGCCATCGGTGCGTTGGCGGTGTTGGCAGGGCTTGCGACGTCGGCTCGGTTTCTCTATTACTACTTTACCGACGGCGGAGGCGGGCACATCCAGTCGCTGCTGTTGGCGGCGGTCTTCCTGATCGTCGGCGTGCAGGTCATGCTGATGGGACTCCTCGCGGACGTGATGTCGGCGAATCGCAAGCTCGTCGAGGAGCTCCTGTATCGCGCGCGCTCGGCTCCGGAGCGGAAGCCGCCTGAATTGCGCGATGCGATGGGGGCTGCTGTCTCCTGGTCGCGGGCCGACGAGCCGCAGACGACACGGACACGGTGACGCCCCGTGCGAGGCGCCTCCCTCGTGTCCAGCTCCGTCGCGTTCAACCCTGCCTGAAGCTCCGGTGATCCCGCAGGCCTTCACGCCAGTGGACCATCACGGCCGGACGTAGGCCTGGTAGCGGCCGTAGGTCGCGACCGGCTCGAGCGCGAACGCCGGCCCGAAGAGTCTGTCGAAGACGTTGCGGCTGCCGCCCGCCAACGCGTCGGTCCTGACGATGACCACATCGCATCCGCCCGGTTGGGGCACGCGGTTGATCCCTCCGCGCGGCGCGACCGATAGGTCGACGACGGTGTTCCGGAAGGCGACGTCCTGCAGGTCCAGCGGGCGATCGAAGCGGCTCGCCAAGAAGAATCGAGTGTGGTCGCACTGGAGCTGCTTGGCGCGCTGGTAGGCGGCAGTTGCCAGATAGAGCCCCCGATGCTCCCACGCTGCCGGCATGCCCAGGGCGAGGCAGGACGATTCGGCAGTGGTCAGGCGGAGCGCCGCCGCCTCCGCGTTCGCGGAATCCTTTCCTTCATGCCACGCCACGGCGGCAACGAACGCGAGCGCGCCGAACGCGACCGCTGGCCAGTGCGGGAACGCGGCCAGACGGGCGGCCTGCCGATACGCGACCAAGACGAGCGCGGCGGCTGCGACCCAGAACAGGAGCGTGGGGTCGACGACCAGGAGCCATGCCGTCGAGGGCAGGTTCAGAGTCGAAGAATGCCCGGCGGCGTGCCAAACGGCACCGCCAACGATCACCGCCCAGCCAACCGGCAGTCCGATTCGGCTGCGGTCCCACGGGAGACCGTCCATGAAGAGGCAGCTGAAGGCAGCGAGGAGGAACAGGAAGTAGAACGGAAGCAGGTAACGTACCGACAGGTTCCTGGTCCAGTCGAGGCTGGTCCATGGGAGTCCGGCGACCACATACGCGTGCAGCAGGAACGCCAGGACCACTCCGACGATGAACAGCAGCTTCCGACGGGCGGTGCTCGAAAGCGTGCCTGTACGAGCGAGTTGAGCGGCCGCGTCGGCTCCAACGACGAGTAGGGCAGTGGGCAGCCAGACGATCCAGGCCCCGAACATCTGGACGATTGCCTCTTGCGCCCGTGCGATGAGGGGGTAATCGGCATGACCCTTCAGATCGCCGACGACCGAGAGGTACTCGCGGACGCTGCTGGCGGCCGGTCCTGCAAAGATCTGTAGGCCGAGGACTGAGAAGCCGAAGGGCGCCAGCGGCGACCCGAATGCCCACCAGTTGCGCAGCAGCCATACGCCGCCGGCAGCCACGGCCGCGCCGCACGCCAGCAGGACGGGTGCGAGACGCAGCCCCATACTGCGGCCCTGCATGCGGGCGATCGACGCAGCGGCGATCAGCGCCGGCAGGCCGATCGCGGCGAGCGACAAGCCTCCTGTCGACTTCGTGCCGAGCAGCCATCCGGCCGCGAGCCCCATTGCCACGACGGTGCGCGGGGTGAACGAGCCATCGCGCCAGAGTCGGAGTGCTGCGGCTGTCACGGCGAGCGTCGCCGCCGCGTACGACAGGTCCGCCGACATCAACAGGCTGAGGCGCGGCAGGAATCCGGAAAATGCCACGAGCATCAGCCACGGCACCCACGAGAGTCCCGAACGCCCGCAGATGATCCTGAAGATCAGACCGGAGGATGTCACGAGCAGGACGAGCGCGGGCAGCGTCGCGAGATCCACGAGCAGCGGGCCGCTGAAGGGCAACATGAACCATGCGGCCCAGACGCTGGTGCTCATCGGGTAGAGGTGCGGCGTCGCCAAGGCCGCCGTTGGACGTATGCCCCGAAGGAAGTTCACCGCGTGCGGCAGGTGATAGTGTGCGGCGTCGGTGCCGGCGACGTCCGCCGTGGCAGACGCCTGCCAGATCCACTGAAGCAGCAACGCCAGCGCGAGCGATGCTCCGACGACATCTGCAAGGGAGATGCGTCGTTCTGGTGAGGGTGCCGGCATCGGCTCCTCCGGACTGTTCCCGGCTCGACCGGTCAGCCGGACCCAGGCGACGGCGGCGACGTACGTGGCGATGAGGCCGGCCGCGACGCCTCCCAGACTCAGGCCGACGCTGAAGACGAGCACGTGCAGCACGACGAACAGATGTCCGAGGCCGAAGAGCGTCACGTCGAACGCGTCATCGTCCCACGACGGCATCCTCGTACCTGTGCGTCGAAGCAGCCATGCAGCGGCCACGAGAATCGGGGTCAGCGTCAGAACCCAGAACGCGGCGATGACGAGGCTTCGGCCGAGGGTTGGTTTCGGCGCGGAACGGTAGCCGACCTCGACCGTCGCCGGCGCGGCAACGACGCCGTTGCGATGCGAGAACCAGAAGCGTTCCTCGTAGACCGCATCCCAGTGCAATTCGTAGCGCCCGGGTCGGTCCGGTGCGACGACCGTCGCGCAGATCGACAGGGTCTGGCCCGGAGCGAGGCCGCTCGGCAATCGCGTGCGCAGCCCTTCGAAGACGGCGATCGCGCCCTGTGCATCGACCCAGTGGTACGAGATGCCGATAGGCTCGGCGCGCGTCCACGGCTCCGTGCCGCCGTTCCGGACCGTGAGCGCGACGAGCGCCCGTTCGGACAAGGAGAGGGCCGGCGGCAGGCGGTGATCGAGCACGTCGAGCTCGTAGGCCGGCTGTTCCGGCGGCTGCGCAGCGGTCGACGAGGCCGCGAGGAGCAGCACGACGAGGCCGATGGCGAGCTGCCGCAGGAACGTGAAGGCAGGGCCCCGCGGCTCGACGCGATGCGGCAGCCTGGACATGCGACGTCGCTCGTCAGCCGTCGAGCCGGCAGATCCGAATCTCTGGTCCCAGGATTCGGCCGTGCGGCTTGAACGGAGGCAGGCAGACACTGGGCTCGTCGAACAGGGCACGATACCGCGCCTGTTTGGACGCGTTGCCGGCGCCGCCGTCGAGCACTCGCCCGTAGGCGTCCGATGTTCCGACGACGTAGCGCACACCTGCGGCGAGATACTGCTCGGGCGTGCGCTCGGCGAGACTCTGGACGGGGAGCGTGCGGTAGTCGCGTTCAGGGAGCCACATGACGCCGTGTTCGACAGCGACGGTCGTCCCCGGCGGAACGAACGCCCGGAGCGCCTGGTAGGCGACATCCTGCGTGGTGCGCGCGCCTTGACGGTGTACCCAGGTGACCGAGGTCGTCCCCAGCTTCAGCGTGGCGATGCCCCAGAGACAAGCCACTACGGCGATGCGAGTCCAACGAGGACGCCACGACGCGCGGGAGATCGCGGTCGTCAGGTCGGTGAGCAGCGCCGCGAGAGCGATGGCCACGTTGGGGAGGATTGGAAGCAGATACCGCGCGTAGATCAAGTGCTTCGTCGCGATCACGTAAAGATAGACGAGCGGAAACGCCGCCAGCAGGAGAGGCTTGGCGCGGCTTTGCCCGCGGACACGGCGGACCAGCCTCCACAGCAATCCCGTCGCGACGAGCGCGACCGCCGGCCAGCCGATGCTCCCAGCCATGTGTCCGGCGTAGATGCCGAGACCGTTTGCAAGCGGGCGTGGACGGTAGGACTGCGACAGGAACGCGAATCCGTCGAGGAATCCCGGCAGGTCGAGAATCGTGTACGGAGCCGCGACCAGGTACGCGGCCGCCGCGCCCGCAACGGTCGCCGCGGCACGTGTCCAGAACGCCGAAACTGGCGCGGCCAGCGCTGCGCTGATGAGCGGCATGACCAGGCTGATCGCGCCGTTGTATTTCACCGCGGCGGCGAGACCGGCCAACATGCCGGCGAGGGCGAACTGTCTGGGGCGCGGGTCCTCGGTCGTGCGGAGCGACGCGACAAGGACCGCCGCGACCAGCGCCGTCAGCGGAACGTCGGTCAGCGCGAAGTGGGACTCGCGGACGTGATTGCCCCAGAACGCCAGGAGCGCAGCGGCCGTGATGGCGGTCCACACGCCCCAACGCAGTCCGGCGCGGTAGGTCAGATAGACGGTGAACGTCCCGAGCGCCGCGTTGAGCGCCCGGGTCCACGGGTAGACGTCGTGAGGCGTGAACGCGGAAAGCCGCTGCCATTCGCCTGACATCGCGCCGCTGAGGAACCGGGCCGCGGCCACCGCCGCCTGGAGGTAGATGTAGAGGCTGGGATAGTCATAGAAGTGCGGATTGAAATCGCCGCTGCGGAGGATCTGCAGCGCGTGTTCGACGATGACCGGCTCGTCGGCGCCCACCCGATGGGGATATCCCGCCGTCAAATTGCAGAATCGCAAGGAGGCAGCCGCGACGATCACGACCGCAAGCGTCAGACGCGTGTGCCAGGCCTTGGTGGCGGTCATATGTGTGCAGTGCGCCTAGGCACGCCTCGCGACGATGGCATAGTCGAGATAGGTGAACAACAGGCTGTTCAGCTTCTCGACGTTCTCGTTGAATATCGCGGCGCTCTCCGCCCCCTGTGCACTTGCGCCGACCGGGATGGGCTGCAGCTTCGACGCTTCGGGAAACGGAGCGCTGAACCGGACCTCGACGTCCTGGAATCCGCTGGCGAGCACGAGATACCGGAGCGTGTCCGGATGCAGGGGCCGCACGTGCGTGATGTCGCGGATGTAGCTCGAGAAAAAGGCGAACCAGCACGCCGCATTGATCGTCTCGAGCACGATCGGGGCACCGGGCCGCAGCTTGTGGGAGGCCGCGTCGAGCAGCCGCAGGAGGTAGTCGGGCTCGAGGTGTTCGACGATCTGCGCGCCGAAGAGGCCGCCGAGCGACTCGTCGGGCTGCGCCAGCAGGTACCCCAGTGCGTCGCCGGTCGACGCCTGCAGTCCCCGATCGCGGCAGGTGCCGACCATCTCCTCGTTCGTGTCGACGCCTTTGGCTGTGATGCCTGCTTCGCGGAGCAGGTCGAGGAACTCGCCTCGACCGCAGCCGATGTCGAGGACGTCGCTCGCTCCCTCGAAGATCGCGACGTACGCCGACAGCCCCGCGCGAATTTCCGCCTGCGCGCCGCGGAACTGATCTTCGAAGCCCACGTACTTGTAGGAGTCCAGAGCTGTGCCGGCTGAGGGCGCCGGAAGCGCTGACGCGGGTGGTGGGCCGGGGGCTTGGTGCGCGGTACGCGGCGCGTCCGGTGAGGGCAAAGGCGTCTCGCCTGGCTCGCCCGGCGCCGAAACCGTTCGCGATTCGCCGGGCGCCGAGAGCGCACGCGATTCGAGCTCGCGTTTGAGCGTCAGGATCGCACGGTGCGCGACGCCAAGGGTGCTTCGCACCTCGTCGACTTCGGACTGGAAGCGGCGGTCGCGTGCCAGCATCGCTTCCCACGGCGACTGCATGGCGGCGATGGCCGCGTGCGTGGCCGATGCGAGCATGTACGGCACCGCCGCCACGTCGCGATCCTTGGTGTCGACGTAGGCGGTGATCGTCTGCGCGTATTGGACCAGCGTGGACTCGAAGTCCACGAGGCGCTCGAACTCTTCGCGGCAGATGGTGGCGGTGCGCGCCAGCGTCTCGGCGACCTGGCGCTGTGCGGCGGCCTCCCGGTTCAGGTGATCGACCAACGTGGCGTTGAAATCCTGCTGGGCCTGGAAGCTCGGGCCGAGCCACGCCCACAGTCGCCGCTTGAGCCAGCCCAGCGCGCCGCTCGTGGGCGGCTCGGGCAGTACGCGCCAGCGGTTGTTGAGTTGTGAGAGCCGTGTCTCGTCTGGTTGCGAAGCGGGCGCCGGGAACTCCCGGCGCTGCTGAATCGCGCGGTCGAGCGCCGTCAGGGCGTCGTTGTAGGCGCGATCCGCATGCTCCCGTTCGTGCCGCAGGGCCGTCGGCTCATCGGCGGTTTCGACCGCTGGGGTTCGAGGCGGCGTGTTCATGGCGTCTGAAGTCGACACAGTGAATCTCCGGTTCCAACGCGTTCGGGAACGGCCGGTCGCGAGGCCGCGTCACCGACTCGATGGTGAGCCTTCGGGTTGCTCCGCCGTCCACAGCGAGGCGATCCGCCCTGCGGGCAGGCCTGCGCCGCGCAACAGGGCGCGTGTATGTTCGGTGCCGTCCGTTCGAAAGTGAGCCGGAAGCCGTTCCAGCGCAGACCTGGAGGGCATCGGCGTAGCGCAGGCCGATGCGAGCAGGGCATCGTAGCGCGCGACCATTTGAGCGAGCGTAAATCGCTCTTCCCACACGGCCCGCGCGCGGCGCCCCAGCCGGTCGCGCAGCGGCGCATCGGCGGCGAGCCGCTGGACGGCCAACTGCAGCGAGTGTTCCTCGTCGATGATGTCGATGCTCACACAGGCGGGCTCGTCTCGAAGCGGCCAGCCGAAGGCGTCGGCGCGCGTCGCGGTGAAGTGGAGCGGCGTCCAGCTGCGCGGATCGTACGCGGGGACGTCGGTCGTGTGCGCCAGGTCGGAGATGACCGTGGGACGTCCGGCCGCGAGGCAGCGCAGCCAGGCGGCCGACGTCTCTCTCGATGTTGGCCATCGCAGGCACAGGCACACGTCTGCTGCCGCCAGATAGTCGCCGAGCTCGTCGTGGGACACGTACCCGGCGATCGTCACACGGTCTGCAACGCCGCAGGCGCGCGCGTCGGTCAGCGGATCGTAGAAGGGCACGCTCCCGCCCGCGAGCAGCAGGTGCACCGGCAGCCCCTGACGTGCCACGGCCGAGATCGCGCGTATCGACTGTGCGATCCGCTTCTCGGGCGTGATCTCCCCGAGTGCCGTGAACACCACCGCGTCATCCGGAATCTGGTGACGCGCGCGGATTCGCTGCCTCGCGTCCGAGGAGGCGGCGAGCGCCGGAACGCCCATGTCGATGAGCTCCACGGGTGTGTCCGGATGTTCGCTGGCGATGACCTCAGCCAGATAACGGTTGTGCACGGCGACCGCGCGGGACGCCTGGATCGGCACGCTCCGCATGGGCCAGTAGTAAATCAACGAGCCCAGCCGACCGCGGATGCCGAGCTCGACCACCGAGCGATCCACCTCGGGATGGCTGAACGCGAACTCCGCCAGGTAATCGTCCGGCCGGCCCCGCTCGCGCAGGAACCGTCCGCGTGCGTGGTGGAACTGGCCGTCGTGCAGGACCACGAGTCCGGGAAACCGCGTCAGATACGCCCACATGTAGTCGTGGAACGGCGCGTTCCCGAGCTGATACACGACGAGGTCGAAGGCGCGCTGCCGGTGAACCCAGAGGAAGTCGTGCGCGCTCCGCACGGCGATGTCGCGTCCAGGTGGAACGCTGGCCTGGGCCGGATCGGCCACGAAGACCTGCAGGTCGTAGCGCGCCGACAGCCCGGGCAGGACATCCAAGCTGTACTGGGCGATGCCCGAGCGCGCCGGTGGCAGGGGCGTGAACCACGCGATGCGCGGGCGGATCCGTTCGTCCATTTTTGCGGTGCGAACATACTACCAGCGTCGAGTCTCCGGCAGGCGCCCCGGTTTCTTCGTGGTAGCCTCACGCGAGCCGCCACCCGATGCCGATGCGGATTCGATAACCCAGTCCTGCCCGTGACCGACGACGTTCTTGCCACGCCGCTGCAGTATCTGAAGGGCGTGGGGCCCCGCCGCGCGGCCGACCTCGCGCGCGTCGGCCTGCACACGATTGAAGACCTGCTCTTCCGGTTCCCGCTGCGCTACGAGGACCGCAGCCGGCTGCAGCCGATCGCCTCCATCCGGCCCGGGACGAAGGTGTCCGTGCAGGGCCGCATCACGCACTGCGCGTTGCGCACGACGCGGCGTCCCGGCTTCAAGGTGTTCGAGGCGATCGTCAGCGACGAAACCGGCAGCGTGCTCGCAACATGGCTGAACCAGGCGTTCCTGCGCGACGTCTTCCACGCCGGTCAGCACGTGTTGCTGTACGGCGCCGCGGAGATGCGGGGGCATGGCGGTCTTCAGCTGACCAATCCCGATCACGAGATCCTGGACGACGAGGAAGGGGAGACGATTCACACCGGCCGCATCGTGCCGGTCTACGAGAAGGCGGGCAGCGTCACCACGAAGATCCAGCGGCGCTTCGTCCACGACGCGCTGCTGCGGCTCGGACCCGATCTGCCCGATCCGCTGCCGGAGCCGCTGCGAGCCCGAGAGGGGCTGCCGACCCGATACGCCGCGCTGCACGCCACGCACTTTCCGCCTGCGGACGCGAGCCTGGCCGCGCTGAACCGCTTCGCAACGGCCCCCCAACGGAGGCTGATCTTCGAAGAGGCGTTCCTGTTCCAGATGGGCGTGATGGCGAGACGCCGGTCTGCGCTCGCGGAGCCCAAGCCGCTTCCGATCGTGGTGGACGATCGCATTCGCGAATCGGCGCGGCGGGTGCTGCCGTTCAAGCTGACGGCAGGGCAACGACAGGCGTTGAAGGAGATCGTGGAGGACCTCCAGCGCCCGCACCCGATGAACCGTCTGCTGCAAGGGGACGTCGGCGCCGGCAAGACGATCGTGGCGCTCCTCGCCGCCGTCGTGTCGATGGAGAACGGCCTGCAGGTCGCCTTCATGGCGCCCACCGAGATTCTCGCGGAACAGCACTTCGGCACGCTCACCCGTCTGCTGCAAGGCACGCGCTTCCGAACGGCACTGCTGACCGGATCGATGCGCGCCGCATCGCGGCGTCGCGACCTCGCGGAGATCGCACAAGGAGCGGTGCAGCTGGTCGTCGGCACGCATGCCCTGGTGCAGGGCGACGTCCTGTTTCACCAGCTCGGACTCGTGATCATCGACGAGCAGCATCGCTTCGGCGTGCTGCAGCGGGCGACGCTCCGCGAGAAGGGGCTGCATCCCGACGCACTCGTCATGACGGCCACGCCGATACCGCGTACGCTCGCGCTCACGATCTATGGCGATCTCGACGTGTCGACGATTCGCGATCGGCCACCCGGGCGCATGCCGATCAAGACGCTGCTGCTGCCCGAGAGCCGCCGGGACGAGATGCAGGCGCTCCTGCGGCGCGAACTGGGCGCCGGACGCCAGGCCTATGTGGTCTATCCGCTCGTGGAGGAGTCGGCGAAGGTCGACCTGAAGGCGGCCAGTGAGATGGCGGACACCCTCGCGGCGCAGGTGTTCCCTGAATTCCGCATCGGTCTGCTGCACGGCCGGATGAAAGCCGACGCGAAGGATCGCGTGATGAAGGCGTTCGCCGCAGGTGAGCTCCACGTTCTGGTGTCGACGACGGTCGTCGAGGTCGGCATCGACGTGGCGAATGCGACGGTCATGGTGGTGGAGCATGCCGAGCGCTTCGGCTTGTCGCAGCTGCACCAGCTGCGCGGCCGCGTTGGACGCGGAGCCGCGCAGTCGGTCTGCGTGCTGGTGCACCAGTCGCCGCTGACACCGGAGGCCCACGACCGCCTCCAGGCGATGGTCCAGACCGACGACGGGTTCGCGATCGCGGAGCGCGACCTGCAGCTGCGCGGCGCGGGCGACTTCTTCGGGACGCGGCAGGCCGGGATGCCGACGTTCCGGCTGATCGACCTCGCGCGCGACCGCGAGCTGTTGGAGCTCGCGCAGAGGGACGCCGGCGCGTGGCTGGCGGAGCACGCGCCGACGCCGGCCGCCACCGCCGCGCTGCTGGACGCGTGGTCCGCCCGGTTCCGGCTCATGGAGGTCGGCTGACGCGTGCGGATCATTGCCGGGATGTACAAGGGCCGCCGGCTGAAGGCGCCTGTATGGGAGGGGCTTCGCCCCACGTCGGATCGGCTGCGCGAAACGCTGTTCAACGTCCTTGCGGCGCGCTCGGCCGGGGCGCGCGTGCTGGATGTGTACGCCGGCACCGGCGCGCTCGGCATCGAAGCGCTGAGCCGGGGCGCCTCCTTCGTGACGTTCGTGGAGGCGGATCGGCGCGCGCAGGCGCTGATCGCGGCGAACCTGGCCGCGTGCGGGATCCGGGAGGGCTATGCTATTATCCGCGCGCCCGCGGCCCGGGCCTATCAGACGATCCGGAGCAACTCCTCGTTCGTGCCGTTCGACATCGTTCTCATCGATCCGCCATACGACCAGCCGCCTGGACCAGCGCTGGAAGGCGTCGACGATCTGGTGTCGCCAGGCGGAATCATAGTCTTCGAGCACGCGCGGCGGACCTCGATGCCGGACACGGCGGGGCGCCTGACGCGCACACGTGATCTGGTCTCCGGCGACAGCGCCCTGGCCTTCTACACATGCCAACCCTAGCCGTCTATCCGGGATCGTTCGATCCGATCACCAACGGCCACGTCGACATCATCCGGCGTGGCGCCCGTCTCTTCGAGCGCATCATCGTCGCCGTCCTGATCAACGCGGAGAAGTCGCCGTTGTTCACGATGGAGGAGCGCGTGGAGATCGCCCGCGCGGTCTTCGCCGACATGCCCAACGTGGAGGTCGACACGTTCGACGGACTGCTGGTCGACTACGTGGAGCGGCGAGAGGCGCAGGTGATCGTGCGCGGTCTGCGCGCCGTGTCCGATTTCGAGTTCGAGTTCCAGATGGCCCTGATGAACAGGCGGCTGAATGGTAAGATCGAGACCATCTTCATGATGCCGGCGGAGCAGTACACCTACATCAGCTCCCGCCTGATCAAGGAGGTCTTCAGGCTCGGCGGCCGCGTCCACGGCCTCGTGCCGGATATGGTGGAGCAGCGCCTCCGCCACAAGATTGCATCCCGCGACAATCACTAACTCGACAGAAACGTCATGCCAAATCAGAAACGTCCCGCCTCCGGGCGTCCCGCGAGCGGCCCTTCCGTCTCGGACACGCCGCCTGTCACGCCCGACGCCGCAGCCTCGAACGAGACGCCGAAGCCGGCGCCGCCGCAGCCCCGTCAGGGCGGCGAGACGCTGAAGATCACGGACCTGAAGGATCTGAGCATCCAGAAGCTCACTCAAATCGCGAAGGACAAGAACGTGGTCGGCGCGACCGGCATGCGCAAGCAGGACCTGATCTTTCAGATCCTGAAGGCGCAGACCGAGCAGAGCGGGTTCATCTTCTCCGAAGGCGTGCTCGAGGTGCTGCCCGACGGGTTCGGCTTCCTGCGCGCACCCGACTACAACTACCTGCCCGGGCCCGACGACATCTACGTGTCGCCGTCGCAGATCAGACGCTTCGACCTCCAGACCGGCGACACCGTGTCGGGGCAGATACGGCCACCGAAGGAAGGCGAACGCTATTTCGCGCTCATCAAGGTCGAGGCGGTCAACTTCGAGGCTCCGGATCAGGCGCGGGAGAAGCTGTTCTTCGAGAACCTGACGCCGCTCTATCCGCAGGAACGGATCAGGCTCGAGACGTCCTCGGAGAACCTCGCCGGACGCGTCATGGACCTCATGACGCCGATCGGAAAAGGACAGCGCGGCCTCATCGTCGCCCCGCCGCGCACGGGCAAGACGATGCTGCTGCAGAGCATCGCGCAGTCGATCACGGCGAATCACCCGGAGGTGTACCTGATCGTGCTGCTGATCGACGAGCGGCCCGAGGAGGTCACCGACATGCAGCGCTCGGTCGACGGCGAGGTGATCTCGTCGACCTTCGACGAGCCGGCGCAGCGGCACGTCCAGGTGGCCGAGATGGTGATCGAGAAGGCGAAGCGCCTCGTCGAGCACAAGAAGGACGTCGTGATCCTGCTCGATTCCGTCACCCGCCTGGCGCGTGCCTACAACACCGTGATTCCGCCGTCGGGCAAGGTGCTCTCTGGCGGCCTCGACAGCAATGCGCTGCAGAAGCCCAAGCGGTTCTTCGGCGCCGCGCGGAACATCGAAGAAGGCGGGTCGCTCACGATCATGGCGACGGCGCTGGTCGACACCGGCTCCCGGATGGACGACATCATCTTCGAGGAGTTCAAGGGCACGGGCAACATGGAGATCCACCTGGATCGCAAGCTGGTGGACAAGCGCGTGTTCCCGGCGATCGACATCCAGAAGAGCGGCACGCGCAAGGAGGAGCTGCTCCTCCCGCGCGAGGATCTCAACCGTATCTGGGTGCTCCGCAAGGTGCTCAACCCGCTGTCGGGCGTCGAGGCGATGGAACTGCTGCTCGACAAGCTGGGGAAGACGCGGTCCAACGCCGACTTCCTGGCGTCGATGCAGAAGATGGGATAGGTCAGCGGTCGACGGCGTTCCCTGCCACGTACACCGCCTCGATCCGCCGCATGTTGCTGATGTCGGTCAGCGGATCGGCTCCAAGCACGACGAAGTCGGCCCACTTGCCGGGCTCGAGCGTCCCGAGATCGCGATCGATGTGATGGCAGCGCGCGGCGTCGCGCGTCGCGGCGAGCAGCGCCTGCTCCGGCGTCAGCCCGGCTTCCACCATCAGCTCCAGCTCCATCAGCTCGAAGTAGCCCTGAAAGCGTCCGACGGGACCCGAGTCGGTTCCCATGGCGATCCGCACGCCGTTGTCCGACAGGGTCTTCAGGTTCTTCTTCGCTTGTTGCAGCGCGAGCTTGTAGCGCTGGGCGCTCGGACTCGCCTTCGTGCGCGCCTGCCGCGCAGGATCCCGCAGCTCCGCGATCCACGCCGGATCGGCGTGCGCGAGGAAGAAGGGATCGGCGAAGAACGCGGGCGTCGATTCGTACGTGAACGTCGACACCTCGCGCATGAGCGTGGGTACCAGGCAGACGTCGCGCGCCTTGAGCAGGCCGATCAGCTCGGCGTCGACGTCCGCGTCCCGGACGCTGTGGGCGATCAGGTCCGCCCCCGCGCGGAGCACGCCCTTGGCGTCAGCCAGATAGAAGAGGTGAACGGCGGTCCTCAAGCCCTGTCTGTGCGACTCGTCGATCACCGCGCGGTAGATCTCGGGCGGCATCTTCGGCGTGGCGCCGAGATTGTCGTCGACGCGGATCTTGATCAGATCTGAGCGCGCACGGACGTTGGCCGCGACCTGCTGGCGCGCGTCCTCGGGCGAGGAGGGGTCGAGCACCGGCCCGGCGAGAAGCAGCCGGGTGCGATCGAGCGCCGCCGTGTTCTGATTGTCGCGTGCCGCAAACGCGTCCGGCCCTTCGTCGCCGAGACTGTGCACCGTGGTGACGCCGTAGGCCGCGTAGACGGCAGTGTCGCGGGCCGTATTCCTGATATGGCCGTGCGCGTTGATCAAGCCGGGGACGACCGTGCGTCCCTCCAGCGTCGTCCGCGCCGCGCCGGCGGGGATCTGAACGCTTGCCGAGGGGCCCACGGCGGTGATGCGGCCATCGCGGACGATCATCGCGGCGTCTCCGACCACGACGCGTCCGGTACCGTCGAACAACCGCATGCCGGTGAAGGCTCGCAGCGCGCCTTGCGGCTGCGCGAAGCCGGAAGACCCGATGACGGTGACGATGGCCGCGCAGGCGGCAAGCAGCTGTTTCATGGGCGACAATATAGCCGAATGGTCCCGCCGCCGGTCTGGCCCGTGGTCCTTGCCGGGTTCGCCGCATTCACCAATCTCTACGCCACCCAACCGCTGCTCCCGCTCCTGATGCGGGTGTTCGACGCGAGCCACTTCGCCGTGAGCCTCAGCGTCACGGCTCCGACGCTTGCCGTGGCCGCTGCCGCGCCGATAGCGGGCCGCGTCGCCGACCTCGTCGGGCGGAAGCGGATCATCGTGGGGGCGGCGGGGTTGATGTCGCTTGCCACGGCGCTCGCCGCCACATCGGCGAATCTCCCCCAGTTCATCGCCTGGCGGTTCGTGCAGGGGCTTCTGACGCCGGGGATCTTCGCGATCACGATCGCCTACATCCACGAGGAGTATCCGAGCTCGTTCACCGGGCGCGCGACCGCCGCGTACGTGAGCGGCACCGTGGTCGGCGGTTTCTGCGGGAGAGTACTGGTCGGGCTCGTGGCGGCGTACGCAAGCTGGAGGACGGCGTTCGCGACGCTCGCCGTGGTCAACGTGGCGACGACAGTGGCCATCGCCGCGTGGCTGCCGCGCGAGCGCAATCCGGCGCTGCGGGCGCTCGGAGGATATAGCCGGTCGGCATTGGCCCTGCTGCGGAATCGCCAGCTGATCGCGACCAATGCCGTCGGCTTCTGCGTGCTGTTCTCGCAGGTCGCCGTGTTCACCTATGTCACGTTTCACCTGGAAGCGCCGCCGTACGGCTTGAGTACCGCGGCGCTGGGCTGGCTGTTCATCGTCTACCTGTTCGGCGCCGCAGTGACTCCGGTGGCCGGCCGCTGGGTCGACATCTACGGACATCGCGCCGGCCTGTCGTTGGGCATGGCGATCGGTGTGTTCGGGGCGGCCCTCACGCTGGCCGGTCCGCTCGGCTTCATCGTGGCCGGGCTCGCCTTGGTGGGCACGGGCGTGTTCATCGGGCAGACGACGGCAAGCAGCTACATCGCCTCGGCGACGGCGTCGGACCGCGGGTTGGCCGTCGGGCTGTACTCCTCCAGCTACTATCTCGGCGGCAGCCTGGGCGGATCGCTCCCCGCGCTGCTTTGGGCGCAGGCAGGCTGGGCAGGATGTGTGCTGCTGGTCATCGCCGTTCAACTGGCGACGCTGGGGCTGGGAGTTGCGTTCTGGCGGCCTGGGCGGGCCGGGCGGTCTCGGTGACCTGGGCGGTTTGGGCGAACGACCTGAGCGTGGCCATCCAAATCGAAAGGCATATCAAAGTTTGGATAGGCGAGCGGCTCAAGCTCATCGGAATATAGATAGTGTAAAATCCGCCCAGAGGTAATCTTCATTATGAAGAGTTGTATTCAGGGTGTTGGAATCGGAGCCATGGCGCTCCTGTTCTCCTACGCTGCCCCCCAGCAGGCACTTGCGCAGCAGTCGCCTACCTTCACGAAGGACGTTGCGCCGATCCTTCAGAAGAACTGCCAGTCCTGTCACCGCCCGGGCGACGTGGGTCCCATGTCGCTGCGGACGTACGAGGAAGTGCGGCCCTGGGTCCGCTCGATCAAGCAGCGCGTGGTCGCTGGCGAGATGCCCCCCTACCGGTACGACAAGGTGGGCGTGCAGCAGTTGAAGTGGGACCTGCGCTTGAAGGAATCCGAGATCCAGACGATCGCGAACTGGGTCGACGCCGGCGCGCCGCAGGGCAACCCGGCCGACATGCCGCCGCAGCCGGTGTTCCCGGACGGCACCAAGTGGGCCTTCGAGGACGCGCTGGGCCCGCCCGACGTGATCGTGCCGACCAAGCCCTACACGCTGCCCGCACAGGGTGGTGACCGCTGGTGGCGTCCGATCGTGCCGGTGGGCACGACGGCCGACCGCTGCATCAAGGCGCTGTCGGTCAAGCCGTCGCTCAAGGGCCGCGCCGGTTCGCATCATGCGAACAGCGACCTGATGGTGCCGAACGAAAGCGGCGACTACACGCTGCTCGAACGTGTCTCCGAATATGCGTCCGGCAAGGTCGGCGAGATGGTCCCCGAGGACGGCTGCCGCACGCTGCCGGCGAATTCGATGATCAAGTGGGACGTCCACTACTGGCCCTTCGGCGAAGAAGTGAAGGACGACGTCGTCGAGCTCGGCATCTGGCTGTATCCGCCGGACCACAAGGACAAGGCGAAGTATAAGCAGGACCTCAAGCTCTACACCTTGAAGATGAAGGGCGGAGAGCTCGAGATCGCGCCGCACGGCACCGCGATGACCCAGGGCTTCCACTCGTTCAAGACTCCGGTCCGCATCGACGCCTTCCAGCCCCACGGGCACGCCCGTCTGGTCGGCATGACGATGGAGATCTTCTATCCGGAGACCGGCAAGCTCGAGCTGGTCAGCTCCGTCTCGAACTGGACCAACCAGTGGCACACGGCGCACGTCTACGAGAACGACTACGCGCCGCTCATTCCGAAGGGTGCGGTCCTGCTGTTGACCGGCTACTACGACAACACGGTCAACAACAAGGGCAACCCGGATCCGGATCAGTGGGTGGGTGACGGCAGCCGCACGGCGGACGAAATGTCGCACGCCTGGATCACCGTCACGCACTTGGACGACGAGGGCTATCAGCAGATCCTCGAAGACCGGCAGCGCCGCCTCGGAAAGGCGACGCAGGACCAGCAGCAGTAGGTCCGGCAGTCGGACCGCGACGCTCGAGAAGGGCCTCCCGACCATTTGGTCGGGGGGCCCTTTTCATTTGTCAGGAAGCACGTCGCCGGAAGGGCGCTCGCCGGCAGGCGCTCGCCATTCGAATTCGAATGGTGTCCAGCGTCAAGCGCGGGGGGAGGGGCGCATCGTGCCCTGACGCCGCCGGCTGGCGGGAATCGTTTGCAGGCCCAGGAATGCGGTGCGGGTCGCTCGAGGGGGTGGAGGTCGACGGACCTCCGGGTCAGGGCCGGTGCGGCCCCAGGGAGCGGAGGGCGGACCCTGGGGCCGCACCGGCGTGCACCCCGGGCGCGAGGCGCGTCACGCCGCCGGCGGTGCCGAGGGCCCGGGGGTGTCGACGGTCAGCAGCTGGCGAAGCTCGTCGCCTTCCATCACCTCGACGTCGAGCAGCCGTACGGTCACGCGCTCCAGGGCCTCGCGGCGCTCGGTGAGGACCCGCCGGGCCGTCTGGTGGGCATCGGTCACGATGCGTTTCACCTCGGCGTCGATCTGCTGTGCCGTCTGTTCGCTGTACAGCCCGCGCTCCTGAGGCATCGGGATGTCGAGGAAGCGCGCCCGCTTGTTGCTGTCGTAGTTGATGGCGCCGAGCGAATCGCTCATGCCCCACTCCGTGACCATCGCGCGCGCAATGTCGGTCGCGCGCTGGAGATCGTTCTGCGCGCCGGTCGAAATCTCGGCGAGCGCGATCTCTTCCGCCGACCTTCCGCCGAGCAGCACCGCCAGCTGATTGGTGAGGTCGGTCCTCGTCATCAGATAGCGATCCTCGAGCGGCAGCTGCATCGTGTAGCCGAGCGCTCCGAAGCCGCGCTGGACGATCGAGATCTTGTGGACCGGATCGAGTCCCGGCAGCAGGGAGGCGACGACCGCATGTCCCGACTCGTGATACGCGACGATCCGCCGCTCCTTCGTGCTCATGACGCGCTTCTTCTCGAGCCCCGCGATGAGGCGGTCGATGGCGGCGTCGAAGTCACGCGGGCCGACCTCCGCCTTGTCGTTGCGCGCGGCCAGCAAGGCGGCTTCATTGACCAGGTTCGCGAGGTCGGCGCCGGCAAAGCCGGCGGTACGCGCCGCGACGACCTTGAGATCGACGTCGGATGAAATCTTCACGCCCTTCGTGTGGATCCGCAGGATGTCCTCACGCCCCTTCACATCGGGTTTGTCGACCAGGACCTGACGGTCGAAACGGCCCGGTCGAAGCAGGGCAGGGTCGAGCACCTCCGGACGGTTGGTCGCTCCCATGATGATGACGCCCTTGCGGGAGTCGAAGCCGTCCATCTCGGCGAGGAGCTGATTGAGCGTCTGCTCGCGTTCTTCGTGGCTGCCGACAGGGCTCTGCACGCGAACCTTGCCCAGCGCGTCGAGCTCGTCGATGAAGACGATGCACGGCGCTTTGGCTTCGGCCTGCTGGAACAGATCGCGGATGCGCGCCGCGCCGACGCCGACGAACATCTCGACGAACTCCGAGCCGCTCAGACTGAAGAACGGCACGTGCGCCTCGCCGGCCACGGCGCGGGCGAGAAGGGTCTTGCCCGTTCCAGGCGGTCCCACGAGCAACACGCCCTTGGGAATGCGCCCGCCGAGGTTGGTGTACTTCTTGGGCGTCTTCAGGAACTCGACGACCTCGCGCAGCTCCTCGCGGGCCTCGTCCACGCCGGCCACGTCGCTGAACCGGACCTTCACCTCGTCGTCGGCGAAGACCTTCGCGCGGCTCCGCGCGAACGACATCACTCCGCCCTCCGCGCCGCTCATCCGCCGGAAGAAGAATCCCCAGATGGCGACGAAGAAGAGCAGGGGCAGCACCCAGCCCAGGAGCTCGGGCAGCCAGCGGTTGACGACCTCTCCGCTGTACTTGATGCCACGGGCCTCGAGCTCCTCGGTCAGCTTCGGATCGTCGACCCGGGTCGTCGTGAAGTCCGTCGTCTGTCGCGAGCCGACCGTCCTCGGCTCCTTGAGGGTGCCGCGGATGACCTGCTCCCCGACGACGACCTCGGTTACTGCGCCGTTGCGGACGAGATCCTTGAACTCGGAGTAGGGCAGCGGCCGACCTTGCGGTACGAACCAGTACATCTGCGCCAGGCCGAGGACCAGCAGCAGGGCGAGCCCGTACCACAGCGACAGTCCGGGGCGGCTGCCGCGGACCTGCCGGGGACCGCGGCGGTCGCCCCCTCGGGGATTGAAGCGTGGTGTCGGTTTTGACGGCGGCATCGGCTCCTGGGTCAATTATGCCTGCACGGACTGCCGCTTTTCGAACTGCAGCCCATCGGCGCCCGCATCGACCGAGACCGTGTCCCCCTCGCCGAATCGCCCCTCGAGCACGTTCAGCGCCAGCGGGTCGAGCACCTGCCGCTGGATCGCCCGCTTGAGCGGCCGCGCACCGTAGGAGGGGTCGTACCCGTCTTCGACGAGCCGATCCTTCGCGCGGTCGGTGAGCACCACGTGGATCTTGCGCTCCTCGAGCCGCTTCATGAGGCCGGCGATCTGGATGTCGATGATCTGCTTGATGTGCTCCCGGCGCAGCGCGTGGAAGAAGATCACCTCGTCGATGCGGTTCAGGAACTCCGGCTTGAAGTGCGCTCGCAGCGCGTCCATGACCTGCCGGCGCGTGTCCTCGTCGAGCACGCCGCTCTCGGTCGTGCGTTCGGAGATGAATTGGCTTCCGAGGTTGGACGTCATGATCACGACGGCGTTCTTGAAGTCGACCGTTCGGCCCTTCCCATCGGTCAGCCGCCCGTCGTCGAGCAGCTGCAGGAGCACGTTCAACACCTCAGGATGCGCCTTCTCGATCTCGTCGAACAGCACGACCGCGTAGGGCCGGCGCCGTACGGCCTCGGTGAGCTGGCCGGCCTCCTCGTAGCCGACGTAGCCCGGAGGGGCGCCGATCATGCGCGAGACCGTGTGCTTCTCCTGGTACTCCGACATGTCGATCCGGACCGTCGCCTGATCATCGTCGAACAGGAACTCGGCCAGCGCTCGCGCCAGCTCTGTCTTGCCGACGCCCGTTGGCCCGAGGAACAGGAAACTGCCGAGCGGACGGTTGGGATCCTGCAGCCCGGCGCGCGCGCGCCGGATGGCGTTCGAGACGGCGACGATGGCGTCGTTCTGCCCGATGACCCGCTTGTGCAGCCGTTCCTCCATGTGCACGAGCTTCTGGATCTCGCCCTCCATCAGGCGGCTGACCGGGATGTGCGTCCATTTGCTGACGATCTCGGCGATGTCCTCTTCGTCCACTTCTTCCTTCAGCATCCGCTGTCCCGACTGCAGTGATGCCAGCCGCGCTTCCTCGTCCCGGATGCGCTGCTCGAGCTGCGGCAATCGGCCGTACTGCATTTCCGACGCCTTGGCGTAGTCGCCGGCCCGCTGTGCCCGCTCCACCTCCAGGCGCACCCCCTCGAGCTCTTCCTTCAACGCGCGGGCCTGCTGGATCGCTTCCTTCTCCTGCTGCCAGTGCGTCGCCAGGCGGCCGCGCTCCTCTTTCAGATCCGCGAGCTCCTTGTCGAGCCGCGACAGCCGCTCGACCGAGGCTTTGTCCGTCTCCTTGCGAAGCGCCTCGCGCTCGATCTCGAGCTGCATGATCCGGCGCTCGGCTTCGTCGAGCTCGGCCGGCATCGAATCGATCTCCATGCGCAGCTTGGAGGCGGCTTCATCGACCAGGTCGATCGCCTTGTCGGGCAGGAACCGATCGGAAATGTAGCGGTTCGACAGCACGGCGGCGGCAACCAACGCCGAGTCCTTGAACGTGACGCCGTGGTGGATCTCGTAGCGCTCGCGAAGGCCGCGCAAGATGCTGATGGTGTCTTCGACCGTCGGCTCGCTGACCAGCACCGTCTGGAAGCGGCGCTCGAGGGCTGCGTCCTTCTCGATGTACTTGCGGTACTCGTCGAGCGTCGTGGCGCCCACCGTGTGCAGCTCGCCACGCGCGAGCATCGGCTTCAGCATGTTCGACGCGTCCATCGAGCCTTCGGCGGCCCCGGCCCCGACGACCGTGTGCAGCTCGTCGATGAAGAGGACGATCTGGCCTTCCGCGTCCGTGATTTCCTTCAAGACGGCTTTCAGCCGCTCCTCGAATTCGCCCCGGTACTTTGCGCCCGCCACGAGGGCGCCCATGTCGAGGGCGACGATCCGCTTGTTCTTGAGGCCTTCGGGTACGTCACCCCGGACGATACGGCCGGCGAGCCCTTCGACGATCGCCGTCTTGCCGACGCCGGGCTCACCGATGAGAACCGGATTGTTCTTGGTCCGTCGGGAGAGCACCTGGATCACCCGGCGGATCTCCTCGTCGCGGCCGATCACGGGATCGAGCTTGCCCTTGCGGGCGAGCTCCGTCAGGTCGCGTCCGTATCGCTCGAGCGCCTCGTAGGTCCCCTCGGGGTTCTCCGTCGTCACGCGCTGGGAGCCGCGGACGCTCGTGAGCGTCTGGAAGATCCGGTCGCGGGTGACGCCCTGCTGCTTGAGGAACTGCGCGGACGGAGACCGGCCGGTCTCGTCGGCGATGCCAACGAACAGGTGCTCGGTGCTGACGAATTCGTCCTTCAGCCGATCGGCCTCGGCTTGCGCCTGATCCGTCACCAGTTTGAATCGCGGTGACATTCCGGGCTGCGCGCCGCCATACGCCGACGGCAGCTTCGCGAGCAGTTCGCGGGCGCCGCGCTGCACCGCGGCCGGGTCGAGGCTCATGCGCCGCAGCAGGCCGGGGACGATGCCGCCGCGCTGCTCGATCAAGGCGACGAGCAGGTGCTCGGGTTCGACCTGAGGATTGTTGCCGGCCTGTGCGAGCTCCACCGTGGCTGCGACGGCCTCTCGCGCCTTTTCCGTGTACTTGTTGATGTTCATGATGTCGTTCCCTGTTCCAGCGTGGCGAGCGCTTCGAAGTGGGCGCGCTGTTCGGGCGAGAGCGTCTTGGGCAGCACCACCTCAATCGTTGCGTAGAGGTCTCCGGGCTCCGCCTTCCCCGTGGCGGGCATGCCGTGTCCCTTCAAGCGGAACGTCTGTCCGTTCTGCGTCGTTGCCGGGACCTTCAATCTCAGCGAGCGGCCGCCCACGGTCGACACGTCCGCCTCGCCACCGAGGACGGCCGTGGTGAGCGGCACGTGGACGCGCGCGTACAGGTCCTTGCCCTTGCGCTCGAACCGCGGATGCGGAGCCAGGCGGATCCGGAGATACAAGTCGCCCGACTTCGCGCCTCCCGAACCCATCTCGCCCTCGCCGGCGATGCGGACCCTGGAGCCGTCGCCGACGCCCGCCGGGATCCGCACGTCGACCGTCCGCGCGTGGCCGTCGTGCTTGATCGAGAAGCGCCGCGTCGTGCCGTGGAAGGCGTCCTCGAGCGACAGCTCGAGCTCCTGTTCGACGTCGCGCCCCTGGCGGCTGCGAGCGCGCCCGCGTGTGCGGCGCGCGCCCGCCTCCTCCTGACCTCCCATGGCGCCGCCGAAGAAGGTGTGGAAGAAGTCGGAGAAGGGGTCGGCATCTCCGAACATCTGGTGCATCTCCTCCGGCGTCATCGTGCGGAAGCCTCCCTGACCTCCGCCCGTATTGACGTTCCACCCGCCGAAGGGGCCGCCTGGTCCGGGGCCTCCGCTGGCCCCCGCCTGCTCGTAGGCGCGCCAGTTGGCGCCGAGCTCGTCGTATTTGCGACGCTTCTCCGGGTCGCCGAGAACCTCGTTGGCCTCGTTGATTTCCTTGAAGCGCGTCTCGGCCGTCTTGTCGCCGGGGTTCACGTCCGGGTGATACTTGCGCGCGAGCTTCCGGAACGCCTGCTTGATCTCTTTTTCGGTGGCGTTCTTCTGGACGCCGAGCGTGGCGTAGTAGTCCTTGAACTCCATATCAGTCGAACCCCAGCAATCGTGCGAGCTGATCGATCTCCTGCGTGAGCCGCCGCGCCTCGCGTGTGGTCAGCGGCTCGTCCCGCATGAAAGGGCGGATGCGCTGCACGACGTCGGCGATGGAGAGCAGGCGCTGCACGCCGGCCAGGTTGATTCCCCCATCGTCGACGAGGCGCTTGATCGCTCGCAGCCGCTCCAGCTCGTCTCGCGTGTAGAGACGGGTGCTGCCGACGGTCCGGCTCGGCTGGACCAGTCCCAGGCGCTCGTACTTGCGCAGCGTCTGGGGATGCATGCCGAGCATCCGGGCCGCCATGCTGATGAAGAAGACTTCCTCGTCCAGTCCCATGGCGTCTCAAATATGCGTCGAGTCAAGTGTAGGTCTTGATACGAGGCGTGTCAACCATTGACGTCTATACTGACAGGACGTGTTGCCGCTGTTCGACTCTGTCCAGGCCTCCGACCTGGTGACGATCGGCCTGCTCGTGGCCCTCGAAGGCTTGCTGAGCGCGGACAACGCGATGGTCCTTGCCGTGCTCGTGCTGGGTCTGCCGCGGGCCGACCAGCAGAAGGCGCTCCGCTACGGGATCGTCGGCGCATTCATCTTCCGGGCCGCGGCGACGCTCCTCGCGGCATGGCTGATCGATCTGCTCTGGGTCAAGCTGCTCGGCGCGGCGTATCTGATGTACCTGTCGGTCGGACATTTCCGGCAGCAGGGCACCGCCGACGAACGGCGGACGCCACCGAAGGCCGTCGCGCTCTTCGGCCTGTCGCCGTTCTGGACGACGGTCGTGAAGGTCGAGCTCACGGACATCGTGTTCGCGATCGACTCGATTCTCGTCGCCGTCGCCATGTCGCAGAAGCTGTGGGTCGTGCTGGCGGGCGGCATTCTCGGCATCATCATGATGCGTCTCGTCATCGGACGGCTGCTGGCCATCGTCGAGCGATATCCGCCGCTCGTGGATGGGGCATTCGTGATCATCGCGTGGGTGGCGGTCAAGCTCTCGCTCGAGTACCTCCACTCGGCAGGGTACGTGCAGTTCGTAGTGCCGAGGTGGCTGTCGCTCGGGTTGATCGTGGTGATCTTCCTCGCCGCGCTCGCGTATGCGGTGATCCTCGAGCGCAGGGCGGCGGACGGCCAGGAGGGGGCATCTGGATGGGCGCGCGATCGCGACGGCTCCTGAGCGTGCCGGGGGCGCGGCGCGTCTGGGACGGCGTGGCGCTCGCGCTGCTCGGGCTGCTGATCGCCGGGGCGGTGATCTCGACCTGGTGGGCGTCGCACTACGCGCTCGCCGTGCACCGGCTGACGCGAGGCGTTGGCGATACCGTCTTCCTCTCGCGCGACGGCGAGGACTGGTTCCGGCTGGACGAGCAGCGCCACGATGTCGCGCTCGCCCAGATTGCTCCGCACCTGCAGCACGCCATCGTCGCCATCGAAGATCGGCGGTTCTACTATCACCCTGGCATCGATCCCGTCGCCCTCGGCCGGGCGATCTATCGCGCCACCACGCGATCCGGGCGGATCGAAGGCGGCAGCACGCTGACGCAGCAGTTGGCGCGCACGCTGTTTCTCTCCAACGTCAGGACCGTCGGCCGCAAGGCGAAGGAAGCGCTCATCGCCGTGATGATCGAGCTCGAGCTCTCGAAGGCTCAGGTGCTCGAGCTGTACCTGAACCGCGTGTACCTCAGTGCCGGTGTATACGGTGTGGACTCGATGGCGACGCACCTGTTCAGGAAGCCGGCGAGCGAGCTGACGCTCGCCGAATCGGCATTGATCGCCGGCCTGGTCCGCGCGCCGTCGGCGCTTTCGCCGTGGAGCAACTACGAGGGAGCCCTCGCGCGAAGCCGACTGGTCCTCGCACAGATGCGCGACCAGGGATTCATCAGCGAGGCCGACGAACGCGCGGCGCGGCGCGAGCGCCCGCGCATCCAGTCCTACCGGCAGTCGCGCGAAGGCGCGTCCGGATGGGCCAAGGACTATCTCCGCCAGCGGTTTCGCGATCAATTCGGACCCGATCACCCGCCGGACTGGCGGGTGCAGACGACCTTCGATCGCGCCGTGCAGCAGGCTGGGGAAAGGTCGGTGGACGCGGGGCTGCGCGGGATCGGACGTTCGAACCTCCAGGCGGCGCTGGTGGCGATCGATCCACGAACGGGCGATCTGCTCGCCATGGTCGGTGGCGCCTCGTACGCGCGCAGCACGTTCAACCGCGCCACGCGTGCGCGCAGGCAGCCGGGCTCCGCCTTCAAGCCGTTCGTGTACGCGGCGGCGCTGATGGACGGGTATTCGCCGGTGACCCTCATTCCGGAGCTCGGCGCCTCGGTTCCCGACGACCCTGAATGGACGCCGCAGCGCGCCAGCCTTCGGTCTCGCGAGGGGCTGACGCTTCGCGACGCCTTGATGCAGTCGGACAACGCCGCAGCCGTGGCCCTTCAACAGCGGATCGGCGCCCGCGACGTGCTCGATCTCGCGGAAGCCGCCGGATTGCGAGGGCTGCCGGACGTGCCTTCGCTCGCGCTCGGCACGGGGCTGGTGTCGCTGTTGGATCTCACGGCCGCGTACACGATCTTTCCGGGCGGAGGCGTGCTGGTGACCCCGCGAGGCCTCACGGCGGTGCTCGACGCCGACGGCGCCAGCGTATTCGCGCCAGAGGTCCGGCGGCGGCGCGTGCTGCCGGAGCCGGTCGCGTTCCAGACGCTGAGCATTCTGCGCGACGTGGTCGATCGCGGCACGGCGCGTCCGGCCCGCGTGCTCGGCGTGCGCGGGGCGGTCGGCGGGAAGACGGGCACGACCGACGACTATCACGATGCGTGGTTCATCGGGTTCTCGAGCGAGATCGTCGCCGGCGTCTGGGTCGGCTTCGACGCGCCTGCGCCGATCGGCCGCGACGCGTACGCCGCCCGCGTAGCGCTGCCCATCTGGGCCGAGTTCATGAAGCGCACCGCGAGAGTGCTGCCTCCGGCCCCGTTTCCGGTTCCATCGGGTGTCGAGACGTTGGAACTCTGCAGCGTCTCTCACCTGAAGGCGATGCGGGACTGCCCGACGTACGTCGAGTACTTCAAGGAGGGCGACGACATTCCGTCGGCGCTCTGTTCGATTCACAAAGGTACCGTGCGTCAGCGCGCCAGCAGGGCCGTTGAGGGCTTCTTTCGCGGGCTCGGGGCCCGCCTCAAGGGGCTCTTCGGCCGCTGATCGCTCTCTGAGCCGCCCGGCACCGATTCTGCACAGGTGTCGAATCACATGTCATCGTCTTCCGTTCATCGCCGACTGCCGGTCGGCGCCGAAGTCGTGTCCCTGGAGCAGACGCACTTTCGCGTCTGGGCGCCTGCGGCGCGAGCGATCGACGTGGTGCTCCCCGACAGCGCGTCGCCGTGTCCGATGGCGCCGGAGCAGGGCGGCTACTGGGTCGGGTTCGCCCCGGCGCGACCCGGAGACCGATACGGCTTCCGCATCGACGGTTCGGAGAAGGTCTACCCCGATCCCGCATCGCGGTTCCAACCCGAGGGGCCGCACGGCTTGTCGGAGATCGTCGACGCCGCCACCTTTGCCTGGACCGACCACCAATGGGCCGGCGCCAGGATTGAGGGGCAGGTGCTCTACGAGCTGCACGTGGGCACGTTCACCCGCGAGGGCACGTATGCCGCAGCCGCGCGCGAGCTGGAGGCGCTCCACGCGTTGGGCGTCACTGTCGTCGAGCTGATGCCGCTGGCCGAATTCGACGGCCGCTTCGGCTGGGGCTACGACGGCGTGGACCTCTTCGCCCCGTTCCACCACTACGGACGGCCCGACGACCTGCGGGCGTTCGTGGACGCGGCGCATCGCGTGGGCGTCGCGGTCATCCTCGACGTGGTCTACAACCACCTTGGACCGTCGGGCAACTACCTGCGCGTCTTCTCCCCGAGCTACTTCACCGACAAGCACGACAACGAATGGGGAGACGCCATCAACTTCGACGGGGACGATGCGCGGCCGGTGCGCGAGCTGTTCATCGCGAACGCCAGCTACTGGATCGACGAATTTCACATGGATGGTCTGCGGCTCGATGCGACCCAGCAGATGTTCGACGCCTCCTCCCCGCATATCGTCGCGGAGATCGCGGCCGCCGCGCGCGCGTCTGCAGGCTCGCGGCGGTCGATCGTCGTCGTCGCCGAGAACGAGCCGCAGGACACCGGTCTGGTTCGTCCGGCATCCGAGGGAGGCATGGGGCTGGACGGCGTCTGGAACGACGACTTTCACCACAGCGCGATGGTCGCCGTGACGGGGCGCGCGGAAGCGTACTACAGCGATACCCGTGGCACCTCGCAGGAGCTGATCGCGGCCGTCAAGTACGGGTATCTGTTCCAGGGGCAGTACTACAGCTGGCAGCGCCACCTTCGAGGTGTGCCGGGACTGGATCTCGATCCCGCGCGATTCGTCGCGTATCTGCAGAACCACGATCAGGTCGCGAACTCGGTGCGGGGGCTCCGCCTGCACCAGCTCACGAGTCCCGCGCGCGCCCGCGCCGTGACGGCGCTGCTGCTCCTCATGCCGGGGACGCCGATGTTGTTTCAAGGCCAGGAGTTCGAGGCATCGGCGCCGTTCCTGTACTTCGCCGATCACGAGCCGGAGCTGGCGGCCGGGGTGCGTGCGGGCCGCGCCGAGTTCCTCGTCCAGTTCCCGAGCGCACGCGCGTTCGAAAGCGTGGCGGCGCTCGACGATCCTGCCGCCTTGGAGACGTTCGAGCGCTGCAAGCTGGACTTCGACGAGCGGCAGAAGCATGCCGGCGCGTACGCGCTGCACCGCGATCTCCTGCGGGTGCGGCGCGACACGCCCGCGTTCCGCGCGCAGCGGAGAGGCGTCGTCGACGGCGTCGTCCTGTCGGAGCGCGCGTTCATGCTGCGCTACATGTTGGACGGGGCGAACGATCGCCTGCTGATCGTGAACCTGGGGCCCGACCTCGGACGCGCCTCGATCGCGGATCCGCTGGTGGCTCCGCCGCAGGGATCCGAATGGGCGGTCGTCTGGGCCAGCGAGGATCCGCAGTACGGCGGAACGGGCACGCCGGATCTGTGGCCGGAGGACCGGTGGCATCTGCCGGCAGAGAGCGCGATCGTCCTCGCGCCGAGGCCGGCGCGCGCACGCAAAGCGGGTGTCCGTCGGCGCACGGCATAGGAGGCTTCGATTGAGCGAATCGGTTCGACGTCTGACATGGCCGGTCGACGCGCACGACCCGGAAGCAAACCTGACGCGTGAATGGCTCGTGTCGAACGGGCTGGGCGGATACGCGTGCGGCACGGTCGCCGACATCATCACGCGCCGGTACCACGGCCTGCTCGTCGCGGCTCTCCCGGCCCCGCTCGGCCGCATCGTCATGCTGAGTCATTTGGCAGAGCAGCTGCGCTTCCACGATGGACGCCGCATCGAGATCGGCGGGCGCGAGCGGCGAGGCCACCCGGAAGAGACGCCGGGCAGCGCGTACCTCGTGGAGTTCCGTCTGGAATCCGGGCTCCCGGTCTGGCGGTTCGACGTGGACGGCATCCGGCTCGAACGGCGCGTCTTCCTCACCTACATGCAGAACACGGTGCATGTCGTCTATGAACTGCTGGAGGGCGCCGACGCGATCGAGCTCGGCTTGCGGCCCTCGGTCAACTTCCGCCCGCAGGAAGCGCCGGTCAGCGAGCCGCTCGGCTGGCCGTACGAGTTTCGAGCGATCGGCGATCGCACCGAGATCTCTCTCCTGCACAGTCAGATGCCGTCCCTGCGGATGATGGTCTTCGGTGAAGACGCGACCTTCACGTTGAAAGGGAGGCGGATCGAGGAGGTGCAATACCCGGTCGAGGAACGCCGCGGCTACGAGGCGCGGGGCGACCTGTGGAGCCCTGGCTACTACCGGCTCACGATCGAGCGCGGTTCGCCCGCGTCTTTCCTCGCATCGACCGAGCCGTTCGAGACGATGACCGTGTTGACGAGCCTGCAGGCGCTCACGGCCGAACGCGAACGCCGCCGCCGTCTCATCGCACAGGCCGACGCCGGCGCACGCACGCGACTCGGCGCCGAGCTGGTCCTCGCAGCGGACCAATTCATCATCACCCCGGCCGGACGCACCGAAGAAGCGGCGCGCGCACGAGCGGCGGGCGACGAAGTGCGCACGGTCATCGCCGGGTATCACTGGTTCACCGACTGGGGGCGCGACACGATGATCAGCCTCGAAGGGCTGACGCTCACGACGGGACGCCATGTCGAGGCCGGCTATATCCTTCGCACCTTTGCGCACTACGTTCGCGACGGTCTGATCCCGAACATGTTCCCCGAAGGGGAGAAGCAGGGGCTCTACCACACGGCGGACGCCACGCTGTGGTTCTTCCACGCGCTCGCGCGCTATCTCGCGGTCACGGGCGACAGTTTGACGCTCGATCGCATCTACCCGACGCTGGTCGAAATCGTCGAGGCGCACGAACGGGGCACGCGCTTCGGGATACACGTCGATCCACGGGACGGCCTGCTGGCCCAGGGCGAGCCGGGTTATCAGCTGACATGGATGGACGCGAAGGTCGACGGATGGGTCGTGACGCCGCGGCGCGGGAAGGCCGTCGAGATCAACGCGCTCTGGTACAACGCGCTGGAGCTCATGGCGGCGTGGGCGGGGGAGCGGGGCGACACCCGAGCAGCCGCGTACCGCGAACGCGCGGCGGAGGTCAAGGAGTCGTTCAACCGCCGGTTCTGGTACGGCGACGGGGGATACCTGTTCGACGTTGTCGATGCCGAAGGTGGGGGGAACGATCCGAAGTGCCGGCCGAACCAGATCTTCGCCGTGTCGCTTCCGCATGCCGTCGCACGGCGCGAATATTGGGAGGCCATCGTCGGGACCGTCCGCGATCGACTGCTGACGCCGGTTGGGCTTCGATCGCTGGCCCCGGGAGATCCCGACTTCAAGCCGCGGTACTACGGCGACCTGCGCGCGCGCGACGCCGCGTATCACCAGGGCACCGTGTGGGCGTGGCTCGCGGGGCCGTTCGTGGATGCGTGGCTGAGGGTCTATCCGGACGACGTGGCGGGCGCGCGTCGCGCGCTGAGCGGGTTCTCCGCGCATCTCGACGACGGCTGCATCGGCTCGATCAGCGAGATCTTCGACGCCGACGCGCCCTACACGCCCCGCGGCTGCGTGGCGCAGGCGTGGAGCGTCGCGGAAGTGCTCCGCGTGGTCAGCCGCCTTCCTTGAGCTTTCTGAGAGCCCGGCGCGCCCGCCGATCGGGTGTGGTCGGCGGCGTCACGGCCGCGCGATAGAGCCGCTCGGCGCGCCGCAGCTCGATCTCCTCGGGCGTCAGCGCCGGCGTACGATCCTCGTACATCCGGCGCGCCTCGGCCTTGGCCACGTGCCGTTCGCCCACAGTCGTCACGACGATGGTCTGACGGCGGCCGAACGGGCGGCCGATGGTCAACTCGTCCCCGGCGCGAATCGTGCGATGGGGCTTGGCCGGCTGGCCGTTCACCGCGATCTTCCCCGTTCGAATGGCCTTCTGCGCCTCCGACCGCGTCCGGAACACGCAGGCGACATCGAGCCACACGTCCAGACGAACGGCGGCGTCCGCGGTCATGACGCCCCCTGCGCGCCCGGCCGATGATGCAGCATGGGAATCCATGATATCGGTGCGGCTCGCATTTCAGGTATAACTCTCCCGGCCAAACTCACAGACCGACGTTCGTTCATCCGTCGAAGGAGCGCGCGCGTACATGTGGCAGCACAACTATGAACCCGTGGGCGGGAGCCTGGCGCTGTCGGCGCCGATTGCCGCCGTCCCGATTGTCGTCTTGTTCCTGATGCTCGGCGTCTGGCGAAAGCCGTCGTGGATGTCCGCCCTGTCCGCCCTCGGCTCCGCGCTGGTGGTGGCGCTGGCCGTGTACGGGATGCCGGTGTCCCTGGCGCTCGCGTCGACGATCTACGGCGCGGCGTACGGGCTGTTCCCGATCGCCTGGGTCGTGTTCGCGGCGATCATGCTGTATCGGCTGGTCGTCGATACCGGGAACTTCGAGGTCATCAAGGACTCGGTCGGGAGCCTCACCGATGACCGGCGTCTCCAGGCCCTGTTCATCGCGTTCTCGTTCGGAGCCTTCATCGAGGGCGCGGCTGGATTCGGCGCGCCGGTCGCCGTGGCCGGCGCGATGCTCGCCGGGCTGGGCTTCGACCCGTTCTACGCCGCCGGCATCTGCCTGCTGGCGAACACGGCACCGGTCGCGTTCGGATCGATCGGCATCCCGGTCGTCACGCTGGCGAACGTCACCGGCCTGCCGCTCATGTCGCTCAGTGCGATGGTCGGCCGGCTGTGCGCCATGGTTTCGGTCTTCATCCCCGCGTATCTCATCTTCGTCATGGTCGGACGCAAACGGGGACTCGAGGTGCTGCCGGCCATCATCGCCTGCGGCGTGTCGTTCGCGGGCATGCAGTTCATCGTGTCGAACTACGTCGGGGCGGAACTGACCGACATCCTCAGCTCGCTCACCTGCATCATCGTGATGGTCGCGGTCCTGAAGCTCTGGAAGCCGAAGTCGATCATGCGCCTTCCTGGTGATCGGCCCCCGAGCACCGAGGTCCACCGGCACAGCGGACGCGACATCTTCATCGCCTGGCTGCCGTATCTGCTGCTCGTGGTGTTCGTGCTGGCGTGGGGCGAGCCGGCCATCAAGCGCCTCCTCGACACGTTCACGAACGGTCTGCTGCCAAGTGGGTTCAACGCCGGCACGCTCAACGGCCTGAACGTCCCGGGTCTGCACAACCAGGTCATCAGGGTCCCCCCTGTGACCCCCCAGCCCTCGCCGTACGGCGCGGTGTTCACGTTCAACTGGCTCAGCGCCTCGGGCACCGCCTGTATGCTGGCCACGCTGGTGGCGGCCCTGCTGCTCAGAGTGAAGCCCAAGCAGGTGGTGAACGCCTATGTCGCGACCTTCCGGCAGCTCTCGCTGGCGATGTTGACCATCGCCTCGATGCTCGGCCTGGCCTACCTGATGAACTACTCCGGCATGACCTCGACGCTCGGCCTGGCCTTGGCGTCGACCGGAGGCGCGTTTCCGTTCTTCAGCGCGGTGGTCGGATGGATGGGCGTCTTCCTCACCGGCAGCGACACGTCGGCCAACGCGCTCTTCGGCAACCTGCAGGTCGTCACCGCGAACGCGTTGAACCTGAATCCCATCCTGACCGCCTCGGTGAACTCGGCCGCTGGAGTCATGGGGAAGATGATTTCGGTCCAAAGCATCGCGGTCGCCGTCGCCGCGACGGGGATGACGTCCGAGGACGAAGGCCGCCTCTTCCGCTTCACGATCAAGCACAGTGTGTTCCTGATGGCGGTGATGGGCATCCTCTCGCTGCTGTTCGCATACGTGCTCACCGACTACGTGCCAGGCGCGTAGCTGGCACCCCGGGATTCGGGTGCGCGACTTGCCCCACGAGAGCGCGTGGCGCAACGAATCCCGGTGGTCGCTGTCCTCATCAACAACGGTGCGCCGTCGAGCTGCTGCGCGCGGCGCTGGAACACGCCGGGCCTAGTCGTGGTCTCGACTCACGTCGACGCGGTGAGGCGGAGGGGACCCGGCAGGCCGCTCGGTCCAGACCGACGCGGGACTAGCTCGATGGGCGACGCCGGACCGGACGGCGTCTACAATTCCAGACATGACGTGGACCGACGCCCTGGTGGAGTTCGTGGAGAAGACGGCTCTCTTGCGCGAGAGCATCAAGCGCCGGGGGGACGATGAGCACTATGCCGCCCGGGTGGCCCGGATGTCGCAGAAGGTGGAGCAGCTCGCCGACGAGCTCGCGGCGTCAGAGCCGGAGGTGGCGAAGGCCGTCAGGGCCGCCTGGAGCCGTCCCGTGCGCAGTCTCGCGTTTCGCAACGCCGCGCACCGTACCGACCGCGACGAATAGGGAACGCCGATCCACGAACGGTCCCGGGCGCTATGCGGCCGGCGTCGCAGGCTGATAGGAGAACGTGAGCGCCTCGCCGGACGCGTCGATCACCGCCGTCCCGCCGTGCTCGAGGGGACCGAACAGAATCTGGTCCGTGAGCACGTCGCGCACGTTCTTTTGAATGACGCGGGCGAGAGGCCTGGCGCCGAAGACGCGATCGTAGCCTGCCTTGGCCAGCCAGGCGCGCGCCGCGGGCGTCAGCGTGATCGCCACCTTGCGCTCGGTGAGCTGGCTCTCCAGCTGCAGGATGAACTTGTCGACGATCGTCTCCATGGCGTCTGGTGACAGAGCCTTGAAGAGGACGATCGCGTCGAGCCGGTTCCGGAACTCCGGGCTGAAGACGCGTTCGAGCGCGGCGCGTGCCTTTCCCGCCGCCGCGCGGCCGAGCGCATCGTCGGGGGAGCCGGGACCCGAGTCGCCGAAGCCGATACTGGCCGAGCCCATTTCGCGGGAGCCCGCGTTCGACGTGAGGATCAGCACGGTGTTGCGGAAGTCCGCCTTGCGGCCGCTGTTGTCGGTCAGGGTGGCGTGATCCATGACCTGGAGCAGCACGTTGTAGATGTCGGGGTGCGCCTTCTCGATCTCGTCGAGAAGAACCACGCTGTACGGGTGCTGCCGCACGGCGTCGACCAGCAGCCCGCCCTGTTCGAAGCCGACGTATCCGGGAGGCGCGCCGATGAGCCGGGACACGGCGTGCTTCTCCATGTACTCGCTCATGTCGAAACGGATGAATTCGTTGCCGAGGAGCAGGGCGAGCTGTTTGGCGAGCTCCGTCTTGCCCACGCCCGTCGGTCCCGTGAAGAGGAAACAGCCGGCCGGTCGGTCCGGCTGGCCCAATCCGGCGCGCGATCGCTTGATGGCCTGCGCGACCAGCTGCACCGCCTCGTCCTGCCCGAAGACCACGCGCCGCAGCGAGTCCTCGAGCGTGCGCAGGCGATCCCGGTCCGAGGCGCTCGCCTGCCGGTCGGGAATCCGGGCGACACGGGCCGCGATGCGCTCGATGTCGCGAACGTCGACGACGGGCCTGGACGCAGGTGCCTCGTCGAGCGGTTCGCCGGCAGCGGCTCGCGCGGCCAGGGCCTGCAGGCGGGTGACGGAGCCTGCCTCGTCGAGCAGATCGATCGCGCTGTCGGGGAGCCGATAGTCTCGGAGGTGCCGCGCGGCGAGCCGCGCAGCGGCGTCGAGCGCGCCGTCGGTGAACGAGACGCCGTGATGCTCCTCGTATCGGCTGCGAAGCCCCTGCAGGATGCCGACCGTCTCGACAATCGACGGCTCCTCGACGGCAATCTTCTGCAGGCGCCGGGCGAGCGCGCGGTCCTTCTCGATCTGTTTGAACTCCTCGTGCGTCGTCGAGCCGATCACCCGGAGCGTCCCGGTGGTGAGGAGCGGCTTCAGGAGCGTGGCGAGGTCCATCGTTCCGCCCGTGACCGCTCCCGCGCCGACCGTGGAGTGCATCTCGTCGATGAAGAGGATCGGGCGTGGGCGCGCCCCCAGCGCCGCGACCACCGCCTTGAAGCGTTCTTCGAAGTCGCCGCGGAATCGCGTGCCCGCGAGGAGTGCGCCGGTGTCGAGCGAGAACACCTCCGCTCCGGCGAGCGCGCCCTGCACGTCGTCTTTCAGCAGACGTGAGGCAAGCCCCTCGGCGAGTGCCGTCTTGCCGACGCCGGGGTCGCCGACGAACACCGGGTTGTTCTTCCGGCGCCGGCAGAGCACTTCGATCGTGCGCTGGAGCTCGGGAGCCCGGCCGATGAGCGGATCGAGCAGGCCCTGGCGCGCGCGATCCGTGAGGTTGACGCAGTAGGCCGCCAGCGGATTGCTCGCTGCGGCGGGTGCGGCCGTGTCGGCCTCGACGGCAGGGTCGGCGCCGGGCTCGCCGGTCCGATGGGACGGCGTCTTCGCGATGCCGTGCGAAATGTAGTTGAGGATGTCGAGCCGCGTGACGCCGTGTTCGGTCAGCAGCTGCGCCGCGTGGCTCTTGGGCTGCTGCATCATTGCGGCGAGGATGTCGCCGGCATTCGCCTCGTCGCGCTGCGCGCTCTGCACGTGGAGGACGGCGGTCTGGAGCACGCGCCGGAACGCGACGGTCTGCTCCGGGTCCTTCGCGCTCCCGCGGCGCTGCCGTTCGATGGCCTCGTCGAGGTACGCGTCGAGCTGACGCCGCAGCATCGGCAGATCGACGCCGCAGGCGCCGAGGATGCGCTCGCCGTCGGGATCGTGCGCCAGCGCGTACAGCAGATGCTCCAGTGTGAGATAGGCGTGTCCGCGCGAGATCGCCTCGCGGAACGCGATGTTCAGGATGACCTCGAGCGCCGGGGAAAACATTACGCGTCCTCTATCGTCGCCTGCAGCGGATGCCCGGCGTCTTGAGCGGCCGACAGCAGCGCCTCGACCTTGGTCTCGGCGACTTCCCATGGATACGAGCCAGCGACCCCTCGGCCCTCCGTATGGACCTGGATCATGACCCGATAGGCTTCGGCCGGCGACTTCTGAAACAGGCTCTCGAGCACGTCGACGACGAACTGCATCGGCGTGTAGTCGTCATTGAGCAGGACCACGTTGAAGAGCGTCGGTTCCTTCAGCTGATCCTGGACCCGCTCCTTGACCGCGTCGCCGGTCTGCCCGTCCCGCTCCGTTGCGCCCATGCCTGTACAAGCGTAACGCATGTACGCGCGCAGGCTAAGATCGGGACGAATGGTCCGCTTTGCGCCATCGGCCGCGGCTTGGGCTGCGGCGCCACAGCCCGTCGGCTCGAGCCTCTGGCGGTTTCCCCCGGCCGATCAGTGGCCCGACGAGGACCTGATTGCCGGAGGCGCCGACCTCGAGCCGCCCACAGTGCTCGACGCGTACCGGCGCGGTCTCTTCCCCATGGATGTGACCGGGATTCCAGGCCTGCTCGGCTGGTGGTCCCCGGACCCCCGCGGGGTGATTCCACTCGATCGTCTTCGTGTGTCGAAGTCGCTGCGGCAGAGCGCGAAGCGGTTCGAGCTGCGCGTGGATACGGCGTTCGAACGCGTCATACGCGCATGTGGGCATCCATCGCGCGAGGACGGGTGGATCACCGAGCCGTTCATTGCCACGTACCTCCGCCTCCATCTCCTCGGGTGGGCGCACAGCGTCGAGGCATACGATCGCGATGGAAACCTGGCGGGCGGTTTGTACGGCGTACGGATCTCCCGCTTCTTCGCCGGAGAGTCGATGTTCCACGAACAGCGCGATGCCTCGAAGGTGGCGCTCGTCGGACTCGTGGAGCTGATGCGGCAGAGCGGAATGGTCCTGCTCGACACGCAGTGGTGCACCCCGCACCTCGCCTCGCTCGGCGCCATCGAGATTCCCCGGATGCGTTACCTCGCCCAATTGGCCGACGCGGTCGGCGAGAGCGTCGCGGCATGATCCAGCTCGGGCTCGACACGTTCGGCGACGTGACGCTCGACACAGGCGGCCAGCCGCTGCCTCACGCCCAGGTGATTCGGCATGTTGTCGACGAGGCGGTTCTGGCTGACGGTCTCGGCCTGCACTTCTTCGGCGTCGGCGAGCACCATCGTCCTGATTTCGCGGTATCGGCGCCGGAGGTCGTGCTGGCGGCGATCGCCGGCCGGACGGAGCGGATCCACCTGGGATCCTCGGTGACGGTGCTGAGCTCGGACGACCCGGTACGTGTCTATCAGCGCTTCAGCACGCTGAACGCGGTCAGCCGGGGCCGCGCCGAGGTGATTCTCGGCCGCGGGTCGTTCACGGAGTCGTTCCCGCTCTTTGGTTTCGATCTGGCCGACTACGACCGGCTGTTCGACGAGAAGCTCGAGCTCTTCGCCGCGCTCCTCACCGAGACGCCGGTGAGCTGGACGGGGAAGACGCGATCGCCTCTGAGCGGTCAACGCGTGTACCCGGCGGTTGAATCGGGCCGCCTGCAGGCGTGGGTGGGCGTTGGCGGAACTCCAGAGTCGGTCGTCAGGGCCGCGCGGCACGGTCTGCCGCTGATGCTCGCGATCATCGGCGGGAGCCCGGCCCGCTTTTCGCCGTATGCCGACCTGTATCGCCGGGCGCTGGCGGAGTTCGGACACGCGGAGCAACCCATCGGGGCGCACTCGCCAGGCCACGTGGCCGCGACGGACGAGCAGGCGCGTGAGGAGCTCTGGCCTCACTACGCCTCGCTCATGAGCCGAATCGGCGCGGAGCGCGGCTGGCCGGCTGTCAGCCGCGCGCAGTTCGAACGAGAAGCTGGCGTGGGCGGCGCGCTCTGCGTCGGGTCGCCGGAGACGGTTGCGCGCAAGATCGCGTCGGCGGCCTCCACGCTCGGTCTCGCGCGCTTCGATCTGAAGTACAGCAACGGCACTCTGCCTCACGATTCCCTTATGCGAAGCATCGAGTTGTACGCGACCAGGGTGGCGCCGCGCGTTCAGGAGCTGCTCGAGGGATAGCGCTGCGACTATAATTCGCGCCGGTCACGCTACACACCGGTCACACGTCGCAGTTCCTCGAATGGAGCCGAACATGATCAAGTCGGGACGGACCGCACGCTGGATTCTTTGCAGTCTCGGTGCGTGCCTCATCGGCACGCAGGCCGCGTCGACGCAGACGCCGGCGGTGCCGGAAGGGTTCGTCGCCAAGCAGCTCGAAGAGATGACCCCACAGAGCGGGGCGACTTCGGTGGTGCTGATGGGCGACCCCAGCAAGCCGGGAATTTACGTGGTGCAGAACGTCTTCGCGCCCGGCCGCGGAAGCCGGCCGCACTTCCACGATCAGGATCGGTACGTCACGGTCGTGAAGGGCACCTGGTGGGTGGCGCTCGGTCCTGACGCCGACGTGTACAACCCGGACAAGATGGTCCCGATGAAGCCGGGCAGCTTCGTCTTCCATCCAGCCAACGGCCACCACTACGACGGCGCCAAGGACGAGGCCGTGACGGTCCGCATCATGGGGATGGGGCCGGTGAAGAGCACGCAGCTCGAGCAGCCGGCGCGTCGCTGACGCACCCGCGGCCCGATCGCGCTGCGCCCCGCTGTGACCGCCGCCGGCGGGCGGCGGCCGCGGCGCAGGGTCGCCGGCCTGCGGACGCAGAGCCGGACTGCAAGGCTGGAACGCTGGAACCATGAAAGGAAGTCCCGTGCATGTTCGCCGTTTGTGGTGTGGAGTCGCGCTGACGTTCTGTGCGATGACGATGCCTGCCGTTGCGCAGGACCACGATCACGATGTCGCGCTCGCCGGCAGCGGCAGTCAACTGGGTCGGGCGCATTTCGCGACCTCCTGTTCGCCTGCCGCACAGGAGGAGTTCGATCGCGCGCTGACGATGCTCCACTCGTTCTTCTTTCCGGAGACGGTGAAGACCTTCTCGGCGATTCCGACCGTTGACCCGACGTGCGCGATCGCCTACTGGGGCATCGCCATCAGCCAGCGTCCCAACCCGCTGGTCGGCCCGTTCGACGACGGCGTGTTGCAGCGGGGCATCGACGCGGTCGATCGCGGGCTTGCCATGGGCCCGAAGACGGATCGGGAACGAGACTGGCTGTTGGCCCTTCGTGAGGAGTACCGCGACTTCAAGACGGTGGACCAGGAAACCCGCTCGCGCAACTACGCGCGCGCCATGGAAGGCCTGCACCAGAAGTACCCAGACGACGTCGAGGCGACGATCTTCTACGCGCTCGCGTTGAACGAGGCGTGGGATCACGACGACAAGACCTATGCGGATCTGCTCCGGGCGGCCCAGCTGCTCGAGCCCATCCAGTTGAGATATCCGGATCATCCGGGCGTCGCGCACTACATCATCCACAGCTACGATTTCCCGCCGCTCGCGCAGCGGGGCCTCGCCGCCGCGAATCGCTACGCCGATCTCGCCCCCGCGGCGCCGCACGCGCTCCACATGCCGTCGCACATCTACTCCATGCTGGGCATGTGGGAGGCGTCCATCGCCGCCAACGTCAAGACGGTGGCTCTCGGCAAGGCGTACGCCGCCGCCGCGAAACTCGACGGCGTCTATCCGGGCGACCTGCATTCGTACGACTTCATGCAGTACGCCTACCTTCAGCTGGGGCAGGACGAGAAGGCGCGCGGGCTCGTGCGGGAGGTTGGCGCCATCACGAAGGTGTATACGCCGCGGTTGTCCACCGAAACCGGACAGTCGGCCGTCCCGGCGCGCTATTGTCTCGAACGGCAGGACTGGGCCTGCGCTGCGACCCTCGAGCCGATCGGCTTGAGTCCGGCCGCGGAGGCGATCACCTATTTTTCGCGCGCGCTCGGCAAGGCTCGCGGCTCCGATCCGGCATCCGCTGCCGCCGACATCGAGGCGCTGACGCGTCTTCGCCGGCAGTTGGAGATCACCAGCCAGCGCTACTGGGTCGAGCAGCTCGACATCCAGATGCTCGCCGCGCGCGCCTGGATGGCGTTTGGCCGCGGGGCTCGTGACGAAGCGATGACGTCGATGCGCGCGGCCGCCGATCGCGAGGATCGCAGCGAGAAACATGTCGCGATGGAGAACCGGCTGTACCCGATGCGTGAACTGCTGGCCGACATGCTGCTCGCAGATGGGGATGCCGCTGGCGCTCTCGTGGAGTACGAGAAGTCGCTGGAGAACGCCCCGGCCCGTCTGCGCGGGCTGTACGGCGCTGCCAAGGCAGCCGAGCTGGGCGGCGCGGCAACCAAGGCGCACGATTACTACCGCGCGCTGCTGCGCCTCACGGTGAATGCCGATACGGAACGGCCCGAACTGCGCGAAGCGAAGGACTACCTGAGGGACCGTTAGCGTCGGTCCGGACGGACCGGCCGGCACCATCGCGCCGGCAGCACGGCTCGGTCCGCACCATCGCGTCGGCGACGGGACTAATAGCCGTCAGAGGAGCCGCCCGATGAGCCACTCGACGCGCCTCCGCCCGACGAGCTGGAACCGGCCAGCTGCGCGCGCGCGACGCCGCCGGCGTTCATCGCCGAGTGCACGTTGAAGTAGAAGGCGGACGCGTCGTTCAAGATCCCCTGGGCGATATCCGGCGACACGCTGATTCCGCTTCGCGTGAACGATCCCACGCCGGGCGACTGCGTCGACAGGCCGGTATCGACCACGATCCCGCCCGTCGTGCCGGCGCCGCCCCGGTGAATGTGCGCCATCGTGAGCGTCGAGGAGGCTGGAAGGCCTGACACGTTCACCTGGAAGTCCGCCGTCGCCGATGTGACGTTGCCGGCTCCGTCCTTGACCGCATGCAGCGTGATCGTCGCCGTTCCGGCGACGCCGGACTCCGCGTTCGAGATGCCGGGCACTTCGTTCGCCGCGCTGATCGCGACGCTGAAGCTCGTCGGCGTGCTGTTCGCGCCCGAGTCGTTGGGGGACGGATTCGTGGTGGACCCGCTGGTGCCGCTGCACGCGTTGGTCAACGCGGCGGCGATCAGCATGACGGCGAAGAGCAGGGCGGCGTAGCGGAAACGTGTCATGTCCAGGCTCCTGTAAGGTGTCTCAGTAGAACTTGCGAACGAGGTTGAATCCCAGGTGCAGCGTGTCGGCGAACCCGCCTCGAGCGATCTGTCCGTAGGTCGTGCCCTGGGTGTTGGACACGTTGAGTTGGAAGAGATGGCGGCCGGCGCGTTTCTCGATGCCGACGCCGAAGGCGGGGCGCCCGGGCTCGTAGCCGGCCAGGCGTGGAGCGATCTCGGCCACGAGCAGCACCGTCGGCCGCACTCGCACCCGTCCGCCGAGCCCCAGCACGAATGTGTCGCGGGTCACTCCGCTCGCCGCGGCGGAGTTGTGCACCCAGAGCGGAGTCGCGTAGAGCGCTGCGCGATCGGCCACCGTGCGGGCGAGACTCGCGCCGACGGCGGGCGCCCGGTTCTCGGTGAAGTTGGCCGTGCCCTCGACGGAGACGACCGCCGAGATCGCGAAGGGCAGCGACGCGCCCTGGGCGATCGCGTCGTACTTGCCATGGAACTGGAAGGTCTTGTCGAACGTCGTGCGGTAGACCGCGGCCTGCACGTGGCGAGCGATCCCATAGCGGTACTCGAATCCGACGACCGCCCCGCGATCGATGCCAAAGAGATCGCTGGCCTGCTCGCGCAGCGTCCCTTGGCGCAGATTGCCGTTGAAGCGATGCGTCAGGTCGAAGTTGGACCCGTGCCGGGGCAGTGGAACTGTCGTCGGCAGGTTGATCAATCGAAAACCGGGTTCCGCGGGCCGATACCGTCGATCCTCGTCGTCGGATGTCTGTGCGAGAGCCGACGCCGTACATGTGAACGCCAGCAAGCAGAGAGCAAGTGGGAAGCGAAGTGTGCGCACGCGTGTCGCAAGGCAAGAGCGTGACCACGTGGCCCTGATCGAAATCGGGCCATGAGTCGAGCGTTCCGCGTTGCACGCACCGGCGGCGGCTTTCCAGTCTCGTAAGCACTTACGATGCTCGTCGCTCGCAGGGGCCCCGACGCGGATCGCGTTAACCTTGTGACCAGCGGGAGGGTCGTTGACGTTGTGGTGGTCGCATCGCGCCGCGCGAGCGGTGCTCGGACATCTGATTGCCGCTGCGGTCCTGCTGCCGACCGGCTCGGGGGGCGTTGTCTGTGGTCAAAGCCTCCCGGTGGGCCCGCTCGTGTTCGCGGACGGTGCGGTGACGGTCGGCGCCGACGCGTCCGTCAGCGTCGGACCGGTCGATCCGGGCTTCTACAACTACACCGACTACGATCGCTCGACGCTGCGGCTAGCTCAGATCGACGTGCTCACCTCCGTCCGCGCGGGCAGACGCCTGACGGTACTCGGCCAAGTTCGATCGCAGAACGTGGGCTCGGTCGACATCTTCGCGCTGTACCTGCGCGTGCGTCCCTGGGTGAACCGCCGCATCGACGTTCAGGTCGGGCGGGTCCCGCCGACCTTCGGCGCCTTTCCCCGCCGCGCGTACGGACGCGACAACCCGTTGATCGGTCTGCCGCTGGCGTTCCAGTACCTCACGTCACTGCGGTCAGACGCCGTGCCGGCGAACGCAGACCAGCTGCTGCGTATGCGGGGGCGCGGCTGGCTCTCGTCGTTTTCGATCGGCAACAGCGTGGCCGCGCATGGGATGCCGCTGGCCAGCGCGTTTCGGTGGGAGAACGGCGTGCAGCTGCACGCCGAGAACGAGTGGTTCGAGGGCACGGCTTCGCTGAGCGGCGGGTCGGTGTCGAGCCCGATGTTGCGCTTGACAGGAGGACCGCGCCAGGTGGTCGGACGCGTCGCGGCACGACCGGTTGCGGGCCTCATCGTCGGGGTGTCGGCGGCGCGGGGCTCCTACCTGACCGACACGGTGCTCGACGCGCTGCCACAGGGGATCGGCCGGGCCGACCTCAGTCAGTCCCTTTGGGGCGCGGACCTGGAATATTCGCGCGGGTATTATCAGCTCAGAGCCGAGCTGGTCCACAGCCGCTGGAGGCTGCCGGTCGTGCAGAGCCCGATGATCGACCGGCCGCTCAGCAGTCTCGGCGCGATGGTGGAGGTGCGCTACGCGATTCGCCCAGGGCTCCACGCCGCTGCCCGGGTGGATCGCCTCGGATTCAGCGACATCGAGGGGAGCGGCGGCCTTGCGTCTTGGGAGGCGCCGGTCACGCGTATCGAGGTCGGCGGCGGCTACCTCCTGCAACGCAACCTGCAGCTGAAGATCGCCGTGCAGCACAACCGTCGTGATACCGATCGCAGCGCACGGTTCACCGCCGGCGCCGCGCAGCTGATGTTCTGGTTCTGATGGAGTCCGGCCTGGGTGTCACGATGCGACATTGCCGCGACGTGGTGATGATGGCGGCCGCGATCGTGGCGCTGATCGAAGCGGGCGCCCGCCTGGAAGCCGCCGGCTCCATCCAGGGACGTGTCGAGGTGCGTCGGGCCGCATCGGCGGGAGAGCGTCGCCCGACCGTCACGGCGCTGGGAGCGGCCGAGGAGCGAGAAGCGGTCGACACACGCGTGTCGGTGGTCTACCTGGAGAGCGCGCCGCGTGGCGCCTTCGAGCAGACCGAGCCCGGCCGCGCGCGGCTCGATCAGCGCAACGAGACGTTCGTCCCACACGTGCTCGCGGTCACCACCGGCACGGTCGTCGAATTTCCGAATAGCGACCGCATCTATCACAACGTGTTCTCGCTCTCGAAGGTGGCGCGCTTCGACCTGGGCCGCTACGCCGCAGGCAAGTCGAAGTCCGTGCGTTTCGATCGCCCGGGAATCGCCCGCGTGTTCTGTGACATTCATTCGCACATGAACGCCTTCGTCCTCGTGTTCGGTCATCCGTTCTTCGCCGTGACGGACGCAGACGGACGCTACCGGATCGACAACATCCCGGCCGGCGTGTACAACGTGGTCGCCTGGAACGAAGGCGTGACGTCGGAGCCGAAGGCGATCGTCGTCAGCGACGGCCCCGCGGCCACCCTCGATTTCGCGTTGCGGTGACCCGCGCCTGACATGACGATTCTTTCCTCGCTTCAGAGCCGCATCTTTCTCGGCAGCGCGCTGCTGGCCGTGCTCTCGATCGCCGCCGCGGTACTGCTGGTGAGCGCGCGTGTCGCGCGGGAGGCCGAGAACGTGCTGCGGCGCGAGATGGTGGCGACCGGCGCGATCGTCGATCAGCTGCGCACCACGCGGACCCAGACCTTCACGACCATGGCGCGGCTGCTCGCGGATGCCCCGAAGCTCAAAGCGGCGGTCGACACGGGCGATCCGCTGACGGTTCAAGACGTGGTCGACGGCTATCGGGCCCAGATGAATGCCGATCTGCTGCTCGTCACGGGCGACGACGGTCGCCTGCTGGCGACCGTGGGACTGTCCCCCGATGCGGCCATGCGCACCGTGGCGGAACCGGCCACCGCGGCGGCGCTGGCCGGTCATGAGGCCTTCAGTCTGTTGCCGCAGCCGGATGGGATGCTGCAGCTGGTCACCGTTCCGGTGTCGATCGGCCTCACGCAACAGGAGATCCTGGGGACTCTTGGTGTCGGGTTCCGGTTCGACGAGGCCCTGGCGCAGCAGTTGAAAGAGGTCACCGGGAGCGAAATCGCCTTCACCATCGACGGGCGCATCGTCGCCACGACGCTCCCGCCCCGGGACCGGGCCGTCCTGGGCGGGCTCCTGCCGCAGGGGAGCGCACCCACGACGATCGGCCTCCGCACCGACGAATACGTCGCGCTGTCGCGGCCGCTGGTCGACACCTCGGTGGACAGATCGGCATCACCGCGCGCCGCGGCGCTGATCCTCCGATCGCGTACGGAGCACCTGCGGTTCCTGCGAACGATTCACACCGAACTGGGCGTCACGGCAGCCATCGCCGTGCTGATGGCCATTGTAGTGAGCTTCGCCATTGCCAGGACCGTGACGCGTCCGCTGAAGGCGATCACCGACGCTATGCGCCAGGTTGCGGCCACAGGCGATCTGACCCGGAAGATCGCCTTGCCCGGCAATTCGCGATGGCAGGACGAAGATGCGCAGCTCCTCGCCACCACGTTCAACACCCTGACGGAGTCGGTCGCACGATTCCAGCACGAGATCTCCGAGCGGGAGCGGCTGTCATCACTTGGGCGGCTCTCGACGGTGATCGCGCACGAGATCCGGAATCCGCTCATGATCGTCAAGGCGGCGTTGCACGTGCTGCGGGAGCCCGGCCTCAGTCCGGCACACTTCCGCGAGGCGATCGCCGACATCGCCGGCGAGGCGGAACGGCTGAACCGCCTGGTGAACGACGTGCTCGACTTCGCGCGACCGATCACGTTCGATCTGGCTCCAGCCGACCTGAACGCCGTCTGCCGCGAATCGGCGGTCGCAGCGCAGGTCGGCCCAGGATCCGCAGTAGAGCTCGATCTTGTGCCGCTTCCCCTGGTGATCACCGACGCCGAGCGCCTGCGGATCGCGCTCGTGAATCTGGTGCAGAATGCCCGCCAGGCGATGGACGGCGCCTCGCCCGCCGCCGTGCGCGTCGCCACGCGGCAGCGGGGCGATCGCGTCGCGATTGTCGTGGCCGATCGGGGACCAGGCATTCGGGAGGGCGACGTGTCACGCGTGTTCGATCCCTTCTTCACGACGCGGCGCGGGGGCACCGGCCTGGGCCTGCCGATTGCCCGGAACATCGTCGAGGGCCTGGGCGGGACCATTGCCATCGAGCCGGGACGGGAGGTCGGGACGGTCATCTGCATCGAGCTGCCCGTCGCTCCGGCGGTGGCGGCCTGATGCCGCGGCACGGCGCGATCCTCGTCGTCGACGACGAGGAAAAGATCCTCAAGGCGCTCGGCCGGGCGCTGCGCGGGCAAGGACACGAGGTCGTCGAGACCTCGCGCCCGCGGGAGGCGCAGCAGCTGCTGGGCAGCCGCTCGTTCGACCTCTTCGTCGTGGACAACGTGATGCCGCAGATCAGCGGCCTCGATCTCATCCGGTCGTACGTCGCGTCGACGGCGGAAGACGAGCGGGCGCAGATCCTCATGATGACCGCCCACGCCACCGTGGAGAGCGCCATCGAGGCGATGAAGCTCGGGGCCCTCGACTACCTGCAGAAGCCGTTCGAGATCGACGAGTTGCTCGTCGTGGTCGGACGCGCGCTGGAGCATCAGCGCCTCCAGGGCGAATACCGCTATCTCCGGCGAGAGCGCGACGAGCAGTTCGATCACTACGGCATCGTCGGCCGAAGCGGCGCGATGGCGGCGATCATCGAGCGGGCCGAGCGCGTGGCGCAGACCAAGAGCACCGTGCTCATCACCGGTGAGACCGGCACGGGCAAGGAACTGGTCGCGCGCGCGATTCACAACCGGAGCGCGCAGCGCGACATGCCGCTCATCAAGGTGAACTGCGCAGCCATTCCCGAGACGCTGCTCGAGTCCGAGCTCTTCGGCCACGTGCGCGGCGCCTTCACCGGCGCGACGATGGGAAAGAAGGGACGGTTTGCGCTCGCCGACGGAGGATCGATCTTTCTCGACGAGATCGCCACAATCGGGCTGCCGCTGCAATCGAAACTGCTACGGGTGCTCCAGGAGCGCGAGTTCGAGCCGCTCGGCTCGGAGCGGACCGAACGGGTCGATCTCAGGGTGATCGCGGCAACCAATCGCGACTTGCGCCAGATGGTGGCGGAAGGCCGCTTCCAGGAGGATCTCTTCTACCGCCTGAACGTGATCCCCATCGAACTGCCGCCTCTGCGCAGCCGCCGCGAGGACATCCCGATGCTGGTCGAGCACTTCGTTCGAAAGCACGCGCAGCGCACGGGCCGGCCCGTCGACCGCATCGAGGACGGGGTGCTCGCGCTGCTCCAGCAGTACGACTGGCCCGGAAACGTGCGCGAGCTCGAGAACACCATCGAACGCGCGGTCGTATTGACCAGCAAGCCGGTCGTCACGCGTGAGGCGGTCTCGATCCTCGCGCCGCTGGCATCGTCGAGCGCCGGCATTCCGTCATTGGGGCTGCACCAGAACATCGAGTGGGTGGAGAAGGAGACGATCCGGCAGGCGCTGGAAAGCGCGCGCGGCGTGAAGAAGGACGCCGCCGAACTGATGGGCATCAGCCAGCGCGCGTTGTCGTACTACCTGGCCAAGTTCCAGATCGAGTGAGGTCAGACCGCGTCGCGCTGCTCCAGCGCCACGCGAACGAGCTGGCTGCGCGTGCGAACGCCGGTTTTGGCGAACAGCTGCTGCAGCGACGCCTTGACGGCGCTCTCCGACACGCGGAGCTCGGCGCCGATCTCCTTGTTGGTGAACCCCTCGAGCAGCAGGCGCATCACTTCGCGCTCGCGCTCCGTCAGGCGGGGGGTGGCCCGGTGATGGGCGGCCGACTCGATGAGGTTCTGCAGATACCGCTGTTCGATGAAGACCTTCCCGCCGGCCACCTCGAGGATGCTCCGCTGCAGTTCGTCCGGGGAGTGCTGCTTGTGCACGATCCCGGAGATGCCGAGCCGCACGAGCTCGAGCGCGTCGTGGTTCGGTAGACCGGCGGTGACCATCAGGATCCGTCCCTCGAAGCCGCGCTCGCGAAGGCTCTTCACCAGCGACACGGCGTTCTCCTCGCCGAGGTCGTAATCGAGGATCAGCACGTCGACCCCTTTCGGTGGCAGACGGTCCAGCGCCTGTTCGACAGACTCGGCGGCGCCGACGACTTCGAGGGCGGGATCGTTCTCGAGGAGCCGCAGCAGCCCTTCGCGGAAGAGCGCGTGGTCGTCGACGATGTAGAGGGAGATGCGCCGCGTCATGCCGCGGCCGATCGCGGAGGCTCGCAGGGCAGGACCACATCGAAGCGGCACCCGCTCTCCACCGGCACGAAGCGGAGGTCGCCTCCGAACGTGCGAACGAGGGTACGGGAGATGTACAGCCCGAGCCCTGAGCCGTCGGCGTTCTCACGAAACGGCTGGAAGAGCAGCGACGTGTCGCGGACGCCCGGGCCCGTGTCCGAGACGCTGACGATGACCGTATCGCGATCCAGGCGCGCGCAGACTTCGAGCGCGCGTGGTCCTGGCGAGGCCTGCACGGCCCTGAGCGAGTTCTGTGTGAGGTTCAGGAAGACCTGGAGGAGCGCGTGCGCATCGGCCGGCACGCGCAGCGTGGCGTCCTCGAGCTGCCAGGTGATGGCGCCGTTGATGTCGACCCAGTCCGGTTCGATCACGACGCGCAGCTGATCGAAGACCTGGTGGAGATCGGTCGGCTTGACGTGGACCTCCATGCCGGCCTCCAGCTCGAAGGACGCGATTCGCGCGAGGCCGTCGACCAGGCTGCTCAGGGCGCGGAAGTCGACGTCGTCGGCGACCTGAAGACGCCGACTCAGATTCGCCGTCACGACGCGGATAGCCGAACACATGTTGCGGATTTCGTGCGCCACGGCGCCGGCCAACAGGCGGTTGTAGTCGAGGAAGTGACGGAAGGCCTCGCGCTCGCGGTCGCGAACCTCCTCGGAGGTGTCGACGAGGATCCCGGCCAGACAGCGCGATGATCCCTCGCCGTAGGTGGAGAACCAGACCGTGATGGGGAAGATCTGCCCATTTGCGCGGCGCGCCCAGCTGTTCGCGGAGGTTCGCATGGGCCGTCCCCCCGGGCTCTTGCGGAGGGCGCTCGAGAAGATCGGCACGTGCTCCGCGAGACTTTGCCCGTGGAGATCGTCGGGGTCCTGGTAGCCGAGGACCCGGGCCGCGGCCGCATTGGCGCCGATCACCTGAGACCGATCGTTCAGCGTCACGATGGCGGCAGGACTGGAATCGGCGAGGAGCCGCAGACGGTCCTCCGCCCGATATCGCATCGTCTTTTCCAGCTGGAGGCTGTGGAACGCATCGAGCGCCTGGCGGCGGCGCTGGCTGAGCTCGACGACGAAGAGACCGACGCCGGCGTAGGCGAGCGTCGCCATGGCGAAGCGGAGCCAGAACTCGATCGGCGAAAAGCCGACGGTGAACTGCCCGCGGATCAGTGCGAAGAGGCAGGCCGCCACGATGATCTCCGCACGGGAGAGGACCGTTCCGGCGAGCACGATCGGGAAGACATAGAAGATGCCGAGGGAGTACTTCAGCTGGGAATACCACTCGAGCGTGACCACGGCCGCGAGGAGGGCCGCCGCTGGCACGAGCGATCGGATGCGCGCCAGGGCCCCGGCGGCGAGGGCGGGGACGTCCGGCGCCGGGGCGGGGATCACAAGCGACGCGGTCGATTTCGCCGTTTCCCGAAAGCTCGATCCGACCAGTGGCATAAAGAACACGTAAATCTTCGCATGAGACTTTCGGTTTCGACAAGGGCTCGATTGGATAGCCAGACGATAGCCGCGCAATCCATGCGGCGACCATGCGGCTCGGTCTGGAGGACCACGCGGACCTCCGGCCGCGGTCCGACGGCGCACCGTCTCGACGGTCGAAAGAGTCCCGAGCGATAGCTGCGGCCGGCGCCGGCCGCGCGGTAGGGTGGGATCCATGATCGTCCGCGATCACTTGCCACTGCGTCGTGTCTGGCCGCGCGTGTCGAAGCGGCTCGGCGCGCTGTTCCTGTTCGACCTAACCGTCGCCGTGTTGTACGCGAAGGGAGGTCTTACGTTCCTGGCGTTGCCGCATCTGCCGCTGGGCATGATGGGGGCGGCGCTGAGCATCTTTCTGGCCTTCCGGAACAACTCCGCGTACGACCGCTGGTGGGAGGCCCGGAAGCTGTGGGGCGCACTCGTGAACGACGCGCGCACCTTTGCGCGTGAAGCGCTGACCCTCGTCGATCACGAGGAAGTCGACGGCGAGCTGCCCCGTCACGATCTGGTGCATTGGCAGATCGCTTACGTTCACGCGCTGCGGTGTCATCTCCGTCGCCAGAACGCGTATCCGGAAATCGCCGGACGGCTCGAGCCCGGTGTCGTGGCCTGGCTGCGGCAGCAGCACAATCTCCCGGCGGCGATGCTGCTGCACGCGGGACGGATGCTCAGGACGCTGTTCGACTCCGGCCGCATCGACGCCTACCGCTTCGTGCAGATGGACTCGACCTTGTCGCGGTTGTGCGACATCCAGGGCGCCTGCGAGCGCATCAAGAACACGCCGCTGCCGCGGCAGTACGAATATTTCCCTCGGGTGATGGTCGGGGCGTATTGCCTGATGCTCCCGTTCGGTTTCGTCGAGGGGCTCGGACTGCTCACCCCGCTCGCATCGACGCTCGTGAGCTTCATCTTCGTCGTGCTCGACTCCATCGGCCGCGACGTCGAGGCGCCGTTCGAGAACACGGTGCACGACACGCCGATGGGGCAGCTCTCACGAACGATCGAGATCAACCTCCGCGACATGATGGGCGAGTCCCGCGTTCCCCGCGAGGTCGCGCCAATTGACGGGTTCGTCTACTGAGGAGACAGGGAAGCCATGGTTCATGCAACGCGCCCCTTCGACGTTCTGTTCCTGACCAACTTCTCGGACTCCTGCTTTCGCGCGATCCCCGCGCTCGCGCAGATGTGCGACGAGTTCGACCTGCGTCTGACGTTCCTCCACACGTATCGGGAGTCGCGGAACGGCATGGGCGATCTGGAATCCAATCTCCGGTCGTTCTTCCCAGAGGCCGACGCGTACGGCGGCTGCCGGCGGGTGCTCCTCCCCGGCACTCCACTCGACGGCGTCCGCCAGATTCGCAGCGAAGCGACGGTCGATCTCGTCGTCGCTCCAGCCGGCGATCCGCTGGGGCTGCCGCGTGTCGGCCATCGATCGCTCCGATCGCAGCTGATGAGCAGCGACGGCACCCCCATGTGGACGATTGCGACGGGCACGTTGACGCGGCGGCTGCTGCGTCCCGCGCGTACGGTCGCGTGCTGCCTCGAGGTCGGACGATCGGGACGCGGGCACCTGAAGCTCGCGTGCCAGTACGCTCGAGCGCTCAGGGCGTCGCTGCACGTGATCCAGATCCTGCCGGACATTCACGAGGGCAACCTCCTGCTGCTCGCGACCGCCGACCCGTTCGATGCCGACTGCGCGGCCGCCGAGGTGTACCGCGTCGCCGGCGGCGATGCGCCGGAGCCGGGCGTACACGTCACGGACAGGCCCGGGCTCGCTGATCTGCTCACGCGTTGCGAGGTGGACGTCGTGTTCCTCGACGCAGCATGTTGGATGCATCGATCCTGGCTCGCGCCGCGAATGAACCGGCTGGCCGAAGGGCTGCCGTGCCCGGCTGTCTACGTGAACGCCGATCGTGAAGACGTGAAGTGGCAGTTGACGCGGAACCCGTCGCGCCACGTGGCAGGCGAGGCGGCGCTCCTGCCGCCGCTGCAGCGCGCGCCGGTGCGGGTGCGTTCGGCGGGAGGGCAGCGGATCAGCGCAGTCGTGCCGGAGTGGCAGGGCCGCGCTGACGATGCGCCGAGACCTGGCGTCCAGGGATAGACGCGTCCCGCCCTTGGTCGCGCGTCGGATTGCGCGTCGGATTGCGCGTCGGATCGATGGGCCGGACTGCGCGTCAGATCGCCGCGGTCGCCAGATCGCGAGCGGTCTCGTCGCCGAGGCCGGAGAACTGCGCCGCGACATCGCGTGCGCGCGCCAGCGCGTCCTCGATGTTGGGAACGAGGTTGTTCGCGCCCACGTGCCGGGCGAGATCCGCCTGCGCGAAGATCCGCGCCGGCTGTTCACGCGCGCCGCAGAGAATCAGCGTCCGACCCGAGTGGCGGAGCCGATCGGCGAGCCGCTCGATCGCATGGAGCCCCGACGCGTCGATGACCGTCATGTGCCGAAGCCGCAGGATCACGATCGGCGGCAGCGCCGACACATGTGCGGTCACCTCGTCCAGCTTGTCCGTGGTCCCGAACAGGAATGGCCCGTGGATGCGCAGGATCGAGACGTAGGGCGGCACCTGCCGGTCCTGCAGGACGTGCACGCGTCCTGCCTCGATGTCGTCGGCGTTCAGCTGCGACACCGCCGTGGTGCCGCTGACCCGGCGGATGTAGAGCAGCGCAGCCAAGGCGACCCCGACCTCGACCGCTATCGTCAAGTCCGCCATGACGGTCAGCGCGAAGGTGAAGAGCCACACGGATCGATCGGCCCACTCGAGACGCCAGATGCTGCCGATCTCGCGCCATTCGCCCATGTTGTACGCGACGACGAACAGGACGGCGGCGAGCGTCGCAAGCGGGACGTAGGCGGCGAGCGGAGCCAGGAGGAGCACCACCGCGAGCAGTGTCAGCGCATGGATCAGGCCGGCAACCGGCGTGCGCGCGCCCGACCTGAAGTTGGTCGCCGTTCGCGCGATCGCCCCTGTGACCGGTATCCCACCGACGAGCGGCGAGAAGAGATTCGCGACCCCTTGCGCCATGAGCTCGGCTCGCGAGTCGTGGCGATCCCCCGACAGCGAGTCGGCGACCACGGCTGACAGCAGACTCTCCACGGCAGCCAGTAGTGCCACGGTGAAGGCGGACGGAAGCAGCGGGACGATCAAATCGGCACGGAACGCCGGTATGTGCAGGGGTGGCAGCTCACGCGGGATCCCGCCGAACCGTGAGCCGATGGTCTCGACGGGCAGATCGAACGCAAACACGGCGGCCGTTCCGGCAGCCAGCGCCAGAATCGAACCTGGCACGCGCGGCAGGCGGCGCGGTGCGAAGAGGACGAGCAGGAGCGACCCGACACCGAGGAGCACCGCGGGAACGCTCAGCTGCGAGGCCGCTGCGGCGATCGCCGTCATGCGCGGCAGGAAAGCGGAGGGCGGCTCCGCAATCGGAAGGCCGAGGAAGTCCTTGATCTGCGTCGACGCGATGAGCAGCGCGATGCCGTTGGTAAACCCGATCACGACCGGTCGCGGGAGGAACTTCACCGCCTGCCCCAGTCCGGTCAGCGCAAGCGCGATCAAGATCACACCCGCCATCATCGTCACCATCAGCAGGCCGGACAGACCGTGCGCGGCAACGATCCCCGAAACGATGACGACGAAGGCGCCGGTTGGGCCGCCGATCTGGAGACGGGATCCTCCCAGCAGCGAGACGATGAACCCGCCGACGACCGCGGTGTAAATGCCCGCCTGCGGAGCGACACCCGACGCGATGCCGAATGCCATCGCGAGCGGGAGCGCGACGACGCCCACGGTGATTCCCGCGATGAGATCGGCCGCGAGCGCGCGGCGGTCGTACGCCTGCAGCGCGTCGAGCAGTTTCGGCGTCCAGAGCGGCCAGGGCAGACGAAGCGGTTTCATCGCGGCGGAGCGTCGTCGTCGGCGTGCGCTTCGTCGAGGAGCGCGGCCGTTTCGGCGAGATGTGCGGCGAAGTATTGGCGCAGGAGGTCCAGGACGTCGAGCAGGACCGGGTCCCGTACGGTGTAGTAGACCTGGTTTCCAACCTTGCGCGCCGCGACGATCTGCTTGGAGCGCAGGATCGAGAGGTGTTGCGACACGTTGGCGGGTTGCAGGGTGAGGTGGGCGGCCAAGGCGCCGGCGGTCAACTCTCCGTCCCGCAGCGCGTCCACGACGGCGATGCGCGTTGGGTGGGCGAGAGCCTGGAAGATCTGGGCCTTGAAGGCTCTGAGAGGCGACTCCACAACGTCAGTATATTCGAAATATCGAAAATACTGAACATCGCGGAGGCACAGGTGACGTGCTTGGCGCGACCCGGTTCACCACTGTCTCTCAGCCCTGATCGCCCGAGATCACGCGCAGCGCGGCCCGCCACGGCCCAACCGACTTTGCGTACTGTCGCGCGAGCACGCGGGCGATCTGGACCACGTGATCCTGGTCGTGCACCATCCACGTCGCGAGCAGCTGTCGCAGCGTGACGCGACCCAACGACGGATGACGCCCCGCCCGGTCGAGGGCCGCCTCATCCAGATCGAGGCAGGCAAGGGCCCGCAGGTTCGACAGGCGCAGCTGCGAGAGCTCGTCGAGCAGCGGACCGAGGGAGGAAGCCGTGCGGCGGACAGGTGCCGGAAGCCGCTCGAACGGGGGGAACGGCGCCGACTCCCCGTGCGCGAGTATCCACTCAACGCGCGGGAAGAAGTTGCTCCGCTCGGCGTGCACGAGATGCCGGACCACCTCGAGGGGGCTCCATGTCTCGGCCCCTTCGTGTGCGAGCAGCCAGCCGCGCGGCAGATCGCGGAGCCACACATCGAGTAGACGCGGCGTTCGCTCGAGCAGTACGACTGCCTCGGCCACGTCGTAACATCGGGCCGTGCGGTCATCCGGGCGCCCGGTCACACCGCCTCCTCCAGCCGTGTGCCTTCCGGCGCCGCCGCGTGGGCGATCGGCGTCCCGCTCGACCGAACGAGCGCCGCATAGGCGCCTCGAATGCGGTCGGTCACGTCGCCGACCTCCGCCGATCCAATCGAGCGGTTGTCGATACTCACGACCGGCACGATCTCCGCGGCCGTCCCGCAGACGAAGACCTCGCGCGCGGTCCACACGTCGTAGAGCGTCATGCGCCGCTCGGCGCACGGAATACCCATCTCTCGCGCCAGCTCCACGACCGCCTCGCGCGTGATCCCCCGCAGGGCGGAAGAGGCCGGCGGCGTCACGAGACCCTGGTCGTCGACGGCGAAGATGTTGTCGGCCGAGGCCTCCGCCACATACCCGTCGGCGTCGAGCAGGAGCGCCTCGTCGCAGCCGCGATCGTGCGCCTCCATCCGGGCGAGCACGTTGTTGACGTAGTTCAACGACTTCACGGCGGGACTCAGCGCGTCCACCGCGGGCCGCCGGAGCGACGACGTGCAGAGACGAATGCCGGTGCTGGCCGACTCATACAGGGCGACGCGGGGCCGGGCGATCACGATGAGCGACGGGCGGTGGCAGCTGCGCGGACTGAGCCCGAGATCACCGACCCCGCGCGTCACGACAAGGCGGACATAGCCGTCGCGGATCGCGTTGCGCCGGCACGTCTCGAGGACTGCAGCGGAGATGTCCTCTCGTGAAAGCGGCAGCGACAGGCGCAGAGCGTGGGCCGAGGCGAACAGGCGGTCGATGTGCGCATCGAGGCGGAAGACGCGGCCGTCGTAGGCGCGGATGCCTTCGAATACGCCGTCGCCGTAGAGCAGGCCATGGTCGAGGACGCTGATCGCGGCCTCGTGTTCGGGGACGAACCGACCATCGACATAGGTGAGCGGTGTCATAGAATCGCAGCATGCCAGCACGCACGAGGGGGCAAGCAGACCAATTGATCAGTGGACTGGTCGAGGCGCTCTCGCCATCGGCGCGGCGACGCATGTCGGCCGCGCCGATCTATCGCCGGATTGCAGATGGCATCGCCAGACGCGTCGCGCAGCTGGACCTCGCGCCAGGGACGCGCCTGCCGCCCGAGCGCCAGCTCGCGGTGGCGCTGCGGGTGTCGCGCGCGACGGTGGTAGCCGCGTATCGGGATCTCGAGGCGCGCGGTCTGGTGCGTGGATTCGTTGGACGTGGCACGTTCGTCGCCGCCCAGAGCGATGGCGGCACGCCGTTCGCCTGGCGCGGGAAGATCGCGACGGCCGCGCTCGCGACGCGCGACACGACGCTCCGCGACCTGATGCAGCACGCGTCGACGCCAGGGCTCATCTCGCTCGCGGCGGGCACGCCAGCCTTGGATCGCTTCCCCTCGGACGCCTTTCGGGCCGCGGCCGACGCGGTGGTGACCGACCATGCGCCGCTCGTCTGGGGGCACGCTCCGACGGAGGGACACACGGTGGTGCGAGAGGCGCTCGCGCGGCGATTCGGCGGCGATGCGTCCGAGGTCTTCGTGATCGGCGGCGCGCAGCAGGGGCTGGATCTCCTGGCGCGTTGCCTGATCGATCGCGGCGACGCCGTCATCGTCGATCGCCCGGGCTATCTCGGCGCTCTCCAGAGCTTCCGGTCGGCTGGGGCGCGGATGTTCGGCTGGGACATCCTCCGCGCCGATCCGGACGAGCTGGAGGATCTGCTGCTCCGGCATCGGCCCAAGCTGCTGTACACCAATCCCACGTTCCAGAATCCGACCGGCGTCACCGTGCCGATCCGCGTGCGCCGCGAGATCGTGCAGCTCGCCCAGCGCTTTCGGGTGCCCATCATCGAGGACGAGACGTACCGTGAGCTGTCGTTCGGATCGGGTGTGCCTCCGTCACTCTACGAGCTCGACGAAGACCAGATCGGAAGAGCGTC
>JBFXAT010000018.1:0-66425 GCA_050183995.1 Vicinamibacterales bacterium
TTCTCGAGATCGAGGTGGACAAGCTCCAGGTCGATCGCCGCATCCAGTCTCGCGTGAAGAAGCAGATGGAGAAGGCGCAGAAGGAGTACTACCTCAACGAGAAGATGAAGGCGATCCAGAAGGAGCTCGGCCGCAAGGACGAGAAGGGCAACGAGGTGGACGAGCTGAAGCGGAAGATCGAACAGGCGCGGATGCCGAAGGACGTCGAGGAGAAGGCCGTCCAGGAGCTCAAGCGGCTCGAGGCGATGCCGCCGATGTCCGCCGAAGCGACGGTTTCGCGCAACTACCTCGATTGGCTCATCGCGGTGCCGTGGCACAAGAAAAGCCGCGAGAGCCGGGACCTCAAGCGCGCCGAGGAGATTCTGAACGAGGATCACTACGGCCTGGACAAGATCAAGGAGCGCATCCTCGAGTTCCTCGCGGTGCGCGCGCTGGTCAAGAAGCCGAAGGCGACGATCCTCACCTTCTCCGGGCCTCCCGGCGTCGGCAAGACCTCGCTCGCCAAGTCGATCGCGCGCGCGATGAACCGCAAGTTCGTCCGGCTCTCGCTCGGCGGCGTCCGCGACGAGGCGGAGATCCGCGGCCATCGCCGCACCTACATCGGGGCGTTCCCCGGCCAGATCATCCAGATGATGAAGAAGGCCGGCACGATGAACCCGGTGTTCCTGCTCGACGAGGTCGACAAGATGTCGATGGACTTCCGGGGCGACCCGTCGGCGGCGCTGTTGGAGGTGCTCGATCCCGAGCAGAACGCCACCTTCCTCGACCACTATCTCGACGTCGAGTACGACCTCTCGCACGTGATGTTCATCTGCACGGCGAACGTGCTGCACACGATTCCACAGGCGCTCCGCGATCGCATGGAGGTGCTGCAGCTCGCCGGCTACACCGAGCTCGAAAAGGTCGAAATCGCGAAGCGCTTCCTCGCCCCGAAGGCGGTCGAAGGCACCGGCCTCACCAAGGCGAACATCTCGTTCACCGACGAAGCGCTGCAGACGGTCATCAACCGCTACACGCGCGAAGCGGGCGTCCGCAATCTCGAACGCGAGATCTCGTCGATCTGCCGCAAGGTCGCCCGCAAGGTGGTGGTCGAGGGAACGTCGTTCTCGGAAGAGATCACCTCTGAAAAGGTCACGCAGTACCTCGGCGTGCCGCGGTACCGCAGTCAGATGGCCGAGGAGTCCAACGAGATCGGTATCGCGACCGGCCTGGCCTGGACCGAGGTGGGCGGCGAGATTCTCGTGACCGAGGCGACCCTGATGCCCGGACGCGGCAAGCTCACCCTCACCGGCAAGCTCGGCGACGTCATGCAGGAATCGGCGCAGGCGGCCATGAGCTACGTGCGCACCAAAGCCGACGAATACGGCCTGCCGAAGGAATTCAACCGCAAGGCCGACATCCACGTGCACGTGCCGGAAGGGGCCATCCCGAAGGACGGTCCGTCTGCCGGCATCACGCTCGCGACGGCGCTGGTCTCGGCGCTCGCGCGCGTGCCCGTCAGGAAGGACGTCGCCATGACGGGCGAGATCACGCTCCGAGGCAAGGTGCTGCCCATCGGCGGCGTCAAGGAAAAGGTCCTCGCCGCGCACCGGGCCGGCGTGAAGAACATCATCCTTCCGAAGGACAACGAGAAGGACCTGGCCGACATCCCGAAGAACGTGCTGGACACCCTGAACGTGTACCTGGTTCAGACGATGGACGAGGTACTGAAGATCGCCCTTCTCGAGCCGCTGGCCGGACACCTGCCGGCGGAGACTCAGGCGGAGCCGGTCGATACGGGCATCGTCGACGACACCATCACGCATTAGCACAACCGGGAATTGCGATTGCAGAGTTCCGACAGCCGAGTGGCGCGTGGCGTGACCGTTCGGGCGCAGCGCGCTCCCCTGCCGTCCCGGCGGATCGGCGGCTCGATCGCGCCATCGGCGATCTGACGCCGGCAATCCAGTGAAGCTGTCAGCCGAGTTCATCGTCAGCGCTGCGGGTCCGCGCGATTTCCCGCACGACGGGCGTCCCGAGATCGCGATGGTCGGGCGCTCCAACGTCGGGAAGTCGAGCCTGATCAACGCGCTGGTGCGCCAGAAGGTCGCGCGAACGAGCGCCGCGCCCGGCAAGACGCGGCTCGCCAACGTGTATCGCGTCGCCCGCGGAGCCTCGCCAGCGCTGTATCTGGTCGACCTGCCCGGGTACGGATACGCACGTGGAGCGCGCAGCGGCGGCGTGCCGGGTCCGGTGCAGCCGGGTCAGGCGCCCGTGAGCCCGTTCGAGTCGCTGGTGGACACGTACTTCGCGCGCGGACACGCCGCGGCCCTGCTGCTGGTGGACGTGCGGCATCCCGGGCTCGACAGCGATCGCGCCGCATGGCAGTGGGTGCAGCGGGCCGCGGATGCGGCCGCCGTCGTGGGAACGAAGATCGACAAGCTCGGACGCGGTCAACGGAGCCGCGCCCTGGCGCAACTCGAATCCGTATTTGAAGACGCCGTCCTGCCGGTTTCGGCGGTGACGGGTGAAGGACTGGACGAACTGTGGAAACTGATCGACAGGCTGGCGAACAGCCGAACACTGCCACCGCCCCGCAGCCGCAGCAGGCGCCACGAGGAAACGGAGCCCCGCCCGCCGAACGCATAGAGCGGATCGACCTCGCCACGCTGAAAGACATGAGCGTGGGAGCGCTGACGAAGATCGCGAAGCAGCTGGACGTGCCGGGCGCCACCGGCATGCGCAAGCAGGAGCTGATCTTCGAGATCCTCAAGGCGAGGGCCGAGAAGAGCGGACTGATCTTCTCGGAGGGCGTGCTCGAGACGCTGCCGGACGGTTTCGGCTTCCTCCGCGCCCCCGACTACAACTACCTGCCTGGGCCGGACGACATCTATGTCTCCCCTTCACAGATCAGGAAGTTCGACCTCCACACGGGTGACACGATATCCGGGCAGATCCGGCCGCCGAAGGACGGCGAGCGTTACTTCGCCCTGATCAAGGTCGAAGCGGTCAACTTCGAGCCGCCGGAGCGCGCCCGCGAAAAGGTCTTCTTCGAGAACCTCACGCCGCTCTATCCCCAGAATCGCATCAATCTCGAGACCGACAGCGACAACCTCTCGGCGCGCGTGCTCGACCTGATGGTGCCCATCGGCAAGGGCCAGCGCGGTCTCATCGTGGCCCCACCGCGAACGGGCAAGACGATGCTGCTGCAGAACATCGCCAACAGCATCACCAGGAACCATCCCGAGGTCTACCTGATCGTCCTGTTGATTGACGAGCGCCCCGAAGAAGTCACCGACATGCAGCGCTCCGTGCGGGGCGAAGTGGTGTCGTCCACTTTCGACGAGCCGGCGCAACGCCACGTGCAGGTCGCGGAGATGGTCATCGAGAAGGCGAAGCGTCTGGTCGAGCACAAGAAGGACGTGGTCATCCTCCTCGACTCGATCACGAGGCTCGCGCGCGCCTACAACACGATCGTGCCGCCCTCGGGGAAGGTGCTCTCCGGCGGTGTCGACAGCAACGCGCTGCAGCGCCCGAAGCGGTTCTTCGGTGCCGCGCGCAACATCGAGGAAGGCGGCTCGCTGACGATCATCTCGACGGCGCTCGTTGACACGGGCTCGCGGATGGACGAGGTGATCTTCGAGGAGTTCAAGGGCACCGGCAACCTCGAAATCCACCTCGATCGAAAGTTGACCGATCGCCGCGTCTTCCCGTCGGTGGACATCCAGAAGAGCGGCACGCGGAAAGAAGAGCTGCTCCTGCCCAAGGAAGACCTGAATCGCGTCTGGGTGCTCCGCAAGGTCCTGACGCCGCTCTCGCCGGTCGAGGCGATGGAGCTCCTGCTGTCGAGGATGGGCAAGAGCAAGACGAACCAGGACTTCCTGGCGTCGATGTCGGCCGGAAAGGGCTGAGCCCGAGGCGCCTCGAAGCCCGACGTGACCCGTTCGACATCGGAAGGGCGCACGAGAGACGATGTGACGCAGCGCAGGCAGGCGGCCCTGGTGCTCGCGGCGATCGCGGTCGTGTTCGTCGCCCTCTCCGCCGGGCTCAGACCCGACGCGTTCTATGTCGGCGATCCCGGCGTCAAGCTGCTGGCCGCGCATCACGCCGCGGCGCATCCCGCGCATCCGCTGCAGGTCGCGCTGCCGACGATCGGCAGCGATCGGGTTCCGCACGTCAGTCCGTTCTTCATCGTCCACGACGATCACGCGCATGCGGTCACCTCAGAGCTGTTTCCGCTCCTGACGGCCCCGCTGCTCGCCACGCTGGGCCTGCGGGGTCTCTATCTCTGGCCGGCGTTCGGGTTCCTGCTCGCGCTCGCCGCCTGCGCGCGGCTCGGACGTGCGCTCGACCCGCGGCGGTCGGCCCCCGTGCTGATAGCGACGGCGGCCGCAGGCACACCACTGCTCTTCTACGGGCTCGAATTCTGGGAGCACGCGCCGGCGGTGGCCGCCGCCACGGCAGCGGCCGCACTCTTCGTGAAGGAGGAGGGCCGGACGGGCCTTGCTCACGCGGGTACCAGCGGCCTTGCCGGTGCGCTCTTCGGCCTGGCGGTACTGCTGCGGCCGGAGGCGGCGTGGTTCGCCCTTGCGGTATGCGCAGCGTCGCGCCTGCTCCCGGTTCCACCGCCACTGACTTCGATCGCCGCTGCGGGCGCGGGCGCCCTGCTGGTCGTCGCTCCGTTCGAACTGCACGATTTCCTGCATTTCGGGTCGCTCGTGCCAGGTCACCTGTCGGCCAACGCCGCGCTGCTGGAACACGGCTGGGCGGCGAGCCGGGGAACGCTGGCGGCCCGTTGGCTCCTGCCTCCCTCGTTCCTGTCCCCTCCTCATGGAGGTTCGTCCGATTTGTGGCGCGTCGGCCCGGCTGCGATCGCGGCGCTGATCTCTCCTGCGTGGGCCGCGGAACGGACGGGACACCGCTTTCTCTGGACGGTCGCCATCCTCGACGTACTGCTGGTGCTGCTGACTGCGCCCAATGACGGCGGCGGACAGTGGGGCCCCAGGTATCTGCTGTTCGCATACGTCCCGTTGGCCCTGCTGGCCAGTGACGTGATTGACCGCGGCATCCAGCCGAAAGCCCTGGCCGGGGCGCGGCCCGACTGGGTCGACAAACCGCGTGTGCGCCGGACGGCGATTGCGCTCCTGCTCCTCGCCGCGCTGTGGGTGCAGCGGGCCGGGTATCGCGAACTGAAAGGGGCGAAGTCCACGTACGGCCGGATCGCTGATTTCGTCGCCGAGACCGCGCCGCCCGAGTCCACGGTGGTGACGGATGTCTGGTGGCTGGACCAGGTCGCGGCAGCACCGCTGCGGAACCGCAACGTCCTCTTCGCAGCCACCGACGATGATGCACGCGGCATTCTGAGCCGTATGGCCGACCACGGCGTACCCCAGGCCATCGTCATCCGGAGCCGCGAGGACGGACGATCGACTGCCAGCTGGACTGACGGCGTCTGTTACTCGGAGGAGCGGCGCGACGGGTTGTCGACGCGATCGCTGGTCGCCCTTCGTCTTCGGCTCGACTGCCCGGAGCAGCCACAGACCCGCTAGACGGTCACGGCCAGGCTCTCCGTTGCTCGCCAACCTTACCCTTCCTGGGAGGAACGGGCTCGGCCTTGCCGGGGAAACCGTCCGGCTGGGGTCAGCGGGATTGGCGGTGGTATACTTGGAGTTTCGCGAAACGCCCAAGGAGTAGGCTGTGAAGGAAGGCATCCACCCGAAGTACCACGACGTCGAAGCCCGGTGCGCCTGCGGCGCCACCTGGCAGGCCCGGTCGACCAAGCCGGAGCTGCACCTGGAGATCTGCTCGAGCTGCCATCCGTTCTTCACGGGCCGTCAGAAGCTGATCGATACCGAAGGCCGCGTGGAGCGCTTCACCAAGAAGTTCGGCGCGCAGACGTCCGAGAGCCGTAAGAAGGCCGCTAAGGCGAAGAAGGAAACAGCAACCGCCGCTCGCTGATCATCTTCCGCTCGATTCGCGCGAGGCGATGCCGAACGGCATCGCTCCGCGCTCCGTTCGTTCCCTCCTCCAAGGTCTTCAACGCAAACATGCGCGCCGCGGCGAGGTCGCGCGCGCGATGCTCGTGGTGAATCGCCAGCGCTTCGGCCGCCTCCCGCGTGAGCGACGGCGGGCAGCCCGGCACCTCGAGCAACTGCTGCCACCGGGCCGCCGCGTCGGCATGACGCCGGCTCCGCCGGGCCATCAGCGCGAGCGCGTGGACCGCTTCCGCCACGAGGGCCCGGTTCGCCGCGTGGGCGCCAGAGGCGGCGTCAGCCCCCGCGGGGTCTGCGCCAAGACGCCCCCCGCACCTCTGCTCAGACGCCAGACGGATCGCGCGTTCGAACGCCTCGGCCGCCCGCTCGGTCCGGTCCCCTCGACGATAGATCCAGCCCAGCGCCAAGGCTTCCCTGGCGCTGCTGGTGGCATCGGCACCTGAGGCGATGAGCCAGAACAGCCGGGCCGTCACGCCTGCCAGCGAGAGCAGATCGACGCGGTTGTGCTCCAACACCTCCGAGAGCACACTGGCATCGCCCGTACGCACGAACCGGAAATAGCGCGACGGGATCTCGGCGCCGGCCACGTCACCGACGCGGGTCGCGCCGAGCACGCGCCTTTCGAGCACGCCGAGCGAACAGCCTTCCTCGTCGACACCACCCCAGAACCTGCGTGACGGATGCAGCACGTCGAGGTGTGGACGCCCCTGAACAGGGAAAGCCAGACGATGGAAGGCGTATCGGCTTTCGAGAACGGGCGCGTCGAACGACTTCCCGTTGAAGCTGACGATCGCGCCGCCGCGTGTCAGGTCGCGCGCCACCAGCGCGAGCATGCCGCGCTCGGACGCGTAGTCGACGAGCAGGTGCTGTTCGGTGACGAACCCTCCGTCGGCATCGAACCATCCGCACCCGACCAGAAAGGCATGGGTCCCGGCGCCGCCGCTCAGTCCGGTCGTCTCGAGATCGAAGAACAGCAACGGAAGGGCCGCTCCGCCGGGCGCGAGCAAGGTGGACTCCGGCATACCCGTGTGGATGGCCTCCGCGAAATCGGCGACACACGAACGCCCGTGCCTCGCATCGGGCGGGACGCGCCGGCGCACCATGAACGCGCGCCCCTCGTCGCCGTGCCGCCAGCCGCCGCCGAGCGCTTGTTCGAGCGCGGCTTCGGCCTCGACAGCCCCGATGTCCGACGCGATCGGCACAGGCGCCTGGAGAGGCGCAGCGGATGCCGCCGGCGGCATGACGGAGCCGACGACGCTTCGAAGGCGATCGCGCAGCTTGCCTGAGTCGAGCGTCATGCCGTCAGCCGTGCCTCGAGCAACAGGTCGAGCAGTCGCATGGCCGCCGTCTTGGCGAGCGGTCCGGTATTGCCGATCGGTCCGACGCATCCGGGACAACCGCTCTCGCACGGGCAGTCGGCAATCAACCGGCGCGTGCCTTCGAGCAGATCCTCGTGCATGCGATACAGCGGGGCGCTGAAGCCGATGCCGCCGGGATAGTTGTCGTAGATGAAGATCCGCGGGCTCTGCTCTTCGCTGTGAATCGCGGTGCCGACGTCGTGCGCGTCGCACATGAGGAGCAGCTGCGCGACCTGCTTCATGGCAAACGACAACGCCACCACCCCGTCACGGCGATCGTCGGAGGCGAACGGCAGGACGTCCATGATCGCCGCCGGAATCGTCATCCAGTACGACGTCGTGTGCATCTGCTGCTCGGGCAGATCCAGTTCGCCCGAGCCGACGTTCTCATTGGTGTAAAACTTGATCTTCTTGAACCCTACCACGCGGGACACCACGTGCACTTCGCCGTGGGACGGCACCGCCGTCTCGCCGGAGAACGTATCGATGATGGTGACGCGATCGTAGGTGATCGCATCCGTGTAGTAGTCGCAGTCGATCGATCGGACGAACGCCTTGCGCCCCTCGAAGTCGAGCCGCTCGACCTGGAAGAGCGCGCCCTCCACGAGGTAGATCGCCTTTTCGTGGAGCGTCGCCGGACCGCTCGTGAAGCTCGTCTCGCCGATCACCCTCGGCTCGTGCGTCGTGTCGACGATCACGAAGTTGTCGGATGAAATGGAACGCAGGCTCACCGCGTCGGCTGGGTACGACTCGCTCGTCCAGTGCCACTGCCCTGCGGCATCGGCTCGATCCGGATCCTCAGGCGCACCGCTGCGGTGCACCAGTCCCTGCTCGGCCAGCACCGCGAGGACGTCCTGGACGTCGTGGCGTCCGAACTGCTCGGACGCGGAGAACGGCAGCTCGAAGGCCGCGCACTTCACGTGGTCGACGAGAATGTGCAGGTTGTCAGGATCGACGAGCGCGCGCTCCGGCGACGCGTCGAAGAAGTACGACGGGTTCCTCACGATGAACTGATCGATGGGCGCGCTGCTGGCAACGAGAACGGCCGCCGAGCGCGACGCGCGGCGTCCGGCACGTCCGGCTCGCTGCCAGGTCGCGGCAATCGTTCCCGGGTAGCCCGCCAGCACCGCGACGTCGAGCGCGCCGATGTCGATGCCGAGCTCCAGCGCGTTGGTCGAGACGACGGCCCGCACGGCGCCCTCCCGCAGGCCCTTCTCGATCTCACGGCGCCGCAGCGGAAGATAGCCGCCGCGATACCCGCGAATGCGCTCGGGCTGCCCGGCACCGGCCTCGAAGTCGTCCTTCAGATACGTCGTCAGGATCTCCGTCGTCAGACGGCTCTGCGCGAAGACGATGATCTGGAGGTTGCGCTTCAGGAACTCCGCCGCGACACGCCGGGTCTCGCTCAGGTACGAACGCCGAATGCCCAGCTGCTGATTGACCACCGGCGGGTTCACGAAGATGAAGAACTTCTCCCCTCGCGGGGCCCCGCTGCGGTCGACGACCTCGAAGGGCTGTTCGGTCAGCGACTCGGCGAGCTCGCGCGGGTTCGCAATCGTCGCCGATGAGCAGAGGAAGACCGGAGAGGACCCGTAGTGGCGGCAGATGCGCCGCAGCCGCCTCAGTACGTTCGCGAGATGGCTCCCGAAGACGCCTCGATACGCGTGCAACTCGTCGATCACCACGTAGCGGAGGTTCTCGAAGAGCTTCGCCCACCGGGGATGATGCGGAAGGATCCCGGAATGGAGCATGTCCGGGTTGCTCAGGACCACGTGGGCGCGCGTCCTGATCGCGCGGCGCGCGTCCTGCGGGGTGTCGCCGTCGTAGGTGAACACGCCGATGTCGCCGCCGCCTCGTGCGCCAACCACCTCGCACAGCCCATGGAGCTCGGCCAACTGATCCTGCGCGAGCGCCTTGGTCGGGAAGAGATACAGTGCGCGGCTCGCGGAGTCGCGCAGGATCGCCTGGAGCACCGGCGCGTTGTAGCAAAGCGTCTTGCCCGACGCCGTAGGGGTGACGATGACCGCGTGTCGACCCTCGAGGGCGTGCGACAGCGCCTCGGCCTGGTGCACGTAGAGCTGGGCGATGCCTCGTGCCTCGAGCGCCTCCCGAAGCCGGGGATCGATCGCTTCCGGGAACGGGGCGTAGTCGGCCGCCACCGCCGGGAGCCGGCGAACGGTCGTGATGCGGGCATCCGGGTCGTCCGGGCGATCGGGATGCGGCCGGGGACCAGGGGCGAGCCGTTCCAGCGCCGCTTGAAGCGCACCCTCGCGGCCTCCCGCCTTCACCACGCCGCCGGTCGTCGTCAGCTCGTTCATCCGTCCCAACCGTGACACTGGCCTGAGGCCCCAGCCTCAGAGACCGCGATGGTACCAGCCTGTATCAGGGCGATCAAGCAGCGAAACGCCAGGACCCTCCATCCGCCGCCGGAGCGCCGCGACTCCTCCTCCACGCGAGCGCCGCGCGGACGCGGCGGAACATGCCTTGCTCGCAGGAGACGCCATGAACCGAACGCAACACACAGCTCTGGCGACCGGCGCGCTGCTTCTGGCCGGGACGCTGCTCTCGCGCGCGCGGCGCACCCATCGGCGGATCGAGTTCGCGGGCCGGTCCGTGATTGTCACCGGCGGGTCGCGCGGTCTGGGTCTGCTCATGGCCAGGCAACTGGTCGAGGAAGGCGCGTGGGTGACGATCGCCGCTCGCGATCAGGAGGAGCTGGAACGCGCACGCGCCGACCTGCAGGCCCGCGGCGGGTCCGCCCATATCATGGTCTGCGACATTGGAGAACCGGGACAGGCGGAGCGGCTGGTTCGCGAGGTGCTCGAGTACTGCGGGCGCGTGGACGTTCTCATCAACAACGCCGGCGTGATGAAGGTCGGACCGATCGATCATATGGTCGAGGCCGACTTCGCCGAGGCCATGGCGGTGCACTTCTGGGGGCCGCTGCGCGCGACGCTGGCGGTGATTCCCGCCATGCGCAACCAGGGAGGCGGCCGGATCGTGAACGTGTCGTCGATCGGCGGCAAGATCGGCGTACCCCACCTCACGCCTTACTGCGCGAGCAAGTTCGCGTTGACCGGGCTCTCCGATTCGCTCAGAGCCGAGCTCGCCCGGGACAACATCCAGGTGACGACGGTGTGTCCGGGGATGATGCGAACCGGCTCACCGTTCAACGCCTGGTTCAAGGGGCGCCACCGCGAGGAGTTCACCTGGTTTGCCATCGCCGACTCGATCCCGGTCGCCTCGATCGCCGGCCAGAGGGCGGCCGCGCAAGTGCTCGACGCCGCGAGGTACGGCGACGCCGAGCTGGTGATCACACTCCCGGCAAAGCTGGCGGTCGTCGCCAACGCCCTCGTGCCGGACCTGGTCGCCTTCGCGATGTCGACCGCGAACACCGCGGTCCTGCCCGATACGGACGATGAGGCCGGCACCGAAGCGCGAAGCGGGTGGCAGAGCCTGTCCTCGTGGGCGCCGTCGCGCTTGACGCGGCTGACCGAGCGCGCCGCGACGGAGAACAACGAACTGCCGTAGCGAGCGGGGGATCGCGGCACGACGGATCGCCGCCAGCGTCACGTGGGCAGGAACGGGCGTATCAGCGCGGCGTGTCGACTCCGCGACGCGAGTGCCACGGCCGCCGGTTCAGCCTCGAGCAGCGCGAAGTCGTCGAAGTCGAATCCCGGAGCCACCGTGCATCCCACGAGCGTGTACGCCCCGGTCGTGCGGGCTGCCTGCCATCGGCCGGCCGCGACGACGTGAATCGGCTCGCGATCGCCGTCGATCGGACCGATCGTGACGGCGGCCACCTCGTCGAACCGTTCGTTGGCGACGAGCAGTTCCAGCGGATCGCCCTCGTAGTAGTGCCACACCTCGTCGGAGCCGACTCGGTGCCAGCGGCTGACCTGTCCGGCCGGCAGCAGGAAGTAGATGGTCGTCAGAGCGGCCCGATCCGAGCGGGGGTCTCCGGGCGACACGGTGCCCGGAGAGCGATAGATCTCGCGGTAGTAGCCGCCTTCGGGATGTGCCTGCAATCCCAGCCGTTCAATCAGCGCTGCGGCGCGCGGCTCCATCAATCTGGCCTCCGTCACGCTCCAGCGGACACCGGAGCATGTCGATGCTACGGGGCGACGAGGGCGGGACGCAACGCCCCGATCCACGCGGCGGTCGCTCAATCGTTTGACATGCCCGTGTGCGGGTGTTATCACGAGCGCGCATGGCGATCAGCCGATCGATGCCGGCGCACGCCGCTTGGACGAGCACGTCCCAGCGGTTGGTTCTCTTCGTCGTCCACCGGCGATCTCGATGAGTCAGCGGACCCGGCACGGATCGGCGCTGCCGCGGACGCTCGGTCTGGGAAGCGCGACCGCCCTCGTCGTCGGCATCACAATCGGGTCGGGCATCTTCCGCTCCCCGGCTGGCGTCGCACAACATGTCGGAAATGCCACGGCGTTCATCGGCGTATGGATCGCCGGCGGGCTGCTGGCGTTGACCGGCGCGCTCTCACTGGCGGAGTTGGCAGCGGCGCTGCCGGAGTCCGGCGGCTACTACGCGTACCTGCGTGAAGCCTGGGGCCCGCGCCTCGCCTTCCTGTTCGGGTGGACGCAGCTGCTCGTCTTGCGCGCGACCGCCGTCGGCGGCATCGCGCTCGTCTGCGGGGAGTACGCGCTTCGTACGCTCGCGATCGATCCAGTGGCACACGCCAGGCAGACCCAGATCGTCGCGGCCACGGCAATCCTGTTCGCCTCCGCCGCGAACGTGCTCGGCGCGCGGGTAGGCGCCGCGATCGTCAGCGCATCGAGCGCCACGAAATTCCTCGCGCTGCTGACCCTCGGCGCAGCGGGGCTCCTGCTGGGTGACCGTGCGGCCGCCGCCGCGCCGCTGTCCGGGGCCCCGCCGGTCACCGCGGGAGGGCTGGGCCTCGCGCTCGTGAGCGTGCTGTGGGCCTACGACGGATTCGGGGACGTGTCGTTTGCGGGGGGCGAGGTGAAGGAACCGCACCGGACGATGCCGCGTGCGATCGTCGGCGGCACGCTCGGCGTCGTTGCCGCGTACCTTCTCGTGAACGCCGGTTACATTCGGACGCTGTCGATGCCGGGCATTGCGGCGTCTCCGCTCGTCGCCGCCGATACGATGACCAGCATCGCGGGCCCGATTGGCGCCGCCCTCGTCTCTGGGCTCGTCGCCCTGTCGACGTTCGGAGCCCTCAACGCCGACTTCCTCGGCTCGCCGCGCGTGTTCTTCGCGATGGCCGAGGACGGTCTCTTCTTCCGCGCGATCGCACGCGTGCATCCGCGCTATCACACGCCGCACGTCGCGATTGCGCTGACGGCGGCGCTCGCGATCGTGCTGGTGTTCAGCAGGAGCTTCGAGGCGCTGACGAACACCTTCGTGATAGCGATCTGGCCGTTCTACGGCCTGTGCGTCGCCGGACTGTTTCGGCTGCGCCGCACGCGCCCCGAGATGGCGCGGCCGTATCGCGTCCCCGGGTACCCGCTCGTTCCGGCGATCTTCATCGTCGCGGTCTCGGGATTTCTGCTCAATGCATTCATCCAGGAACCGCTCTCGACCGGCGCAACCTTCGCCGTGATCCTGGGCGGGCTGCCCGTCTATCACGTGGCGTTTGCCTCCGGCCGGCGCGGACGCGGTGAGAGCAGCGACTAGCGGCGCCGGTGTCAGATCAGGGAGCGTGACTGGCAGCCGTCGACAGGGATGCTGGCTCCGCTGATCCAGCTCGCCTGCGGCGAGACCAGGAACGCCACCACCGAGCCGACCTCGTCGGGGCGGCCGAAGCGGCCGAACGGCAGCTCCCTGGATACGAACTCGGCGATGCCAGCGGGGTCTTCCTGCTGGCGCCGGTGCCACGATCCTCCCTCGAAGAGAATCGAGCCCGGCGCAACGCTGTTCACGCGGATGTTGTCGCGCGCGAGTTGCTGCGCCATCGACTTGGCGAGGCTGATTTCCGCCGCCTTCACGGCGTTGTACGTCATCCGGCCGCCGGATTCGCGCCCGTAGATCGACGCGATCATGACGATGCTGCCGCCACCCTGACGCCGCATGTGAGGCACGGCGAGCCGCGACATCCGAATCGCGGGATAGAGCGTGAAGTCCAACGCCTCCTGCCACTCGGCGTCGGTCGTGTCGACGATCGTGCGTCCCCGCGCCGTGCCGACGTTGTTGACCAGGATATCGAGCCGCCCGTAGGTGTCGATCGCCTGGCGAACGACCGTCTCCGATCCCGCGGCGGTCGAGACGTCCGCGACTACCGGCAGTATGGCGGACTCCGCTCCGGCGGCGGCGCGCAGGTCGGCGGCCGCCCGTTGGAGCGCGTCCTCGCCGCGCGCGCAAACGACGACGCGGCAGCCCTCGACGGCCAGCGCTCGCGCCGTCGCCAGGCCAAGGCCACGGCTGGCGCCCGTGACGATGGCCGTCTGTCCTGTCAGGTGAAGGTCCATCCGGGCGTCAGTTCCCGCCTCGACCCGTGAGATCGTTCAGCGTCCAGTCGAATGGCAGGTACTCGACCTTGAACTGGTTCCGAGTGAGAAACTCGCGCTCGGCTGTGAGCATCCGCGGATCGATGAACCCGAGGATCGCGCGCTCGATTGGGCTGCGGCCGGCAAAGCCGTTTGCGGCCTTGTCGGCGTACGCGGCGGCGAACTCGTCGCGTCGCCACGAGAAGATCGAGCTCACCCGCATCACGTTGGCGCCGGCATCCACCTGGACGCACTGCGAGCGGCTCGCACACTCGGCGGCATTTTCGGCCAGCTGCTGCTCGAGCTTCTCCGGGAGGTACGCTTCGCTTCGGAGTCGACCGCTGCCGACGGCGCCACGCCCGAGGGCGAAGAAGAGGCGCGGATCGTGGAAGGTCGGGAGCACCGTCTGCTCGATCTGATCGAGGGTCACCGTACGGCCGGCGACGCGATGCGTGACGCGCTCGAAGGCTCCGGGAACCTGCCGAATGCTGCCGGGCGGGTATTCGCGGCTGCGCTGCGGAATCGGGTAGCTGTCGACGATGGTCTTCAGCACGATGGCGTTGTAGGCGTTCACCCAGAAGGCTGCGCGCTCCTGCGGCGACGCGGTGTCGAGCGAGATGTTCGCCAGAGAGCCGACAATGCCGTCGAGACGGGAGTGCTCCGACTTCAACGCGCGATAGTAGACGAACCCGTCGCGAACGTTCAGGTCGAGAAGCTCGTCCAAGCGGCGACGCTGCGCATCGATCGACGGATCCTGCGCGTACGACCCCACGCCAAGGACGACCACGGCCGACAGGCACACGGCAGCGGCCGCCAGGCGGCGCAACCGGGCGCGCGGCACCCGACGATTCGTTCGACCACTCACGCGACCACTCACTGGCATCCCCCTGTGCACGCGCTCTCCACCAGTCTGCATGGGCCAGATCTTCCTCACTATAGACGATCGAGAAACCGGGCGACCGCGCCGTTGAACGCCTCCGGCTGTTCGAGATTCGACAGGTGTCCAGCGCGTGGGACGATGACCAGCTCGGCACTCGGCAACGCGCCGACCATCGCGCGGCTGAGCGACGGCGGCGTGAGGGTGTCCTCCTCGCCCACGACGACCAGGGCCGGGACGCGGACCGAGGGCAGTGTCTGCGTCGAATCACCGCGGGTCATCATCGCGCGGAGCGCGGCGACGATCGTATCAGGCGGCGTCGAGGACATCAGCTCGCGCACGCGTCCGGCCAGTGACGGCTGCTCCGTCGCCGTGCTGCGGCCGAGCAGCGCCGGCAGCAGATCGTCGGCGACGGCCAGCCCCCCGGACCCGGTCGCCGTCTCGATCATCCGCTGCCGGTTCAGGCGTGTCGCCGGACTGTCGGCATCGGCGCGCGTGTCGGCGAGGATCATCGCCCGGAACAACCCCGGCGCCATGCGGAACAGCGACAGCGCGACGTACCCGCCCATCGACAGCCCGCCAATCACCGCCTGCGGGACACCGAGCGTCTGCAGCAGATCGGCGATGTCGATGGCGAAGTCGTCCATGCCGGGGGCGTCCAGCGTGCGGGCCGACGGTCCGTCGAAACCGCGCAGGTACGGTGCGACGATCCGCCAGCCGAGTTCCGCCAACACGAACTGCGGCTCCCACATGCGCGCGTTGAGTGGAAAGCCATGAATGAGCAGCAGCGTTCCGCGGAGAGGCCGGTCAGAAGGCCACCCGTGCGCGCGCGGATCAGCCTCGATGAAATGCAGTCGCCGGCTCGATGACATCGGTGTGGTCCTTTCTGCTCGAACGATACACTGCCCGGCGCGCCGCGCTGTGCCAAGATGGGGCCGTGCTGACCCTTGCGACTCTCGGCATGTTCGCTTACGGAACCTACTCGGTCGTTTCGGCGCTGAACGATTTCGTCCAGGGCACCCGCCTCGAGATCTGGGCGGAGCTGGCGCTGATCCTCTTCGGGCTCCTGCTGATTCTGGCGGCGGCATTCGTCCGGGTTCGCATGCCCGGAGGGCTGGCGGTGGCGATCGGCGCGATGCTGGGGCTCCAGGCGCTCGCCGTCCACGCGGCGGCCCATTTCGAGTCCGGACTGGCGCCCCAAATCGCGCGCGGCATCATCGCCTTCTTCCTGGTCGGATCGGCCGTGGCCGGCGATACGCCGCAAAAACGACGCTGACGATGAGCTTCGGAGCGGGCTCAAACGGATTGAGGGCCAGGTGGAACGGATGGACGGCTGAGCGGGCTGGAGGGCGAACGGCGGAAACGGTCAAGGATGGAAAGCAGATGCGGACGACTGTGGCGTCTGCATGCTGCCTTCCACCGGATGCTGCGCGGCGCCCGCTCGTGAACGCGCTGCGGGCTGGATCTCGCGCTCCACGGGAGTTCGGCTACTGGCCGGGGTTGGCGCCGCGGGCGGCCTGCGCGCGTTCGGTCGACGGGGGCACGAGCCCCTTCGCACGCATGTAGACCGCACCCGTGCCGTACATCTCGTTGCTGTGGATCACGACGTTGGCGAGAAGAGCGCCGCGGGCGATCTCGCCCTGGCCCTGCTTCACCATCTCACCGGCGTTCTGCTCACTGAGCGCCGCGAACGCCTTGTCGCACAGCGCAAACGAGTCGGCAAGCGCCTTCTGGAACTCCGCCTTGGTCTTCAGCTCCTGCTCGAGGTTCTTCCCCTGATTGGGGTTGGGCTGGCCAAGCGCGGCCGCACAGGAACCGAACTGGGCGTTCGCCACGTGCCCGAACAGCTGACCGTACGTGCGCAACTCCGCTGCCGGACCGGGCTTGAACCCGTAGTCGGCGTCGGGCATCTTCGCGGCCATTTCGGTCAGGTTCTGCTTGACCGAGTTGTATCCGCGGTTCAGGCTCGCAGTGAGCGTGAGCTGCTGGCCGGCTGGCGGCGGCTGGGCCACCGCAGAACCGGCCGCAAGGAAGACACCGGCGACGACGAGGATTGCCTGTCTCATGCGTTTCTCCTTCAATAGGCTTTCACTACTCGGGAAAGGGACTGTAACACAATGACCGTGGACGAGTTCAGGGCCTCGATCGCCGGCGAGGAGCCAACCTCGGCCACTGCTCTGCTTCGGGCGCTCTGGCATGACGCGCGAGGCGATTGGGACAAGGCTCATCGTCTCGCCCAGGATGTCGACACGGCCGACGGCGCCTGGGTCCATGCCTACCTGCACAGAAAGGAAGGCGACGCCGGGAATGCGCGTTACTGGTATCGGCGTGCGAATCGGCCGGAGGTCGCAGGGCCGCTCGAGGTGGAGTGGGAGTCTCTCGTTGAGGCCCTCCTCGCGGGTCTGCGGTAGACTGGCGCGATCGGTCTCGGGCTGACATCATGAACATTCCGTACACCCGTCGGTATCGCTGGACATCCACGGCGCTCGTGGCTCTCGCCCTCGCCTGGACGGGCGGCGTCTGGATCGCCGCGCAGCCGGCAAAGCCGGGGCGGCCGCAGCTCACCGTCTTCAAGTCCGCCACGTGCGGCTGCTGTAGGAACTGGGTCGAGCACATGAGGACGAACGGCTTCGACGTTCGCGCGATCGACGTCGACGACATCGACGCCGTGAAGCGGGAACACGGCGTGCCCGCGTCCGCGGCGTCCTGCCATACCGGTATCGTGAACGGTTATGTCATCGAGGGGCACGTTCCGGCGGACGCTGTGCACCGTCTCCTTCGGGAGAAGCCGGCCGTCGCCGGCATCGCCGTTCCCGGCATGCCGGTCGGTTCGCCCGGGATGGAGGTTCCGGGCGGGCAGACGCAGCCGTATGCGATCGTCAGCATCGATAAAGGCGGCAAGACAGCCATCTACGAGCGCCGGTAGACCGCGGCGCACATCGAGGAATCCAGATCAGCTCGCTCAGGCGGCGCACGGCTGAACTTGCTCAGCCGGCGTCAAATTCCCGTAAAATGGCCGACGCCGTCGGCTCACACGGCGCGGGAGCGTCCCGCGCTTCTATAGGTTTAGGGGGGCAACATGAATCGAAGGATCGTGCAGGGAGGCATCGTGGCGCTGGCGATTGCAGTCAGCGTGAGCGCCTGTAGCAGCGAAGGCGGCGCGCAGGCGCCCAACGTGACTCCGCTCGCAGCAGGGAGCGGACCGACGGTGCCGTACAAGCTCGGAACGTTCGAGCAGGGCGGACAACCGATTCTCGGGCTCGTCCTGCGCGATTCGCAGGTCGTCGACATCGTCAAGGCGAACGAGGCGTTCGAGGCCGGGAACACGGCCGCGGCCAAGCTCGCGGCCCCCGCGGACATGAAGGCGATCATCGCCAACTACGACAGCGGCTGGAAGGACCGCCTCGTCGAGATCGCCAAGGCGATCCCCGAGAGCGGTGCACCGTCGTACGTCTACGCCGTGGATTCGCTGAAGGCGCTTCCGCCGGTCCATCCCAACATCGTGCTGAACGCCGGCGGGAACTACAGCGAGCACAGCAACGGCATCGCGGCGAACCAGGCGCGGCAGGGTCAGCGGCCCGCACCGACGACGCCCGCCGTCTCGGCGCCCGGCCTCTGGGAGCGCGGCGAGGGCGACACGCGCGAGAACCCCTACCTGTTCATCAAGTCCACCAGCATCATGATGGGCGCGACCGACCCGATCGTGATGCCCCGCGGGCGCGAGAACATCGACTTCGAGTGCGAGTTCGTGACGGTCATCGGAAAGACGGCCAAGTACGTGCCGGTCAGCTCCGCTGCCGACTATATCTTCGGCTACACGATCGAGATCGACGTCTCGGATCGCGGTGGACGCGGCGACCGGAAGATGGGCGGATCCGACTGGCTCGTGGGCAAGAACCACGACACCTTCAACCCGATTGGCCCGGTCATCGTCCCCAAGGAGTTCCTCGCGGAGCCGATGAACACGCGCCACACCTTCACGTTGAACGGCGAGGTCATGCAGGACTCGAACACGAGCCGGATGGACCACAACATCCATGAACTGCTCAGCTTCGCCTCCAACAACCTGACCCTCAGCCCCGGCGACATGATCGCGGGCGGCAGCCCAGCCGGCACGAACATCGAGCGCGCCCAGCCGCGCTGGATGCGCGCGGGCGACAAGGCCGTGTGCACGATCGAAGGCATCGGCCAACAGGTGCACGACGTCGTCGCCGAAGGCGGCGCGCGCTCGACCAACTAGCAGCAGCCTGTCCGCGCAAGGCCCGGACAGTCCAGCAGGCAGACTCTGGCGACGTGACGGTCCTCTCTCGGTCCGTCACGTCGCACTCTCCCGCTCGGTGCCCCCGTGTGAGCGACCCGGCCCTCGACGTCGATCTCGCTCCTCGTTCTCCTTTTCCCTTTTCCCTTCCCACCGCTCCCTCGCCACCCGCTTCCCTCCAGCTCCCCGTACTCGTCGCGGCCGGCCCGGTGCCGTAGAATCAGTGTGATCGGGCCGTTTCCGGTCATCCTCTTCAACCAAGGAGCGAATCCGGTGCGACAGGCATTCACGTATCTGGCGGCACTCGTCCTGACCTCAACGGCTGTGGCGTGCGGCGGAGGCGGTCAGCCGGCCGAGCAGTCCGCGGCGCCCGCGGCGGGTCAGCCCAGCGCACCGGTGGAGCGTGACAAGAATGCCTATCCGGTGTTCCCGGACGCGGACGCCGGTGCGGACCCAGCCGTTTCCTCCGACCAGGGCGGCAAGGGCTTCACCGGGGAAGGATGGGAGACGAACACGGACTTCGATCTGATCGGCGATCCGCGTGCGGTGAAGGGGGGCGTCCTTCGCGAGTACGTGCTCGACTTTCCGGGCACACTCCGTATGGAAGGGCCGGAGTCGAACTCCCAGCTCAACTACACGATCGCTCCCATGGTGTACGAATCGCTGGTCAACGTTCATCCGACGACGCTCGCCTACATTCCTGCGCTGGCCACCCACTGGCAGATCTCGCCTGACAAGACCATTTATCGATTCCGCATCAACCCGAACGCCCGGTGGTCGGACGGTGAACCGGTCACTGCCGAAGACGTCGTGGCGACATGGTCCTTCAAGATGGACAAAGGTCTCCAGGATCCGAGTAACCAGATGACGTTCGGCAAGTTCGAGAAGCCTGTCGCCGAGAGCAAGTACATCGTGTCGGTGAAGAGCAAGGTGCTCAACTGGCGTAACTTCCTCTACTTCGCGGGCATGTCCATCTTTCCGGCCCACGTGATCAAGAACGTCGACGGCGCGACTTACCTCAAGGATTACAACTTCAAGCTGCTGCCTGGCTCCGGCCCCTACAAGGTCGAGGAAGCGGACATCCTCAAAGGGAAGAGCGTCAGCATCCGGCGGCGCACCGACTACTGGGCCGAGAAATACCGGCGCAACATCGGCCTGTACAACTTCGACGAGCTTCGCGAGATCGTGGTCCGAGACCAGAAGCTCGCCTTCGAGATGTTCAAGAAGGGCGATCTGGACGACTACTACTTCAACGTCCCCAGCATGTGGGTCGAGGAGATGAACTTCGACAAGGTGCAGCGCGGCCTGATCCAGAAACGGAAGATCTACAACGACACGCCGATGGGCATCGTCGGCATCGCCTTCAACACGCGCAAGGCGCCGTACGACGATGTGCGCGTGCGGAAGGCCCTGCACCTGCTGCTGAACCGCGATGAGCTGATCAAGCGGCTCTTCTACAACGAGTTCGTCCCGATGAACTCGTATTACGCTGGCGGCATCTACGAGAACCCGAACAACCCGAAGAACGTGTACGACCCGCAAGCGGCGCTGCAGCTGCTCGCAGACGCCGGCTGGAAGGACCGGGACGCGCAGGGCCGGCTCGTCAAGAATGGCCAGCCACTGTCGCTCGAACTGATCTACGCGAACAAGCAGAGCGAGAACTGGATGACCGTGTACCAAGAGGAGCTCCGCAAGGTCGGGATCGCCCTGAACCTCCGTCTCATCACGCCAGAAACCTTGTTCAAGCTCGTGATGGACAGGAACTACGGCCTGGCCGTCATGGGCTGGGGCGCCCTCATCTTCCCGAACCCGGAGACGTCGTTCGGCGGCGAGCTCGCCGATCAACAGAACAACAACAACATCACCGGGTTCAAGGACGCCAGAGCCGACGCGCTCATGAAGCAGTACGACACCGAGTACGACTCGAAGAAGCGCGCGGCGCTCATCCAGGAAATCGACGGGATCGTCGCCAATTCCTACCAGTACATCCTGCGGTGGGATTCGCCGTTCCAGCGCATCGGCTACTGGAACAAGTTCGGCATGCCCGAAGGATATCTTTCCCGCATCGGCGACTACACCGACATGACCTCGATGTGGTGGGTCGATCCGCAGAAGGACGCGGAACTGAAGAAGGCGATGGGCGACAGCTCCATCACGCTGCCGGTCGGCGAGACCGATGTTCGCTACTGGCCGGAGTACGGAAAACGCGAGAAGGCGGCCGCAGAGGCGAAATGACCGCCTATTTCACTCGCCGTTTCCTGCTGATCATCCCGACCTTCATCGGGATCACCCTGGCGGTCTTCGTCGTCATGCAGTTCGTGCCGGGTGGCCCGGTCGAGCGCCAGATCATGCGCTACCAGATGGCTGCGATGACGGGCGGCGCCGGCGCGTCGATGAGCGGGCGCGGCAGTAACGCACTGCCCGAGGAGCAAATCGAAGAGATCCGCCGGTACTACGGCTTCGACAAGCCGGTGCACGTCCGCTATGCGAAGTGGCTATGGAACGTGGTGCACCTCGATCTCGGCACGTCGTACATTTACCAGGATCCCGTCTGGGACGTCATCAAGTCGCGCTTCCCCGTGTCGATCTTTCTCGGCCTGACCGGCTTCGTTCTCAGCTACATCGTCTGCATACCGCTCGGCGTCTTCAAAGCGGTCCATCACGGCTCCCGCTTCGACTTCTTCAGCAGCGTTCTCGTCTTCCTCGGCTATGCCGTCCCGGGATGGGCACTCGGAACAGCGTTGCTGGTGCTCTTCGGAGGGGGGAGCTTCTGGAACGTTTTTCCCCTGGGCGGGTTCCGGCCAGACAACTGGGAGTACTTGAGCACGTGGAGCAAGATCACCGGCCAGCTTCACCACATGGCATTGCCCGTGTTCTGTTACATGGTCGGCGCCTTCGCCACCGAGACGATCCTCACCAAGAACGCGCTGATGGAGAATCTGGGACAGGACTACGTGCGAACCGCCTTCGCCAAGGGGCTCTCGGAGCGTCGTGTGATCTTCGTGCACGCCCTGCGCAATTCACTCATCCCCATCGTGACGGGACTGGGCCACGCCATCAGCCTCGTATTGGCCGGGTCGTTTCTGATCGAGCGCGTCTTCAACATCGACGGCATGGGTTACCTCGGGTATACGGCCATCCTGCAGCGTGACTACCCGGTCGCCCTCGGAATCCTGGTCATCAGCAGTCTCCTGATGCTGATCGGGAACATTCTGTCGGACATCATCTACGCGCTGGTCGACCCACGCATCCGCTTTCAATGAGTCAGCCAGAGTCCATTCTCCGGAAGCGGCTGCGCAAGTTCCGCCGGCTGAAACGCGGCTACTACGCATTCCTGCTCATCACAGGCGCCTATCTGCTGACCTTCTTCCTGCCGCTGCTGGCCAACGGGAAGGCGCTGATCGTCAAGTACAACGGCAAATACTTCTTCCCGGTGGCGACCTACTATCCGGCGAGCGATTTCGGACTCACCACCATCGGAGAGCCCGACTACCGGGAGCTCGACGAGCAGTTCGAGCGCGAGAACGGCAGCAACTGGGTCCTGATGCCGGTCATCCCGTTCGGTCCTAACGAGGCGTTGCTCGACGAGTCCGGCACACCCCCTAACCCACCCTCGGGTCGGCACCTCTTCGGCACAGACGACCGCGGACGAGACGTGCTGGTCCGCCTCGCCTACGGTTTCAACATCTCGATGACCTTCGCGATCCTCGTGACAATCGTCGGCGAGGGTATCGGCATTGCGGCCGGCGCGCTTCTGGGCTACTTCGGCGGCAAGCTCGACATGCTGGGCCAGCGCGGCATCGAGGTCTGGTCGTCGCTGCCCTTTCTCTACACGATCATCATCATCAGTTCGGTGATCGTTCCTGTGTACCTCCCGGGACAGAGCCAGCTCCTGCAACCGTCGTTCTGGCTCCTCGTGATCATTCTGGCGGCCTTCAACTGGATGGGGATCACCTACTACGTGCGCGGCGAGTTCTACCGGGAGAAGGTGAAGGACTACGTCGGTGCGGCGATGACCGCCGGGGCCTCGGACACCGCGATCATCTTCGGCCAGATCCTCCCCAACGCATTGACGCCTGTCGTCTCGTTCGCCCCCTTCGTCGTCGTCGCCAACATCGGATCCCTCGTGGCACTCGACTTTCTCGGGTTCGGATTACCAGCCCCGACGCCGAGCTGGGGCGAGCTGATCGGGCAGGGCATGGACAGCCTCACGAAATGGTGGCTGGTGTTCTATCCGCTCGGGGTGCTGTTCCTGACGCTGCTGCTCGTGGTGTTCATCGGCGAAGCGGTGCGCGAAGCCTTCGACCCCAGAGAGTACTCGCGCCTCCGATGAGCACGACGCCCACGACTCCACTGCTGTCCATCCGGGGACTGCGTACACACTTCGACACCGAAGCTGGCGTCGCGAAGGCGGTCGACGGCATCGACCTCGACGTCAGGCCGGGCGAGGTGCTCGGTCTCGTCGGCGAGTCGGGATCCGGAAAGAGCGTGACGGCCCTGAGCGTGCTGCGGCTCGTGCCGAGCCCGCCCGGGCGGATCGTCACCGGCGAGATCCGATTCAAGGGACGCGACCTGCTGCAGCTGTCGTGGGACGAGATCCGGCAGGTGCGGGGGCGCGAGATCAGCATGATCTTCCAGGAGCCGATGACATCGCTGAACCCGGTGTTCACGATCGGCATGCAGCTGACAGAGGTCGTCCTCCAGCACGAACGATGTTCGAACGAAGAAGCCGAGCGCCGTGCGATCGCGATGCTCGCCGAGGTCGGCATCCCCGACGCGGCCCGGAGGATGAAGCAGTACCCGCACCATCTGTCCGGCGGCATGCGGCAGCGCGTGATGATCGCGATGGCGCTCGTGCTCAATCCAGACCTGCTGATCGCAGACGAGCCCACGACGGCGCTGGACGTCACGATCCAGGCGCAGATTCTCGACCTGATGCTGGATCTGAAGGAGCGGCGCCCCGGCGCCGCCATCCTGCTGATCACGCACAACATGGCGGTGGTGGCCGAGACCTGCGATCGGGTGGCCGTCATGTACGGCGGCAAGATCCAGGAGGTGGCCCCGGTGCGCGCGCTCTTCGAGCGTCCGCTGCATCCGTATACACGCGGACTGCTCGGCTCGATTCCCAGCGTCGATGGACCGCGGGCCCGGCGGCTGACGGTCATCCCCGGAACGGTGCCGAGCATTCTCGAGATGCCGATCGGCTGCAAGTTCGTCACGCGGTGCCCGGAGCGGTTCGAGCCGTGCCCGGACATCGAACCGCAGCTCGTCGAAATCGAACCGGACCATCTGGTTCGGTGTCACCTGTACCCGGGCTGAGATGCAGACGCCACAGGATCCGATCCTCGAGGTCGAACGGCTCACGGTGCGCTTCCCCGTCACGGGAGGGGTCTTCCTGCGCCGCATCGGTGAGGTCAAGGCGGTCGAGGATGTCTCGATCACGATCGGGCGGGGCGAGACGCTTGGCCTGGTGGGAGAGTCCGGGTGCGGCAAGACCACGGTCGGCCGCGCGATCGTGAACATCCTTCGCGCGATGGCGTACGGCGTGGAGATCTCGGGTCGAATCCTGTATCACCCCGACTCCGGCACCGTCGATCTGGCGTCGCTGAGCCGCCGCGCGATGCGGCCGTATCGCGCGGACATCCAGATGATCTTCCAGGATCCCTACGCATCGCTGAATCCGCGCAAGACCGTTGCGCAGATTGTCGGCGAGCCGCTGCGCATCCACGGGCGCGTGGCCAATCGTGCGGAGCGCGTGGCGTGGCTGCTGTCGAAGGTCGGCCTGTCGCCTGAACAGGCCAACCGCTACCCGCACGAGTTCTCCGGCGGTCAGCGGCAACGCATCGGCATCGCGCGCGCGCTCGCCACCAATCCGCGCCTCGTCATCGCGGACGAGCCGGTCAGCGCGCTCGACGTCTCGGTCCAGGCGCAGGTCATCAATCTCCTGCAAGATCTGCAGGAGGAATTCGGCCTCTCCTATCTCTTCATCGCCCACGACCTGTCTGTCGTCCGCCACATTTCGACCCGCATCGCGGTCATGTACCTCGGTCACATCGTCGAGATGGGCGACGCGGAGACCATCTATCACTCACCGCTCCACCCGTACTCGCGTGTGCTGCTCGCGTCGGCACCACGACCGGATCCAAACGGGCGCCGGCAGAGGAAGGCGCACGTTACCGGAGACGTCCCCTCACCGATGAACAAGCCCTCGGGATGTCCGTTCCGGACACGGTGTCCGATCGCGCGCGAGTCGTGCGCCGACGAGGCGCCGCCCCTTCAATGGAGAGAGGGGCGATTCGTCGCCTGTCCGCACGCGGAGCCAGAGTCCTGACGATCGCGGCGGAACGCCGCTTCGGCGGGTTGCCCGACGACGACTAGCGGGCTGCTGCGCGGGTGAAGAGATAGTCCTGGTAAACCACGTTGTCGACCAGATAGTCGGCCACTAGGGCTTCGAACTCGCGACGAAGCGCGTCGAGCCGCTCGCGATCGTTCCCCAGACTCTCCACCAGCTTCTGCATCGGACCGACCGACTGCTCCATGAAGAGCCGGTAGTGTGCCGGAGTCAACGCGGGAAAGCGCATCACGCCACGCGCGAAAAACGGCGGCTCGAAATGCGCCGCGAGACGCTCGGCGACGATGGCGGGACTGCCCCATTGGGGCGGCGGCGCGGCTCCAGGCGGAGGCGGCGGCGAGTTCCGGCCAACGAAGGCGAACATCTTGCCGACGAAGTGTTCAGGCGGCCAGGATGCGAAGGCGACCCGTCCGCCCGGTTTGAGCACGCGGCGCATCTCGCCAATCACGACGTCGGGACGGGGCGCGAACATGTGGCCGAACTGGCTGAGGACCACATCGAAGGACGCGTCGGGATAGGGCAGATTCTCGGCGTCCCCTTCGGTCCACTCGATCGTCTCGATGCGCGCGATCCGCGCGTTCTCCCGCGCATGCTCCAGCAACGCCGGCGTGAGATCGAGCGCCTTCACGCGGCCACCGGCCCGAGCGGCGGTAATGGCCACCACGCCGGTTCCCGTGCCCACGTCCAGCACCTGTTCGCCTGGGACGATCCCGGCGAATCGGACCAGTTCACCGGCGATCGGTGTCGTGAAGGCGGCCGTCGGCGCAAACGACGCCCACATCTCACGCTGACGGGCCTTGAGCTCAGCGAAAGGATCGTGTGTCATGGGCCGGACTGTAGCATGGACGGCCCGCGTTCGCGGACTCCCGACGACGCGGTGGAACGCGCAGGACGAGCAGAGGCGAGGGGTGTTCAGGACGCTCGGCGCTGTTGACCGAAAACACGAAGGGCGGACCACGTTGGCCCGCCCCCGTGCCCGGCTGAACCTCATCCTGCCGGGGCCGCACGTTCCAGCAGCTGCGTCTATGCGCAGCCGCTCGTGTTACCGCAGTTGACGCACTTGTAGCAGGCGCCGCTGCGGATCATGATCGCGCCGCACATCGAACACGGGGGCGCGTCCTCTTGATTCTGGATGGTCGAGAACGGCGTCGCAGGGACGGCAGCCGACGGTTTCTCCAGCTCCGCCACCTGCGCCTCCGCCGACGGCTGCAGCGCCCGTTCTTCCGCTTCGCGACCGTTCACGCCGGCGCGGAACTGCGCTTCGGCCGACAGGAACTTCGACGCCAGCCACCGGAAGATGTAGTCGACGATCGACTTGGCGAAGCGGATCTCCGGATTCCGCGTCATGCCGCTCGGTTCGAAGCGGACGTGGCTGAACTTGTCGACGAGCGCCTGCAGCGGCACGCCGTACTGCAGGGCGTACGAGATCGCCTGCGCGAACGCGTCGGCGAAGCCCGAGATCGTCGAGCCTTCCTTGGCCATCACGAGGAAGATCTCGCCAGGCTGGCCGTCTTCGAAGAGTCCGACGGTGATGTAGCCTTCGTGCCCCTGGATGTCGAACTTGTGGGTGATCGCGTGGCGCTCGTCGGGCAGGCGCCGCCGCACCGGCTGCGTGACGAGCCCGGCGGCCGCCTGGGACACGGTCTCGCTGGCCGACTTGTCCTTCGACGTGTTCAGCGGCTGCGTGCGCTTGCTGCCGTCTCGGTAGATGGAGATCGCCTTTGCGCCGATCTTCCAGGACTGGATGTAGGCCTGCATGATGTCGTCGACCGTCGCGTCCTTGGGCACGTTCACGGTCTTGCTGATGGCGCCGGAGATGAACGGCTGCGTGGCGCCCATCATCTTGATGTGGCCCATGTAGTGGATCGACCGCTGCCCTTTCGCCGCCTTGAACGCGCAATCGAACACCGCGAGATGCGAGTCCTTGAGCCCGGGCGCCCCCTCGATCGTCTCGTTGACGTCGATGTAGTCGAGGATCCCGTCGATCTGGGCCTGCGTGTAGCCCAGCTTCCGCAGCGCCATCGGGACGGTCTGGTTGACGATCTTCATCATCCCGCCGCCGACGAGCTTCTTGTACTTCACGAGCGCGATGTCCGGCTCGACGCCGGTCGTATCGCAGTCCATCATGAACCCGATGGTGCCGGTCGGCGCGAGCACCGTCGCCTGTGCGTTGCGGTACCCGTGCTGCTCGCCGAGCTCCACCGCGTCTTCCCACGCGCTCTTCGCGGCGGTGTGCAGGTCGGTCGGCACGTTCCGGGAGTTGACGTCGCGCAGCGCGTCGCGATGCTTCCGCATGACGCGCAGGAACGGCTCCCGGTTCTTCTCGTACCCCGCGAACGGCCCACCGTGATCGCGCGCGATCCTCGCCGACTGCGCATAGGCCTCGCCGGTCATCAACGCGGTCAGCGCCGCGGCGTAGTCGCGGCCCTGGTCGCTGTCATACGGGAGGCCGCGCGACATCAGCAGCGCACCGAGGTTGGCGTACCCGAGGCCGAGCGGCCGGTACGCATGGCTGTTCTTCTCGATGGCCGGCGAGGGGTAACTCGCGTTGTCGACGATGATCTCCTGGGCGCAGATGAGGGTGCGGACGGCCGCACGGTACGCCACGGTGTCGAACTCCCCGTCCTCGCGCAGGAACTTCATCAGGTTGATCGACGCCAGGTTGCACGCCGAATCGTTGAGGAACATGTACTCGGAGCAGGGGTTGCTCGCGTGGATCCGATCGGTTTCCGGGCACGTGTGCCACTCGTTGATCGTGGTGTCGAACTGCATGCCCGGGTCGCCGCACACGTGCGTCCCCTCCGCGATCAGACGCATCAGCTCGCGCGCCTTGTAGGTATCGACGACCTCCCCGTTGGTCACCGCGTGCGTGTCCCACGTCGAGTCGTCGAGCACGGCGCGCATGAAGTCGTCAGGGACGCGCACGCTGTTGTTCGAGTTCTGGAAGAACACCGACGCGTATGCCGGGCCGGTGAACGATCCGTCGTACCCGGCGTCGATGAGCGCCCACGCCTTCTTCTCTTCCTCGACCTTGCAGTTGATGAACTCGACGATGTCCGGGTGTTCGGCGTTCAGGATGACCATCTTCGCCGCGCGGCGGGTCTTGCCGCCGGACTTGATGACCCCCGCAAACGCGTCGTACCCCTTCATGAACGACACGGGACCCGAAGCCGTGCCGCCGCCAGCCAGCAGCTCCCTCGAGGACCGGATCGGCGACAGGTTGGTGCCCGTGCCGGACCCGAACTTGAACAGCATCCCTTCGGTCCGTGCCAGCGTCAGGATGGAATCCATCGTGTCGTCGACCGAGTTGATGAAGCAGGCCGAGCACTGGGGCGCCTTCTCGAACCCGCAGTTGAACCACACGGGGCTGTTGAACGCCGCCTTCTGCTGCACCAGGATGTGCTTCAGATCGTCGCTGAAGGCCTGCAGGTCTTCCTCCGACGCGAAGTACCTGTGGCCGCGCGCCCACTCGGTGATCGTGTGCACGACCCGGCCGATCAGCTGCCGCACGCTCCGCTCGCGCTCCGCCGTGCCGAGCTGACCGCGGAAGTACTTCGAGACGACGATGTTGGTCGCCTGCTGCGACCAGAACTTGGGGACTTCGACGTCGCGCTGCTCGAACACGACCTCGCCGCGTTCGTTGCCGATCACGGCCGCCCGCAGATCCCATTCGACTGCGTCGAACGGATCGACGCCGGCCTCGGTGAAGAAGCGCGGAAAGCTCAGACCGGGCGACGATATCGACTTCTTCGCACGAGGCCGCTCGGCCTCGGCAAAGCTCGACACCCCCGCTCCCGTGCTCTCCATCACCTGCTGACCAGCACCCGCGGCCTGGTAGGCAGCGCTGTCCTTCATAGTCCCACTCCGTTTGCTCCGGGGTCGCGGCCCCGGCCGATCGATCGGCGGCCCTGCCCCGGGCGCGATCGTCGTTGGCAGAAAAATCGGCGGGCGCGCCGTCGTGCAGGGAGCTGGGATCTCCCTTCAGGCGCTCGCCCGCGTCGTTGCGTTAGGCGACCCAATATGCGCCCCGTGTATCGGGAATGTCAAGGGCCGAACTACCAGATATTGTGCGTTTCTTTTAGGTCAGTCGCAATATGTTGACAGCTGTGGAAATGTGCGCATCAGCTGTCCGGACCGTGGAAGGTGGCAGGTGGGAGGCCGTCTCACGACCGCCTCCCGGTGCACAGGCAGGATGAATGGAAGGTTATGTGCCCTCCCGCAGAGTGCAGGAGGAACGAGGTTGCCCTTGAAAGAGGCAAGGGCGATGCCACTCCATGCCTCGCGCAATTCAGGCCGTTTCAGCCCCAATCGCCCGCATTGCCGATGATCACGTGTTGCGAGGCTGAACAGTTGCCGTGCACGGTAGGTAACGAAGTGCCCAGTCTGTCGGGTCGAATCAGCGAGTCGGCAACTGGCTGGCCAGGGCAGCCGCCTTGTCTGCCAGGTTGCTCGCATAGACGAGATTACGCGCCTGCAGCGCCTCCTCGGCCTGCACGGCGAATCGCTTCGCCGTGTCGTACTGGTTGCGCGCGTTCGCGTTGAGCGCCTGGTAGTTGACGCGGTTCAGGTGGTTGGTCGCCTGCACGATCAGGCCGCGGATGCGCCGTTCGACCTCGCCTTCGCGCCCCATCGGCGTCGTCTGCAGTGTCGTGGCCGGTGAGGACTTCGGCGACTCGTCGGACGGCTTGGCGGCATCCGTTGGAACCGGCTCCTGGCGCGCAGGCTCCGGCGATCGCGGCGCGCGCCGCTCCGCCGGCGGCGCGGGCGGATTCACAACCGCGCTGGGAACCTCCGGCGCGGCGGCGACCGGCTGCTCCGGCGGCTCGACCACTTCCACCAAACGCGGCGGCGGCGCGGGCATGTCGAGCGGAGGCATCTCCGCCAACGCCTTGGCCTGTCCATGCGCGCATGCGGCGGCCCCCGCACACCCAAGCAGCAGGCACACGCAGAGCAGACCCGTCCGCGGGTTCGATCGCCGAGCGCGCGCATCGCTCGTGGTCGAGCGTGTGGCCATCGGGGCGTGCATCATGGGCGTGTCCTAGGTCGTCAGGCCTGGGGAAGCACGATCGTGAACGCCGTGCCCTTCCCAGGTGTCGACTGTACTTCAATCTCGCCGTCGTGCATCTGGACTGTCCGGTACACCATCGACAAGCCGATGCCGCTGCCCTCGGGCTTCGTCGTGAAATACAGGTCGAAGATCCGCTGCAGGTGCTCGGGCTGAATGCCCACCCCCGTGTCGGCGACGACGAGCTTCACCCGCCGGCCGCGCGCGACCTCGCACCCGAGCCTCAGGGTCCCTCCGGCTGGCATCGCCTGACAGGCATTCAACGCCAGGTTCAGCAGGGCCTGCCGCAGCATCGCCGGATCTCCGTTGACGTCGGCGAGCGCGGGCGCCTCCACCAGGATCTCGACGCCGCGGCGCTCGGCCTCGGGCCGGACGATGGGGACGACTTCGTCGAGGAGGTCGGCCACGTTCACCGGCTGCAGCTTGAGATCCTCGGGGCGTGTGAACTTCAGGAATCCCTGAACGACTTCGTCGAGCCGACGGATTTCGCGCGCGATGACGTCGACGTGCTGCAGCGCCTCGGGCGGCGGTCCCTGCACCACCTCGCCCGCGTTGATGCCAAGAGGCCCCCGCGCGGCCGCGCTGCGCCCGGCCGCGATCACAGCCGGAGACACGTGCTGTCGAAGGAGCTCGAGGTGAATCATCATCGAGTTCAACGGATTCTTCACCTCGTGCGCGACGCCCGCCGACAGCCGGCCGAGCGCGGCGAGCTTCCTCGAGTAACGGATCGTCGACTGAATCTGACTGAGGTACTCGACGTTGCGGGCGATCAACATCACGCCGACGAGCCCCCCCGAGGCGTCGTTCACCGGGTGCACCAGCAGCAACCGCTCCACCTGCTCACCCGTCGGCACGCTGAACGTCGCCGAAAGCGGGCCGCGAGACTGCCGGTTCGCCAGCGCCTGCTCGGCGAGCTGCCGCAGTGGATGCTGCTCGGGGAGGAGCGCCTCGAGCGACACGCCCGTCGCCGCCTCGGGTACCAGCATCCGCATCGCCGGGTTGGCGAACAGCAGCCGTTCGTGAGGACCGACGATCGCCACGGCGTCCTCGAGGCGCTCGACGGCGGACTCGAGGTTCGCCACCTGACCGGCCATCTGCGATCGGTCGGCCGCGATCTGCGCGCTCACCGCATTGAAGAACGTACCGAGCTCGCCGAACTCGTCCTGTCCCAGATCGAGCTGCACACCGGCTTCCCCCTGGCCCAGTCGTGTCAGTCCGCTGCGGATCACGTGAATGGGACGCAGCAGCAGCTGCGCGAGCACGGTCGCCACCAGCACGGCAACGCCCAAGGCGCCGAGCGCCGTGACCGCAGCCGGCCGCAGCGACCGCGCGAGATCGTTGCGGACGAGCAGCGTCGACACGCCGACGTGGATGGAGCCGATCGGCCGATCGTCGAGCAGCAACGGCTGCGCGTAGTCCAGGTTGCGCCCTTCGTCGCGGTAGATCGCCGTCAGCTGCCGGAACGCGGAACGCGTCAGCAGCTCTTCGAGATCGGCCGCGACCGGCACCGGCCGCCCCTCCTGCGACGGATCCGCATGGGCGACCGCCCGCCCCTGCGCGTCGGCGATGGCGGCGAAGGTTACGTTGTTGTCGTACAGGCTCGCCTCCAGGATGGAGCGCAGCCCAGGATCGTCGTGCAGCGCGCGGAACGGATCGGTCGAACCGGTCAGCACGACCTCTCGCGCCCGGTGGTAGATCGAGTTGGCGATCAGCTCGGCCCTCGCACGGCTCTCGTCGAGACTGACCTGGGCCAGCCGCGCCAGGTGCATCAGGCTCAGCACGACCACGACGACGCCCACGACCGCGGTGACGCCGAGGACCTGCTTGCCTTTGATGCCGAGGCGCATGACTCCCGATCGCGCCTCAGCTCTGCGAGCGATTGGGCCGCAGGCGCAGCTTGTTCAACTTGTTGTGGAGCGTCTTGAGGCTGATGCCGAGAATCTCGGCCGCGCGCGTCTTGTTGTCGCGCGTGTGCTCGAGCGTCATCATGATCAGGCGGCGCTCGGCCTCTTCGACCGTGGTCCCTGGCGCCAGCGCCACCTGCGGCTGGTGCTGCGGCAGCGGCTCGTTCAGCAGGGTGGGCGGAAGGTGCCGCGATTCGATGAACGGCCCGGGCGCCAGAATGGTCGCGCGCTCGATCACGTTGCGAAGCTCGCGGACGTTTCCCGGCCAGTTGTACTGCTCGAGCACGCGCATGGCCGCCTGATCGACGCCCGCAATCGACTTCTGATTGCGCGTATTGAACTCGGAGACGAACGACTGAATGAGCAGCGGCAGATCGTCCTTCCGCTCGCGCAGCGGCGGCAGCGTCAGCGCGAAGACGTTCAACCGGTAGAAGAGATCCTCGCGCAGCTTTCCCTTCGCCACCGCTTCGGCCGGATCGATGTTCGTCGCCGCGATCACGCGCACGTCGACGGCCTGCTCGTTGCGGCCGCCGAGACGCCGGAACCGCCGTTCCTGCAGCACCCGCAAGAGCTTCACTTGTGTCGAGGGCGTCATCTCGCCGATCTCGTCGAGGAACAGCGTCCCGCGATCGGCGAGCTCGAAGCAGCCCTGCCGCCGGTCCGCCGCGCCGGTGAACGCGCCCTTCTCATGCCCGAAGATCTCGCTCTCGAGCAGCGTCTCGGGGATCGCCGCGCAGTTGATCGCCACGAAGGGGAATGCCGCCCGCGGGCTGAGCTGGTGGACGGTCTGTGCCACCAGCTCCTTCCCCGTCCCGGACTCGCCGTTGATCAGGACCGAAGCGCTCGTCGGCGCCGCCTGCTCGACCACCGCGTAGATCTTCCGCATCTCGCCGCTGTTGCCGATCATGGTGCCGAAGGTGCCGTGCTCCCGCAGCTGACGCCGCAGGGCCTTCACCTCACGCAAGGTCTCGAGCCGTTCCACGATCTTGTCGAGCAGGATCTTCAGGCGCTGAATGTCGACCGGCTTGGTCAGGTAGTCGTACGCGCCCTCCTTCATCGCCTCGACGGCGGTCTCCACCGTGCCTTGCGCGGTGAGGAGAAGGGTCGTGACATCGGCTCCTTGAGCGTGCAGCGCACGGAGCAGGCCCAGCCCGTCGAGCCGTGGCATGACGAGATCGCTGATGACGATCGCCGGACGGAAGGTCGTCACCTTCTGGAGCGCCTCCTCGCCGTCGCTGGCCGAGTCGGCGAGAAATCCCCAGCTGCGAACGAGCTGTTCGAGGCCCACGCGCGCGGCCGGATCGTCCTCCACGATCAGGACACGCTCGGCAACAGCCGGCGATGCGGCAGGAATGTCAGCAGCCAATGTCATTTTTACATTGTGAGCGCGTCCATGGAATGGCGCAAGCCCACTTTGTCCTTCTAAGTTGTTGACCTGATTACCTCTGCCGCCTGTCGCCCGCTCGGGCCGCGCGCGGCGGGAACTCGCCCGGAACGCGAGATGCAATTGTTGTGCTGGTGCCGCGCCGCACCCGCGCAGGCCCAACCCCACGGGCCACCTCGCGACGATCTCGCCAGGCATGACGCTCGAAGCCGGCCTGCAGTACCCTTGTGCGCCATGAACGAGGGCCGGTCAGACATCGACGAGCTCGAACAACCGTCCCACGTCCTGCCGGAGGCGCCGCCGACCGCGACAGAGCGATTCGTCGCTTTCCTCGAAGTCCTCATCTGCTCGGATTACCCGACGCAGATTGCCCTCGCAGCCACGTTCGCGGCCTTCGGCGTGCGCCCCCAAGGCGATCAGGGTCTCAGCCTCTCGTACGTCGTCACGCTGTCGTTGGCCGATACGCTGTTCCTGACGTTCCTGATCGTCTACATCCTGCGAGTCCGCGGCGAGAGCCCCTGGGGACTCTTCTTCGGCGGCCGCAGCATCAAGACCGAGGCCCGGGCGGGTGTTCCGCTGCTCTTCGTCGCGTTCGGCGTGGCGGTCGTCGTGCTGCTCGCCATCCGGGCGATCGCGCCCTGGCTGCGCACGGTGCCGCACAACCCGCTGCAGGATCTCGTGCGGACGCCGGGCGACGCCGCGCTCTTCGCCGTGGTGCTCATCGTCGCCGGAGGTCTGCGCGAGGAGGTCCAGCGGGCGTTTCTGCTACGCCGATTCGAACGGTGGCTTGGAGGGCCGCGCGTCGGACTGATCGCCACGAGTGTCCTCTTCGGCGCCGGACACTACATTCAGGGGGCCGACGCCGCCATTGCCACGGCGGTGCTCGGGGCGTTCTGGGGCATCGTCTACCTCAGACGCCAGTCGATCGCGGCGCCGGTCGTCAGCCACGCCGGCTTCAATCTCTTGCAGGTGATTCAGTTCCTGACTCTGCTGCGTTGAGCGGCTCGTAGAGGTTGACGACGTCTGCGCGGCGGCGGAGGCCGGACACCCAGACGCCGACCAGCCGACTCTGCTCCTCCGGCGACTCGGCCGAGAAGCGCTGATCGAGGTAGGCGCGAATCCGGAGATCCTCTCGCATCAGTTCGCGCACGAACGGCTCGTCCACGCCGAGCGGGGCCAGCCTCGCTTGAAACGCCGCGCGTGAGCCGGCGGCCGCGTACTGCGAGGCGAGCGCCGCATCCACGGCCGCAGCGCTCGGCTCCGGCGGAGCCAGTCTGTCGGCCTCGCTGAGAATGAGAGCGCGATCGATGAGGAGGTCGAGCGCGGCGGCCACCGGGTCGGTGGCACGCTCGACCTGCACACGGCCGAGCTCGCGAGCCACCCGCACGTCACTCAGCGTGATCACCTCGCCCTCCGCGACGGCAAGCACGCGATCGATGATTTCGTCGGCCGCGTCTGCGGACGGCGGCGCAAGGCTCAGCATCGCGATCACGCCACCGCATACCGCCGCGGCTATTCGCTGGACCACCACGTCAGAACGCCTCCCCGAAGGTGATGAACCAGGCCGTCTGCGCCTCGCCTGGACGACGCGGGACCTTGAAGCCGAGGTCGAACCGCAGCGGACCCACGGGCGACTTGTAGCGGAAGCCGAACCCCACGGCTGGACGCAGCTCGCCGACGGTGACGTCCGACACGGTCTTGAAGACGTTGCCGACGTCGGTGAACCCGACGACGCGCAGCCCGTCGCGGAGCGGGATCCGGAGCTCGCCGTTGAAGAGCAGGAGCGCGTTGCCGCCCAAAGGGAAGCCCGCCGGATCGAGCGTGTCGGAATCGCTGGCCGGCGTGTGGCGCACGCCGAGCCTGTCGAGGGCGAAGCCACGCACGGTGGTGTCGCCGCCGGCGAAGAACCGCTCGCTCGCCGGCAGATCGCGCGACCCCGCGGCATTGGGAAAACCGAGGGCGGCGCCAAGTCGAGCGCTCGTCGCGAGCACGATCCCACCGGCGCCTGGCAGCGTCCTGAACGCCTGCGCGGCGACGAACGACTTGAAGAAGCCGACCTCCGACCCGATCGCCCTCGCCGCGAGCTGGCCGTTGACCGTCAGGTACTGTCCGCGCGACGGATCGACGGGGTCGTCTCGCGTGTCGCGAATGACGGAGAGCAGGAACGACGACAAGCGCACCTTCGGAAACAGACGATCGATCGCGCGCTGCTGCGACAGTTCGACGTTCTGGCCGAAGACGCGCGTGCGCTGGATCTGATAGCCGCCGCTGACGCTCACGAATCGCGTCAGCCGGGTGGCGAGCTCGGCATTGGTGCTGCGGCGGGCGAAGTTGAAGCTCGAGCGAATCTGCTGTTCGAGGGTCCCGGTGATGCGGAAATCGGTCGAACGGAAGATCCGGGGCTGACGAAACTGGCCGAGGACGCGGTACTGGAGAAAGCCGTAGCCCGACGAGGGGATGCTCGAAGGGTCCTGCTGCGCGAACACAGGCGAGTTGCGCGGATGCAGACTCGAGCTCGTGAACAGGTTGATCGAGCGGTTGGTGCCGAAGAGATTGCGACGTCCGACCTCGAAGGTGGCGCGCGGCGCGACCTGCACCCGTTCTGACGCCGTCGTGGGATCGTCGGCGGCACGCACGACTCGGGAGCGCACCTCGAATCCGCCGCCCCAGCCCACGGTGGTCAGCGGCGCTTCCTCGACCGTCACGAGCACGTCGCGGCGCGTCTCGTCGCCGCGGCCGATCTGCGTGATGCGGGCGCGTCGAAAGAGGCCGAGCGCCGCCAGCCGGCGCTGGCTCTCGCTCAGCGCCTCGAGACCGAGCGGATCGCCGCTCTTGAAGCGCAGCTCACGTTCGATCGTCTCCGTCTTCGTCCGATCGTTTCCGACGATCAGCACGTGATCGACGAAGACTCGTGGACCCTCGCGAACGACGAAGACGACGTCCGCCAGCCCGCCGTCTTCCTCGATCCCAGGCCTCGTCTCGACGGTGACGCTTTGGTAGCCGAGGTTCGCGTAGTGCAGCTCGATGGCATCGCGATCGAGCGAGAGCTTCGACTGTGAGAAGAACGCACCGGGCGCAAGCGAGAGTCCTTCACGAAGAGCGGCCGTCGGGACCGAGGTGTTCCCCTCGATGCTCACCGAATTGACGATGGTCCTGGCGTTCTCGACGACCTCGACGCGTACCGTGACCGGCACGTGCATGTCGGGCTGCGCGGGCGAGGCCTCGATGTGCGCGTCGACCTGGGCGGACGCAAAGCCCTGCTGATGGTAGAGCGCCTCGAGCTGACGCAGATCGGCGCTCAGCGCAGCGGCCGAAAACGGCTGGCCGGCGTCCACGCGCATGCGTGCCCTCAGCTGATCCGACGGGAGCACCTCGTTCCCGGCGATAGAGACTGCTTCGACCCGGTACTGCCCTCCCTTGCGTACGTGGAAGGTGATCAGCAGCTCGCCGCCCACCTCTTCCCTGGTAAAGGGCGCCTCCGCGTCGCGATACCCTTGCGCGCGAAAGAGCTCGACGATCCGGAGGCTCGAGTCCTCGAGCAGATCCTCGTCAGCCGATCCTTCACGGGCGACCGGCACGAGATCCTCTCGCCTGTCGGACGGAATGGGATCGCCTTCGAACATGACCCGCACGAGCGGTCCCTGATCGACGACGAACGTCAGCGCCACGCGCTGAGGATCCGCCGCCGGCCTCGCGGAGAGGCCGAGCCTGACCTGGTAGTACCCGCGCCGGCGCCGATCGGCCAGGTACCGCTCCATCTTTCCGTTCAGGGACTGCCGGACGAAGTAGTCTCCGGGAGCGATGTCGAGTCTCGAGAGGAACTCCGCCTCGGACATGCCGGGCGTGCCCGAGACCCTGATCGAGTCGACGCGGGCGCGCGGCCCTGGGGCAACGGTGAAGGTCAGCGTCGAGCTGTCCGCGTCGGGCGAGGTGTCGAGCCGCGCGGTCACGCGGGCGTCGAGATAACCCGCGTCCCCCAGAGACTCCTCGACGGCAGCCACCATCTCGCGTACACGTGAGGGCCTGGGCGAGCGTCCGAAACGTTCCGTCAGCATCTGGCGCAGGCGCCCGGAATCGAGGCCTGGACCGAAGGCGCCATTGAACGCAAAGGCCTCGATCGGCCGCAACGGCACCAGCTCGTAGGTCAACGCCACGCGTCCCTGCACCAGTCTGGCGCTGACCCTGACGTCGGCATACTGACCCAGGCTGAACAGGTGCGTGATCGACTCGCGGACCGCCTGCATACGCAGCGGCTGGCCCGGAGCCGTGTCGACGAGCTGGCGGAGACGGGGATCGGAGATGACGCGCCCCTCGTTGAGCAGGGTGACCGACGCGACGAGCTTGCCGATGTAGTCGGTCACGTCGGCGTGGGCCATGCGAGGAGACACGAGTGCCGCGCACAGGACGAGCAGCGTCAGCACCCGCCTCGGATCCATCAGAACGTGTGCCTCACGCGGAGATCGATCGCGTAGGTGGAGTCCTCGTTGCGCGACAGAATCCAGGACAACCGATCCGTCGCGTCGTATTCGAGCAGCAGGATCTGGTCGTTGATCGAAGTGCTCAGGCTTCGCGAGAAGGTGAGATAGACGCGGTCGGAGATGCGCTTGCCGATCGTCACGCGTGCCGAGGGGTTGAGTCGGCTGGTGGTCTGGGTATAGGGATCGATCAGCGACGGCGTCACCTGGAAGGTGTCGACGCCGAACGTCTGCTGGACCACGCGCCCGACCTCCGCCGAGACGGGATTCGCGAGCAGCTGCGTCGCGCGCGCCGCCAGGATGTCCTGCTGCCGCTGGTTCGGATTCTGCAGCGCGCGGAGCTCCGCGTCGCCTGGGCCGAGGCTCCGGCGGGTGTCGCTGAAGAGCAGCGCAAGCACGTCCGGCACCGGCAGGGGCGGGTCCGAGCTCAATTCCGGCTGCAGGCGATCGAGCGTGCCGACGGCGCGCACGATCACTTGATACGTCTGTCCCGGAACACGGACGCGCGTCTGGGCTTCCACGTCGAAGAACGGTTCGATACGCGCCGGATTGGTGAAGTCGATGTTGCCGCGCGTCACCAGATAGCGTCGTCCCTCGAAGACGACCTCGCCGCGATCCACCTCGGCGCGACCGAAGAGCACCGGACGATCGTAGGTGCCTCGCAACTGGAGATCGGCGCTGGCGACGAGCCGGGCCAGGTTGTTCTCGACGCGGAGCGTCGACGGCACGATCACCTCGAGATCGAAGCGGATCGGCACGGGACTGGCCGCGGGCGTCGGCGCGACGTCCACTTCCGTCGACCGTCCGCTCGCGAAATCGAGCAGGCCGCCGCCCGGATCGAGACGGCGCGTCCAGTTCGCCTGCTTCACGCGGACGGTGCCGCCGAGGACCGGCGCCTGCACGTTCCCGCGCAGGGACAGATCGGCGTCGACCGTCGATCGAATCCCCTCGGGATAGCGCAGGTGCATGTCCTCGCCGCGCACGGTCACGTTGAGCTCACCCGGCAGATACCCGTCCAGGCCGACGCGGCCGCCGAACTGGACGCGGCCGCCCCCCATCATCGCGGACACATCGTCGAGGCTGATCGCCCGCGAGTCGAAGCGGATGGCTCCGTTGATTCTTTCGAGCGCGTTCGGCAGGGAAAAGTGACGGATGCGGCCGTCGACGATGGTCGCATTGCCAGAGAAGAGCGGCGCCGCGAGCGGCCCATCGACCGCCGCCCGCAGCGACGCGCGTCCGGCGCCCCGCACGTCCGGCATGAAGCCCTGCAGGATGCCGAGATTGGCGTCGCCACTGGCGCTGAGGGCGATCCGCCGTTCGCCGAGCGACACCAGCCCGTCGATTGAGAGCTGCGCCTGGTCTCCTTCGAGCTGGAAATCCTCGACGCGGACGACCTGGTGCTCCATCGTCAGGCGAATGGGCCTGGGGATGCGGATCGCATAGTCGAACAGCGTCATCTCGAGGCGGTCGACCGCCGCGTCCACGCGCACGTCGTTCACGTCGCTCAACGCACCCGCGACCCGAATCGTGCCGCTCGCCAGCGCGGTCGTGTAGGGCAGCAGCTTCGGCACGAACAGGCGGACGTAGGGATCGAGCGGACTGTCGTGGAAGCGGAACGTCAGGTCCGCATCGGAGCCGCGATCGAGAGAGATCCGGCCGGTGCCCGTGAGCGCGAGACGCTCCGACGACGCTTCGAACTCTCCATTGATCTGGCGGCCGCGCAGCCCGAGCGTGCCGACGACGAGCCCGACCGGCTCCTCCGCCACGGCCAGATCGTCGATGCGGAACCGTACGTCGTAGCGGGGACTGGCGAAGGTGCTGCTCCCGGCGGCGCTGAAGTCGAGCAATCCGGAAGGCTGCGCCTTCGGATAGGTCATCGCGTTCAGGCGCTCCACCGGAATGCGGCGGCCGTCCACGGTGAACGAGTAGGTCCCGTCCCATCCGACGAACGCCGCGCCGGTGATGGCACCCGTGGCCTTCGCCAGATTCAGCGCGTCCAGCCGAACGCCTTCGCCATCGAAGCGCAGCGAGGCGGTCGCCCGCTGGATCGGCTCCCCGTAGGCGACGGCATTTTCGATGGTCATCGCGCCGAATCCGATGGGGGCCTCGTAGGCTCCGGTCAGCCGAAAGTCGCCGCTCAGGATCCCGGATACGGGCCAATCGTCGAGCTCGAAGGCATGCCGCAGTTCTTCCAGGTCGCGCCGGCTGACCCGGAACCGCGCGTTGATCTCCTCGCCCCCGTCGGCCCGCGGATAGCCGAGCGAGAACAGGCCGTCAGCGCTGATCTCGGAATCGCGATGACGAATCAGCGCCTCCTGCACCGCGACATAGCTGTTCTCGACCACGATGCGCGCGGAGCCGTCCCCCCAGAGCGTGTCCCACGCCCGCATGTCCTCGCCGACGAAGAGCCCCTCGACTCTCGGACGCCTGAAGCTGCCGGTCATGGCGCCGTCGAATTCGCCGCGTCCGCCAAAGGCGACGGGGCCTGTGCGGGCGCCGAAGTCGGTGAGGATTCCGGCCAGCACCTGATCGCTCTCCTGCCAGTCGCGGCTCGTCACGTGGAACTGGAAGCTGGATTCCTGCCCCCAGTTGGTGCGGCCGCCGAACGCGACGTACGTACGTTCGGTCGCGAACAGACCGTCCTCGATCTCGACGGTCTCGGGCGCGAACCGGTACGCGAACCGGCCCGCAATCGGTAGGTGGGTCTCGAGCGGCGTGGGTGCAAACGGCCCCCACTCGTGAAAGCCGTGGTCCTGATCGGCGGCGCGAACCGCGTCGAGCGACGGCGTCATCGGCTCGACGCCGTCAGGCGGCGTGATCGCGACGCGGCCTTCGCCGCGATGCTCCCTGAACCGTCCCATCGGCCACTCGAGTAGGTTTCGTCCCGCCGCGGTGCCCGCGAACCGAAGACCTGCCAGATCGTAGAAGTCGGTGAGTTGGGCGACGCTGACGCCCATGTAGGATGCCTCGAAGCGCCCGGTGGGCTTCGTCGGCTGGCCGAGCGGAGCGATGCCGAACGTGAAGCGCGCCTCGCCGCCGAGGAACTTCGCGCCGGCATCCCGTACTTCGAAGAAGCGGTTCGTCCATCTGAGCGAACCGTACAGGGAGGGAAACCGATAGGCGTCGACTCCGGCGAGCGGCGACGTGAAGTCACCCTTCAGATCGTGTCCACCCTTGAACAGATGAAAGGTCCCGGTGAAGTCACCGTCCCCGCTGAGCGCCCAGGTCTCGTTCTTGAAGAAGAGCTCGCGCATGCGCGCGAACTGCACGCGCGATCGCACCTGGTAGGTCATCTCGGGCCAGCGCGTGAAATCGACGTCGCCCTGGGCGCTGCTCACCGCGCCGTCGGTTTCCATGTCGATGCGATCGAGGTGCAGGCGGCTGCCGTCGAGCGAGAAGTGAGCCTTGAAGTTCGCCCACATCGGCACGTAGTCCTGAATACTCACCAGACCGTCGTGGAACGTGGCCTGCCCTTCGACACCGTCCCGGTTCCACACGCTGATGTCGATGTTCGGCGCGTCGATGCTCCACGGCACCGCGTGGTCTTCATAGGAGAAGCGTCCCCGGTACGCGTGCACCGATCGCAGCGTCGTCTTGATGCGGCCGGGTCCCGCCGAAGGCTGACGCGGCCGGCGCTGCGGCCGGACGAAGCTGTCGCCGTGCTCGAACTTCTCGACGAGCATCGACCAGTCGGTCAGTTCGACCGAGGTGATGATGAACTCCGGCCGGGACGCGAGCGCTTTCGACCAGTCCAGCGACACCGACAGCTTGCCCGCCGAGAAGAACGGCCGTGCCTCGGCCGTCAGCCCTTCGATTGAGAAGTCGTCGACCTCGACGCGACCGCGCGCCACACGAATGGACAGCGCGCCGATGTGGATCGGGCGCCGGAGCAGCTGGGACCCCTCGGTCTCGACCAGCGCACGCAGCGCGGGTCCGAGGTCGACCCGAAGCGTCACGAATACGACGACTGCGAGAATCGCGACCGCAAGCGCGAACCCGATGCCGAGATACTTGAGAAGCGTACGCCGAAAGAATCTCAGGATGCGCAGCACGTCCCTACTGAGGGGTGACGACAGCCAGCACGGTGCCGGACTCCACCGACTGTCCTTCCTTGACGAGCACGTCGCTGACGATGCCGTCGACCGGCGACCGCAGCTCGTTCTCCATTTTCATCGCCTCGATCACGACGACGGCCTGCCGTGCCGCGACCAGCGCGCCGGGTTGGGCCAGGACGCGAACGACGCGGCCCGGCATCGGTGCGGTGAGCCGCTGAGGGCCCGTCGAGTCGGCGACAGCGGCGCGGCCGCCGTTCCATCGGCGCTGTCCGTCGATACCCACCGGCACGGCCACCGTCCCGACAGACACGACCATTCGGCCGGGTTCGCCCGGCACGCCTGCGATGAACGCCTCGCGGCTGACGACCGGCGCGGAGGACGCACCCGCAGCGTGCCCCGATGGATCGCGATCCGCGATCAGCAGTGACAGCGCATCCGATCCAAGGCGCTCCGCGTCGACGGTCCACTGCCGCGTGCCGATCGCCACGATGAACCGGCCGTCGTCGCGGCGCACGTGCACGGTGCGCGGCGTCCCGTTGACCTCGACGCGATATTCCACGTCAGCGCAGCCCTTCCGCGCGGGCGCGCATCTTCCAGCGCGCCGCGTGGTTCGCGCCAGGGGCCGCGCCGTTGCCGGCCTGGCGGTTCGTCACGGTCCTCGGCGAGAGCGCCGCTTGCAGCGCCGCGACGATCGCGGCAGTGTCGTCGGCGTCCGCATCGGGCTCGACGAACGGGCGGCCGTTGCGGTCAGCGAGCACGTCGTCCAGATACGTCGTGTGGAATGCGCCGCGCTCGAACTCCGGTTGGGCGATCAGCCACCGGAAGAAGGGGATGGTCGTCTTGATCCCGCCGACGTAGTACTCGCCCAACGCCCGCTGCATGCGCGCAATGGCCGACCGGCGATCCTCCGCCCAGGCCACCAGCTTCGAGATCAGCGGATCGTAGTAGATGGGCACGTCCAGACCCGCGGCCGCGCCGCTGTCGTCGCGGATGCCCGGCCCCGACGGAGCGCGCAAGTGCTGGATGCGCCCAGGCGACGGCAGGAAGCCCGCGTCGGGGTCCTCCGCGTAGATGCGGCATTCGATGGCGTGGCCAACGGGCGAGAGCAGCCGGTCCGGGTCGAGGTCGAGCGACTCGCCGCGCGCGATGCGCAACTGCCAACGAACCAGATCGAGGCCCGTCACCATCTCCGTGATGGGATGCTCGACCTGCAGCCGCGTGTTCATTTCCAGGAAGAAGAACCGGTCGTCCCCATCCAGCAGGAACTCGATCGTGCCCGCATTCGTGTACCCGACGGTCCGCGCTACTGCGGCCGCCGCCGAGGCGAGCGCGCGCCGCACGGCCGGCGTGACAGCGATCGAGGGAGATTCCTCCACGACCTTCTGGTGGCGCCGCTGAATGGAGCACTCGCGCTCGACGAAGGGGAGCACGGTCCCCTGCTGATCGCCGAGCAGCTGAACCTCGATGTGACGCGGGCGAACGAGCCGTCGTTCGAGATACACCGCGGGATCGCCGAATGCACTGCCGGCTTCGGAGCGTGCGGCGCGGACGGCCCCGACGATCTCCGACGCGGACGTCACGGTCCGCATTCCCTTTCCGCCGCCGCCGGCGACCGCCTTCACCAGGAGGGGATATCCGAGCGCGGATCCCGCCTCGGCGATCGTCTCGGGATCGGCATCGGCCGGAAGCGCCTGCCCGGTGCCGGGAACGACAGGCACGCCGGCTCGTCGCGCCGCTTCACGCGCCGCAGTCTTGCTCCCCATCAAGGCGATGGCCTGTGGGGTCGGACCGATGAACGTCAGGCCTGCGTCGACGACAGCCGCGGCGAACTCCTCGTTCTCAGCGAGGAACCCGTAGCCGGGATGAACCGCATCGGCACCGGCCCGGCGTGCGGCCTCGATCAGCCGGTCGATACGGAGATAGCTCTCGCGGGGCGCACTCGGCCCGATGGGATACGCCTCGTCGGCCAGACGCACGTGCATCGCCGTTCGGTCGCAGTCGGAATAGACCGCGATCGGCGCGACGTGCATCTCGCGGCACGCACGGATAATCCGGACGGCGATTTCGCCGCGGTTGGCGATCAGGACTTTTCTCACGCGTGGCTTCGGGGCTCTACCGCTTAACTATTCTAACATCGTGACTTACAGCGGTATGTTCCCGTGCTTCTTCGGCGGGTTCCTGTCGCGCTTGGTCTCGAGGTTTCTGAGCGCCGCGATGATCTTCCGCCGCGTCTCGCGCGGGCGGATCACCTCGTCGACGAAGCCTCTCGATGCCGCGATGTACGGGTTGGCGAACTTCGTCCTGAACTCGGCGACCTTCTCGGCCCGTGCGGCGATCGCGTCGGCGGCGGCATCCAGCTCGCGTTTGTAGAGGATGTTGACCGCACCCTCCGGACCCATCACCGCCAGTTCGGCGCTTGGCCACGCGTAGTTGAAGTCGGTACGGATGTGCTTGCTCGCCATGACGCAGTAGGCGCCCCCGTACGCCTTTCGCGTGATGACGGTCACCTTTGGCACGGTGGCTTCCGCGAACGCATAGAGCAGCTTGGCCCCATGGCGGATGATCCCCCCGTACTCCTGCAAGGTTCCCGGCAGGAACCCCGGCACGTCTTCGAAGGTCACCAGCGGAATGTTGAACGCGTCGCAGAAGCGAACGAAGCGCGCACCCTTCACGGAAGCGTCGATGTCGAGCGTCCCCGCCAACACGGCCGGCTGGTTGGCGACGATCCCGCACGACCGACCGTCGATGCGCGCGAACCCCACGACCATGTTCCGCGCGAAATGCTGATGCACTTCGAGGAAGAACCCCTCGTCTGCCACCGCCCTGATCACGTCGACCATGTCGTACGGCTGGTTCGGCGATGCGGGCACGATCGACTCGAGGGCCGGAATGTCGCGCTCGGGATCCGCGGCCGGCTCCTGGCGCGGCGCATCGTCGACGTTGTTGGAAGGCAGGAACGACAGCAGCGTACGGATGAGCGCGAGACACTCGCGATCGTCATCGGCGGCGAAATGCGCGACGCCGCTCGTGGCGTTGTGCGTCATCGCGCCGCCGAGCTGCTCCTTCGTCACCGTCTCGTGCGTGACGGTGCGGATCACGTCAGGTCCGGTCACGAACATGTAGCTCGTGTCCTTGACCATGATCGTGAAGTCGGTGATGGCGGGCGAATACACGGCGCCCCCGGCACAGGGGCCCATGATCGCGGAGATCTGCGGGACGACGCCGGATGCGAGGGTGTTCCGAAGGAAGATGTCGGAGTACCCGGCGAGCGACAGCACACCTTCCTGGATGCGCGCCCCGCCGGAGTCGTTGAGCCCCACGATTGGCGATCCGAGGCGCATCGCCAGATCCATGATCTTCACGATCTTGGCGGCGTTGGTCTCGGAGAGCGACCCGCCGAAGACCGTGAAGTCCTGCGCGAAGGCAAAGACCTGCCGGCCATCGACCAGGCCGTGCCCGGCGACGACGCCGTCCCCGGGCACCAGCTGCTGGTCCATGCCGAAGTCGCGGCAGCGGTGGGTGACGAGCTTGTCGACCTCTTCGAACGTTCCCGCATCGAAGAGCAGGTCGATCCGCTCGCGCGCCGACAGCTTCCCGGCTTCATGCTGTCGCCTGAGGCGTTCCTCGCCGCCGCCGAGCTCGGCCCGTCGCTCGAGCTGCTCGAGCGTGGTCAGCGGATCCATCGCGTCACCCGCGTCAACCACAGCGGGCTCACGCCTTGGTGCCGTGGACCTTTTCCCAGTCCTTCAGGAAGCGCTCCAGCCCGATGTTCGTCAGCGGGTGATTGAACAACTGGTCGAGTACGGCGGCCGGTGCCGTGCAGATGTCCGCACCGATCAACGCGGCGTCCACGATATGGATCGGATTCCGGCAGCTCGCGACCAGCACTTCCGTTCCAAACTCATAGTTGTCGAAAATGGCGACGATGTCGCGGATCAGCTCCATCCCGTTCGTCCCGACGTCGTCCAGCCGGCCGACGAAGGGGCTGACGAACGTGGCGCCGGCCTTTGCGGCGAGCAGCGCCTGAGCTGCCGAGAACACCAGGGTGACGTTCACTCTGATGCCCTCATCCGAGAGGGTCTTGCAGGCGCGAATGCCGTCGCGGGTGAGCGGCACCTTGACGACCATGTGCTCGTCGATCGTCGCGATGTCGTGCCCCTCGCGGATCATGCCGGCGAAGTCGGTCGACACGACCTCCCCGCTGACGGGCCCCTTGACGATGCCGCAGATGCGCTTCAGGTTGTCGCGATAGTCGCCGGGCTCCTTTGCCAGCAGCGACGGGTTCGTGGTCACGCCGTCGATGATGCCGATCTCGGCCAGCGTCTCGATGTCCTGGATGTTCCCGGTGTCGACGAACAGCTTCATTGCCTACCCCTCTCCTGCAATCGGCCGTCATCCGCCGCGGTCAGCGTCTGCGACGCGGCGAACGATCGACCGTCGTCAGACTTCAGCCCTGACGGGATTGGACAGCTCGCCAACCCCTTCCACTCTCACGCTCACCGTGTCGCCGTCCACAATCGGTCCAACTCCCGCCGGCGTGCCCGTCGAGATGATGTCGCCGGGCTCGAGCGTCATGACGAAGGTGATGTACTCGACCAGGTACTCGATCGAGAAGATCAGGTTGCTCGTGCTCGAATGCTGCTTGCGCTCTCCGTTCACGAACCCCTCGATGGTGCGAGGCCCGCGCGTGCCGCCGATCTCCACGCATGGGCCAACAGGGGCGAACGTATCGAAGCCCTTCGCGCGCGTGTACTGGACTTCGCGATTCTGAATGTCGCGGGCGGTGACGTCGTTCAGGCAGGTCACGCCGAGGATGTACTCCCACGCCGCCGAGCGCGGAACGCGGTGCGCGCGCCGCCCGATCACCACCGCCAACTCGGACTCGTAGTGCACCTGGCCGGCGCCAGGGGGCAGGAGGATCGGTGCATTCGGATCGAGCACCGTCGTGGGCGGCTTGAGAAACAGCATCGGCTCCGCCGGCAGCGCCTTCTTCATCTCCGCCGCATGGTCGCGGTAGTTCAACCCGACGCAGACGATCTTGGTCGGACGCACGGGCGCGAGGACCGTATACGCGTCGAGGCGGTCGAGCCGCGGACCTGCCGAGTAGCCGTCGAAGATCGTCCGGCCCGCAGGGACGGCTCTCGAGAGCACGCCGTCGCGTTCGACGGCGTGGAAGACCTCGTGCTCACGCGACAGGCGATACAGGCGCTCCATGATGGCTGCGAATTGTACTGTCTAGCGGGCCGTTTCCGTAATGGTGCTCGACGTCTCGCTTCGGTTGCCCGCGGTATCGATGGCCTGAATGGCGTACGTCACGCGGGATCCGGACGGCACCGTGTCGCGGATGTTCGTATCCCGCATGGGCAGCGGCGTGATCGGCACCAGCTGCGTCGAGGGTGCGATGGCTCGAAGCACGAGGTAGCCGAGCAGATCGCCTTCTTCGTTTGCGTTCCAGATGAGACTGATGGCGCCTTCGCTGGCGACCCCCACTAGCCCGTCCGGTGCTGCCGGTGGAAACGTGTCGCGCAACGTCACGCAGGTCTTTGGCGACGGAGGTCCGAGGATGCGCGCCGCGTCGGCGATCGAGACGACGACAACCGTGTAGCAGCGCTCCTGGCCCCACTCGATGCTCTTGTGCACGAACCTCGGATTACGGACCGGCTCGGCTGTCACGGGCTCGTCGCCCTGATACACGAGGTACCGCCGAACTCCCGCGTCAGGCACGTCTTCGACCGGCGGCCAGGCGATCGTCACGGCTTCCTCGTCATAGCTCACCTTGGGCTGACCGGGCGAGGCGGGGGGCGGGACGAGGGGAAGCGCCACGCCTCCGGGAACGGCCCCGCGGCGACCGCGGCGGTTCACGCCAACGGCTACGTAGGACCGCACGCCGGCGTCCAAGGCCGGGTCGAGCGTCTCGCTGACCTTCGCGACGGCGTCCTGATCGACACCTGGCCCCTTCGGCGCATCGTCGGGCGGCGGCGGTTCGTCCGGATCGGGCGGCTCGTTCACGGAGACGGACCCGATGCGCACGCCGCGACGCAGCACCTCGTCCGCGTTCGCGCCCTCCGGCAACGTCAGCGCGAAGACGTCGACGCGCTCGAGGCTGGCGGGCGTCGCCCCGTCGGTGTTCGCCGCAGGCACGCGAAAGCTGACGTCCACGCGCGAGCCGGACCGGGTCACCGTGACATCGCCCGGCGCCGCGGGCAACTGGATGAGCGGCGGCAGCGGAGGGCCCTTCTTGCCGCAGCCAAGCGCCAGCAGGGCGACGGCGACGCCGCACCAGCGCCCCATGCGTCGACCGCGCGACGTCACAGGATGTACCGGGACAGGTCTTCGTTCTTCACGATGTCGGCGAGCATGCGGGAGACGTAGGCATCGTCGATGAGGATGTCCTTCTGTTCGAGATCGGGCCCCTCGAAGGATATCTCGTCGAGGAGGCGCTCCATGACAGTATGCAGGCGGCGGGCGCCGATGTTCTCGGTCCGCTCGTTGACCATCGTCGCGAAATCGGCAATCCGCTGGATGGCATCGTCGGTGAACGTGAGCGTGATGCCTTCCGTCGCCATAAGTGCGGTGTATTGCTTCACGAGTGCACTTCGCGGCTCGGTCAGGATGCGGACGAACTCCTCACGCCCGAGCGCCTCGAGCTCCACGCGAATCGGGAAGCGGCCCTGCAGCTCGGGAATCAGGTCGGAAGGCTTCGCAATGTGGAAGGCACCGGCCGCGATGAACAGGATGTGGTCGGTTCGAACCATGCCGTACTTGGTGTTGACGGTGGTGCCTTCGACGATGGGGAGGATGTCGCGTTGCACGCCCTCGCGGCTGACGTCAGGACCGTGCCCGCCCTCGCGCCCCGCGATCTTGTCGATTTCGTCGACGAAGATGATCCCCGACTGTTGAACCCGCTCGACGGCGCCGCGCGCGACGCTTTCCATGTCCACGAGCTTCTGCTCTTCTTCCTGCCTGAGGTACTCGACCGCCTCGGGGACCTTCACGCGGCGCTTCTTCGTGCGGCCATGGAAGAGCCCTGGCATGACGTCCTTGAGGTTGATGTCGACCTCTTCGACCGACGAACCGGCGATGATCTCGAGCGACGGGAACGACTTCTCGCGAACATCGAGCTCGACGATCCGACCGTCGAGGCGCCCGGCACGGAGCTGCTCGCGGAAACGGTCGCGCGTCTGCGCCTGTTGCTCGCGCGCCTTCGCGGCATCCTCGTCGGGGCCGACTGGCAGCGTCGGCGGCAGGAGCAGGTCGAGCAGCCGCTCCTCCGCGTTCTGTGCGGCCTTCTCCCGTACTTCCTCGAGGCGCTCGGCCCTGACCAGCTCGACGCCGAGCTCGACCAGGTCGCGCACCATCGACTCGACGTCGCGGCCGACATAGCCGACCTCGGTGAACTTCGACGCCTCCACCTTGATGAACGGCGACTGCGCCAGCCGGGCGAGACGTCGCGCGATTTCCGTCTTCCCCACGCCGGTCGGCCCAATCATCAGGATGTTCTTCGGCGCAATCTCGTCCGCCATGTCCGCGGGGACCTTCTGCCGGCGCATCCGATTGCGCAGCGCGATGGCCACGGCCCGCTTGGCCGCAGCCTGGCCGACCACGTACTTGTCGAGCTCACGGACGATCTCACGCGGGGTCATCGTAGCGGTCGCCGTCTGGGTGCTCGCGGGCAGGAAGATGGGCACGACTCACAGCTCTTCGATGACGATGCTCGCGTTGGTATAGATGCAGATCTCACCGGCGATGTGCATGGCACGCTCCGCGATCGCGCGGGGAGCCAGGTCGGTGTTCTCCACCAGCGCGCGAGCCGCCGCCAGGGCGAAGGGTCCGCCGGAGCCGATCGCCACCACGCCATCGTCGGGCTCGATGAGATCGCCGGTGCCGGAGAGCAGGAATGTGGCGCTGCGATCGAGGACGATCAGCATGGCTTCGAGCCGGCGCAGAAAGCGGTCGGTGCGCCAGTCCTTGGCGAGCTCGACGGCCGAGCGTTCGAGATTGCCGCGATACTGCTCGAGCTTGGCTTCGAACCGGGCGAACAGCGCGAAGGAATCGGCTGCGGAGCCGGCGAAGCCCGCGAGGATGCGATCATTGTAGAGACGACGGATCTTCCGCGCGCGCTGTTTCACGACCGTCTGTCCGAACGTCACCTGACCGTCGCCGGCCAGCACGGCCCGGTCGCCGCGGCGCACGGCAAGAATGGTAGTGCTGTGAAACATGCGAATTCTGACTGTATCGGCCCGTCGATCGGGGTGTCAAGAAAACGGGACGCGCCATGCTCTCGGCGCAGGACAGGGCGGCAGCGGGCATCCGGATGGCATCGAGTGACGCACGATTTTCATAAAGAATTTCGGCGGTCTCTGCGATGCTGGGGCTGGCAGGGTGGTTGCTGTAACAGGTATGGGGTCATCCCATGAACTCAACATTCGTTCGAAGAGCGTTCGTCGGAAGTGCGCCGTGGCTGGTCGCCGCGTGTGTGCTCGTCGTGCCCGGATCTGCGGCGGCCCACACGTCGGCTGAGCCCTTCGCGCCAGGCGGTGAATCGGTGTCGGGCAACGCCCGGACACCTGCAACGGTGCCCATCCTGACGCACCAGTGGCAGATGGCTCTCGAGCAGCGCTCGCGTGGCGGTCGCCCGGCGACAGGTGGAGCCGCGCCCCGCGGCGGCGGCGGCGTCCGAAGCGGAGGAGGGGTCCGAGGCGGAGGTGGGGGCAGTCGAATCGCTCCTCCCGCGCAGCGGCCACCGGCTTCACCTGGAAGCGGCGGGACCCGCGTCCAGGGAGGCAGCGGGCGATCTGCCGGTGCGCCGGCGCCTCAGTACACGCGTCCGCGCGATGGACGCGTCGCCACCGGTCAGGCGGTCCCAGGGCGTCCGGTTGGCGGCGGCCGGCCCGGGTCGACCGTGATCGTGCCAGGCGGATTCTATCCGTGGGGATGGGGCGGCCTTGGGCTTGGCGGGTACTGGGGTCGCGGATACGGCTTCTACGATCCGTGGCTGTATAGCGGCTACGGATACGGCGGCGGCTATTACGGAGGCGGGTACGGAGGCGGGAGCTACGCCTACAGCGGAAAGCTCAAGCTGAAGGTCAAGCCGCGCGACGCCGAGGTGTACGTCGACGGCTACTACGCCGGAGCGGTCGACAACTACGACGGCGTCTTCCAGACGCTGAAGCTGGAGCCTGGCCCTCATCGCGTGGAGGTGCGCCTCGACGGCTATGAGCCGCTGCAGTTCGAGGTGAACATCCAGCCCGATCAGAAGGTGACCTACAAGGGATCTATGAGGCGCGTCCCCTGATGGTGTCGCGTCGCATCCACAGGTAGACCGGAACCCCCAGCCCGATGATCGCCACGCCGGCGAGAGATGGTTGGGGGTTCCGCCAGATCTCGTTTCCCACCATCACGGCACTGGCGAGCACGAAGACGGCTGGCGCGACCGGGTATCCCCACGCGCGAAACGGCCGCTCCGCTCCCGGCTCGCGAAACCGCAGGACGAATACCGCCGCAACGGCGCATCCAGAGAACAACACGATCGCAAATCCGGTGTAGCTCACGAGTTGCGAAAGCGAACCGGAGAGCACGAGGACGCTGCTCCACGCGGCCTGCGCCACGATCGCGGATACCGGCGCGTGGAACCGAGGATGGATGCGTCCCGCCTGCGCCGCGAAGAGCCCGTCTCGCGCCATTGCGAAGTACACGCGCGGGCCTGCCAGCACCATCGCGCTGACGCTCGCGGCGATGCTGATGACTGTGAAGACCGCGATCGCGCTGCCGACCGCGAACCCGAACAGACGTTCGGCTACGGTGTCCACGAGACGTCCCGACACCGACGCGATCTCGCCCGGCGCCATCGCGTATAGATAGAGGGCGTTCAACCCCAGATAGATCAGGACGACGGCCAGCGTCCCCAGTCCAAGGGCGAGCGGCACGTTCCGGCCCGGCGACCGGACCTCCTCGGCGACATACGCGGCCGCATTCCAGCCGGAGTAGGTGAACATCACCGGCACCAGGGCGAGGAGCAATCCCGACGCGCTCAGCGATCCGGGGTCCGTCAGATTGGCCACGTGCCCGTGTCCGATGCCGAACCCGAGCGCCAGGAACACGAGAATGCCCGACACCTTGGCCCCCGCGAGCACGTTCTGCACGAGGCGGCCGGGGCCGAGTCCGCGCTGATGCACCAGCGTGACCAGCACGATCGCGGCGAGCGCGACGAGCGCCCGGGGCGACACCACCACGGGAATGAACGGCAGTGGAAGCGTGGCGATCGGGGTCGTGTCGGCGGCAGCCGGCACGAAGCGCCCGATGTACTCCGCGAGCGCGACCGAACTGGCCGCAATCGCACCGGAGAAGCCCGCGACGAACGAGGTCCATCCGCTGAGAAACCCCGCCAGCGGTCCAAACGCTTCGCGCAGGTAGACGTATTCGCCACCCGCACGCGGACGCAGCGCCGCGAGCTCCGCATAGGCCATGGCGCCGGCGAAGGCGAGGACGCCCCCGATCAGCCACACCAGCAGGGTGCCGGGTCCACTCGGAACCAGGCCTGCGACCAACACGGGAACGAAGAAGATTCCGCCGCCGATGACGTTGGAGACGACGATGGCCGCGGCGTCGAGCGGACCGAGCCGGCGGTCGAGCGTGGGAGCGGGGTGATCCGTCACGTGCGGAACGCCAGGATCACTTGGTGATGAGGCGGCGCTCCACGGGATGCTCGGCGATCAGCGTCCACTGCGTCGATCCGTACTTCGCGAAGAACTGCACGCGGGCGTCCACGAACTGCGCGTTCTCGAGCATCTGCTGCCTCGGCTCCGTCCCGGTATATCCAAGCTGGGAATGCGCAGAAAGCAGTTCCGAGGAGGCGCCGGGCCCGAGGCCTTCGGAGCCGGTCACTCTGACAAAGGCGCTGCCCCACTCTTCCTTCTCGCCTTCCCGGCGGAAGATCACGTTGGCCTGCAACGTGGTGAGCGCCTGGTCCGAAACATTCTTCAGCTTGAAGGTCGCCGATGGGACGAGCTTGTTCTGGCCGTTGACGATGCCGACGTCGAGCCAGCCGGTCGAGATCTCCTCGACCTGCAGGGCCGTCTTCAGATCGACAGACGGACCGCAGGCGGCGGAAGCAAGCGCCAGGAGCAGGAGCAGGCAGCGTGTCGCGCGCATGCGGACATTCTAGAACAGCCGGCGCCTAGAACACCCGGACCTCGACCCGGTCGCGCGCTTCCTGTCGGGTGAGCTCTCCTGCGAGGAATGCGTCGAGGTCGGAGCCGCGAACGCTGATCACGACCGTCCGGGCCTCCGTGTCCACGCCCAGCTGCGGCCGATCATCGCGGCGCCGCGCGGCAACCGTGAGCCACTCATCGCGCCCGATTCCAAGGCTGCGGCTGTGCTCGAGCATCGCTTCGATGAGCGCCTCGCGAATTTCCGTGCGGTACGCCTCGACGGGGTCGCTGAAGACATCCGGCTCCGACTGCCCGGCACCAGGCTGAACCGCACCGGGCTGCGCCGCGGCCGGCTGATCCGGAGCCCCGTCGGGTCTCGACACCGGGTCCACCCCACCAGCTGCGGCAAGGTCGGCGGACGGCTTCGGTTCCACCGACGCCGTCTGACTGGGATCGGACTGGAGCGATGCGGTCATGCTGATCGGAGAAACCTGCAGTTCCACGCGCTTCAACGCCTGCTGGACCGCGACGTCGTTGCCCGCACGCTGCACGAAGGTCCGCAGCGTCTTCAGGGCGCTCTGGAGGCCAAGATCGTTCTGATCCAGCGTCCGGAAGCTCCAGAGCAGCGTGCCCTCGAGCGCCGGCACTTCGACGTCGAAGAAAACGCCGTACCCCTCCAGCCGGAAGCCTCTCGCCCTCGCATCGTCGGACAGCAGCATGTCGGCGGGGACGATGGCCTGGAGACGGTCGCGCATCAGCGTGGCGCCGTGCTCGACTGCACCCTCGAGGAGGCGCTCCATCTGTCCGATCTGATATCGACCCTCCCTGAGCTGCTGCTGAAGTCGATCGGCGGCGGACCGGTCGCGGCCGTCCGCCGTCTGGGCGTCGGCAGCCGCCGCCCACAGCGTCATGATCACCAGACTCGACGTGACTCTCCGCATCGCGTTGACCTCTTGCACGAACCTATGGGCGCTGCGAGACGCGCTGCGCCAGGCTGTTCAACTGTTGCTGCGTCCGCATGACCTCGACGCCCGTCCGGCTCTGAATCAAGCCGAGGCTGCGCTCGATTTTCACGAGATCGGCCTGGCGCTGAATCTGCGCGTCGCGCGCGATCTCGGCCACCCTGAGAGCCAGCTCCCGCTGCTGTCGCCGCTCGCTCTCGACGATCAGCGCACGCACCCGCCGCAGCACGGCCTCGTCGTCGGGCCCATCGTCGACACCGTCCAGCGCGGTGACCTCGGCCTTGATCTCGGCGCGGAGCTCGGCTTCGAGCGACGCCAGGTCGCGCTGCCAGGGGCTGACCGCGGCGGGCTCGCTGGCACGCTGGACCACGGGCTGTTCGGCTGGAGGAGCCGCCGGCTCGTGCAGCCAGCCGGTCCGCACCGACAGTCCAGCATCTGGACTGTACGAGACGTGGAGGTTGGCGGCCCCAAGCGCAGCGGCGCAGAAGAACAGGGCCGCGGCGGCCTCGAGCCAGACTGGGAATGTCGGGACCTTCGTTTGGGACCGGCTCGCCGGGAGCGACTCGACCACGCGCCACGGCGCGCGTGCCGTCTGACCGCCGACGCCCGCGGCCGGCTCCGGCGAGGCCCAGCCGGCCAGATCCGCGCGAACATCGGTCAACGCGTCGAGCTCGCCTCGGCACGCCGCACAGTCGAGCAGATGGCGTTCGAGCCGTTCACGTTCGCCGCTGCCGATCTCGCCGTAGACGAATGCGATCAGCGCTTCCTCCCGCCGATCGAACGAGCACGTGGTGTCCTTCATCATCTCAAGCCACTCGCCCCGGTGTCCGCGCCAGCTCCCGACGCAACACCGTCAATCCTTGGTACAGTCGAGTCTTCACGGTGCTCAACGGACATCCCACGAGATCGGCGATCTCCTGAAATGTCAAGCCGTGATACTCCTTCAGAATGATCGCCGTGCGCTGCTCCTCCGGCAGCCGCGCCATCGCGCGCTCGACGTGTTCGGTCAGATGCTTGCGCGCGACCATGTCCTCCACCGATTCCGAGGGATCCACCGCGGCCGGCAGCTCGAGCAGATCGTTCTGCTCGTTGGGCTCCACGATCGGCGTCCGACGCTCCCGGCGCATCCAATCGCGGCACAGGTTCAGCGCGATGCGATAGAGCCACGAGGAGAACTTCGCCTGACCTCGAAACTTGGGCAGGGCGCGGAACGCGCGGAGGAACGTTTCCTGGCAGACGTCGCGCGCGTCCTCTTCGCGGCCAATCGTGCGATACGCCAAGGCATAGATCGGCCGCTCCCACCGCAGGATGAGCTGATTGAAACTGTCGTGATCGCCGCCGATGGAACGGGCGACGAGTTCCTCGTCGGTCCACGTCATTGCCGATCGGAGAGTCCTCCGGATCCTGTCTGGTTAGACGGCAGGGCCGGGCTTTCGGCCGGACAGCACCGCACCCGACTCTCGATCTTAGCAGCGTGATACGATTAAGTGTTTCCGCATCAACGTGATCCAGCTTTCCGAGCTTACCAAGACCTTTGGCGACCGTGTCCTCCTGGACCGTGTGACCTGGCAGATCACGGCGCGGGAGCGCGTCGGGCTCTGCGGCCCCAACGGCGCGGGGAAGACCACCCTCCTGAAGATGATGGCCGGCCTCGAAGAGCCGGACGCCGGCGCCATCCTCAAGCCCGCCGCGCTGACGGTTGGCTATCTCCCGCAGGACGGGCTGACGCACGCGGGCCGGACGGTATTCGAAGAGGCCAGCGGCGCGTTCGAAGACCTGCTTCGCATCAAAGCGGAGATGCACGAGCTCGAGGCGCGTCTGGGAGATCCGTCCATTCCGGAAGCCGCACACGAGGCTATGCTCGCCCGCTACAGCGACCTGCAGGACGGGTTCAGGCTCGGCGGCGGGTACAGCATCGAGCTGAAGACCGCCACCGTTCTGCAAGGGCTGGGTTTCCGCCAGGGTGACTTCGACCGCCGCACCGAGACGTTCTCCGGCGGCTGGCAGATGCGCCTCGCGCTGGCCAAGCTCCTGCTCCGGCAGCCAGGTCTCCTGCTCCTGGACGAACCGACGAACCACCTGGACCTCGAAGCGCGCAACTGGCTCGAGGAGTATCTGAACGCGTACCCGCACGCGGTGATCCTCGTCTCGCACGATCGGTTCTTCCTGGATGCGGTGGTGACACGGATCGCCGATCTCACGCTCCGTACGCTCACCGACTACATCGGGAACTACAGCGCGTACCTCGTCGCGCACGAAGCACGCATCGAGCAGATGCGGAAGGCGAAGCGCGAGCAGGACGAAGAGGTCGCCCGCGTGAAGATGTTCATCGACCGCTTCCGCTATCAGGCCACCAAGGCGTCCCAGGTCCAGAGCCGGATCAAGATGCTCGAGAAGGTGGTGCCGATCGAGGTGCCGGCCGAGCGCAAGAAGATCCGCTTCGATTTCCCGAGCTGCGGGAAGAGCGGCCGGACGGCGCTTCAGCTCGAACACGTGCACAAGGCCTACGGCGAGCTCGTCGTCTTTCGGGACTTGAACCTGCACGTCGAGCGCGGCGACCGGATCGCCCTGGTCGGCCCCAACGGCGCTGGCAAGTCGACGCTGATGCGTATGTTGTCGGGCGAGGAGCAACCGGACGGCGGGGCGCGTGTCGAAGGACACAACCTGGTGATGCAGTACTTCGCGCAGGACGAAGCGACCCGCATGGATCCGTCGCCGACCGTCTACGAGACGCTGGCCTCGGGATCGCCGCTGCACATGGTCCCGACGATCCGCAACATCCTCGGCGGGTTCTTGTTCTCGGGCGACGACATCTACAAGAAGGTCCGGGTTCTCTCCGGCGGGGAGCGGACCCGGCTGGCGGTCGCCCGCATGCTGCTGCGCCCCTCCAACGCCCTCCTGCTCGACGAGCCGACCAATCACCTGGATCTCGACTCGAAAGAGGTGCTGCTGGACGCGCTCGTGGATTACGGCGGCACTCTCGTCTTCGTGTCGCACGATCGCTATTTCGTGGAGCGGCTCGCGACGAAGATCATCGAGGTCGGCGACGGCGCCGCGACGGTCTATCCCGGAACCTATCGCGAGTTCCTTTGGCACAAGGAACACCAGCCCGACCCGGCAGCGGCGGCGTCACGGCCGCCTGGCGGCGGCGCCGGAGCAGCGCGGCAGCGGCGCGCGCAGGAGGCACCGGTTCGGTCCGGCCAGCCCGCGCCTCAGCCTGCGCAGAAGGCCGCGGCGCCAGCGGGGCCCAGCCGCGAAGCGCGCAAGCAGCTCGAGGCGGAATCGCGCCGGAAACATCGCGCCGAACAGGCACGCAAGGCTCGCGTGGAGGCGTTGGAGGAACGGATTGCCGACGCTGAAGCCGCCATTCGCGCGCTCGAGGGGCGCATGGCGGAGCCGGGGTTCTACGACGACCGCGAAACGTCCCAGAAGGCGATCGGCGAGCATCAAGCCCTGATGTGGCGCGTGGGCGAGCTGATGCAACAGTGGGAAGAACTGCAGTCGATGTCCGATCTCGCAGCCGCAACCGACTGATCGCAGAACTGTCAGTCGATTACAGTTCTGTTACAATCCGGCTCGGTCCAGATACCCGTCGTCTGATCTTTCCGCGATTTCTTACGGGTTCCCGCGTAGTGGCGGCGGGTACGGCCCTTGCGCCTTGCTGCCGAGCTGAACGGTATGCCGCCGACTCGTACGCCTACACCAGCTCCACCTCGCAAACGACGCACGGGCTCCACCCCACGCTCCGCAGGTCGATCCGGCGCTCGTCTCGACGACCGCTTCTTCCGTCATCTCGTCGGAAGCATGCGCAACGGCGTGATCGCGATTCACCGCGACGGAACGCTGGCCCTGGTGAACGACGAGGCCTACCGCATCTTTTCGCTGCCTCGGGTCGCCAATGACGTCGGACGCGCATTCGGTGAGGTCTTCACCACGCGCCCGGAGCTGATACGCGTGCTCTCGTGCACGTTCGAGATGAGCACCCTTCCGAACCGCGCGGAGATCCGTCTCCAGGAGCTCGATCGCGTCATCGGCTACACGCTCTCGCAGGTGAGGGACGACAGCGGACGCGTGATCGGCGGCGTGCTCTTCTTCAAGGACCTGACGCGCGTCGAACAGATGGAAGAGCGCGAGCGGCTGCGCGATCGGCTCGCCTCGCTCGGCGAAATGGCGGCCGGCATCGCGCACGAGCTGAAGAACCCGCTGGCCGGAATCGAGGTGATGGCGGGCCTGCTGCGACGGCAGGTGCCCGATTCGCCCGCCGCGCAGTCGCTGCTCGCCGACATCCTGAGCGAAGCCAAACTCGCGAATGCCATCGTCGTCGAGATGCTGGAGTTCGTGCGCCCGGTCCGCCTGCAGCTGGAGCAGACCGACGTCGCGACGATCCTGCAGCAGTCGTTGACCAACGCGGAAGGCAAGGTCCCGCGGCGCGAGACGCGAATCAGCCTCGAGCTCTCGCCGGCGCTGCTGCCAATCGACGGCGACGCGAGCCAGCTGTGTCAGGTCTTCAGCAATCTCCTGACAAACGCATTCGAGGCCGTGAACGGAACCGGACACGTGACCGTCAGAGCGGCGGTCGAAGCGACTGATCATGAAGACGGCTCGAACGAGTCGGCGGGACATTCGCCGATGGTGGTCGTCGACGTGATCGACGACGGACCTGGCATTCCGGCCGACCTGAGCGATCGCATCTTCAACCCGTTCTTCACGACCAAGACCACAGGCTCGGGCCTGGGCCTGCCCATCGTGCGAAAGATCGTCGACGCACACGACGGCCGGCTCGACTTGAGCAGCGAGTCCGGCCGCGGCACGCGATTCCGCGTGACGCTGCCGGTGTCATCGGGCTCGACCTGGTTCAAATAGAGGTATCCATGGGGCGCATACTTGTTGCCGACGACCACGACGCGCTGAGGCGCGGGCTTGCGCGGGGCCTTGCCGAGGCGGGCCACGAGGTCGAAGAGGCATCCAACGGCAACGCCGCGATCGAGAAGCTTCACGAGAGCCACTTCGACGTGGTCCTGAGCGACCTCAAGATGGGCGGCAGCGACGGCATGGACGTGCTGCGGACGACGCGTGCGCTGCACCCGACGACCGCCGTCATCCTGATGACGGCGTTCGGTTCGGTCAACACGGCGGTCGAGGCGATGAAGATCGGCGCGTTCGACTACGCGCAGAAGCCGTTCGAGATCGAAGAAATGGAGGTCAAGATCGAGAAGGCGCTGGAGATGAAGCGCCTGAAGCACGAGATCGACTACCTCCGCCACACGCAGCAGGACATCTACGACTTCGACCGGATCGTCGGGTCGAGCGCAGCGTTGCAGCGCGTCCTCGACATCGTGAAGAAGGTGGCCAAGAGCAACACCACGGTGATGATCCGCGGCGAAACGGGGACCGGCAAGGAGCTGATCGCGGGCGCAATCCATCACAACTCGCTTCGGAGCGCGCGCAACTTCGTCAAGGTGAACTGCGCGGCCCTGCAGGAGAACCTGCTCGAGTCCGAGCTGTTCGGCCACGAGAAGGGCGCCTTCACGGGCGCGGACAAGCAGCGCATCGGACGCTTCGAACAGGCGGACGGCGGCACGCTGTTCCTGGACGAGATCGGCGACATGAGCCCGAACACGCAGGCGAAGATCCTGCGTGTCCTGCAGGAGCACGAGTTCGAGCGACTCGGCGGTACCCGAACGCTCCGCGTCGACGTACGTCTGATCGCGGCAACGAACCGCGACCTCGCGTCGATGGTGCAGTCGGGGCAGTTTCGCGAGGACCTGTACTATCGCCTGAACGTCGTCTCGATCGAGATGCCTCCGCTGCGCGAGCGCAAGGACGACATCGTCCCGCTCGCGAACGCGTTCATCAAGCGCTTCGCCGGAGAGCTGAAGAAGAAGATGGACAGCCTCGAGCCGGACGCGCAGAAGCTGCTGATGCGATACAACTGGCCGGGAAACATCCGCGAGCTGGAGAACACCATCGAGCGGGCGATGCTCCTCGCGGAGGGGCGGGCGATCGCCGCCGACGATCTCCGTCTCGGCGAGACGGTGACGTCGAGCGCCGGCCGCGAGCACGCCCCCATCGTCCGGATCCCTCCGACCGGGATTCCGCTGGACGATGTCGAGCGGTTTGCGCTGATCGAAGCGCTGAAGATGTCCAACTGGGTGCAGAAGGACGCCGCGGAACTGCTGTCGATCAGTCCGCGGGTGATGAACTACAAGATCAAGACGCTCGGCATCGAGTTCCCGCGCGGACGGCGCGCCGCTCCGCTCAAGCCGCTCGATTCCGAGATCGCCGCGGCGTCGTGAGCCGGCCCCGGCGCCAGGAACCGTCGCGGCGTCAGGATCGCTTCGCGCGGGGATGCGCCCGGCGGTACACGGCGAGCAGCTGCGCGGCGTTCACGTGCGTGTAGCGTTCGGTGGTGCTCAACCTGGAGTGCCCGAGCAGTTCCTGAATCACGCGAAGATCGGCGCCCCGCTCCAGCAAGTGCGTGGCAAAGGTGTGCCGGAGGGCGTGGGGGCTCACGACGCCACGCGCGGTCTGTGCGGCGTAGCGTCGGACGATGCGATCGATACTGCGTACGGTGAGGCGCTCGCCCCGGTAGTTCAGGAACAGCGGTTCGACCGGATGACGCGCATGGGATCGAGGCGCGCGCCGGCGCCGCGCCACGGCCGCCGGCATTCGCGCGCTCCTGGCGAGCGGCTCGCGATCGCCGAGCCACTCGCGAATCGCCTCGGCCGCCGTGCTGTTGAACGGCAGCAGGCGCTGCTTCCCGCCCTTCCCGAGCACGCGCAGCATCCGCGAGCTGAGGTTGACGTCCGACAGATCGAGGCCCGCGAGCTCCGCCAGGCGCAAGCCCGACGCATAGAAGAGCTCGAGGATCGCGCGGTCGCGCCGGCCCAGCGGTTGCGCAGCGTCAGGCCGATCGAGCAGATCGCCGACTTCTCCCTCGGACAGGTGCGCAGGAATACGGACGTCCCGGCGTGGCGTCGAGACCAGCGCACCCGGGTCGCCCTCGAGAATCCCCTCGCGCCGCAGATACTTCAGGAACGTGCGGATCGCTGCGAGCTTGCGCGCGGCGGTCGAGCGCGACTGTCCTTCGGCGTGGAGCTGGGCCATGAACGATCGGATGGCCGCGCGATCCAGATCGTCGGGGGCGACGTCCCGCCGCTTGCCGTCGGCGATGCCGGCCACGTGTCCGATGAACTGCGACAGATCGCTCTCGTACGCACGCACCGTGTGGGGAGACACGTTGCGGTTCAGGGCCAGGAAGTCCAGGAACGCGCGCAGATGCTCAATCATGCGGCGCAGCCGCGCATCCAGCCGGCGAGGTCGTCGAGCGCGCGGGACGCCATCGCCTGCTTGCGATCGCCTTTTCCGCGTGGAGGATCCGTCAGCGGCTCCATGATGCCGAAGGTGATGTTGGACGGTGCGTAGTGCCGCGCGTCGGCATGCGAGGCGTAGTAGGCCAGCGCGCCGATCGCAGTCGTCCGCGGCGGTGCAGACGGTGCGCGCCCCCGGGCGAGCGCGGCGGCGTTGAGGCCGGCGAGCAGACCCGATGCGGCGGATTCGACGTAACCCTCCACGCCGGACATTTGTCCCGCGAAGAACACGCAGGGGTGATCCTTGAGCTGCCACGTCTCCGTGAGGACGGTGGGACCGTTCACATAGGTGTTGCGATGCACCATGCCGAAACGGACGAACTCGGCCTGTTCCAAGCCGGGAATGAGGCGCAGCACGCGGGCCTGCTCTCCCCATTTGAGCTGCGTCTGGAAGCCGACCAGGCTGAAGTGATCCGCCGCGAGGTTGTCCTGCCGTAGCTGCACGACAGCGTACGGTGTTCTGTGGGTGCGAGGATCGACGAGGCCGACCGGCTTCATCGGCCCGAAGCGCAGCGTGTCGACGCCGCGATGGGCCATGACCTCGATCGGAAGACAGCCCTCGAAGAACCGCTCCTTGTCGAAGTCGTGAACCGTCGCCGATTCGGCGTGCGTCAACGCGTCATAGAACCGCTGATACGCCTCGCGGTCGAGCGGACAGTTCAGGTAATCGCCTGCCCCGTCGTCCACACCGCATGCGGGACTGGGGGGTCCTTCGGAGATCGGTGCGTCGCCCTGAGAGGCCTGCGCCGGTCCCAGGCTGCGATCCCATCGTGACTGCCGAAAGATCTTCGCGCGGTCCAGGGATTCGGCGAGGACGATCGGGCTGATCGCATCGTAGAAGTACAAGTGATCGCTGCCCACCAGGCGGGCGATGTCTGCGGACAGCGCGTCGGAGGTGAGCGGCCCGGTGGCCACGATCACGGGAGAGGCTTCGGTGCCCGCCGGAACGGTGGTCACCTCTTCCCGCCGGACGGTCACGAGCGGATGCGACGACAACGCGGCGGTGACGCCGGCGGCAAAGCGTTCGCGATCCACCGCGAGCGCGGCGCCGGCCGGTACGCGGCTCTCCTCGGCGGCGCGAAGCACGAGCGAGTCGAGCCGCCGCATCTCCTCCTTCAGGAGTCCCACCGCGTTATCGAGCTTGTCGCCGCGGAAGGAGTTGCTGCAGACCAGCTCCGCCAGCCGATCGGTCTTGTGGACGGCCGTCGCCCGGACCGGCCGCATCTCGTACAGCGTCACCGGCACGCCGGCCGAGGCCGCCTGCCAGGCAGCCTCACATCCAGCCAGTCCCCCGCCGACGATGCGGATCATGACGAGACCGCGGTCTTGCGAGACCGCTTCGGGCGGCCAGTCTTCTCCTTCGACGCGGCCGCGGACTTCTTGGGACTCTTGGTACGGCCGGCCGCGCGAGCGCCGCGGCCACGCGCCGGCCGGGGGCCGGCGGAACGACGCGCTTCGAGCAGGTCGTTCGCAGCTTCGAACGTGAGCGTCGCCGGATCGGTTCCCCGCGGCACGGACGCGTTCGTTTCACCGTCGGTCACGTAGGGACCGAACCGGCCTTCGAGAACCTGAAGTGGCTGACTACCGTCCGCTCGAGGGATGGACGCGATGACTTTCTTCACCGCCTGCCGACGGCGCGAGCGCTTGGGCTCGGCCAGCAGCTGGAGTGCCCGGGAAAGGTCGACGGTGAACAGCTCGTCCTCGTTCTCGAGCGACCTGAACTCGTCGCCATGCTTCACGTACGGGCCGAAGCGGCCGAGACCCGCGAGGACCGGCTGTCCCGAGTCGGGATGCACGCCGAGCTCGCGCGGCAACTGCAGCAGCTTCAACGCATCATCGAGCGTCACTGACGACTCGGTCATGCCGCCGATCAGGGACGAGCGCTTCGGCTTCTCCTTCGAGCCCTTGTCCGGAGTCTCGCCGAGTTGCACGTACGCGCCGAAGCGGCCGTGAATCGCGTAGACGTTCTGACCGGACGCCGGATCCGTCCCGAGCAGCCGCGGCCCCTCGGCTTTCGCGCGCACCAGCGCCATGGCCTTCTCGGCCGTGAGGTCGCCAGGCGCCAGGTTGGGCGGCAACGAGGCGGTCTTCCCCGATCCCCCTTCCCCGACTTGGAGGAACGGCCCGAAGCGGCCGATACGCACCCGAATCGGCTCCCCGGAATCGGCATCGACGCCAATGTCGATGAGCGGATAATCCGCACGCTCTTCGGCCTGGCGTGCCGCATCTTCGAGACCGCGGTGCTGCGCGTCGCCGCGATAGAACTGCTCGATGAAATGGAGCCACTCGCGCTCGCCGCGCGAGATCTGGTCCAGGTCCTCCTCCATCTCTGCGGTGAACTCGAATCCGATCAGGTCGCCGAAGTGCGCGCGCAGCAGGCGCGTGACGGCGAATGCGGTGAAGCTCGGCACGAGCGCCTTGCCCTGGCGGAAGACGTAGCCCCGGCGCTCGATCGTGCCAATGGTCGCGGCATACGTCGAGGGGCGACCGATGCCCAGCCGCTCGAGCTCCTTGATGAGCGACGCCTCGGTGAAGCGCGCCGGCGGGCTGGTTTCGTGCCGCTTGGACTCGAGTGCCACGAGCCGGGCGGCGTCCGAATCCGCGATTGCGTCGGGCGCGAGGATCGGCGTGCCGACGGTGAGTGTGGGAAGGACCGTCTCCTGATCCTCGAGCTCCGCGGCGGGGTCGTCGCTGCCTTCCACGTATGCGCGGCGGAAGCCAGCGAACTCGATCGTCTTGCCGGAGGCCGTGAACACCGCCGCCTCGCCCGCCGGGCCCTGTCCGGTGATCTCGATGGTGGTCCGCAGGACGCGCGCATCGACCATCTGCGACGCCATGGTCCGCTTCCAGATCAGCTCGTACATCCGGAAGTCGTCGCCGTCGAGACCGGCGCTCGCCGGCGTCGCGGCGAAGTTGGACGGACGGATGGCTTCGTGCGCCTCTTGCGCGTTCTTCACTTTCGTCGCGTACCGGCGCGGAGCGCTGTAGTAAGAAGCGCCGAACATGTCGCGGATGACCGACGCGCACTCGCCCAGCGCCTTCTCGCTCAGCGTGGTCGAGTCCGTGCGGTGATACGAAATATGGCCGTCCTGGAACAACCGCTGGGCCGCCTGCATCGTCCGTTCGGTAGAGAATCCCAGCTTGCGGCTGGCCTCCTGCGTCAGCGTCGAGGTGGTGAACGGCGGGGCCGGCCGCTCGACGCCAGGCTTCTCCTCGACCGCGGTGACGGCCCACGGCAGGTTCGCGCGCAGTGACGTGACGAGCGCATCCGCCTCGGCCTGCGACACGATGCGTGCGTTCCGTCCGGTCAAGCGGCCTTCGGCGTCGAAGTCCTTCCCGCTCGCAACGCGATCACCGCCCAGCCGCACGAGCGTGGCGTTGAACTCACGACCGGCACCGGCGAGCCGTGCTTCCAGATCCCAGAACGTCGCGCTTCGAAACGCCAGCCGCTCTTCCTCGCGATCCACGATCAGGCGCACGGCTACGCTCTGCACGCGGCCAGCGCTGAGCCCCGTCTGCACCTTCTTCCACAACACCGGCGACAGCGTGTAGCCGTACAGCCGGTCCAGGATGCGTCGGCTCTCTTGCGCGCGCACGAGATTCTCGTTGACGTCGTGGGCTTCCTTGACGGCCTCCTTGATCGCCGTTTCGGTAATCTCGTGAAACACGATCCGCTTGACCGGCACCTTGGGTTTGAGCACTTCCTTCAGGTGCCAGCTGATCGACTCGCCCTCCCGATCCGGGTCGGTGGCGAGGAACACGGCGTCAGCACCCTTCAACGCGGCCTTCAGCGCCTGCACGTGTTTCTTCTTGTCGTGGGGGACGACGTAGTACGGCTTGAAGTCGTTCTCGGTATCGACGCCGAGGCGGCCCCACTTCTTCTTCCGGATCTCGTCGGGAATCTCGTCAGCCGATTCCGGCAGGTCGCGGACGTGGCCGTAGCTGGCCTGGATGTCGAAGGTCCTGCTGTCCAGGAAACGCTGGATCGTCCGGGCCTTGGCCGGCGATTCCACGATCACGAGTGTCTTTGCCATCTGCCCTGTCACCCTAGCACGGTCTGTCAAACCGAACGAAACGCCCGCCGGGCTCGCGTCCGACGCGGCCCTCGAGCTCCAGATCGAACAGGCGCGCCAGCAACTTCGATGCAGACAACCCGGATTTGAGTGAAATCTCTTCGATCGTCGACCCCTCGCCCGGCACCAGCGCATCGAGTACGGGGTCCGGGCCTCGCCGCACTCCGGCGGACCCCCGCGCGTGGACCGTGTCGCGTGCGAGCCCCAGTTCCTCGAGCACGTCGCCGGCCGACTCCACGAGCCGCGCGCCGTCGCGCAGCAGCGCGTGCGCGCCGCGGTTGCGCCCCGACAGCACATTGCCCGGCACGGCGAGGACGTCCCGCCCCTGTTCGAGCGCACAGCGAGCGGTGATCAGCGAGCCGCTCTTCTCACCTGCCTCGACCACGACGACCGCACGTACCAGTCCGCTGATGATGCGGTTGCGGCGCGGGAAGAATTCAGGGCGGGGACGCGTCCCAGGAAGCACCTCGCTCACCAGCGCTCCCGTCCTCCCGATCTCCGAAGCGAGCCGGGCGTGTTCCCTCGGATAGACGACGTCCACGCCGCAGCCGAGAACGGCAGCGGTGATCCCGCCTGCGGCGATCGCTCCGCGATGGGCCGCGGAGTCGACTCCGCGCGCCAAGCCGCTCACCACCACGAGCCCCCGAGAGGCCAGGTCGGCGGCCAGCGCTTCCGCGACGCCGACCGCATACTGCGTCGCCGC
>JBFXAT010000019.1:0-65048 GCA_050183995.1 Vicinamibacterales bacterium
CATTGCGGTTTCTGAGCGGCCCTTCAGGTACGGCCGGCCGTATTCGACGGCGATCGTGGCTCCGTCGATGGACCAGTCGGAGCTCACATGCGGACTGCCGCCAGAGCCGGTGCGCATCGGGGTCGTCTTCTGGGCGCCGAGTGTAGTGGAGAGCAACAGGGCCGACAGGGCGGCGGCAAACGTCGGATATGAACGCATCATCAGGAGACTCCCGGCGGTGGATGTGCCGCACAATCTCGGCGACGACGACCTCGAGGACTACGACTTTCTTATGGTAAACACACCAGCCGCAGAATCAAGATGGCTACGATGAAGAACATGCCGGATCTCAGCCGTTGGGGCATCGAGGATGGACATCTCGACGAGCGATTCGTCCGCGCATCGGGACCCGGCGGGCAAAACGTGAACAAGGTCGCGACGGCGGTCGAGCTTCGCTTCGACGTCCAGGCGTCTCCCCTGCCTGCGGCGATGAAACAGCGGCTGGCGAAGCTCGCGGGGCGCCGGATGGCGAGCGGGGGTGTGCTCGTCATCGACAGCCGTGCGTACCGGACGCAGGCGCAGAACCGGGTGGCCGCCCGCGAGCGGCTGGCGGCCCTACTGACGCAGGCGGCCGTACGGCCGAAGCCGCGTCGCGCGACGCGACCGACGGCGGCGTCGCGGGAACAGCGCATCGAGAGCAAGAAGAAGCAGAGCGCCGTGAAGGCCACGCGGCGGCAGGCCGGTTCGGACGACTAGACGAAGGACGTCGCGTCGGCCAAGGCCCGACGCTGCCGCCGCCAGGCTAGGCGTCCGGGCCCATCCCCGGGAGGTCCATCGCGCCGATCCACTCGGGGGACGCCAAGGACTCGTCGTCGCGCGCGGGCGGCGCCGCACCGCCGGTTCCAGCATCCGCTTCCGTACGTGACTCGTGTCCGAAGGACGACCACCCGTGTTCGCGCGGGTCCTGTCGGGGCGTGTCCGCTGCTGTCTTCGCTGTACTAGTCACGGGTCACCTCGCTCGAGTCCGGGCTCGCGTCCGACGCGTCCGGGCGCGCCTCTGGAGAAATGGCCAGGTTCGCCTTGGCATCGTCTCGCGAATCGAGCAGGCGGAACCGTCGGAAGCGTTCTTCCAGCCAGGGGTTCAAGCCGACACCGCGCCGTTCGATCAGTTCGGTCGCGACTGAGTCCATGAGCGGCTTGAAGTGGTCCGGGTGACGGGCGGCAGCGCCACCCAGGGCGTACCAGACGTCGGCCAGCTCGCCGTCTTCGAAGCTTTGAAACCGGATGTCAGTCATGCGTCGCTCCGCGCCAAGGGTACCGGCGTAGCGTTACGCAAACAGCGGGCCGTTCGGGAGGCCGACGATGCCGCGAAGCCTCGCCGCTCGTGCAGACGCGGCGTGGTGATGTGGAACCGGGCGAAAAGAAGTGTTGTGGGACCGGTCAAAAAGAAAGGGCCGGCGTTTCCGCCGGCCCTTCCCACGCATCTGGGAGCGTCTATCGACTGCTCCCGGTGGTGTCTGCCATGCATGCACCTCCCGGCCGCGACCATATGGTGGTGTCTCCAGAAGTGAAGACGGGGTCGCTAATGAGCCTTTTCTTGCGCCGCGGCACCTGAAGCACCGACGACGGTATGGCTAGTGTAGCACGCTAGTCACGGGTCGTCTGCGGTCCGCCGTAGCTGAGTGCCTGCGGCGCGGGCGCCTCAATCGAGCGCCGAGATCGTCGTCGAATGGAGATCGCGGCCAGAGAGACAGCAGTCAGGAACGAGACCGTCGCGCCTACGGCAAGACCACGCGGCCGGTACCGGTACTCGAGCTGGTGCATTCCTGGAGGAATGCGAGTCGCGCGGAAGAGGCCGTTGGCGCGCGCCAGTGTCGCCGGCTGGCCGTCCACCGTGACGTGCCAATCCGTCGAGTAGGAATCCAGCAGCACGACGTATCCACCGGAGCCGGGCGCAGCGGCTTCGGCCGTGACCCGGTTCGACTCCTCGACGAGCATGCGCGCGGACGCGTCGGTCGGCGCGCCTGGCAGGCCGGCAGTCGGCAACTCTCTGTCGAGCAGCACCATCTCCCGCACGTCCCAGCCATCCGCGAAAAGGGCATCCACCTGGTCATGCCAGTCGGGCACCACGCGGGCATTCGGCACCACGAACACACGTGGCCTGACGTTCGTCCCCCAGTCGAACAAGAACGATTCCATGAACTGAGGCAGCGCGATGAGTGGCGCCCGCGATCCGGCGCGCCGTTGAGGCAGCACCCGGTAACGAACGCCTGTGCGGTCGAGCATGCGGTCGCGTTCGACCTGTGTGGCCTCAGCAAAGCGATCGATGACATGGCTGAACTCGGCAGGCCACAGCACGGGCAGGTCATACGAAAGCAGCTCTCTCGCCCGCCACGCCGAGGGATAGAACGCCGCCTGCAGGCTGAGCGTCGCGCGACTGGCCGAACCGGTCAAGCCGCGTTTGTTGACGAAGCCCCTGGACGCATCGAAGTCCATGGCGTTCAGCGTGCCGCCGGACTTGCCGCCCACATAGAAACGCGCATCGGGGTCGGCGCGCGTCAAGGCCAACCACTCAGGCTCGGCGAAGTGCTCCGCGTCGAAGGTCGGGTTGACCGTACTCGCCGCCACCAACAGATCGATGACAACGAGACCAGCAAACATCCACGATGCTCCAGTGGTCGCGCGGGGGTACCTGGCTATCACCAGGAGCAGACCGGCAGCCGCGAAGGCCACGGCCATGAGGCGCGCCGCGCCGAGCGGCACCGTTCGAATCATGAACTGGCCTGCTCCTGTCACGGGACCGCTATTGAGCAGATCGGCGTACCCGTCGAGCAGCGTGCTCGTGGATTCCGTGAAGTACATGCAGGCCGCAGCGAAGCACGCGGCGAACAGTGCCGTTGCCATGGCGAATCCGATGCTCGAGGCCCACGCGCGCCGACGCCGCCACGCGTCGCGCGGGTCGCCGTCAGGCGCAGTGACCAGCCGCTCCCGCAGGCGGTCCCAACCGCAGGCCGCGCCGACAGCAACCGCGAGGACCGCCACATAGATGTACTTGACTGGAAATCTGAACGTGCCGAACGGAGGCACGTGGTCGCGCAAGATTGGATAGATCGGCGTGTACGACCCGAAGGACGCGACCAGGGAGACGATGGCCGCTCCGGCCCAGAAGAGCCGCCATCGGCGATCGCCGGTACCAGCGATGCCGAACATCGCCAAGGCCAATAATGGAACGCCGAGATAGATCGAGAAGAGCAGGGGCTCCCGGCCGGTGTACATCAACGGCATCCATGGGACCTCTGTCAGCGACTGCGTCGTGAAGTAGTCGCCGTACAAATGAGGCCATAGCGTCTCGAGAAGGGCCGTTGGGCGGAGCGACCAGGCATCTGGCGTGATCGCATCGCCGCGTGACGCGAGCACGGCCGCGGCGACCATCGGCACGAGTTGCACGCAAGAAAGGGCGAGCCCCAGGACCAGGCTCGTCCCGACTGCGGCCATCCGCCGTACGCGTTCGGCCACGCCCCCCCTAGCCTGACCGGAGAATGCGGCTGCATATCCGACCGCCAGGACTGCGGTCGTGAAGAAGGTCACCGGCTCCCCTGACAAGCACTGCAGCGCCACCAGGACGGCCAGAACTGCGATGCGGCGGCAGGTAGCCGCAGCGAGCACGAGATCCACCGCCCACAACACCCACGGGAGGAACGCCACCGACCAGGACAGGTTCGGGAAGTTGCCGCTCGCCACAACGGGTCCGCAGGCGGCAAAGGCCACAGCCCCGAGGGCCGCACCGGCACCTGACGCACGCCGTGCGAGAAACAGCCACGTGCCGACGGCGGCGAGCGGAAACGGGGTGGCCACCCACAAGTTGAAGCCTTGGGTTTCGCTGCCAAGCATTCTCACGAGGATCGAAGGCGGCAGGAACATCTGGTGCAGTGCGTCGGCGTGAGCGGCCTGTCCGGCGCCGACGTACGGATCCCATAGAGGCCACTCACCACTGTCCCAAGCACGGCGGAGCCACAGGAAGCGCCCCCAGAAGAAGGCACCCAGGTCGCGCGCGTAGAAGACCCGTGCCCCGCTCAACGCGGGCAGGAACGGAATGAGCGCGGCAAGTCCCGCAACTGCGGGCCACGCACAACCGCGACCAGCGCGGCGCAGGAGAGATGCGGTCATCGTCTGGTATATCGGCCGATGCAAGGACGGCCTCACCTCGGCGCACGCACGCCCACTGACTACAGTGCATGCCGGCACGGACGCCGCTAATGCGCGTCGACCGACACGCCGATAGCTCGAACGGCACGTCAAGGGCCGCCGCCAGACTGCTCACATGTCCACGACGCCCTCCCAAGCCATTTGTACCGAACGGGTTGACGGTCAAGGCGCTGAATTCGTGCACCGCCTTACCTGGGCGTCGGCGGCCCTGTCCGCCGCCATCCCCGCTTGCCTCTTCGCGTACGGCGGGTACCTCCACCGTTGGGCTGGTGACGACGGCTTCATCAACTTCCGCGTCGTGAGTCAGCTGCTCGCCGGAAACGGATTCGTCTTCAATGCGGGCGAGCGTTCAGAGGCGGTGACCAGTGCGGGCTGGGTCTTCGTGCTGTGGGCCCTCGGTTCGCTCGGTTTCAACGTCGAGGACAGCGCGTGGATGGCAAGTCTTCTCCTCGGAGCGTTGGGCGTCGGGCTGGCGGCCGCCACCTCGGCCCGGCTCTGGACAGTTCGCGAGTTGGAACCGGTGGCAGTTCTCCCATACGGCGCCATCGTCTACGCAGCGATCCCGGTTGCATGGGACTACGCGACATCCGCGCTCGAGAACGGGCTCGGCCTCGGTTTTCTCGGCGCCGCGTACTGGACGACCGCGAGCGCCGCGATCCGTACCGACGCGCGGTCATTGTGCGCCGCAGCGGCGTTTGTGGGCCTCGCTCCATTGGTCCGTCCGGACTACGCGATCTATGCGGTGCCGCTGACCCTCCTGTTGATGATCTCGGCCCGGGGATGGCGAGAAGCCTTCCGCGTGGGCATCTGTGCGGGGGCGGCGGGAACGGGGTACGAAATCTTCAGAATGGGGTACTTCGCCGCGTTGATCCCGAACACCGCGTTCGCGAAGGAGGCGTTCGAGGCACGCTGGGATCAAGGGGTGTTCTATCTGATGAACACCATCCAACCCTATTGGCTCGTCGTGCCGCTCTTCCTGCTCGTTCCGTGCCTCGCGTGGCATGTGGCAAGCCTCCTACGACGCGAGTGTCGAGCCGTGGCCCTTCTTCCACTGGCCATGGCTGGCGCGGGATTGCTTCACGTCCTCTATGTCGTACGGGTCGGCGGTGACTTCATGCACGGGCGCCTTCTGCTGCCCGGCCTCTTCGCGGTTTCGTCCGCCGCAGCGGTCGTTGCGATTCCCGACTCGACAACGGCGACACGCCGCCGCCTCGTCCTCGCCGGCTTCGCCGTGCTCTCGGTCTGGGCGATTGCCTGCGCAGCATTATTCAGGGTCGACGTGTACGACCATCTGATCGTGGACGAACGTCGTTGGTACGCGGAGCGGTCGATCGGTGGACATCCGACGCGGCTCGAGCATTACACGTCCCACCCGTTCTACGAAGGCGCACACCGGCGCCTGAACCGAATAGCCGCCGGCTGCCCGCGCGGATTCGCGTCGCTCTCCGATACCGCAACCGACGCCTGCGTGAGAGTCGCCCTGCCTGATCCCCTCGAGGGCACCCTCTCGGGTCACCCTGCCGAAACACAGCTCCCCCTTCGCGAAGGTGCGGCACCAACGCAGATCGTCAGCGTGTTCGGCTTCAGGCCGCTCGGCATCTCCAGCCGGGCTGCCGGTCTGCGGATCAACGTCGTCGACGGGTTCGGGCTGGCCGACCCGGTCGCCGCCAGACTCGAGCTCGCCGCACGCGGAAGACCGGGACACGAGAAGTCGTTCAGCTCGGCCTGGTTCGCGGCCAAGTACGCAGCGCCCGGAGCCAGCACGGACGAAGATGTCACGGCGGCGGCCCGCGCGCTCGAGTGTGGTCTCCTGCGCGAGCTCCACAAGGCGACTCGGGAGCCCCTCACACTGATGCGATTCGCGATGAACATCCGTCTGGCCTTTGCGCTCCACAGGCTCCGCGTGCCTGAGGATCCGCACGAAGCGGTCAGCCGCTTGTGCACTCCGGCGTAATCGCCGTAATCGCCGCTGGCCACGCGACATGGCGCGCGGCAGTGCGTTCACGCGCGCTTACGCACTGATGCCCGCCGCCTTCAACGCAGCCAGCACCCGTGCCGCGCGAAACGGCATGCGCCGCAGCCGCACGCCGGTCGCGTCGTAAATCGCGTTGCCCACCGCGGCGATGAGCGGCTTGCACATGGTCTCACCCGCGCCGTAATGCGGCAGGTCCGGCCGCTCGGGGTTCGGATCGCCGTTCACCATCACGACGTCGATCTGCGCAGGGGCGTCCATGTGGGTCAGCGTCGGGCTCGAGCTCCAGTTGACGCTCGTGACCTTCTCGGTATCGAAGGTCACCTCTTCGTGGAGCGCGCGGCTGAGCGCGTGCAGCATGCCGCACTCCACGGTGCGCCGCAGTCCCTCGGGATTGATCACCAGGCCGCAGTCGTGCGCGCAGACGAGTCGCTTCACCCAGACGCGGCCGGTGGCGCGGTCGACCTCCACCTCCGCGATCTCGGCGACCACGGTCTGATTGCGATACGCGTACGCGATGCCTCGGCCCGTCAGCACGCCGCCGGCGGACGCCCTTTTCGGCGAAGGCCGCGGGTCCCACCCGAACGTCTCTGCCGCGGCCTTGATGACGGCAATGGAACGCGCACGCCGGAATCCGCTGTCGTCCCGCGAACTCTGCTGCAGCAGGCGCAGGCGGAACTGCACGGGGTCGGCATTCGCGGCGGCCGCGAGCTCGTCGATGAACGATTCCGACGCAAAGGTCGACTGCGGACCGTTGGGGTCGCGCAGGTTGCCCGTTCGAAGCGGCGTCTCCCAGATGAGCGGCAGGCTCACGACCTGGGTCGCCATCCGCCGGTTCGGAATGGCGTACATCTCGCCCGGAACCGCCGCGCTGCCCGAAGCGGGCCGGGCGCGCCGCTGTCCCATCAACTGCGCGATCAGCACGGTGTCTGGCTCGTTGTAGCCAAGGTGGTTGTGATCCGCGGCACGGGCAAGGTAGTCGAAGCCGACGAGGTTTCCTCCTCCGTCGAGCGCGCCGCGAAGGCTGACGGCGAACGCCGGCGCCTTGGTATCCCACGCGGTCTCCTCGTCGCGCATCCACTGCACGCGCACGGGTCGCCCCAGCTCCTTCGCCAGATACGCCGCCTCGAACCCCGCATCGTCCGCGGCGGTCCTGCCGTAGCCCTGCGGACCGTCCATCCAGATCACGCGCACCTGCTCGCGGGGGATGTCGAGGAACGTGGCGACACCATTGCGCAGCCCGTACGACTTCATGTCGTTCGAGTAGATCGTGAGCTGTCCGTCCGAGGGATCGGCGGTCGCATGCGCCGGCCCTATCGCGGTGTGTCCCTGGAACGGTATGTCGTACTCCGCCTCGATCACCGTCGCGGCAGACGAGAACGCGGCGTCCGGATCGCCGACGACGATGGGCGTGCCTGACGCGGTTGGCGTCGCCGATCGCATGAACGAGAACAGGTCTTCCGAGGCGGGAAACGGGGCGCGCGGGGGCCTCTGCCAGTTCACGCGCAGCAGCTTCGCCGCCGCGATCGCCTGCTCCTCGCGCTCGCAGACGACCGCCACGTAGTTGCCCTTGCGAACGATCTTGACCAGGCCTGGCGTCCCGCGCACCGACGACTCGTCGACGCTGACCACCCGCGCTCCCGCGAGCGGGGGTTTGACGTTGCGCGCATGGAGCAGGCCCTCGGGACGGACATCCACCGCCCACGTCAGCGAGCCGTCGACCTTCGCGGGAATGTCATAACGCTGCGGCGACGTGCCGACGATCTTCAGGTCCTGCACGGCTTTCACCGTCGCCGTCCCGGTCGTCGCGTTGATGTCGTCGCCCGACAGCGCCACGTGGAACTTGCGGCTGCCGACCAGTTCCCCGTACGTCACACGGCGGTTCGGATCGGCCTTGACGCTCACCACGCCGGCGCCGACCGCGAGCGCGGAGAGCGGCACGCCAAAGCGCGAGACCGCCATCTCGAGCAGCACGCGGCGTGCCTCCGCCGCCACGCGGCGCATGGGCCAGCCGTCCACTTGGATCGCGTCGGAGCCGCCAGAGCCGCCCTGGTCGACGGTCGTGTCGGTGCGGCCCATCACACACGCGGTCCTCTCGAACGGCATGTCGAGCTCGTCGGCCATCATCTGTCGGAACGCGGTCCCGGTTCCCTGGCCCAGATCGGTCTTGCCGACGAAAAACGTCGCGGTATTGTCCGGCTTGATCACGATCCACGAATCGAGCTGCCGGAAATCGGGATCCGGATATGGACCACCGCCCTGCGCGGGCATGGCTCCAGGCGAGGACTGCGCAAATGCCGCCAGCGGCCGGGCGACTGTGCCGGCGGTGAAGCTGACGACCAGCGCCCCGGACGATTTCAGGAAGTCCCTGCGCGAGCTCATACGTCCTCCCTTGCGACGCGGCGGATGGCGGCCTGCACGCGGTAGTACGTCATACAGCGGCACAACGTCCGCGACATCGCCTCGCGAATCTCCGCGTCCGTCGGGTGCGGGTTGCGATCGAGGAGCGCCTTGGCCGTCATGATCTGGCCGTTCTGGCAGAAACCGCACTGCGGCACCTGCTCGTCGATCCACGCCTGCTGCAGGGGATGCAGCGTGCCGCCGGCGGCGAGGCCCTCCAGCGTCGTGATGTCGCCGCGAACACTTCCGGCCGGAGTGACGCAGGACCGCGCCGCGAGACCGTTGACGATGACGGTGCAGGCGCCGCACTGCCCGAGTCCACATCCAAACCGCGGCCCCCGCAGCCCCAGGTCGTTGCGCAGGACGTAGAGCAGCGGCGTCGACGCGTCCACGTCGACGGTGTGCCGGGTGCCGTTCACCGTGAGTGTGATGCTCATGTGGGCACTATGCGGCGAAGGCTCGCCAGAAATCAACCGCGCAGCCGTGCGCGCCGGTGACCGGCTGAGATAGCTTTCGCGAGAGCGTCACCTATACTCACGACTTGAGCATGCCCGTCGCAGCACTCGTGCTCCTCGCCGGCGACCGGCGGTGTGCAATCCCGCTGACATCAGTGCTCGAGGTCGCCCGACCGCTCCCGCTGGTCCAGGTCGACCGTCAATCCCCGCCGGTGCTCGGTCTCGCGCGTTTTCGGGGACGCCCCGTCCCCGTAGTCGACCTCGCGGCCGTGCTCGGCGTGGCGGCGTCACCCGCGCGGCGGTTCGTGAGCCTGCGTGTCGGCGATCGCGCGGTCGCCCTCGCGGTCGGCGACGTCGACGGCGTGGAGTGGTTCGAGCCGGAGTCCTTCTCGGCGCTTCCCGCGCTCGTCGTCTCTTCGTCGCCAGGACCGGTCGCCGCGTTGGCTGAACGCGACCACGAACTGCTCCTCGTGCTGGACGGAGGGCGCCTGCTCCAGCATGGCGAGGAGCCGGCCGCGTGATCCCCGTGTCGAGCGGCGCCGTGCGGCGCTTCCGCGACATGCTCACGACGCGACTCGGTCTCCAGTTCGCCGACGAACGTCTCCATGAGCTCGCCGATCTGCTTCAGGCGCGCGCCGGCAGCGGAAGCGTCGACGCGTATCTCGACGCCTTGTCGGACGCTCCCATCGACGATCGGGAACTGAGCACGCTGGCGGGTACGCTGACGGTCTCGGAGACCTACTTCTTTCGGAACATGGACCAGTTCCGCGCCCTCGAGGAGATGGTACTTCCGGATGTCGCCGCGCGGGCAGCCGATCGACCGCTGCGCGTGCTCTCGGCGGGCTCGGCGTCCGGTGAAGAGGCCTACTCGATCGCCATCGTCGTCGACAGGGCACGCGCCAGTCGCGCGCTGCCACGGGTCGAGATTGCCGGCATCGACATCAGCCCGCGGGTCCTCGAGCGCGCCCGGCGGGCGCACTATTCCGAGTGGGCTCTGCGCGGAACCCCTGACGAGATCCGGCGCGCGTACTTCCAGAAGCGCGGGCGAGACTACGTGCTCAGCCCGGCGACTGCCGAGGCGGTCCGCTTCGAGCAGCGTAACCTGCTGGACGAAAGCCCCGACCTCTGGCGCCCGGCGTGGTTCGACGTGATCTTCTTCCGCAACACGTTCATGTACTTCGCTCCAGACGCAGCGCAGGCGGTGATCGATCGGGCGACGCGCGCGCTGGTGCCGGGCGGCTATCTGTTCGTCGGACACGCGGAGACGCTCCGCGGGCTCTCGGATGACTTCGAGCTCGTGCACACGCACAACACTTTCTATTACCGACGTCGCACCGATCGCACCGCGCGAGCGCTTCCACCGGGGGAAGCGCTCGACACGCGTCCGAAGGCGCTGCCGCTCGAGGACACGGCCTGGTTCGACACGATCGGCGACGCCTCGGCCCGAATCAGGCACGTGGTCGACGCCGCTCTCGCCCAGGTCGGCACGCCGCAGCGCGATGGACCGCCGGCGGCGGATCCGGCGCCGGGCGATCTCGCGCCACGACGTCTGGCCGCCACCCTCGCGCTGCTCGGCGAGGAGCGGTTCGACGAAGCCCTCGCCCTGCTCGAGCGGTCGCCCCAGGCCGATGCCGACGCGCTGCTCGTCCGCGCCGTGCTGTTGACCAACCTGGGGCGGTTCGAGGAAGCGGCGCGCGCCTGCGACGCCGTGCTTCGCGTGCATCCGCTGTCGGCCGGCGCGCACTATCTGCTCGCGCTGCAGGCGCGTCATCATGGCGACCTCCGCCGCGCGCGGCAGCACGACGAGGCCGCGATCTATCTGGATCGCAGCTTCGCGATGCCGCATCTCCACCTGGGGCTGATCGCACGTCATGCCGGCGACGCCGCCGGCGCGCGTGATCATCTCGCGGCGGCCGAACGGCTCCTCCACCGCGAGGATCCGGGACGTCTCCTCCTCTTCAGCGGCGGGTTCACGCGTGAAGCGCTCCTCCGGCTCTGCCAGGCTGAGCTGAAACAGACGGCGAGAGGAGCCGCGTGAGCCTCGAGTCGCGATGGGACCGCCGGCTGGACGACCTCCGATCCGCATTCGACCGATCGTTTGGCGAACCGTTCGAAGCGCCGTCTGCCGCGCCAGCCGAGCGCGTGCTCCTCCTGGTCGTCGCCGGCGCGAACTACGCGGTCCGCCTGACCGAGTGCGCCGGTGTCACGCGCGCGCCCGCCGTTCACCGGTTGCCGAGCACGGAACCGGCGTTCGCCGGGGTCGCTGTCGTCAAGGGGACGCTCGTGCCGGTATATCGACTCGCCACGCTGCTCCGCGTGGACCCCCTCGACGCGCCTGCTCCGGCGGCGCGCGTCCGCGACGCGTCGGCCATGGAGGGACAGTGGCTGCTGATGACGCGCGGTTCGGATCGGATTGGGTTGCTCGTCGATGGGATCGACGGGCCTGAGCCGGCACTCCTCGACGAACCATCGGCCGAGATTGTGCAGGCCGGTGGCGTCACGTGCCGCCTGTTGCGAATGGATCGCGTGCTCGAAGACCTTCACCGGCTCCTGGAGCCGGCATCCCCTCTCGGAGAGGCTCGATGATCAAGGACTGGACATTTGGACGCAAGGTGGGACTGGCGCTCGCGACGATGGTCGTGCTCACGCTCGCCGTCGCGGCGATCGGCATTCTCGCGCTGCGGTCGGTCGTGGAGCGCAAGGATGCCGTCATCAACGTTCGCGCGCACAACGCGCTGCTCGCCGAGCGGCTGTCCGGCCTGGCGCACCGCCAGCGCGGCGCGGTCCGCGACTACCTGCTCTACGGCGACGAGTCGTTCGCCGTCGAGGTCCGGACGGCGGAGCAGCAGCTCGACGCAACGTTGGGCGAGCTCGAACGATCGGTCATCACGCCGGAAGGTCTCTCGCTGGTGCGGGAACTGCGCCGCATCATCGAGGAGTACCGGGGCGTCACCAACCGCGTGCTCACCGACCGCGGCGCCGGCAGCGCCGACGCGTCCGGTCTGGCGAACCGCGAGCTGACGCCGCGCCGCGTGGCGCTCGAGTCGTCGCTGCGATCGTTCATCGAGCGCGAGCAGACGCTGCTCGAGGAGGGACGCGCCGACGCGAGCCGCGCCGCGGACCGGGCGATCTCCGGGCAGTTCGGCGTCTCCGCCCTGGCGATCGTCGTGGCCACCGTCGGGGCGCTGCTCCTGACGCGCTCGGTCACGACGCAGGTCGGGGCCGCTGTCCACAGCGTGCAGAGCTCGTCGGCCGAGTTGCAGGCGGCGGCGCACCAGCAGGCGTCCAGCGCCAAGGAACAGGCGACGGCGATGGCCGAGATCACGACGACCATCACGGAGCTGCTGGCCACGTCGCGTCAGATCGCCGACTCGGCGCAGCGCGTTGCCCGCATCGCCGAGGAGACCGCGGCGTCGGCGAGGAGTGGCGAGGAGACGGTGGGCGCCGCGTCGGAGTCGGTCGTCGCCATTCGCAAGCAGGTGGACGGCATCGTGACCCACATGCTCGACCTCGGACGCCAGTCGCAGGAAATCGGGGGCATCCTCGAGATCATCAACGAGCTGGCGGACCAGACGAACATTCTCTCGGTGAACGCTGCGATCGAGGCCGCGGGCGCCGGCGACGCGGGCCGCCGCTTCTCCGTCGTCGCCGAGGAGATCCGGCGGCTCGCCGATCGCGTGGCCGGATCGACGAAGGAGATTCGCGGGCTCATCCAGGAAGTCCGCACCGCGGTCAACACCACGGTGATGACGACCGAGGCGACGGCGAAGTCGACCGACGCGGGCGTCCAGCAGTTCGCCGAGGTCTCGACCGCGCTGAGGCGGATCGCCGGCCTGGTGCGCGCCACGACCGACGCCTCACGCGAGATCGAGCTGAGCACCAAGCAGCAGGCGTCCGCCGTGGAACAGGTCAACACGGGTGTGGCCGACGTCGCGCAGGGCGCCAAGGAGACCGAGATTGCCGCATCCCAGATGCTGGAGACGGTGTCGCAGCTGTCGACGTTGTCGCGATCGCTGTCGACGCTCATTCAATCGGAGCGCTTGATCTGACGTGCCGCGCGATCTCCAGCGCTTCTTCCGGGCCGAGGCACGCGATCTGATCGATCGGCTCGAATCGGGCTTCGAGAGGCTCGATGGCGGCGACAACCAGGATGTGCTCAAGGAGCTCCTGCGCCTCGCGCACACGCTGAAAGGCGCCGCCCGCGTCGCCGGCCATGCGCCCGTGGCCACAACCGTGCACCAGCTCGAGGAGATCCTCCCGCACGCGGCCGCCGGACACGCCGATGTCCTGGCGCGCGGCCGTACGTTGATCGCGGCGCTGGCCGAGGAAGTCGCCGCGCTCGAACGGAAGGCGGCCTCGGAGCCCGGAACCAGACAGACGTCGGAGACCCTGCCCCGCCCCGCGGCCCCGCCGTCGAGCGGCATGCTGCGCGTCGATCCGGACGATCTGCTGCGCCTCGAACAGCAGGTCAACAACATCCGGGTCGAGCTCGGCGAGCTGCGCCGATCGGTTCCCGCCCTGGGGCCGATCGTCGCCGACGTAGACGAACTGCACGCCACGTTGGACGGTGTTCGGCTCCTGCCCTTCGGTGTCGTGGAAGAGCACCTCTCGCGATCGGCCGCCGATGCAGCCAGCTCGCTTGGCAAACAGGTCGATCTGCGCGTCCGCGGCGGCGATGTCCGCCTGGAGCTCCAGGTCCTCGAGAGTATTCGCGACGGGTTGATTCAGGCCGTGCGCAACGCGGTCGTCCACGGGATCGAAGACGCGGCCGACCGGATCGCGTCGGGCAAGCCCGGGCGCGGGTTAATCGACGTCTCGGTTGAGAACACCGGCGGGCTGCTCGTGTTCACCTGCCGAGACGATGGCCGGGGCATCGATCTGCCCCTGGTTCGGCAGATGCTGGTGCGCGGCCAGTGGCTGACGCCGACCGAAGGCCGCACGGCGCCAGACGAGGACATCCTCCAGGCGCTGCTTCGCCATCACGTGAGCTCTCGATCGACCGCGTCGGTCCACGCCGGGCGGGGCGTCGGCCTCGACGTCGTGCGCGCGGCCGCGGCGCGGCTCAATGGTTCCGCCCGGCTCGCGACCGAAGCCGGCTCCGGAACCACGGTCGAGATGACGGTGCCAGCCTCCGTCTCGTCGCTCTCCGCGCTGCTCGTGGAATCGGTTGGCCAACAGGCGTTGCTGCCGCTCGATCGCGTCCGCCAGGTCGTGAAGATCCGGCAGGAGAATCTCACCCACGCCGCCGCAGGCACGACCGTTCTCGTCGACGGCGAGGAGATGCCGTGGGCCTGTCTCGGCGAGATCCTGGGTGTGGAAGGGTCCGCGACCGACCCTGAGCCGTACGCCGTCGTGGTCGGCTCGGACTCCGGTCGCGCCGCTCTCGGGACGGCGATGCCCGGAGTCGTCCTGACGGCGTTCGCCCGGCGGCTTCCGTCGATGTCCGCCGCCTCCCGCACGGTGCGCGCCGTTGCGGAGCTCGATGGTGGCGTGGTTCCCGTGCTCGACATCGATCGCGTCGCCGTCGCATCTCGTCACGCACGCGCCCGTCCGAGCCCGGCACGCGCGCGCCGGACGCCGCGCATCCTGATCGTCGACGATTCGATCACGACCAGGATGCTCGAGCAGAGCATTCTCGAGGCGGCCGGCTACACCGTCGACACCGCCGCCTCCGGCGAAGAGGCGCTGGGCCGGCTGGAGGCCGCGCGGTACGATGCGATGGTGGTCGACGTCGAGATGCCGGGCATCAGCGGGTTCGATCTGCTCGAGCGCGCACGCGACACGCCTCGGATCGCGGACGTGCCGGCCGTGCTCGTGACGTCGCGCGACAGCGCGGCCGATCGCGCCCGCGGCCAGGCCGCGGGCGCTCGGGCGTACTTCGTCAAGAGCGCCTTCGATCAGGACAGGCTGCTCGCCACCATCGGGAGGCTCGTCCGCTGATGCCGCCCATCCGCGTCGTCGTCGCCGACGATTCGGCCACCGTGCGCAGCCGCATCGTGGCCGCGCTGGAGTCCGCGCCCGACATCCACGTGGTCGGAGAGGCGTCCAACGGGCGCGAAGCGATCGAGCTCTGTCTGTCGCAGCGGCCGGATGTCATCACGCTCGACATGATGATGCCAGGCACGAACGGGCTGGAGGCGACCGAGTACATCATGGCCTACGCCCCGACGCCGATCGTCATCGTGTCGGCGTCGACCAACCGCGGCGACCTCTTTCGCACGTATGACGCGCTGGCCGCCGGCGCGATCGAGGTCATCGAGAAGCCGCAGGCCGACGAGCCGTTCGAGCGGTGGGATGAGCTGCTGACCGATACCGTGCGGCTCGCGTCCCGCATCCGCGTGATCACGCATCCGCGTGGCCGTCTCCGGCGGACCGACGAAAACGGCGCGTCGCGCTCCACACCCGCTCCAGCCGAGCCGGTGTCAGACGGGCGGCGCGTCGTGGCGATCGGCGCCTCCACAGGCGGTCCTGCGGCGGTCATCGAACTGCTCGGTGCCCTGCCGCCGGACTACCCCTACCCGATTCTGCTGGTGATGCACGTCAGCGCGCCGTTCGCGTCCGCGCTCGCTGACTGGCTCGCGCGTCAGTCGCCGCTCCCGGTTCAGGCGGCGCGCGACCGCCAGCCGCTGCCCGATCGCGGCGTCGTCCTCGCGCCGGCCGACCTGCACCTCGTGCTCGACGGATCGACGCTCCGGCTGTCGGACGCGCCGCCACGGCATTCGTGCCGGCCGTCGGTGGACGCGCTGTTCGAATCGGTGGCACGCCATGCCGGCGCCCGCGCCGCCGCCGTGTTGCTCACCGGCATGGGCCGCGACGGCGCCGAAGGGCTGCTCGCTATCCGCCGCGCGGGCGGCACCACCATCGCGCAGGATGAAACGAGCTCGGTGATATACGGGATGCCCCGCGAGGCGGTCGCGCTCGGCGCGGCCGAACACGTCCTGCCGCCCCACGCGGCCGGCATGCTTCTCCGCAAGCTGGCGCCCGCGCCGAAGGAGCTGCGATGAGCGCGAGCGTGCTGATCGTCGACGACAGCCCCACGGTGAGGGCCGACCTCCAGGATGCGTTCGAACGCGAAGGCTTCACCGTCCGCACGGCGGGGACGATGCAGGATGGCGCCGCGGCGATCGAGGAGGGCGGGTTCGGCGTCGTGGTCCTGGACATCGTGCTTCCCGATGGAGACGGCCTCGAACTGCTCCGCCGGATCCGCGCTGGCCAACAGACCGCCTCATTGCCGGTGATGCTCCTGTCGACGGAAGCGGAAGTGGGATCGCGTATCCGAGGCCTCAAGGTCGGCGCCGACGACTACGTGGGCAAGCCCTACGACCGAGGGCACGTCGTCGACCGGGCACGGCAGCTGATGACCGCCTCCGGCGCCCCCGAGATCGCGCCGATGACCGGGCGTGTCGTGCTCGTCGTCGAGCCGAGTCAAACCTATCGGGCAGCCTTGGCCGAAGTGCTCGAGCAGGTGGGCTACACCGTCATGGACGCCGAGGGCGGACACGAGGCGCTGCGTCGAGTGGCTTCCCTCCGTCCGAACATGGTGATCCTGAACAGCCACAGTCCTGGCTTGGACGGCGCGGCGGTCGTTCAGCAGATCCGGCTCGACCCTGCCCTGCGGCGGACCGTGTGCGTGCTGATCCTCGACGCCGAGGAGCCGGGCGCAGAGCTTCGCGCGCTGGCGGCCGGCGCCGACGCCTCGATCCGGAAGGACGAAGAGCTTGGCGTCGTCGCGGCGCGCCTGCGGGCCGTCGATCGCGCGGCCGAGGCCACGGCCGGCGTTCCGGCGGCCGCCGGCGTCGTCGGACCCAAGAAAGTGCTGGCGATCGACCCGGCACATCCGGCGCCTGACTTCGCGGCCACGCTCCGCCGCGACGGCTACGACGTCGTCGTGGCGCAGACGGCGCGTGAAGCGCTCGAGCTGCTGGGCGTGCAGCTGGTCGACTGCATCGTCCTGGAGCTCGAGCTGCCCGACCTGTCGGGCGTCGAGCTCATGAAGGTGATCCGCAGCGCCGCGCGCTGGCGCGCGACGCCGATCGTGGTCCGCCCCTCGCGGGAATCGAGCCGCGACATGGTCGACTCGCTCGCGTCAGGCGCCGACGACTACGTGCCGCGCTCCGCCGGCCACGACATTCTGTCCGCGCGTATCCGCGCCGTGCTGCGGCGCAAGCAGATCGAGGAAGAGGATCGCCGATATCGCGACGCGCTGATCCGCAAGGAGGCCGAAGCCGCCGAGGCCCGCCTCAGGGCCGAGTTGGCCGAGACGAGAACCGCCCTCCTGGAGGATGTGAGCCGCACGAATCAGGCCTTGACACAGGCCAACCGTGCGCTCGCCGCCGCAAAGGAGAAGGCCGAGCAGGAGAGCCAGTTCAAGTCGCGCTTCCTGGCGATCATGTCCCACGAACTGCGCACGCCGCTGAACGCCATCCTCGGCTTCGCGCAGCTCCTCGAACGGGGCACGGGCGGGGAGCTCACCGACAGGCAGACGCAGCAGGTGTCGGCGCTGCTCCGCAATTCGCGCCAGCTGCTGGTGCTCGTGAACGACATGCTCGATCTCTCGAAGATCCAGGCCGGCAAGATGACGCTTCAGCTCGACACGCTGGACGTTCGCAGCGAGCTCGACACGGCGTGGCAATCGGCACTCGAGCTCGCCTCGGCTCGCGGCATCGAGTTCGCCGTGGAGGGCGACGAGCGCCTGCCGCCGCTCGTCGCCGATCCGTTCCGGCTGCAGCAGATCCTCGGCAACCTGCTGACCAACGCCATGAAGTTCACGCCTGAAGGCGGGCGCGTGACGCTGGCGGCACACGCAGAGGGCGCTGAGATCGTGCTGTCGGTCCAGGACACGGGCATCGGGATCCGCGCCGAAGATCTGCCGCGCCTGTTCAGGGAATTCGAGCGGCTGGAGAGCGGACGCGTGCAGCGCGCCGAGGGAACCGGGCTGGGCCTGGCGCTGACCAGACACCTGGTCGATCTGCACGGCGGGAGGATCGACGTCGAGAGCGAGCCGGGCGTCGGCTCGACCTTCTCCGTCCGCCTTCCGGCGGAACACGTGCACCAGGCCTAGACGCGCCTGCGCCGCAGGGAACTCAGCCCGGCTGTCCCATGGCGACACCGACCTGTCGCTGTTCGCCAGGGCCGATCGGCGCCAGCGGCAAGCGCAGCGTGAAGGTCGCGCCGCCGCCCCTTCCGGGGCTGGACCCGCTCAGCTTCCCACCGTGCAGCTCGGCGATGTGCTTGGCAATCGACAGGCCCAGGCCGAGCCCTCCATGCTCACGTTTGGGCGACGAATCGGCCTGACGAAACGGCTGGAACAGGTCCCCCTGAAATGTCGCGTCGAATCCAATGCCGGTGTCAGTGACCGTCAGGACGAGCTCTCGACCTGCGATCGCGGTTGAAACGTCCACGCGCCCGCCAGCCGGCGTGAACTTGAGGGCGTTCGACAGGAGGTTCGACACGATCTGCTGCAGGCGCTCGGCATCGCCCTCCAGGACGTCGGCCTCGACCGCGAAGCTGGCGCGCAGCTCGACTCCCCGCTCACGCGCGCGGGGCGCAAAGGCATCGACCGCGTTCTGGACGACAGGCGTGAACGACATCGGCCGTCGAGCGAGCTCGAACTGTCCGGCGGTCACGCGCGAGACGTCGAGGAGATCCTCCACGAGCCGGGTCAGCACGCGGCCGTTGCGGGCGACGATTGCGGCCGCCCGCGCGTGTCGCTCCGGCGAGAGCTCGTTCTCGATGACCTGAATCCAGCCGAGCATGACGTTGAGCGGCGTGCGCAGCTCGTGCGACAGGACCGCGATGAACTGATCCTTCAGGCGACTCGCCCGTTCCGCCTCGTCGCGGGCCTCACGTTCGCTGACCAGGAGCAGATCGCGATCCCGTTCGGCGCGGCGCCGCCGCGCGTCGGCCTCGTAGATCGTCGCGGTGGTCTCCCAGACGATCCAGCCGAAGACCACGATGACGGTCACGGAGTACAGCGCGAGCGACAGTCCTCGGTCGAAGAGATCGATCCGGCGCCCGAGCCCGGCCAGGTAGCCCAGCGTCAGCGGAGTGATCACGATGGGCGCAGAGAGCCGCCGCAGCAGCATGCCGGCGACGCCTTCGTCGGCGAACAGCGCCATGGGCCCGTAGTCCACCCGCGCGAGCAGCACGGCGCAGTGGAGCGTGATGAGCGCCAGCGCGGTATGGAAGGCGATGCCCGTGAAGCGCGCTATCGAGTACAGCTCCGCGACGTCGTAGGCATACCCCGCAATCGCGAGCAGCGCCAGGATCGCGCCGCCGAACGCCAGGCGCTGGCCCCAGGCGATCGCGCGCGGCGTTCCATGAAACAGCAGCCAGATCGCGGTACCTGCCAGCACGAAGTTGGTCGACCCGTTCAGCCCCATCCTGTTGGGACTCGACGTCGCCACGGCCCCCGGCTCTTCGCTGAACAGCAGCTGATCGATGCCCAGGTCCCATCCGGACAGGTGCTCGATCAGCGTCGCGGTGCCGATCGCGATCGCGAAGGCCGCGAGCGGGAGCCCGACGAGCGGCAGCCTCACGAGGAGGCTCCACACCGCGAGCGCGCAGACGAGCAGCCCCAGCGCCGCGTTGGTCTTCATGGTGATCTCGCCGAAGGGGCCCTTCAGCGCTGCGATGTCGAACTTCCAGCCGGCAAGAACGCTGGCGGCGATCGCGAAGACGACGAGCGCAGCCCCAGCAGCGGCGACGCGGGCCCACCGCGGCTGATGAGGCGTCGACACGTCCATATTGGCAAGTCAGCCTAGCATGAGACCTATCGGAGCGCTTCGGTCCAGTTGACCACGAGCGTGATCGGCGACGGAGCCGCCGCTTCGACGAGCGTGTTCACCAGGAAGCGTTGACCGTCGCCAGCGACGTCGTACGGATATCGACCCGATGATCCCGAGCGGACGACGAAGAGCGGACGCAGGCCGTTGACGAGGACATCCTCTGGTGCGTGCGTGTCGAGGGCGGCCGCCATCAGCCGGCCATCGCGCGCGACATAGAAGAGCTCGCGCCCATCCGCGCCCCAGCGCGGATAGCTGCCGCCTCCGGTGGAGATCCGCCACTTGCCGCGCGCGCCCGGAAACCGTGTCACGTAGATCTCGCTGCTGCCGGTCTCGTTCGAGGTGTACGCAACGAGGCGACCGTCGGGCGAGAAGCGCGCCTCGCCCTCGTTGAAGGGCGTGCGCAGGAACGGCACCGGCACGGGGTTGCCTTCGAGCGGCAGGAGCCAGACGTCGCTGTTGCCGATGATGCCTCCCCCCGTGGAATAGAGCAGCCACTTCCCGTCCGCGGACCAGCTGAGCGGCGTCTTGTTGCGCGAGTCGGCGAACACGACCCGCTCGTCGCCGCGTCCGCTGACGTCCTTCGCGTAGAGATCGAAGTAGCCCTTCGGCCGCGCGTTGTAGATCACGCTGCGGCCATCCGGCGACCACACCGCCGTCTGCTCGTCGGTCGGGGCGAAGGTGAAGCGGCTGCGGAGGCCACGCGCCAGCTCGACGAGAAAGAGATCGCGCGATCGCGGCAGCGGATCCAGCACGCTCACCAGCGCTTCTTGCCGGTCTGGCGACAGCTCGAGATCGCCGTAGTCGGCCTGCACGTCGAGGACCCCCACCTGCGCGCCCGCGCGATCGAACCAGGTCAACGCCGATCGCGCCTGTGCCGGCGTCCCCTGGTAGGCCAGCACCCCCGTTTCGGAGAGCGAGAACGCGCCGGTCCGCCCGGAGAGTCCTCCCACGGCGATCTGATCGGCGATTGGCACGGCGTCGCCGGTGAGCTCGAGCCGCTGGAGATCGAACGGCTGCGCCACGAGCGTGCGCTCGCGCGGGAAGATCACGTATCCGTCGGCGTACTTGGCGTTGGACCCGCCGGCGAGGATCTGGGTGCGCTCGGTCGAGCCCAACTGCGCGACGTACACACCATTTGGATCGTCGGGCCCGCGCTCCAGGCTGCCGACCGCGAAATACAGGAAATGGCGCCCATCGGGCAGGAAATATGGAGCCCAGTGCTGCGTTTCGCCCGCCTGCTCGTCCAGCCTCGTCGCCGGGACCGGCGTCCCGCCCATCGCGGCCACACGATGGATCGGCGCGGTGGCCTGGGCGAAGAGAATCACGCCCTCACGGCTCCAGGAGCCGCCCGCGGCGAGAATGCTCGGTCGCGGCGTCGCACACAGCGTGACCGGCGATCCGCCTGCAACGTCGATCTTCTTGAGCGAGCCGCCCGCGAAAAAGGCGACCGAGCGGCTGTCGGGCGACCAGAACGGGAAGAACGCACCGTCGGTACCTTCGAGCGGCTGGGCGGTCAGCCCGTCGAGCGACCGCACCCAGAGCATGACGCCGCCTTCGCGGCCTTGCGCCGTGAAGACCAGGCGACGTCCGTCCGGCGAGAGCGCGAGACCTCCGGCCGGTGACCCGGTCGAGAAACTCACCTGTTCCGGCGGCAGGATCGAGCTGCGATACACGGCTGCGGGCTGCCGTGCCCCGTGCCGGCCGCTCAAGACCGCAGCGAGGATCGCGCCCGCGATCACGAGCGAAAGCACGACGATCCCCGAAGCCCTCACGCGTCGAGACGGGACGCCGGTCGACGGTGTCGCCGCCGACAGGCCGGACGCCCCTGACAACCCGTCCAGCACGAACGCGAGGTCGCCGGCCGATTGAAAACGGGCGGCCGACGACTTCTCGAGGCATCGCTGGACCACGCGAGCCAGTCCCGGCGGGATGTTGAGCGACGGAGGGAACGGAGGCGGCTCGTCCTTGAGAATGGCCGTCATGGTGTCGGCCGCCGTTTCGCCCCGGAACGCCCGCTGGCCCGAGAGCATCTCGTAGAGAATCGCGCCGAACGAGAAGATGTCCGACCGGTGATCGGCCGGGAGCCCCCGCACCTGCTCGGGCGACATGTATCCCACCGTTCCCAGAACCATGCCCGGAGAGGTCAACGTGGTGGAGCTCGTCGCCGCGTCCGCGGGTGCCAACGGCGTCGGGGCGCCAACCAGCTTCGCCAGGCCGAAATCCAGGATCGTGATCCGGCCGTCGGAAACCAGCAGGTTCTCCGGCTTCAAGTCGCGGTGCGCGACTCCGCCGCCGTGCGCCGCCTCCAGTCCGCGGGCGATCTGCCGTGCGTATTCGAGCGCCTCGCTGGCGCGGAGTCGACGCCGGTCCAGCTGCGCGCGCAGCGTCTCTCCCTCGACCAGCTCGGAGACGATGTATCGAAAGCCGCGTTCGGTCCCGACATCGTAGACGGCGAGAATGTTCGGATGCCGCAGCGCGGCGGCGGCCCGCGCCTCCTGCTCGAACCGCCTGGACGCGTCGGCGTCGGAGGAGGCGGCGGGCAGGACCTTGATGGCGACGTCGCGCGCCAGGCGGGCGTCATGCGCGCGATAGACCTCTCCCATGCTGCCGGCACCGAGGACGGACTGGATCTGGTAGGGTCCGATGCGGTCGCCGGGCTCGAGGAGCATGCGACCCTAGTATCGCCCATCGACCTGCGGGCGAGATCTCGGCGCAGTGAGTGCCGCGGCGACTCAGCGCAGCGAGTGGCGCAGCGACTCGAGGTCCTGCCGAATGTGAATCGACGCCGGATCCAGCGTCAAGGCTTCGGCATAGAGCGCGGCGGCCCGGTCGCGCCGACCGGCTTGCGCCTCGAGCCGCGCGAGGTTGACATAAGCGGCCGGGTCGCGCGGATCCAGCGCCAACGCCGCCGTCAGCGCGGATCGCGCCTGCACGACGTCGCCGCCCGTCGCATGGATCGCGCCGAGCAGGTTCCGCGCGGGAGCGCTGCGCTCGTCCTTCGCGACGGCATCGCGTGCGGCGTCGCGGGCCAGAGCAAGATCGCCCTGCAGGAACCGCAATGCGGCGAGGTAGTACGCGGTCGCGCCCGTCTGCGGGAACCGCGACGTCATCGTGTCCACGACCTCGGCGAGCGCCGGCAGGTCGCCGCTCTCGGCATGCACCGATGCGATCTGCGCGAACGCGTCGAGATCCTTCGAATCGATCTCGCACGCCATCGCGGCCGCCGCCCTCGCCTCGTCGACTCGGCCGGTTGCGAAATACAGCTGCGAGAGTGCGATCAGCGGCGCGGGACTGCTCGCCTGCTGCCCCGCAAGCCCGGCCAACCGCGCTTCGGCGTCGTCCAGCCGCCCTCGCGCGGCAGCGGATCGCACGAGGCCCCGCGCAGCCTCGATGCGGCCCGCGTCCAAGGCCAAGGCACGATCGAAGCTCGCGTACGCGCTGTCGAACGCGTCAGCCGCGAGCAGCATCGACGCGCGCGCCGTCCACGACGCGGCGCCGGCGGACGCCACAGGGGCGGCGACCGCGCCCGTCGTCCAGGCTTGCGCCTGCAGCATCAGCAGCGAGTCGACCGTCGCGTCGTGGGATCCGCCGTTCAATGCGAACGGCGCGGAGTATTCGAGCGCCAGGCGATCGTCGCGTTGGACGGGCGCGTTCGCCGCAAATCGGCGCAGCTGTTCAGGCCCACCAGCAAAGGTCGACAGAAGACTGAAGGGCTCGGTCACGCTTCCGCGCGCCAGGTCGTCGGCCACGCCTGGCCTGGTCCAATGCGCCGCAATGGACGCCATCGGATCGCCCATCGGCTGATCCGATCCGATCAACAGCAAATCGCCTTCGCCGACGAGCCACATCGTCCCCTCGGGGAACACCGACGCGAACGTCGCCGCAATCGATCGCAGATCGCCGGCGCTGATGTCATAGGTATGCGACCACTGGCAGAGAATGCCGCCCGGCGCGAGCCGGTCGCGAGCGGCTTCGAAGAACTCCCGTGTGAAGAGCGCGGCGACCCCGGCCATCCACGGGTTCGAGGGCTCGGACACGATCACGTCGTACTGCGCCTGGCCGAGCAGCAGGTGCGATCGCCCATCGCCGACGATCAGCCGCATCCGCGGATCCGCCGTCGGATCTCCGCTCTCGCGGACGAAGAACCGGGCGGCCTCGACCACCTCCGGCGAGAGCTCGACCACGTCGACCGACTCGACCGGGTGCGCGAGGGCCGCGCCGGCGGTCACGCCGCTCCCGAGGCCGATCACCAGCACGCGCGCGGGATCGGGATGCAGCAGGAGCGGCAGGTGGGCCAGCACCTTCTGGGTCGTCATGTCTCCGCCTGTCGACGCGTCCACCTTTCCGTCGATCGACAGCGACGTGACGCCAGCCAACTCACGCACCGCGACCGTCGATGCCGCGCCATCGCGGTAGTAGCGCAGCATGCCGGCACGCAGCACGTCGGCGGGGTCGGACCCCGCCGGCTGGTACTGCGCGTATTTGTAGGCCCCGCTCACGATGAGCGCCCGATCCCATCGTGGATGCGAAACGAGCAGCACCGGGGCCACGAGAGCCGGCAGGAGTGCCAGCGCTCGAAGTCGATGACCGGGTGCAACAGCCGCGACGGCGAGCATGGCGCCCCATGCGAGCACCACGGTCGCACACTGCAAGGTCCGCTCGAGGCCGAGTGCAGGCAACAGCACGAACCCCGCCGCGAGAGCCCCGCCCACTCCGGCGAGCGTATTGGCCGCATAGACCTGCGACGCACGGCGCGCGCCGGCCCCGCCGCCGTCACGTCCGAGCGCCAGCAGCATGGGAAAGACCGCACCGACACAGAACACCGGCGGAACGAGAATCCTGGCCGCCCACCCTGTATGTCTCATCAACAGCGTCGACGCCGAGTCGCCGCTCGCCGCCAGATCCCCGGCAATGCGCGCCGGCAGCGTCGTCCCCGCACTGACCGTCGCCATCCAGGCGAGGCATGCTCCGGCCCCGAGCAGCGCGGCCAGCGGCATCAGCGGTCTGCGCACCAACCTGGCGAGCGCGTGTCCGGCGATCGACCCTGCGGCGAGCGCGGCGACGATGCACACGAGGACGGCCGCGAACGCGTAGGTGGAGGGTCCGACGATCAACGCGAACACTCGCGTCCAGCCGACCTCGAGAATGAATCCTGCGGATCCCGTGGCGGCGGCAAGCGCCGGGGCGATCCAGGGCGGAGCGGATCCCGCGTCCGTCGCGCGCACCTTTGCGTTCATCGTTCCCGGACGCCTCGTTGCGACGTTCGGCTTCACCAGGCTCGATCCGGCTGGCTCTTCCCCTCGAGGCTCGTTGCGACCGTTGCTGGCGGCATGGGTGTGGCCGCGCATCCGTCCGGCGGCGAGCAGCGCCAGCAGCGCGGCCGCTACCGTCGCGCTCACGCCGACGAGAGTCGTCCGCAGCAGCCCGAGGTTCGGCAGGAGGAGGAATCCCGCTGCCGCCGCACCGGCTGCCGCGCCGGCAGTGTTGACCGCGTAGAGAGCACCAGCGCGACCGCTGGCCGCTTCGAACGCACGTGTCGCGAGGGGAAAGGACGCGCCCAGTGCCGCGGCCGGCACGCACAGGATCGCCAACGTGGCGATCACGCGGATCGCCGGAAAGAGGATCGTCGAGCGCCCATCGCCGTAGACGGCGCGCAGGACGGGCGTGAACGCATCGAGCTCCAACGGGAGCGACAGCGCCAGCACCGCGACCGCGATTTCGACGCCGATATAGAGATGGAGAGCCCGCTTCGCCGTGACGCGGCTGGCCAGCAGGCCGCCGAGCACCGAACCGAGAGCGAGGCCGCCCATGAAAGCGGCCACCACCGTGGATGCGGCGGCCGTGGTGTGGCCGAGGCGCAGCGTCAGCAGACGCGTCCAGGCGACTTCGTAAATGAGGCCCGCCGCCCCGGACAGTCCGTAGGCGGCGAGCACGCACAGGCGTATCAGCGTGTGGTCATTCGAGCGTATCAGCGTGTTGTCAATCGACGTCGCGGCCGTCGCGCTTCCCGGCGGTGCTTCTCCGCGGCGTCCGCGGCCGCCCAGATCGCGGGTGTGTCGTCGACGCGCAACACCGGGGCGGCGCACACGTCAGTTCTTCCCGGCGAAGTTGTAGAGCACCGTTGCGAGCATCTTCTCCGCGCCAGCCATGCCGTACACCTTGCCGGCCCCCTCGATCACGTAGAACTCGTTGGCCGCATGCGCGTTTCCGCCGTATCCCGCCCCGGCGTTCGAAATGGGAACGTTGATCGCGTAGTCGGCGCCGAACAGATACGCCGGCCAGTAGCCGCCCGTCAGCGTCTCGGTTTCCTTCGGCTTGCTGTGCGGGATCTGCATGATGTCGAGCGCACGGTACTGCGCCGCCGGGAGGTCCCCGGCGAGCTTTCCGACGCGCCACGGCACGTCGCCGATGATCTTCACTTCCACGTCCGGGTAGCCGTTCTTGACGAGCTGCTTCTTCATCTTCTCGACCAGGTCCGGTCCCTTCATGTTCGGCACGTAGCGGATGTTGTGCTTCGACGTGATCTTGTTCGGCAGGATGGCGCCCGCCCCGCCCGCATACATGTTCCCGCCCCAGATGCCGTCGAGATTGAAGGAGATCCAGTTGCGATCGCGCAGGATGTCTTCGGGCTTGTCAGAAATGAACCGCGCGACGCCGAGGTTGCGCGCGGCCTCCTCCACGTCGAAGGCCTTGGCCGCTTCCTTCCAACCCCGCAGCTGTTCCGGCGTCGGCGCCACCGCATCGTCGTAGAAGCCGTCGATCTTGGCCGTGTTGCCGTCTTCGGAGATCAGCGACGCGATCGCCTTGATGTGGCGCCACGCGGGACTGTCGACGCTCCGCTTGTTGCCGCCGTGGATGTCCGACACGGTCGGCCCGCGGCCCCAACGCGTTCCGCTGGTCGTGATCTCGACGTAGACACAGCCCTCGGAGTCGCCAGAGCTGACGTCCCCACGGCCCGACGGAGCCTGACCGCCGTCGCCCCACATGGCGTCCGCCCCGGTGAAGAGGTCCGCGTGCTCCATCATGAACTTTCGCAGGCCGATGTCCATGCGCTCCTCGTCACCCTCGGCGACGAAGATCAGGTTCACCGGCAGTTTGCCGGTCACGGCCTTGATCGATCGCAGCGCGTTCAGCTGCGACATCTGGGGCCCCTTCGAGTTGGTCGCGCCGCGACCGATCAGGACCTTCTTGAACGGCGGCTGCTCCACCAGGCGCCCTTCGAACGGCGGTGCGACCCAGACGTCGGGCTGCGTGACCGGCATCGTGTCGTACATCCAGTAGACGACGAGCGTGCGAGGCGCCCCTTCGTCGCACCGCGCGTAGACCACCGGGTTCCCCTGGGATCCCCATTCGGTCGTGCCGACGTCGTAGACGCGAGACTCCTGGCAGCCCAGCTGTTCGAAGAAGCCCTTCACCATCTCCGCCGACTCGGGAATGCCCTCGCCGGAGTTGGAGATGCTCGGCTGCTGGATCCACTTCTGCAGGTTCTCCACGTGTTCGTCGATGTGCCCGTCGATGTAGGTGTAGATCTCCTTCAGCTCCTCGCTCTTCACGAGCGAGAGATCCGGCTGCAACTCGGTGTCGCCGTTCGGTCTGACGCCGAGCGTCTTCTCCGGCGCCGCCGCCGGCGCCGCCGGCGTCGTGGTCGCCTGCCCACCCGCGCAGGCACTGAAGGCCGAGAGCGAGGCGAGCAGCACGTATGCCGTTGTCCGTGTCATGTATCCCATCCTTTTGCGAGTGGCGTGAGCGACAACCGACGCCGGCGCGCGCGCCGGCTCGTTCCCCTACTCGAACCGGAGCGCGTCGATCGGATCGAGTTGTGACGCACGCCTGGCCGGGTAGAAACCGAAGAACACACCCGTGGCGAGCGCCGTGCCGAATGCGGCGGCCACCGCCCCGGGCGACACGACCGTCTGCCATTCGAGCATCTGTGTCACCACGCGGGCCGAGATGAATCCCAGCGCGACGCCGATGGCCCCGCCGGCGACGCTGAGCGTCAAGGCCTCGACCAGGAACTGCACCAGCACGTCGCGGCCGCGCGCACCCAGCGCCATCCGGAGCCCAATCTCGCGCGTGCGTTCGGTCACCGACACGAGCATGATGTTCATGATCCCGATGCCGCCGACGACCAGCGAGATGGCCGCGATGCTGGCGAGCAGGAGCGTCAGCGTGCGGCTCGTCTGCTGGAGCGTGCCGGCCATCTCCTGGAGCGTGATCTCGTCGAGCTGCGGAAGGTTCGCGAGCACGAACACCGCGGCGGACGTATACAGCCCCTTCGTGAGCGCCTTGGCTGCTTCGGTGCGAACGGTGAAGTCGTCCGGCACGCCGGGCGCCAGGTGATGCCGCGTGCGCAGCAGCACGCCGGCCTCCGTCGCGATTCGCGATGTCTCGCCGGCCTGCTCGGCCGCGATGGTGATCGTCTCGAGGTGCGTCTGCCTGCGCATCTCCTGCAGCGTCGTGACCGGGACGAACACCGACTCGGGCTGATCCTCGATCTTGGAGTCGGTGACACCCACCACCATGAACGTCTCGTTCCGGATGGTGAACCGCTCGCCGATCGGATCGGGCTTGCCGAACAGCGCCTTCGCGGCTTCCGTGCCCACGACCGCGACCCGCGCCCGCTGCGCGACGTCGGTCGCGCTGAACATCACGCCGCCAGGGCGGATCGTCCAGGAATGGACCGCCGCGAGCTCGTTCGAACCGCCGATCACGCGGTTGAAGTACCGCCGGCCCTCCGCCTCCATCGGCGCGCGATCGCCGACGCCCGGTGTGATGCTCTTGATGCCCGCGATCTCGCTCCGGATCGCCTGCATGTCCGCCTCGACCAGCGTCGTCGCCGCGCCCAACCCGGACGCCACGCGGACGCTGTCGCCGCCGCGCGTGTAGTTGCCCGCCGAGACGTAGACCAGGTTGGTGCCCGCCGACTTCATCTCGTCCTCGACCGATGCCTGCGCGCCGCTCCCGAGCGCGACCATGGTCATGACCGCCGCGACGCCGATGATCATCCCGAGCATCGTCAAGAAGGTGCGCAGCTTGTGCCGCCCGAGCGCGCGCACGGCGATGCGTGTGGTCGTCACGAGTTCCATGGATCTCCTCCCAGCCGACGCGCGCGGCGCCTCACTCGAAGCGCAACGCGTCGATCGGATCGAGCTGCGACGCCTGACGCGCCGGATAGAAGCCGAAAAAGACGCCGACCAGTGCTGCGGCGCCGACCGCGATCGCCACGCTTCCGGGCGAGATCGCCGTCGACCAGCGGAACGCACGCCCCAGACCTCCCGAGCCGGCGACGCCGACGACCACGCCCACCAGACCGCCGAGCGCACTCAAGGCGATCGCCTCCGCGAGGAATTGCAGCAGCACGTCGCGGCCGCGAGCCCCGACAGCCATCCGCAGTCCGATCTCGCGCGTGCGCTCGGTGACCGACACGAGCATCACGTTCATGATGCCGATCCCGCCCACCAGCAGGGACACGCTGGCCACCGACACGAGCAGGGCGGTCATCGTCCGGCTGGAGCGCTCGAGGGAGGTGGCGATCTCGGCGAGCGTCACCTGATCCAGGTTCACGACGCTGCCGGCCACGGCGCGCGCGAGCAGCGGATTGACGCCCTTGCCCGTGACGGCCTCCCTCGCCTGCGTTCTCACGATGAAGTCGTCGGGATCGGCCGTTCCGAGCCCATGCCTCGCGCGCAGCAGACGCGTCACGTCGCGCGCGATGCGCGTCGAGTCGCCCGCCTGCTCCGCGCTCACCGAGATGCTGTGCAGATGAGCGATGCCGAGCAGATCCTGAAGCGCCGTATACGGGGCATACGCCTCGTCCTCCGCTGCCGGCGTGGCGGATACGCCAGCGGGCTCGGCCACGCCGACGACGGTGAAGTCGCGGGCGCGGACGCGGACGGTCTGCCCGGACGGCGCCGCACCCGTCCCGAAGAGGCGGTCCGATGCGTCGGCGCTCAGCACCACGACCGATCGCCGCGCGCGAACATCCTCGTCCGTCAGAAACCGTCCCGACCGGATCCGCAATCCACGAATATCGAGAAGCGCCGCATCGGTGCCGAGCAGGCGGCCGAACACGGATGCGCGTTCGCGCCCGATGACCAATGACTGGGCCACGCCGAGCGACACGCGTCTGACTCCGGCTGTTTCCGCCGCGATGGCGAGGGCGTCTCGCGGCTCGAGCCGTGTGGAGGCGCCCCTCCCCGGCAGCCGTGGAGACGCCGCCATTCCGGCCCACCCGTCACCAGCGACCGGCCGGCCCATGCGGGGCCCTTCGCTCCGTCCACTCGCCGTGGTCTCGGATGCATCGGCGACGTCGCCGGAGCTCGGATCGAGGTCTCCCGGCGAATAGTTCCCGGCAGTGACCGTCACCAGGTGCGCCCCTGCCGCTCGCACGTGTTGCGCGACACGCTGTTGGGCGCCCGCTCCGACCGACACCATGACGATGACGACGGCGACACCGATGGCGATGCCGAGCAGCGACAAGGCCGACCGCATGCGATGGCGTCCGAGCGCCTGCAAGGCCAGATGCACCGTGGTGACCGCGGACATCCCCTACTCGAAGCGCAGCGCGTCGATCGGATCCAGACGCGACGCCTGGCGTGCCGGATAGAGGCCGAAGCCGACGCCCACGCACGCCGCCACGGCCACAGCCGCCACTACGGCTCCGGGCGAGATGATCGTGGCCCAGCGCAGCGTCTGCCGGACTGCGACCGCCGCCGCCAGGCCGAGCCCCACGCCAATCACGCCGCCCGTGAGGCTGAGGGTCATCGCTTCGGCGAGGAACTGCAGCATCACGTCCCGGCCGCGCGCGCCAAGCGCCATGCGCAGGCCGATCTCGCGAGTGCGCTCGGTCACGGAGAGCAGCATCACGTTCATGATGCCGATGCCGCCGACGAGCAACGACACGCCCGCGACACTCGCGAGAAGCGCGGTCATCGTACGGCCCGACCGTTCGAGGGTCTGCGACAGCTGCTCGAGCGTCACCGCCTCGAGGCCGGGCACATTGCCGGCAATCGCCCGCGCGACCTGCGGGTTCAGCCCCTTCCCCAGCGCCGCGCTCGCCTGCGTGCGGACGACGAAGTCGTCCGGCATCGCCTCGGCGATGCCGTGTCGCGCCCGGAGCAGCGTCGTGACGTCTTTCGAGACGCGGGTCGTCTCCGCCGCCGATCGCGACGTGACGGTGATCGTGTTCAGCTTCGACAGGTTCAGCAGCCGATGGACCGCGCCGAGCGGCACGTACACCGCGTCGAACTCGTCGTCGCCCACCGCGCCGGCGGAGGTCCACGTCGTACTCTCCAGTACGCCGACAATGGTGAAAGGCTGGCTCCAGATCGTGACCACCCGGCCGACCGGGTCCGTGCCAGGATCGAAGAGCTTCTCGTAGACAATGCGGCCGAGGACGATGACCTGATCGCCCCGTCGCGACTCCGCGTCGGAAAAGAAGCGGCCGAAGGTGTAGGACCACGTCCGGCGGATGCGGGACATGTCGGGCTCGGTACCGTGGAGCCTCGTGAACCAGCGGGAGTCCTCCAGCACCACGCGCGCCGACTCGTGGACGCCGGCCGCGACGAACTGCACGCCGCCAACCTCGGCTCTGATGGCGTCCGCGTCCGCGCGTGTCAGCGTGGCCGCGGCGCCGAGGCCCGCCGCGGAATCACCGAGCCGTTCGCGCGACGTCGGATGGTTGTGCTTCTCCATCGGGTCGTCCTCCGGGTGTCCGATCAGCCGGAACACGACCTCGTCGCGGCTCGGATGCCACACCGCGTCGTGCATCGCGAAGCCGCGTTCGTCGGCACCCGCGGACGAGACGCGATCGATCCCGCCGGGCCACGCCGAGCCAGGCGGCGTGGGGAGTGGAGGCTCCTGCCACGCCGCCTGATGGTCGACGACGCCGCCGCCAGGGTCTTCTCCTTTCATCCGGTAGTTGCCCGCGGTGACGGTGATCACGTTCATGCCGGCGGCTGCGACCTGGTCTTCGATGGACGCGCGCGCGCCGTTGCCGACGGCGACCATGGTCAGAACGGCCCCGACCCCGATGGTCACGCCGAGGAGCGTCAGCGCGGAACGAAGGCCGTTTCGCCAGAGTGTGCGCCAGGACAGTACGAGCGACTCGGACAGATTCACGCGCGCCTCCTCAAGCCGTGGCCCGCACCATCGCGCCGTCGAGCTCCAGGCCTGGGGCTGCGGCGGTCTTCGTGGGCTCGTCGGACACCACCAGGCCGTCCTTGAACGTGACGACGCGGGTGCCGTATTCCGCAATCTCGTGGTCGTGGGTGATGAGGATGATGGTGATCCCCCGTTCCGCTCGCAGGCGCTGAAACAGCTCGAGCACCTCGACGCTCGTGCGGGAGTCGAGATTGCCCGTCGGCTCGTCCGCGAGCAGAATCGGCGGCTGCGTCATCAGTGCGCGCGCGATCGCGACGCGCTGCTGCTGTCCGCCGGAGAGCTGGTTCGGGTAGTGATGCATGCGTTCGGAGAGCCCGACAGCCGCGAGCGCGGCGATCGCGCGGCGTCGGCGTTCGGCCGGAGGCGTCTTCTCGGCCGTGTACAGCATCGGGAGCTCGACGTTCTCGAGCGCGGAGGTGCGCGCTAGGAGGTTGAAGCTCTGGAAGACGAAGCCGATGGTCGCGTTGCGGACCCTCGCGAGCTCGTCTCGCGAGAGCTGCGAGACGTCTCGGCCGTCCAGCAGGTACTTGCCAGACGTCGGCCGGTCGAGGCAGCCCAGGATGTGCATGCAGGTCGACTTGCCCGAGCCGGACGGGCCGACGATCGTCACGAATTCGCCGCGTTCGAGGTCGATCGACACGCCGCGCAGCGCGTGCACGTCGACCTCGCCGACGGTATAGGTCTTGGTCAGCTGCTGCAGGGAAATCAGCGGGGCCATGTATCTCCTCAGTGGGTCGCGACCGGCGCGGGCGCGCCGTTCATGCCGGCGTAGTTGTAGAAGAACGTGGCAACCGACTTTTCCGCACCGGCGATGCCGTAGACACGGCCCGCACCTTCGATGACGAAGTATTCGTTCGCGGCGTGCGCGTTTCCGCCGTGCCCGGCGGCACCGCCAACGATCGGGATGTCCAGGACATCGCCGGTGAAGAGGTAGGCAGGCCAATACCCGCCGAGGATCGACTCGACGTCCGGCGGCGTGCCATAGGGGATGTGGAAGGTGTCATAGGTCGTCATGAGCGCCTTCGCAACGTCGGTGTCGTAGCGCATCTTCGCCCACGGCACGTCGCCGATGACCTTCATCTCGACGTCCGAGTAGCCGTGCTTGTCCAGATGCGCGCGCAGCTTCCTGGTGATGTCGAGACCGTCCTGCTTCGGCAGATAGCGGAAGTTGTGCTTCGACGTGATCTTGTTCGGCAGGATGGCGCCGGCGCCGCCCGCATACATGTTTCCGCCCCAGATGCCGTCGAGGTTCATGGACGTGCCGTAGCGCGCCATCTTGAGGAACGTGAGCGGATCGTCGGAGATGAAGCGCGCGACGCCCAGATTCTCGGCGGCGACTTTCATGTCCACGCCCTTGGCCTGCGCCTCGAGCTTGGACAGCTCCTCCTTCGTGAGCGGCTCGATGTTCTCGTAGAAGCCGTCGATCAGGACGCGGTTGCCGTCCTCCGACACGAGGGTCTTCAGCATCTGGATGTGACGCCAGGCCGGACTGTCGACGCTGCGCTTGTTGCCGCCGTGGATGTCCGAGACGGTCGGCCCGCGGCCCCACTTCGTGCCGCTCGTGGTGAGCTCGACGTAGACGCAGCCTTCCGAGCCGCCAGAAATCTCGCCGCCTCCCCCCGCGCTCTGCCCGCCGAATCGATACATGGCATCGGCCCCCTTGAAGAGGTCCGGATGCTGGCGGATGAACTGTCTGTAGCCGATCGACATGCGCTCTTCATCGCCCTCGGCGACGAAGATCAGGTTCACGGGGAACTTCCCCGTCACCGCCCGCATGGCCATCAGGGCGTTCCACTGGACGATCTGCGGCCCCTTCGAGTTGGTCGCGCCGCGGCCGATGAGCACCTTCTTGAACGGGGGCTGTTCGACGAGGCGCCCCTCGAACGGCGGCGCGATCCAGGCGTCGGGCTGCGTGACCGGCATCGTGTCGTACATCCAGTAGACGATCAGCGTCTTCTCCGCACCCTCGTCGCAGCGTGCGTAGACGACGGGGTTCCCCTGAGAGCCCCACTCCGTCTCGCCGACGTCGTAGACGCGCGATTCCTGACACCCGAGCTGTTCGAAGAAGCCCTTCACCATCTCCGCCGACTCGGGAATGCCTTCTCCAGAGTTCGAGATGCTCGGCTGCTGAATCCACTTCTGGAAATTCACGACGTGTTCGTCGACGTGTTCGTCGATGTAGGTGAAGACCTTCTTCAGGTCGTCGTTCGCGATCTTCGACATGTCGATGTCGATGTCCGTGTCGCCGTGCGGCCGGATGCCCAGGGACGTGGCCCCAGGGGGTGAGGTAACCAGGGTGGCCGGGCTGTCCACCTGGGCATCCGGTGCTCGTTGACAACCGGCCAGCGCGAGACTCATCGCCCCGGAGAGGAGCACGCGTGCCATCCTGCGTTTCGTCTTCGCGCTGACCGAGTTGTGCACGTCACATCTCCTGATGAGGGAACGGGCGGCGTTCCTGCGCCCTTGGTTCCGCGTGGTGGCTCGTCCTACCAATTCAACTTGGCGCCGATCCGGAGCACGCGCGGCGGCACGATCGCCGTCGGGCGGAGGAACGACGACCCGGAGCTCCAGGTGAGGTTCTGCTCGGGGTTCGCGTTGAAGATGTTGTAGACGTCCATGAAGGGTCCCAGCGTGAGCGACCCGAGCGAGACCGTCCGTTCGACCCGCACGTCCACCACGTTGTTGTTGCGCTGTCTGCGCGCGTCCAACGGCTCGGCCGCGATGCGCACGCTGCCGTAGTTCATCGTCGCCAGGAAAGTGCGCCCGAAGTTCTGCCCGGCCTGGTGCCGGAGCATCGGCGAGATCCTGAAGCCCAACGGCGCCTCGATCGTGCCGTGCAGCTTCAGGTTCCAGTCGGTGAACTTCATCTTGCCGTCCGGCTCGGTGTTGATCAGGTCGTTGGGCGTCACGGGCAGCGCGTTCTGGCGGAACGCCGTGCCGAAGAACGTGGCGCCCGCCGTGCCGCACCCGCTCGAGCCGCAGCCGTTCTGCGCGGCGCTCCAGGTCTTCGTGAACGACGCCAGCAGCGAGAAGCCTTTCGACATCCGCTTCGTGCCGGTCAGCTCCCACGTGTAGAAGTCGTTCTTCGCTCCGTCGACGTTGTCGTAGACGTTCACGACCGGCAGACCCAGGTAGGCAGGGTCGAGGTTGTAGGCGGTCAGCTGGCCGCCGTCGTCCGCGTTGCCGACAACGCCGTCCGGGCCCGGGTCGGTGATCTGCACCGGGACGTTGAACGCCGAAAATGGCTGGTTCGCGTTGAAGCGCGTCGAGAGGTTTCGCTCACCGCGCCAGACGAAGCCGGACCGGACGCCGAAGCCAGCCGACAGCTCGCGCTCGATCCACGTCGCCAGCTCGTTGGTGTAGGAGTTCTTGAGATCGGGCGCCAGTCTCTGGCTCGCGACACCTCCCTGTTGCGCCGTGAGGCGCCCCTCCTCGCCGGGCTGCCACAGCAGGTCGCCGTTCGCGTCGCTCCACACGTACCGCTTGAACCAGACCGAGGAGTTCGGGTTGACGTCCTGCGAGAGCTGGGCGCCAGGATTCCACCAGTAGCGGCCGGCATTGGCCTTCAGGATCGTCCTGTTGTCCTCGGTGAGGGCGTAGCTGATCCCCACGCGCGGCGCCGGCAGGTTCCAGGTGTTCAGGTTGTTCACCGCGTCGAAGCTGATGCCGACCGGCGTGAACTGCCCGAGCGGCAGCTCCTGCGCGGGAAGGAAGTTGCGATAGTGATCGAACCGCAGGCCCAGGTTCGCGGTGAGCCGGTTCGACATCCGCCAGGTATCGGTCAGATACAGGCCCATCGTGTAGAGCCCGTTCTCGGACTTGGTCGGCGTCTGGAAGAGCAGCACTTCGATGGGCGCACCGTTGCGCAGCACGTGCAGCACGTCGTTGTAGGTGCCGGCCTTCTCCTGCGGCGTGCTCGTCTCGCGGAACCACTCCCAGCCGGCCTTGAAGTTGTGCGAACCCACCCACCCGCTCTTGTAGCGGCTGATCGAGCCGAGGATCTGCGTCCGCTGGATGTTCAACTGCCGCGAACGCGCCTTGCCCGAGACGATGTTGTTGCCGAGGTCTTCGTAGCTGGGACCCGTGCCGTTGGGCGTGTCGGGCCACTCGTATCCGAACTGGCCAGTGCGCACCTCGAAGTAGGTCGACGGCGACATCACGCGATCGAACTCGGCTTTCCAGAGGAGCGGGTGGTAGTCCTGGCGGAAGCTCGCGTCCTCGGTGTTGTGGATGGCCACCGTGGCGGAGAGCAGCTGACGATCGAGCCGGTTGTTCTGCACTTTCGAGCTCGGCTGGTAGTAGCCGATGAACTTGTTGTTCTGCGACAGCATGTAGGTCGCCTTCGCGGTGAAGTTCCGGAGGTGCGTGGCGTGCGGCTTCACCGGGAAGTTCACGTAGCGGACCGACGAGTCGAGCGCACGCGCCGAGGCGTACCACCACAGCTTGTCCTTCTTCAGGTAGCCGCCCACATCGCCGTTCAGATCGCGGTAGCTGTTCAGGCGATTCACGTCGCGCGCGTCGAGGCCGCCGCCGCCTCTCACGCCCGCCGCCACCTGCGCGTCGTCGATGTTGTAGGCCTGCCAGTCCTTCGACTCGTAGTCCCCGTAGAACGAGCCGTGGTAGGTGTTGCCGCCTGACTTGCTGATCAGCTGCGTGAAGACGCCGGGGACCGGGCTCTCGGCGCTCGACGCGCCGCTGCCGATCACGACCTCTTCGAACGATCCGTAGTCGACGTAGTTGCCGAACGCGCCGGTGCCTTCGGTGGAGTTGATCCCTTCCACCATCGGCCGGTTCTGCCCGGTCGTGCCGAACACGAAGTAGGTCGTCTGCGTCCCGGCCGCGCTGCCGCCGACGTCGATGCGCTGCAGCTTGACGCCCGGCGCTTCGGAGAGGATCGCCCAGTAGTCGCGCGCGCTCGGCAGGTTCGCCAGGGTTTCCTTGTCGAACGTGGTCGCGATCGCCGTCGCCTGAACGTCGACCACGGGCGACGCACCGGTCACGATGACGTTCTCTTCGAGCGCGGCGATGCCGAGCGCGATGTTGATCGTCGCGGTGAAGTTGGCCGTGAGCCGCACGTTCTCCCGTTTGACCGTGGCGAATCCGGGGAGCTCGTAGGTGACCGTGTACTCGCCAGGCGGAATCGCCACGAGACGATAGACGCCGTCGCCGCCGGTGATGGCCGACTGCGCGCCCATCATCGACGGTCCCGAGATGTTCACCGTCACGCCGGGCAGCGCGCCGCTCGACGAGTCGGTGACGATGCCTGTGACGGAGGCGGTGGTGGCGCTGGTCGTCTGTGCCGTCACGCTCGACGCGGCGAAGAGCACCAGCAGCACGGCGCGTATCAGATAGCGTCCCATCAGGTTCTCCCTCTTGCGTGTGTACCGGCGGAGTCGCGCGACGGTGATATCGCGCGGATGCAGGCCGTTGTGCAACCGTCGCGCCACAGGCCTGACATGGGCAGTTTTCCTGAGGATTCATCGCGATCGCGAGGCGCAGCGCACGCGGCGGACCGGCGCATGCGAATCACGCAGCGCGAAAAGCCACAACCTTGCGCTTTTCCGCAGCGCCCGGGCGACACCGGTGTCGGATTCCCGAAAACGCTGGCAAATCCGAGTGACAACCGTGTCCGTCGCGCATGACGCGAATGTCGGCACGCGCGAACGCGCCCGCGACGCCGCGCTCGCACCGATCGCTCCTTCGTGAAATGAAGGCGAATCGCGTCGTTCATCTGGCCGCGCAGACATGTGCCGGCCGCCGTCGCGTGACTCCTGGTGGCAGCCGCTTTGCTCTTCGCAGCTGCACCATGACAGCAACTCTCTTCAGCCGCTGCATCGTCGTCTGCGCGATCGCCGCATCGACGACGTCGTGCTCGAACGGCGCTCGTGGCCAGGTCGAAGCGGCCGCGCACGACAGTACGAACCGCGGCGTTGGCGCGAGCGCGTCTGGCGACGCCGCGTCGGGCGGCGTCGCGGCCCCTGCCGGCGCGGCGACTCCGGACGGGACTGCGCCGCCAGACGATGGCGCCGGTCTCATGCCGCACGGCGATCACAATCCTCACCACGGCGGCGTCGTCTACATGTACGACGACCTGCACTACGAGGTCGTGCTCGATCCGAACGGCCACCACCGTCTGTATTTCACCGACGAGGCGCGCGAGGACCTTCCTGCTGCCGTCGCGCAGTCGGTGACCTTCGTCGTCGAGCGGCCGCATGAGCAGCCGGAGTCGTTGAACGGCGCCATCGACAAGCAGGGCGAGAGCTGGATCCTCGACGGCCTGCCCGTCGCCGCTCCCGACACGAGCGTGCGCGTGGCATTCGTGACGAAAGGCAGCTCGTATTGGATCGACGTGCCGTTCACACTGCCGACGCCGTGACGCGGGCCGAGCGCGCGACGCGTCTGACAGTCATGGTGGCGGCGTCGACAGCAGCCCTCGGGCTGTGCGCGATCCTGTCGATCGACATCCGCCCCCGCCTGACCGGCGCCGCCGGAGGGGGCCCGTGGCAGGGCGGCTCGACCGAACCGAGCAACGCGCTCGACATGCTCGCGGTCGACTACGTCGCACTGGCTCGCGGGCTGATCGCTCGTGACGCCGATTCGTCGGGTGGAGACTCCGCCGTTCCCGACGTGCAGCCGGAATGGAATCCCGATGCGAGCCGCGCCGTATCGAGCCCCGTCGCATCGAGCCCCGTCGCATCGAGCCGCGTGGCAGCGAGCCGCGTGGCAGCGAGCCGCACGCCCGAGGTCTCGACACCCGCGGGGCTCTCGCTCAGCGCGATCGAAGCCGCGGCGTCTGACGCAGCGGCCCGCGCGCGGCAGCTGGCGTCGGGCGCGCCGGCGTCGACGGACATCGAGCGCGCTCGTCACCTCGCGCTGCAGCTCGACGCGATAGCGGCAAGGGCAGCGATCCTCTCCGGACGCCGCCTGGAATTCGGCGACGAGTTGCGGCGCCTGTTTGGCGTAGCGGTGCCGGCGGTGGGCGATCACGTGATCGAAGAGGAAGTGGCCGCGGCGCGGCGCGAGCTGTCGGCGTTCTTGCCCGGTCGGGGATCGCCCGCGGTGCGGCTGGGCGCGCTCGAACGGCGCGTGTTGGTTCCGGCGGTCCGCTTCCGAGCGGTCTTCGAGCGCGCGCTCGAAGAGTGCCGCGCGCGGACCCGATCGATCCTGGATCTCCCGTCAGACGAGTCGGTGGAGATCGGCTACGTCGTCGACAGGCCCTGGAGCGGATTCAGCCGCTACCTCGGAGGACATCACAGCCGGATCGACGTCAACGTCGGACTTCCGCTGACGGTCGACCGGACGCTCGATCTGGCTTGCCACGAGGGCTATCCGGGACATCACGCCATCAACACGTGGAGGGATCAGCAGAGAGCGCGTCGCGGGCTGCGCGAGCTCGAGGCGGTGCCGCTCTTCACCCCGGCCTCCTTCGCGGCGGAGGCCCTGGCCAACGATGCCGCCGCGCTGCTCTTCACTGACGAGGAGCGCCTCGCGTTCGAACGCGACGTGCTCTTTCCGCTCGCCGGCCTCGCCCCTGGCGAAGCGTCCGCCCACGTGCGTGCGGCGCGGCTGCTCGCCCGACTGCGTCCGGCGATTGCCGAAGCGGTGGTTCGCTATCTTCGCGGCGATTACGACTACGTCGAGGCGGCGTGGGCGCTCGAGGAGACGGCGCTGATGCAGCATCCTGAAGCCACTCTGGGCTTCGTGCACCAGTTCCGCGGTCTGGCCCTCGCGTACGTGATCCGGAGCGGTGCTGGAGCGTCAAGGCCCGAGGCCCACGGGCCTGCTGACACGTGGGCCGTCCCTCCGCTTCGCACGCACGCGGCGGGCAGCCGCGACCTGTTGACGCGGCGCTAGGCGTCGCGCCGATGGAGTCTGCCGGGGGCGCTCGGTCCCGCCGCAGCTCACACGGCGCTCAGCGATGCGTGCTCGATCCGCGTGCCGAGCACCGCGAGGAACTGCCCGATCCACGCAGGGTGCGCCGGCCAGGCCGGTCCTGTCACGAGGTTCCCGTCGGTCACGGCGCCGTCGATGGCGATGTCGGCGTAGCTCGCACCCGCGAGCTCGACCTCCGGCGCGCAGGCCGGATACGCGCTGACGAGCCTGCCGCGAATCACCCCGGCGGCGGCGAGCAGCTGCGGACCGTGGCACAAGGCCGCTATCGGCTTGTTGCTCGAGGCGAAATGGCGGACGATCTCGAGCACTCTGGGATTGCGCCGCAAGTACTCGGGCGCGCGCCCTCCAGGAATGACCAGCGCGTCGTATTCCTGCTCGCGGACTTCGTCGAAGGTCGCATTGAGCTGGAAGTTGTGGCCAGGCTTCTCCGAATAGGTCTGGTCGCCTTCGAAATCGTGTATGGCGGTCCGAACCTTCTGCCCCGCCGTCTTGTCCGGACAGACCGCGTGAACGGCGTGGCCGACCATCTGCAGGGCCTGGAACGGCACCATCACCTCGTAGTCTTCGACGAAATCACCGACGATCATCAGGATGTTCTTCGCCATCGGGCACCTCCAGCAGCCGGCCCCTTCGACCGGCGCAATCTGGCGGATTGTAGTCCTTCGCGGCGGCGGTGAAGCACTCCAGGTCTGCGTATAATCCGACGGATGAGCATGATGACCACCCTATTGCAGCAGAACCGCCCGGCCTTGCGCTGGAGTCTGCCTGCCTTGCGCCGGAATCGCCTCGCGCTCCTGGCGTGCTTCGGCCTCACCCTGGCCTCGACGTCGCTGCGAGCCCAGATGTCGGACGATGTGCGGCGCAAGCTGACCGAGATGGGACCGCTGTACACCAGCCCGGCCGTCATAGACCTGTATCGCCCGCTCGTGGCACCGGCGCCAAAGGACGTCACCATCAAGAAGGGAGTGGCGTACGGGCAACACCCGCGACAGGTGCTCGACATCTATCAGCCCGCGGGCCGCACGAACCTGCCGATTCTCGTGTACGTGCACGGCGGCGGGTACATCAGCGGCGACCGCGACGGCGACGTCGTCTATGGCAACGTGACCACGTATTTCGCGCGCAACGGCATGCTGGCGATCAACGCGGAGTACCGCCTGGCACCCGAGTTCGCGTGGCCGTCCGGCGGCAACGACGTCGCGGGCGTGGTCGCCTGGGTCAAGAAGAACGCGGCGCAGTACGGGGGCGACCCGAACCGCATCTACCTGATGGGGCACTCGGCTGGCGCTACACACGTCGCGACGTACGTGTTCGACAAGCGGGTGCAGCCGCGCGGCGGCCACGGCGTCGCCGCCGCGATTCTCGTGAGCGGACGCTACCGCGTGTACTCGGAGCCCGACGATCCCGCGTTCGACAGCGTCCGGGCGTATTTCGGCGCGGATGCCTCGCGGTATGCGTCACGGTCGGTGATCGAACGCGTGCCGAACAGCCGCATCCCGGTGATGCTGGTGACCAGCGAATACGACCAGCAGAATCTCGTGGCCACCACGGGCGAGATGTTCAAGGCGCTGTGCGATCGCGACGGTGGCCAGTGCCCCCGCCTGGTGCAGCTGAAGCACCACAATCACCTGTCCGAGATCTACCACTTCAATTCGGGGGACGAGGTCCTCGGAAAAGAGATCCTCGAGTTCCTCGGCGTCACGCCAGGAGCGTCGAGGTGGGCGACCAACCCGTAGTGCAGTAGTCCAGCGGCCGCGGTCCAGTCGAGACCGCGGCCACTGCGTCGGCGGACCTCAGCTCGGACGAACCCCGCCGAGCTGCTCGATCGATTCATCGAGCCGTTCGATCGCGTTCTGAACGCGCGCCTTCGACAGGTCCCACCAGTCCCCGGCCTCGGAGGCCTTCAGCGCGTCGAGATCATCTCTGAGCTTCTCGACCTGCGCGCGCACCTGCTCGACGCGCGTCTGCCGCGCGCCGCGGGCGCGGATGTTGTCGAGGGCTCGTGTCATCGACGCGATCCTGGGCTGCATCTCCGCCACGAAGCGATCGCGCGCCGACGCAAAGGGCGCGGGTGCCGCACCACCGCTGCTCTGCTCCATCTGCGGAGTGTCGGCGCCTTCCGGCGCGGGCAACGTGCGGATACGGGCAACCTCCTTCACGTCCGCTTCGAGATCGTCCACACTCTGCCGGATGGCCTGCTCGTACCGGTCCCACCAGTTGTCGGCCGTCGTCGTACGCAGGTCGGCGACCGCCTGCTTCACACCGTTCAGATCCTCGCTCAGTTCGCCTCGCACGCGTGCGGCGGCCGTACCGGCGCTGCCGCGCGGGGTGTTCGCGCTCTTCTCCTCGTACTCGCGCTCGATCTCGGAGACGCGCTCCGACATCTGGTTGATCTCTTCGTTTCGCTGGCGCTGCTCCTCGGCGACGCGCTCGGCTTCGCGAGCCGCCTCTTCGGCTGCGGTGTCGCGTTCGGTCTGCACGGGCTCGCGGTCGCAGGCTGCGCCCGACAAGGTCAACCCGAGCAACGCAGCCGTGACGACGTACATGTGACGCATGACTCCTCCTCGCTCTCTTTGGCAGCGACCGTGTTGCATGACTCCCGCCAGCGGCGTCGCACGTGGAGCGGAGAGTGCCGCCGCCTCGACGGTCACGCGGGTCCGGCGAGCGCCGCTGCCTCGACGGTCCTGCGCGGGTCCGGAGCCGCGCGGTGCGGACGAGATGCGGAACGGAGGTTGCGACAGTTGAAGCGGAGGGGCACGACAATGTCCGATCCTGTGAAGAACCCGCGAGACGATCAGTTCGTGCGGCGGCTGCAGGAGGAGCAGTCCGAGGCCGAGGACGCCGGGGAGTTCGTGGATCCACACGAAGCGGATCTGGAGGTCGAGGACGACTTCGACTCGAGTCCCGAGAACACGTAGCGGCGGAAGTCAGCTCAGCGGCGCGGGGCTCGCCGGCGCCAGCTCAAGAGGTACAATCGACGGAATTTCGGCACGCACCGCAGCGGTTCACTGTGTCCGTTGACGTGTGTCTGGTGTCTGTTTCGATCTCGCCGCGCGGCAGTGTCCGCGCCGAGCGCGCCCGTAGCTCAGCTGGATAGAGCACCGGCCTTCTAAGCCGGGGGTCGCAGGTTCGAGCCCTGCCGGGCGCGCCAGTCTTGCCGCAGCGGTGCAACAGGATCGCAACGGAACGACGACCGCCGATCGGTGCCGATCTGCCGAACCGCCTTTGTGGCACGCGGACGCTGAAAGAGCACTCGGACTAAGGGACACCCCATGACCGTTGAGGAAATTCGGGCGGCTGTCGACGCCGTCACGTGGTACCACACGATCGACCTGGGACAGGGAATCGTGACGCCCGGCGTGGACCACACGCTCGCTCGCCTGGCGGTTCTGAACCTGCCGGCGGACTTGACGGGTCGTTCGGTGCTCGACATCGGCGCGTGGGACGGTGCCTTCTCGTTCGAGGCCGAGCGACGAGGCGCGAGTCCGGTCATGGCCGTCGATACGTTCTGCTGGAGCGGCGAAGGCTGGGGCACGAAGGCCGGCTTCGACACTGCGCGCCGCATCCTCGATTCAAAGGTCCAGGACCGTGAGGTCGAGGTGATGGACCTGTCGCCGGAAACCGTCGGTGTCTACGACCTCGTGTTGTGCCTCGGCGTGCTCTATCACATGAAGCACCCGCTGCTGACGCTCGAACGCGTCGCCAGCGTGTGCAGCAACCAGTTGATCCTCTGGACGCAGATCGACCTCGCGCATCTCGAGACGGCGGCGATGGCGTTCTATCCCGGCACGGAGCTCAACGACGACCCGACGAACTGGTGTGGGCCGAATCCGGCGTGCGTCATCGGCATGCTCCAGACCGCCGGATTCCGTCGCGCGGAGTGCGTCTACACGTGGCTGGCGGAGCCGAAGGCCCCGGGCCTCCAGGCCGCCCAGGGAAATGCCATCTTTCACGCGTGGAAATAAGCGTCCACGCGTGGCCGTGAAGAGTTGGGACCGGCAGCGGCAAGAGGCGCAGAGGATGGACCGCCTCGCGAGGCGGTCCATCCCCTGCGATGTGTGACGAGCGCCTTGGTGCTAGCCGGCGAGCGGCGTCGACACGCCCAGCTTGAATCCGTCCGGATCCTTGAACTGGAACATCCGGACGCCCCACGGACGGTCCGCGGGCTCGTTCAGCAGCGTCCCGCCAGCGGCCGTGATTCGCGCAGCCGTGCTGTCCACGTCCGCAAGACCCGCCACGTTGATCTGGAGGTAGAAGCCCTGTCCCTTGATGCGGTCCCACCCCAGCTTCCCGTCGTCCTGGTTGAGCACGATGCGGCAGTCACCGGCGGCGACGACGGCGGCCACGACCTTCCCCTCGTGTTCGAACGTGTGCGCCACGGCGAAGCCGATCGCTTCGCGATAGAAGCGGATCGACGCTTCCAGGTCCTTGCAGGTCAGCGAGCAGCCCAGGCTGGTCGCATTGATCACAGCAGCAGTTGTCTCAGTCACGGTTCTCTCCGGTTGGTGCGCTGAACGTCCGTCGCTCACGCGTCGACAGCAAGTCTACGGCGAAGACGCACGCAAGGAAACGACACTCTGGCGAGGGGCGTCTTGCCGCCCGTGGGCGACCGCGACACTCGAACGGCAGCCGTGCAAGAATAGGCCGCTCGTCAATCTCCGATCGGTCACTTCGACGCGCGTGCTTCTGGCCGCTTCTATGCCCGCGCACATCGGCGCTCCCGCGCACATTTGCGGGTCGAGCCCCAACAGGAGGATCACAATATGAGCTCAATCAGCGAGTCGGCCCGTCTGTTCTTCGAGGCGTGCGAGACAGGCAAGGGATGGGAAGGCTGCCAGCAGTACTGCCACGAAAATGCCACGTTCTCGGCCCAGACGGGCGCCCTGGAGGGCGTCAACACCTTGAGTGCGTACGCCGAATGGATGAAGGGACTGTTCACCCCCATTCCCGATGCCCGCTATGAGCTGCGGTCTTTCGCCACCGACCAGGAGCGCAACAACGTCGCCGCGTACGCGGTGTTCCACGGCACGCACACAGGCGAAGGCGGTCCGGTGCCTCCGACGGGAAACCAGCTCGCCGCGGACTACGTGTACGTGATGCAGTTCGATGGCGATCGCATCCGTCACCTGACGAAGATCTGGAATGACGGGATCAGCCTGAAGCAGCTTGGGTGGATGTAACGGCCAAGACGCCACGGGGCGGGCGGGGCCTGCGGCCCGCCCCACCCCGTGTAGGCCCACCGGCGTTACTTGGCGGCGGAAACCGAGGCGACCTGGACGGTCGTGCCGTTGGCGTCACCTTTGATCGTCGCTGACTTGCCCGCAAGCTTGGCGAGCTCCGTCTTCTGTGCATCTCCGGCCTTCAGCGTGTAGACCTTGTCGCCGACGATGAGTGCATAGTCGGATCCCTTCTTGACGCACTCGCCGGTGCACATCGACTCGTTGTTCGCCATCATGTGCGTGGCGCCGCACATCGCGTCGCCGATCGTGCCGGTCAAGGTCACCTCGCTCGCCTTCGCCGCCGTCGCCGCCGCAAAGAGAAAGACAAGGGCCGCGAGAATCCGCGTGGTCTTCATGAAACCTCCATCTGAGTGATCGCGACGACGTGCTGCCGCCGCTGCCATGAGGTGAGTGTTCCGCCGGCCGGAAACATTACAGCGCGACGAACGAGTTGGGGCCTCGGCGGATCTCGCGATCGGCGGGAGTGCACCCTTCATTGATGGAATCGGCCGACGCGCGGTGAGCTCGGGTGGTCAATCGCGCTTGGCGGTGAGGCGGCGCGTCCGCTGACGGTAGCTGAACTCACCGCAGGTTCCGCAGTGATAGTAGTCCCAGCGTTCCGGCGGAACGACACCGCCGAAGACCGTCTCGCGATATCGCAGCGGCCGGCCACACGACGGACAGAACAGCGCGGGTGCTGGAACCTCGGGCGCCGAGGTCACGCGGGTCGTGACGCGCCGACGGGCACGAGTCACAGATGGCGTCATGAGCATACGCCAGCGGCGGTATTCGTTCGCGAAACAAAATCGCGCGCGCCTTCTCCGCTCATCACCGACGGCCGAGACGGGACAAGAGTCCTACGAGTCCTCCCGCGGCACGAGCTCTGCCGTTACCGTTGGAGACGTGCCAGGAGCACCGCACGATGCGAACGTGAGGCTGATTGTGCACACGGCGCCACGCTTGACCCGCTGATATACTCATCGACTCTCAACTCCAGCGTTGACTGTGACCGATTCAACCGGCGTCCTCTATATCGCGTCTGGCGCCAAGTACATTCGTGCGGCCATGCAGTCGGCGAAGTCGGTCAGACGTTTCTGCCCGGGTCTGGCCACGCACCTCTTCGCCGATTGGGACCGCCACGGGTTCGATTTCGCCGCGTCGCCGGGCCCGTTCACCTCCGTCGGCCTGATCGACGATCCGCATTACCGGTCGAAGGTCGATTACCTCGCGCGCACCCCGTTCGAGCGGACGCTCTACCTCGACACCGACACGCTGCTGACCGCCGACATCCGCGAGATGTTCCAGGTGCTCGACCGCTTCGACATCGCGCTGTCGCACGCCCACCTGCGCAACACCCCGGTCCGTACGGCAACCTGGCGTGTGGCGCTCCCACCGGCGTTCCCCCAATTCAACGGCGGGGTGATCCTCTTCGCAGCGAAACCGGCCGTGCTGGCATTTCTCGAGCAGTGGCGCCGCAGCTTTCGAGAAGCCGGCTTTCGCGAGGACCAGGTCACGCTTCGAGAACTGCTGTGGCTGAGCGACCTGCGGATTGCGACGCTGCCGCCCGAGTACAACACGCGGTTCTACAAGTACCACGTGATGTGGCGGAAGGAGGAGGCTCGAGCCAGGATCTTCCACCTGCGGCGGCTGCACGAGGGGCGGCTCTGGTTCGTGCGCAAGTGGGCCCGCTCATGCGGACGCAGCCTCGTGCGTGCCGGCATCGATCCGCGTAAGTGGCCGATCGTCGGCAGCCTGGCGCGAAAGGGGCAGCCATGACATCGCGGGATGACCGTCCGGCCGCCCGCCCGCTGCCGGACTGCCTGGTGATCGGCGCCGCGAAGGCCGGGACGACGTCGCTCTTCAACATCCTCGGCCGCCACCCGCAGGTGGCAGCGTCGCGCGAGAAGGAAACGCGCTTCTTCAGTCACGACGCGCGCTTCGCCCGCGGCATGGCGTGGTACGCCGCGCACTTCTTCCCCGGCGCGCCCGGCACCGCCGTGCGGCTGGACGCGTCTCCCGCCTACCTCACGTGGAGCGACAAGGTCGCGCCCCGCGTGCGCGACACCCATGGCGATCACGTCGCGATCGTCGCGATTCTCCGGGATCCCGTCGCGCGGGCCTACTCGCACTATTGGCACCGGGTGCGCCTCGGCCACGAACGATTGTCCTTCGCCGAGGCGATCGCCCGTGAGGACGAACGGCTGCGGGCACGCTGGGACGAGTTGTCGCGCACCGGCAACGGCCTGCACGGATATCTGCGCGCCAGCGCGTACGCCTCACGTCTGCAACCGTTCCTCGACCGGTTCGACCGCTCCCGCTTTCACTTCCTGCTGCAGGAGGACCTGCGCCCGGAGTCGTTTCACGAGAGCATGGCGACGCTCGCGCGTTTCCTCCAGGTGGATGATCGCATCCCGCTGCAGCCAGCTCGGGTGAACGCGCCGGTGGAGGCCAGAAGCCGCAGGCTGGCCCGCGCCTACTTGCTGCTGAAACGAACGTCCATGCAGCGCCTGTACACGACCATGGTTCCGCCGCGAATCCGTCGCGCGCTGTTGTCGGTGCTCTTCCCCGACACCACCTACCCCCCCATCGACCCGGAGTGCGAACAGCAGTTACGCGTTCGGCTGGCTGACGAGGTCGGGCGCTGCCAGGACATCATCGGGCGGGATCTCTCCCGCTGGCTTCCGGCATAGCCGCACCGTTTTGGCGGAGACTCATCCTCGCGGCCCCCTCTCTCCGAGCCGGGCCGATCCTTGCATCGGTGCTTTCCATGCGGCACCTCGAGAGCAGCGCCCGGGCGCAAGAGCTGGACGTCTCACACACGCGGCACGCGGCCCACACGCGGCACGCGCCTCTACAGGCGCGACGGACCCGATGGAGAGGCCGTCTCGCGTCTGCGTGGCTCCTTGTGACGGCTGCCTCGCTCAGCGCCTGCGCGACCAATCCCGCCACCGGTGAACGTCAGCTGTCCTTGATTTCGCCCGAACAGGAAGTGGCGATGGGTCGAGAGGCGGCCGCGCAGGTTCAGCAGACGCTGGGCTTCGTGGACATGCCCGAGCTGCAGTCCTACGTCTCTCGGATCGGTCAGACGCTCGCCCGCACGTCCGAGCGCCCCGATCTCCCATGGGAGTTCCACGTCGTCGACGATCCGGTGCCGAACGCGTTCGCGCTGCCGGGCGGATTCATCTACGTCACGCGCGGCATGATGAACCTGATGACCACCGAAGCACAGCTGGCCAGCGTCCTCGGTCACGAGATCGGCCACGTCACCGCGCGCCACAGCGTCAACCAGATATCGAAGCAGCAGCTTGCACAGCTCGGCTTCGGCCTGGGCGCCGTCTTCGTGCCGCAGGTACGCCCGTTCGAATCGCTGCTCGGCACGGGACTCGGACTCCTCTTCCTCAAGTACGGCCGCGACGATGAGCGGGAGGCCGACACGCTCGGTTTCGGCTACATCCTTCGCCATGACTACGACGTGCGTCAGTTCGACGATGTATTCGAGGTGCTCGAACGTGCGGGTGGCGAGGAGGGTGCCATCCCCAACTGGCTTTCGACACATCCCGCACCCGGCGAGCGCGCCGAGGCGGCGGAGGCCCGCGCCTCCGGGATCACGCAAGACGCTGACGTCCGGGTCGGACGCGAGGACTACCTGCGCCGAATCGATACCCTCGTCTACGGCAACGATCCGCGCGATGGCTTCTTCCGCGACGGCGTGTTCTATCACCCGCGGCTGCGGTTCCAGATCGAGTTTCCCGGCGAGTGGCAGTCGGCCAACCTGACACAGGCCGTGGTGGCGGCCGCGCCACAAAATCGCGCGCTCCTTCAGCTCACGCTTGCGGGCGACGCGAAGCCGGATCGCGCCCTCGCGCGCTTCTACGAGCAGGCCGGCGTGCAGGCGGGACGCGCGGTACGGGCGACCGTCGGGGGCGAACCGGCGGCGATGGGCGAGTTCCAGGCGAACACACAGTCCGGCGTGGTGCAAGGGCTCGTGTCGTTCGTCACGGCGGGCGGCCGAACGTACCAGATCGTGGGGTACACGTCTGCCGAGCTGTACGGAAGCTTTGCCAAGATCTTCGAGCGATCGATCCGCAGCTTTGGTCCGGTCACCCGGTCCGACATCCTCTCGGTGCAACCCGACCGCATCGACATCGTCCAACTGTCGCGCCCGATGACGGTGGAGGAATTCGCGAAGGAGTACGACTCGAGCGTGCCGGCGGACGAACTGGCGCTGCTGAACCACCAACCCTCTGCCGATTCGCGGATCCCGGCGGGAACGCTGCTCAAACGCGTGATCGGCTGAGCCCCACGGCCGAGGCGCTCACGCCCGCTGCGTGGGGCGTCATGACCTGAGCAGGGTCATGACCTGAGCAGGTACGACAACACCACCGCGGCCACATAGACGACGGCGATCGCGCCGGTGTCCCACGAGACGACGAACCGCTTGGTCATCACCTTGTAGGTCAGCCCGATCAGGAACAGCGCGTTCATCATGACGATCGCCACGACCGAAATGCTGTGGCTTGGCGCCGCGGCCGCCAGCAGACGCCCCTGCCGATAGAACACGTCGTCGAGTCCCAGAATCAGCAGGTTGAACAGGTTGCTGCCGAGGACGTTGCCGATGCCCAAGTCGAGGGCCCCGATGCGCACCGCCGCGAGCGAGACGACGATCTCCGGGAGCGACGTCGTGATTGCGACGAAGAGGCTGCCGACGAAGGCCTCGCCCAGTCCGGTCTGACGCGCCAGATCCGCGCCGAGGCGGGGCAGCCACAGCGCCGCCGCGATCACCGCGGCAGCGGCCAGGCCGTATTGCACCAGCGCCGTTCGCAGCGTGGTCGCGCCGTACTGGAGTTCCTCGGCGACCTCGCGAGTCTCCTCCAACCGCCGATGACGCTCGTGCGCGAAGATCACGCGCATCGCGACGAAGTAGACGCCGATGAGCACGAGCGAATACAGTCCGACCCATCCGACGCCGGCGGTCCGATCCTCCGCTATCAATCCGGCTCCCGCGATGCCGATCAGCAGCAGACCGAATCCAATCGAGAGGGCATGCCCCTGGTGCGCGCGTGTCCCGAGCGGCTCGGGCTGAACCGCGTCCATCAGCGACAGGATCAGCAGATTGAACATGCAGCTGCCGAACACGTCGCCGAGCGCGATATCCGGGAGGGCGGCCACTGCCGTGGCACCGAACCCGGTGAAAAGCTCCGGCAGGCTCGTCGTGGCAGCGAGCAACACGACGCCAATCCACCGCCGGCCGAGACCGGTCTTCTCGCCGAGCACGTCGCCGTAATGCGCGAGGCGCACCCCGGCGAAGACGATGACCATGGCGGTCGCCGTGAACTGGAGCCAGATCATCGCGGCGCTCCGGCCTGCCTTGCCCGCGTCACGCCTTGACGGTGAGCACGGGACACGCGGCGGCGCGCAAGACGTGCTGCGTGTTGGACCCGTACACCATGAGCTCGAGCCCGCTCGCACCCTGAGCGCCCATGACGATCAGATCAGCGTGCAGGGCGTCTGCCTGCTTCAGAATCGCCTTATACGCTCGGTCGACGAGGACGGCGCTCTCCTGGATGTCACACCATTCTCGCGATTCGGGCGCCACGCTGGCATGAAGCTGCGATCGAGCCCGCTCGACGAGCTGCAGCCGGCGGCCCCGGCTCTCGACCACCGCGTCGTGGCACGGGTCGAATGGGGACAGTTCCGCCGGCTCCGCCGTGTCGATGTACTCGAGCGCATGAAGCACCGTGACACAACCTCCAGCCTGCCTGGCGAGATCGAGGGCATGCTGCAGCGCCAGCAGCGACGAGGGCGAGTAGTCGATCGGACACAGGATCGTCTTGAACGATACCCGTTCATCCGCCTGCGGGTGTGCCGCGAGAGGCACCGTGAGCACCGGACAAGTCACCTGGCGCAGCACCTTCTCGGTCACCGAACCCAGCATCAGTCTGTTGAACCCACTGCGCCCGTGCGCACCCAGGACGAGGAGGTCGGCAGGCATCTCCTGGGCGCGTCTGGCGATCACGTGGTTCGGGCGTCCTGTTTCCACGCGCGGGGTCGCGTCGAGACCGTCAGCGCCCGACGAAACCATCGTCCCCTGGATCCGCTTCATCACCCCGGTCGACCCACGGTGATCCTCGCCGGCCCGATCGTCGTCTGCCTCTGGTGCGGGAACGACGTGCAGCACTTCCAGCCGTGCGTCGTACCACCGCGCCAGCGCGGTGGCGTAGCCCAGCGCACGAGCGGACGTTTCCGAGAAGTCGATCGGACAGAGGATGTTCCTGAACTGCAGCATGGCCGGTTCCCTTCAGTTGGGGATGCGGTCGAACGGCGCGCGATCTAGGTTATCTCTAGCAGGGTGCTGACAGAGCCCGCAACCTGAAGTGACAAGAATGAGGTGAATCCTTCAGCAGGCCCAACCATCAGTTCACCAACACGGCCGACATCGGATACGCTCTCGGTCGATGATCAGACGCTTCGGCCCGCTCGCCTCCGCCGCCTCGCTGCTGCTGGTCCTCTGCGGGGCCGCCCTGACCGTTGGCGCGCAGCGCACGTCCAGCCAAACGGCGCCGCCGGACGTGATCCTCACCAACGGACGGTTCATCACCGTCGACCGGGCGTTCTCGCGAGCCGAAGCGGCCGCGATTACCGGCGGACGGTTCGTCGCTGTGGGAACCACCGCCGAGATCGATCGCCTGAAAGGACCGTCCACGCGCTCGATCGACCTGCACGGGCGCTCCGTCGTGCCCGGACTCGGCGACAACCACCTCCACAACGCTGGGGGCGGACCGGGCATCGCCCTGTCCGGCGCGAGGAGCCTGGACGACGTGTATCGCGCGATAGCGGCACGGGTGAACCAGAGCGAGCCGGGCGAGCTGCTCGTGAGCAACAGCGACTGGCACGAGGCGCAGTTGCGCGAACAGCGCCTGCCGTTGCGGCGGGACCTGGACCGCGTCGCCCCCGCCAACCCGGTCGTGCTCGTCCGGGGCGGGCACGAGTACATCCTCAACTCGGCCGCGCTGCGGAAGTGGAACATCGGCGAGCAGACACCGGAGCCGGCAGGCGGACGGATATCCCGCTACGACGACAAGACGCTGAACGGCGAGCTGGTCGACCGGGCGCGAAACCTGGTGGCGCTTCCCCCTCCGCCGCCTCGGACGATCGAAGAACGGATCGCGGCGCAGGCGGCCGAGTACCGGACGCTGCACGCCTCCGGCCTCACCAGCGTCCGCCATCCCGGGATCTCGCCCGACGACTACCGGGTCCTCCAGGAGATGCAGCGGCGAGGTCTGCTCACGATGCGCGTCAACGCGCTGCTCCGCCCCGATCGCGAGCTCGACGCACCGGCGGTCTCGGCGTATCTCGCGAATTCCGGCGTCCGCCCCGACGAGGGGGACGCCTGGCTGCGCATCGGCGGAGTGAAGCTCGCCATCGACGGCGGATTCGAGGGTGGATTCATGCGCGATCCTTACCTCGAGCCCTGGGGCGAGGGTGGCACATATCGCGGACTCCAGACGGTGCCGGCGGCGCGATACACGGCAATCGTTCGGGCCATCAATGCCGCTGGGTGGCGAGTAGCGACCCACGCCGTCGGCGATGCGGCGATCGACCAGGTGCTCGATGCCTACGAGGCCGCGGATCGCGATCGATCGATTCGCGGGCGCCGCTGGTCGATCGAACACGCCTTCATCGCGCGCGCCGATCACTTCCCTCGCATGCGCGCACTTGGGCTCGCCATCTCCGCGCAGGATCACCTGTATCTGGCGGGGCCCAGCCTGCTGCAGTACTGGGGCAAGGAGCGGACCGCGTCGATGACGCCGATGCGGACGTTCATCGACCAGGGGCTGATGGTGTCGGCGGGCACCGACTCGTCCGTCGTCCCCTTTCCACCGCTCTGGGTGCTCTACCACTTCATCACGCGCGACACGATCAGCGGAGGCGTGATCGGCCCCGAGCAACGCATCACGCGAGAGGAGGCCCTTCGCGCCAGCACGATGGGCAACGCCTCGCTGACCTTCGAGGAGGAGGCCAAGGGCTCGATCGAACCCGGCAAGCTCGCCGATCTGGTCGTGTTGTCCGAGGACATCCTGTCGTGCCCGGAGGAGCGGATCGAGTCGGCGAAGGTGCTGTTGACGATGGTGGGCGGAAAGGTCGTCTACGCGGGCGAGGAGTTCCCGGCTGAGGTCACGGGCTCGTCGTCGAGCTCGACCTCAGCGCAGCCCTGAGCGGGGCCGCCAGGTGGAGGGCGAGGACGACCCTCAGGGCAACGGCCGTGAGGAGGCGTGAAGCAGCCCGGGACGCGCCGCCTCGACCGCCGTCGCCAGCGCATGGAGGAGCCCGCGCCGCTCCATGTAGGTGACGAGGTTCAACACCTGGATCGACTTGGTCGCGCCTCCGATCGTGTCGAGGCTCAGCGGCATCTCGACTCCCCGCGCGTTGAGGGCCTCCTGAACGTCCGCGCACAGAATTGCGAGCTCGGCTGAGCTGAACGCGCGTTCGATCGCCGCGCGCAGCCGGCCACGGTCGACCGCTTCAGGCTGTCGTGTCTCGACCGGCCCTGGGCCCGCGAGCTGCTCGCCAAGTTGCGGCCGTCGGTCCGTTCCGCGGGAACCGTCGGCGATCACGGACGAGAGCTCGCCGGCAACCTGGACCAGGAGCGCGTTGCCGCCGTTGTCCTTCACCGCAGCGGCCAGCAGATCCGGGGTCCGTCCCTGCGCCTCTGCCCACTTCAATACCTGAAAAACCATGTCGCTCAGCGTGCCTTCGGCGGCAACCGAGGAAAGCCTGACGTCCATCCCGAAGAGCAGCATCCGCTCGAGTGCCCGCGCGCTGGGGAACGCCGACAAGAAGGCGTCGTGAATCTGCTCCAGCTGCCGTCCGTTCAACGCCATGTGCCACGCCTCGTGACTTGTGAATGATTACGGCCCGGGCCACGTGAATGGCTGCCGATCGACAACGGAACGCCGTCCGGAATCGCCCCCAGTCTAGTGAATACCGCCGCCGCCCCCCTATTGACAAGGAGAAGAGCGTCGGACACGCTGTCCGCCGTGAGCACGAAAGTGTTCGTCAGCGTGGGGCGCACGTCCACACCGGAGCAGGAGGCGTTCGTCTCGGCGATCGAGAGCCACATGCTCGATCACGGCCTGCTGCCACAGGCGCTCGGCCGCAACTACTGGTCGAGTCAGCAGCCGCTCAAAGCCATCGACGAGCTGATGACCGAATGTGCGGGCGCGGCGATCGTCGGCTTCGAGCGCTTGCGGATCGTCGAAGCGGTCGATCGGCGCGGGAGTGATGGGGAGCGCACGCTGAACGGCATTGCGCTTCCGACGGTCTGGAACCAGATCGAAGCGGCAATGGCCTACACGCGCGGCCTTCCCCTGCTCGTCATCGTCGAACAGGACCTCCGGGCCGAAGGCCTCCTCGAAACGGGCTACGACTGGTACGTGAAGCGCGTGCCGATCGGCGCTGGCGTGACGTTGGATCGCGAGTTCAGAGGTGTCTTCGACGACTGGCGCGCACGCGTCGAAGCCCACCGGGCCGAGCGGGCGCCCGCGCCGGCCTCCGGCTTCGCTGGGAGCTCGCCCTCGCTCGAAGCCAGCCGGGACACTGTCGCCTCTCCAAGCCGGCGCCAGCTGCGCCTGCTCCTCGAGTCCCGATTCAGCGACGATGAGCTTCGCGCGTTGTGCTTCGATCTGGACGTGGACTACGAGAACCTGCCCGGCTCGACCAAGGCCGGCAAGACGATCGCGATCGTCGGGTACTTCGAGCGCGTGGGGCGCGTTGACGATCTGATGGAATCGATCAGGACCGTCCGCCCGGGCGAGCTTCCGCGAGCCTGACGACTCGGCCTCCTCGCCTTCCCAGACCGCTCGGCCCCTTCGGCTCGCCGCCTGCCCCCAGGCCGAGCGCTCCACCGTCGGATGCGTCGCGGCCATGACACGCTCGGCTGTCGGCGACGTCATCCATTCGTCATGTCGTCGTGCCACGTCCGTTGCACGCGGTTGCTACCGTTCCTTCCGGCATTCCCGCCGCCGCGCGCAAGCGCGCAGAGGAGGAACGAGTGAGACGACTGACGACCATTGCGCTGACGCTGATGCTCGCGTCGACCATGTACCCGGCGTTCGCGTCGGCCAAAGGGCCTGGAGGTCCGAAGCCGCCGAAGGGACCGAAGAGACCGAACGATCTCTCGTTCACGAAGCTGTGGACGCATGGCCACACCAGCCCCGGTCAGGTCTCTGAAATCCCCGCGTACGACGAGAAGACCGACACCATCTGGGTCGCGGGGATCGTCGGTGTCGACGTCCTGAACGCACGAACCGGCGAGCTCGTCGAGCACATCGACGTCACGCCGTACGGGCTGATCAACAGCGTCGCCATTCACAAGGGATTGGCGGCCTTCGCCATCGAGGCGTCGCCGGATCGCCGGGCGCCCGGGCACGTGGTCTTCTTCGACACCAGGAGGCGCGAGCCCGCGAGGGGCACCAACGTCGTGGAGGTCGGCTCCCTTCCCGACATGGTGACGTTCACCCCGGATGGCAAGACGCTCCTCGTCGCCAACGAGGCAACGCCGAATGCGGCCGCTGACGAAGACTACGAGACACCCGATCCTCCAGGGAGCGTCAGCATCATCGACGTGCGGACGCGTACGGTGGTCGCCACGGCCGGCCTGGACGGCGTCCCGCAATACGGCACCAACGTCCGCACGAACGCGGGCATGGACTTCGAACCCGAATACATCACCGTCGAGAAGGATGGATCGCGAGCGTTCGTGACGCTCCAGGAAGGCAACGCGATCGGCGTGCTCGATCTGACGATCAACGCCTTCACCGCCATCGTCGGCCTCGGCGCAAAGGATTTCAGCGTGCCGGGAAACGAGATCGACCCGAAGGACAACGACAGCACGATCTCGTTCGTGCCGGTGGACGCCAAGGGGCTCTATCTGCCGGACGGCATCGAGTCGTACCGGTGGCGCGGCAATACCTACCTGGTGCTCGCGAACGAAGGCGACTTCCGCGAGGACAATGAGGATCGCTCTGCCGCCAGCACCTTCGGTGCGGTCGCACCCCTCGATCGCCTTCGCGTCTCCAACGTCGATTCGTCCGCCGGCAACCTGTTCGCTGCCGGAGCGCGGTCGTTCTCGATTCGCGACGACAACGGCGCATTGGTCTACGACAGCGGAAACATCCTCGACACGGAGGCCGCGGACCGCGGCATCTATGACGATGGCCGGAGCCGCGACAAGGGCGTGGAACCGGAAGGCGTGGCGCTGCGGGAGATTCGCGGACGGATGTACGCGTTCGTGGGTCTCGAACGCACGACGAAGAGCGCCGTGGCGATCTTCGACATCACCAACCCGTTCGACGTCGAATTCCTCGACATGATCGTGACCGATGGCGATCGAGCCCCCGAGGGCCTCGAGATCTTCGAGAACAGGGGGCGGTTCTACCTGGCGATTGCCAACGAGACGCCGGCCACTGACGGAGCGCCGACGAACACGACGCTGTATCGACTCGAGCCGTAGGGCTCGCGCACGCAGACGACGGCGGCCGCGGCATCGGCTGCCGGCAGTCCGATCGGCCGGCCCGCGGTCCTCCCCCGCGGCGCCGGCCGTCGGCGCACCCGTCAGGCCGGCGCGGTCAGTTCTCGATGGACGCGCGCCCGCTCGCGATCGATCTGCTCCGGCGTCGCGCCGAGGGTTCGCAGGATGTCCTCGACGAACGCGAGAGCCACTTCTCCCTCGCCGGTGTAGACGCTGGCCGCGCCGGCGTCCTTCAACGCCGGAACGGCACGAAGGTACGATGCGCGGGCCAGGACGCGTACCCGCGGGTTCAGCAGGCGCGCCTCCCGAATGATCTCGATGCTGTGCGTGAGTCCTGCGGCGCCGAGAATGAGCGTGTCCGCTCCTGGCAGCCCCGCGGCGGCCAGCGTTTCCGGACGGGTCGCGTCACCATAGACGGCGTCGACACCGCCTTCACGAAGCTCACGCACCGCGTCCATGTTGAGGTCGACCACCGTCGGCGCAACGCCATTTTCACGCAGCAGCCTGACCACGGCTCGTCCCGTCGGACCGTATCCGACAACGACCGCCCGGTAGCTCGCTTCGAGCGGCCGCGGGCCGCCGTGGTCCACGACCTCGCCCTCGACGTGCCGCCCGCCCCGGCCGGCCCACGGCGGGCGTCCCAGCCATCGCGTGACCGGTTCGATCGCGGAGTACGCCAGCGGATTGACCACGATCGACGCGATTGCGGTGGCGACGAGCACGTTCGTCGCTTCGCCCGTCAGAATGCCCAACTCGCGCCCGACTGTCGCCAGGATGAACGAGAACTCCCCGATCTGCGCCAGCGCCACCGCCACGGTCAGGGCCACACCCACCGGATACTGCAGCGCTCTCACGAGCAGCAGGGCGACGAGCGGCTTGCCGATGAGCACGATGGCGATCGCCCCGGCCACGAGCACGGGCGAGCTGGCGAGGGCTGACACGTCGAGCAACATCCCAATCGACACGAAAAAGAGCACGGCGAACGCATCGCGCAGCGGCAGCGCTTCCGACGCCGCGCGGACACTGTACTCCGAGCGCCCGACCACCATGCCCGCGAGAAACGCCCCGAGCGCCATCGACACACCGAACACCAGCGCCGAGCCGACGGCGATCCCCAACGCGATGACGAGTACGGTCAGCGTGAACAGCTCGCGGGACCGCGTCTGGGCGACGCGGTCGATGACGCGCGGGATCACATGTCCTCCAACCATCGCGGTGAAGGCCACCAGCGCGCCCACCTTTGCGATCGTCAGCGCGAGGCTGGCCCAGAGCGGCATCTCGAGGCGCCCTGGAGTGAACAACGCCGGCAGCAGGACGAGTGCGAGGACCGTGAACAGATCCTCGACGACGAGCCAGCCGACGGCGATATGACCGGCCTGCGTGTGCAGGTCGTTGTTGTCGGCGAGCACCCGGATCAGCACCACCGTACTGGCGACCGACAGCGCCATGCCGAAGATCAGCGCGGCCGGCCAGGTCCATCCGAGCGCGATCGCGAGCAGGGTCCCGAGACCGGTCGCGACCAGGCTTTGCGCAATGGCGCCTGGAATCGCCACGCGTCTCACGGCGAGCAGCTCCTCGACGTGGAACTGCAGGCCCACACCGAACATCAGGAGGATCACGCCGACTTCCGCCAGCTGCTCGGCGATCGAAGCGTCGGCGACGAACCCGGGGGTATGCGGACCCACCAGCGTGCCGGCCAGCAGGTATCCGACGATGGGCGAGAGCCCGAGTCGATGCGTGACGTAGCCGAGCAGGAGCGCCGCACCGAGCCCGCCGGTCAACGTGAGAATCAGATCGTATCCGTGCACCGAGCACCTCGTTATTGGAGCGGTGCCGCGCCTGGCGGCTCCTTCGCGCCTCGCGGCTCCTTCGCCCCGGGCGGCAGCTGCACCGCTTGGCCGCGGCGGGCAGCGTATGCGATGACCACGACAACGGCCACCGCCGTCACGATCTTCAGGATCTCTCCGAGCTCCACGAGTCGACCTCCATGTCGCGTGGTGACACACCTCCCCGCAGCGCAGGACTCCTCGTGCGGAGCACGAGGATCGGCGCGTGTGAGGAACTATCGACGCAGCGGGTCAGGCAGCCGGTGGAGGTGGCGGACGCGATCCGAGCGGCATCGCACCCGGATCCTCTCCACTCGGCAGCGCAGGGTCGAGTGGCTGGGCGCCGGGAGCCGAAACGAGGCAGGGAACGACACGCTGGGAGCGATCCGTGGCGGAGAAGGCGGTGGATCGAAGCTCCTTCGCTCGCAGCGCGGCGACGCCGATCGTGGTCGGCGCGCAGATGGCCTGCGCCACGCGATGCGCCGGCGGGTGGCCCGCACTCGCGTCGCGACTCTCGAGCCACACGGCGCCGTGCGTCAAGGCGAGCGCGCAGACGACGAGCCGCGCGACCAGCGGGAGCATGTTCGGAGTATAGCCCGCACTCGGGGGCGGGGCGGCCCGCGGGATTGGCGCCCGCGCGGCTTCAGGATCTCGCTGGATAGACGGGAGTGGAGATGCCGCGTGGCGGACGCGCGGTCTCGTTCACCGCGGCGCCTCCCGCGCCACCTCCCGCGGCGCCGGCCGGCGACACGGCCGCCCGCTCCGCGTGCCACTTTCGGCGCGCGATGCGCGCCAGGTGCACTCGAATGAGCGTGAGCTGCGCGAGCTCCCGGTCGGCGGGCGTGAGGTCGTCGGGTCGCATGAGGCAGCCTGTCGCACGCTCGATGCGTACGGCGCGCGCCCGTGGCGCGCACATGCCGGTGCGATGATACCAGTACGGCAGAGCTGAATGTTGCGACGTGAGGGCACCGCGAGGCCGTCAGATGCTCAGGTGCGTCTGCACGACCTCGTCGGTCAGATCCTCGATGCGACCGCTGGAGACGCAGCGCCCCTTCTCGAGAATGCGAAACTCGCTGGCGACGCGGCGTGCGAACGGCAGCTTCTGCTCGACGAGCAGCACGGTCACGCCGGCTTCACGGTTCAGCCGGAGAATCACGTCGCCGATCTCACGCACGATGCTGGGCTGAATGCCTTCGGTCGGCTCGTCCAGGATGAGGAGCTTCGGCTCGATCACGAGTGCACGGCCGATCGCCAGCTGCTGCTGCTGGCCGCCGGAGAGGTCACCCCCACGGCGGCGCAACATCTGCTTCAGAACGGGAAAGAGCTCGAAGATCAGATCCGGGATGCGCCTGCCTCCGCTCCGGCGGACCGGCAGCCCGACGCGGAGATTCTCTTCGACGGTCAAGTGCGGAAAGATGTCGCGCCCCTGAGGGACGTACCCGATCCCACGGCGTGCGCGCTCCTCCGCCGGCAGGCCGGAGATCGGCGCGTCGCCGTACATCACGCGTCCGGACGCGACCGGCAGCAGTCCCATGATGCACTTGAGCAACGTGGTCTTGCCCATCCCGTTGCGGCCGATGAGGCAGGTGCGCGAACCGACTGGCACCCCGAAGGTGACATCCCACAGCGTGTGACTGCCGCCGTAGAACTGATTGACGGTATCCAATGCGAGCAGACTCATGACCCCAGATACACCTCGATGACGCGGGGATCGTTCTGGACGGTGTCCATGTCTCCCTCCGCGAGGACGCGCCCCTCATGCAGGACGGTGATGCGGCTCGCGATGGCGCGCACGAACTCGATGTCGTGCTCGACCACCACCACCGAGTGCTTTCCAGCGAGCGACAGCAGCAGCTCTTCGGTCCGTTCGATCTCCTGCGGCGTCATGCCGGCGACCGGCTCGTCGAGGAGCAGGAGCTCCGGGCTCTGCATCAGCAGCATGCCGATCTCCAGCCACTGCTTCTGCCCGTGCGACAGCGCGCCGCCGAGCACCTCGCGCTGCCCGACCAGGCCGACGACCGCCAGCGTCTCCTCGATCCGCGCGCGTTCGATCGCCGTCACGCTCGCCACCAGCGTGCGCCAGAAGCTCTTCCGGCCGGGCAGGGCCAGCTCGAGGTTCTCCCAGACGGTGAGCTGCTCGAACACGGTCGGCTTCTGGAACTTGCGTCCGATTCCGGCTTGGGCGATCGCGGGTTCGTCGAGCGTGAGCAGGTCGACATGCCGTCCGAACCACACGCTTCCGGCGTCCGGGCGCGTCTTCCCGGTGATCACGTCCATCATCGTGGTCTTGCCCGCGCCGTTGGGACCGATCACGCAGCGCAGCTCGCCGGGCTCGACGAAGAACGAGAGGTGGTTCAGCGCTTTGAACCCGTCGAAGGACACGGTGACGCCCTCGACGTACAGGATCTTCCCCTTCAGCTGCGGAGGCGCGCGTTTCGCCGCGGCCTCCTTCAAGGCCCGCCAGTTCGGGCCGATCATCTGTCGCTTCGGACGAGGCTCCATCGCGCTCACTCCGCCGTCACCGGGTCGGGCACCGGGGCGGCCGGACGCGGCGCGATGCCGACGATGCCGCGCGGCAGGAACAGGGTCACCAGCACGAACATGGCGCCGAGCGCGTAGAGCCACACCTCGGGCAGCGTGCTCGTGAAGTAGGTCTTGGCGTAGTTGACGATGAACGCGCCGAGCGCCGCTCCGTAGAGCGTCCCGCGCCCGCCGACAGCGACCCAGATGACCACTTCGATCGAGTTGATCGGCGCGAACTCGCTCGGGTTGATGATGCCGACCTGCGGCACGTAGAGCGCGCCGGCCACCGACGCGATGACCGCTGAGAAGACGAACATCCAGAGCTTGTACGACTCGACGCGGTAGCCGAGGAATCGCACGCGGCTCTCGGCGTCGCGCACCGCCCTGACGACACGGCCGGCCCTCGACGCCACGATGGCCTGGCAGGCGAGATAACTGCCCGCGAGCACCATCGCGCTGCAGATGAACAGCGCGACGCGGGTCCCTTCGCTCTGAAGGCTGAAGCCGAGGATCTCCTTGAAGTCGGTGAAGCCGTTGTTCCCGCCGAAACCCATCTCGTTGCGGAAGAACGCGAGGAGCAGCGCATAGCTGAGCGCCTGCGTGATGATCGACAGGTAGACCCCCGTGACGCGCGATCGGAACGCCAGCCACCCGAACACCAGCGCCAAGGTTCCGGGCACCAGGACGATCGCGGCGAGCGCGATCGGGAAATGGTTGAACCCATACCAGAACCAGGGCAGCTCGTTCCAGTTCAGGAACACCATGAAGTCCGGAAGATCGGCGTTGCCGTAGACGCCGCGCACGCCGATCTGGCGCATGAGATACATGCCCATGGCATACCCGCCGAGGGCGAAGAAGGCGGCGTGGCCAAGGCTGAGGATCCCGCAGTAGCCCCAGACCAGATCGACCGACACCGCGAGCGTCGCGTAGCACAGATACTTCCCGATCAAGGCCAGGGCGTACGCCGACACGTGCAGCGGCGACGAAGCCGGCACCAACAGATTCAGGACCGGGACGACGATCGCCATTGCCGCGAGCACGCCGAGGAATGGCGCCGAACCCGGCGCCGACAGGATCGAGTGGCGGTCTCCACTCGTCATGCGCCCTCCGCGGCGCGCCCGGTCTGCGGGAAGAGCCCGCGCGGCCGGCGCTGAATGAACAGGATCAGTCCCACGAGCACCAGGATCTTTCCGAGCACGGCGCCCGCATACGGCTCGAGCAGCTTGTTCACGATGCCGAGCGACATGCCGCCGATGAGCGTGCCCCAGAGATTGCCCACGCCGCCGAACACGACCACCATGAACGAGTCGATGATGTAGGCCTGACCGAGATTCGGACCGACGTTGGTGAGCTGGCTGAGCGCCACGCCGGCGACGCCGGCGATGCCCGAGCCGAGGCCGAAGGTCAGCGCATCGACCCATCCACTGCGGATGCCCATCGCGCGTGCCATGGCCCGGTTCTGCGACACGGCTCTGATCTCCAGTCCTGCGCGCGTACGCTTGAGGACGCCGAGCAGCGCCGTGAACACGATCAAGGTGAACACCACGATGTAGAGCCGGTTGTAGGTGATGGCAAGCGCTCCGTTCAGCTGCAGGCTTCCACTCATCCAGGCCGGCGTCTCCACGGCGCGGTTGTTGGCCGAGAAGAGCGACCGCACGAGCTGCTGCAGGACGAGGCTCACACCGAAGGTGGCCAGAAGCGTCTCGAGCGGACGGCCGTAGAGGAACCGGATGATGGACCGCTCGAGGAGCACCCCGGCCAGACCGGAGACCAGGAACGCCGCCGGCACGGCGACCAGGATCGAGGCCCCGATGTGCGAGGGCATCATGAGCTGCACCACGTACGTGGTGTAGGCGCCGAGCATCATCAGCTCGCCGTGGGCCATGTTGATCACTCCCATGACGCCGAACGTGATGGCCAGGCCGATGGCGACGAGCACGAGCACCGATCCGAGGCTGAGACCGAAGAACAGCGTCTCGACGGCCTCGTAGAGCCGACGCTGGCCGTCGATGCGACGCACAGCCGCGACCGCCGCCTGGCGAATCTCCGCGTCTTCCTCAGCGTAGGTGCCGTCCTCGGCACGTTCGGTGAGTGCCGCCAGGCGGTTCCGCACTTCGGCCCGGAGGCGGTGCGACAGGGTCTCCACCGCGGCGAGCCGCGCCTCACGATCACCCTCGTCGAGCGCCGCGAGCGCGAGGGCGGTGTCGATTTCGTAGCGAACGTCGGAGTCGGTCTCCTCGCTCGCGCGCTGGGTCAGCAGGTCGACCGTGGGTGCATCGAGGGTATTCGCCATCTGGCGCACCGCCGCCAGCCGCACGTTGCGATCCGGGTTTCCGAGCGAAAAGCGCGCGGCCGCCGTGCGAAGAAACCGCCGGAGACGGTTGTTGGTCCCGATCTTGGTCAGCGACGCCGGATCCTGCGTCCCCGCCGGCTGCTGCGTCAGCGGGTCGATCAGCTCGAACTGCGCCAGGTCGGCGTCCGCGGACTTCACGATGAAGACGCCGCCGTCCTCGCGCGCGTAGAGGCGGTCGTCCAGCCACGCCTCGAGCAGACCGCGCACTGCGGGATGCGCGCTCTCGATCAGCTGTTCGGCGATCGACTCCTTCTCGAGGAAGCTCGCTTCGCCGAGCGTCCGCAGCGTCGCCGTGATGTCGTCGTTGGACGGCTGCGCCGCGGCGGAACCCGCGGCGGCCGCCAGCAAGACGGCGAGCAGCAGCGCCATGCGCCACCACCCGCCGCGTACTGGATCCCTCACTTGTAGTTCTGACCCGAGCAGACTTTCGTCTTCGTGTTGTAGTTACCGCACTTGAGCGTCACCCAGTCCGCCTCCGTATCGCGGCTGCCGGGCAGGAAGTCGGACCACGCGTCCCCGGGGACGGTGCCCTTGGTCTGCCACACCACGTCGAACTGTCCATCGCCGCGGACTTCGCCGATGTAGACCGGCTTGGTGATGTGGTGGTTCGGGAGCATCTTCGCGACGCCGCCCGTGAGGTTCGGCGTCTCGAGGCCCGGCAGCGCGGCAAGGACCTTGTCGACGTCGGTCGATTTCGCCTTCTCCACGGCCTTCACCCACAGGTTGAAGCCGATGTAGTGGGCCTCCATCGGATCGTTGGTCGTGCGGTTCGGCTTCTTGATGTAGGTCTTCCAACGGCTGATGAAGTCCTTGTTCGCTGGCGTGTTCACGCTCTGGAAGTAGTTCCAGGCGGCCAGATGGCCGACGAGCGGCTTGGTGTCGAGTCCCGACAGCTCCTCCTCGCCGACCGAGAAGGCGACGACGGGGATGTCTTCGGCCGAGATCTTCTGGTTCGCGAGTTCCTTGTAGAACGGCACGTTCGCGTCGCCGTTGATCGTGGAGACGACGGCGGTCTTCTGACCGGCCGAACCGAACCGCTTGATGGCGGCGACGCGAGTCTGCCAGTCGGCGTGGCCGAACGGCGTGTAGTTGATGGAGATATCAGCCGGCTTCACCCCTTTCGACAACAGGTAGGCCTCGAGGATCTTGTTCGTGGTACGGGGATAGACGTAGTCGGTGCCCTCGAGCACCCACCGCTTCACACCGATCTCGTTCATCAGATAGTCGACGGCGGGAATCGCCTGCTGGTTCGGGGCGGCACCGGTGTAGATGACGTTCTTCGAGGACTCCTCGCCCTCGTACTGCACCGGATAGAACAGCAGCCCGTTGTCCTTCTCGAACACCGGCAGGACGGACTTGCGCGAGACCGACGTCCAGCAGCCGAACACGACGGCGACCTTGTCGCGCTCCAGCAACTGCGTCGCCTTCTCGGCGAAGAGCGGCCAGTCGGACGCAGGGTCGACGACCACGGCCTCGAGCTTCTTGCCGAGCAGACCGCCCTTCTTGTTCTGTTCGTCGATCAGCATGAGCACGGTGTCCTTCAGCGTGGTTTCGCTGATGGCCATCGTTCCGGACAGCGAGTGGAGCACACCGACCTTGATGGTGTCCTGCGCGGCGGCCGGGGCGGGCGCCAGCAGCGCGGTCAGCGCCAGGGCGCCTGCGAGACAGGTGAATGTCAGCTTCATCGATTTCACTCCTTGGGGGTAGGGGGCTTCACATCTGGATCTGCATGCCGACGCCGAT